>KB911895.1 GCA_000383715.1 Verrucomicrobia bacterium SCGC AAA164-E04
AGGTATCGCACGTATCGCTCAGGGCATCCTCAAAGTCAACCTCGATGGATATACACCCAAAGGCGGGGAATCTTTTACTCTGATACAAGGTGGCACGATTGAAGGTGAATTTCGTGAAACCGATTTTTCAGAGGCCACCTTGGCTGAGGGGCTTTCCTGGGAAATCGACTATTCAGAAGATACCGTCAAACTGAACATTCTCGGTGAGACCACTGGTGGACCGACTGAATTGGCTATCACGAGTTCAGGGAATGAAATCACCATCACCTGGGAAGGTGGAGGAAGTCTGATGAGTGCTGAAAATGTGGCCGGACCATGGACGGTTATTGAGAACGCATCCAGCCCCTTTACAACCGTAAGCTCGGGTTCAAGCCGGTTCTATCAGGTGGGCTTCACACCGAAACCCCCAGTGATAGCAGTGTGGGAATACAAGACATCATCCGTAACAATTTCTGTCGGGTGGGAACCCTTCACGTATGACAGCAACAATGAAGTGGACCCCATCCTTCTACGGCGCAGTGCCTCCGTTGATTGGGACAAGAATCAGAAGTGGGAAGTCGACACATCGTCCGAAACAATTCCCAAAGGTTGGGAACCTTTTGCTTACGACAGCAATGATAAATTTGATCCATTCTGGTTACGCCGTTTGACTTCTGACGATTGGGACAAAAATCAAGAGTGGGAAATCGAGAGATCATCTCAGGAAATCCCTGCGGGCTGGAAGCCCTTTGCCTATGATAGCAGAGATAAAGTTACGCCATTCCTATTGTGCCGTCGCTTTTCCGACAATTGGGATGGTCATCAGAAATGGGTAATCAAGACATCATCTGAGGAAATTCCTGAAGGCTGGGAACCCTTTGCATATGACAGCGAAAATGGGGATACCCCCGTCCTTTTGCGGCGTCAGATACGATAAAAAGGTAAAAGGAATAAGCGGAGTCGTTCGTATTCGTATGCGTTTTTTACAATTGTATTGTTAAATAAGCTGAAGAATCCTTCTCCCCTTGTCAGACAAAAGTTTTATCGAGTGAGGATGTGATCAACGCAATCATGCATTTGGATGGACGTTTTAAGACAAACGCCTCTTCCCTTTCGGAGAGGCGTTTGTTATGTACCTCGCCCGTTAGCCTCCTGCACTGCGCAGAAGTTGCTGGTTAAAAACAAATGAAGGGCTTTCATTACCACGTAGATCTCAAAAGTCATGATCCAACTCGTCAGCTGCCGAATCAAATTGAAATGGTTCGGCATGGATGGGAAGAGGCCGTTCATTTGACACTCCGACTTTTATCATACGCGGTGCTCTTTGAAGAAAACCTCCAGATCAATGGAAAGCCATTGAACGGAGACACGCCCTACCAACCTTCATTTGGAAAATGGAACCTGCAAGGCGATTACGAATTATGGGGTGAATGTCAGCCAGACGATTTCAAAAGGATCAAAAAAGTCGCTACCAAAACACCTTTGAGCAAATGGGTCATCACTGTTTCATCTGAATCTCTGGCTGAAGAGGCTGTTGCAGCATTGAAGCGAAACAAACTCAGACAAGGCAGATTCAGCATACTGCATTTTGATCAGGAATTAGTGGACGAAATCAGCGAAAACCTGAATCGTAAAAACACGCTCACCTGGATTCACGGAGAAGCCAGCCCCCCTGTCATGCAGTTTGATTTCAACGGGCTGTGGTTCGATTCTACCTATGGCGTTCTGGATTACTGAAACCACCCCGCCAGTGAGACGCCCGATCCCCATCGGCTGAGAATACTATCATTGGAAGCAGCCATGCCAATGATGAGAAGCCCCAGCGCGGATCATACCGGTTGATTATGACAAAAAAAGGCGGCCCGTAATGGACCGCCTTTTTTGATTGAAAATGAGATTGGCTCAGACGTCTCCAAAGATGGATTTCCCATCAGAGCGAAGATCCGAACACGCTTCAGCAATGCGATCTGCCATTCCTTTTTCACCAGCTTTCAGGTAACTGCGAGGATCATACACCTTCTTGTTACCGATTTCGCCGTCGACTTTGAGAATGCCATCATAATTCTTGTAAAAATGATCAGCGATCGGACGAGTGAAAGAATATTGTGTGTCGGTATCAACATTCATTTTAACCACACCGTAGTCCAGTGTTTCACGGATCTCTTCGAGCAAACTACCGCTTCCACCATGGAAGACCAGGTCCATCTCTGCCTCGGCACCATATTTGGCGACCACAGCTGCCTGACCATCCTTGAGGATGTCAGGGCGAAGCTTCACAGCGCCGGGCTTGTAGTGCCCGTGGACGTTACCGAACGTAGCAGCAAACGTAAAGCGACCAATGGACTGCAAGGCTTCGTAGACGGCCAGCATGTCTTCAGGAGTCGTATATAGATGTTCTTCAGGAGTGTCTTCAGTGCCTGCGGAGCCGTCTTCTTCACCGCCCACTACACCAGCTTCGACTTCCAGCACAATCTCGTTTTCAGCAGCCAGTTTCAGATATTCCTTTGAAATGGCGATGTTTTCTTCCAACGGAAGAATGGATGCATCAAGCATGTGGTTCTGGAAGAGGTTATTTTCCCCTTTGGCGCGACGCGCAGCCGTGGCTTCAATGAGAGGTTTGAGGAAAGTCGCAGCTGCCTTGGGCTGACAGTGATCCGTGTTGAGCGCCACGAGCACGTCATATTGTTCCGCGAGACGATGAGCGGCTTCAGCGAGAATGATGGTGCCTTTGGTGGCATCCTTGTTGTTCAGACCTGAAGCAAACTGACCCGCACCTGTGGAGAATTGAATGATGCCGTCTGATTTCATATCGGCAAATGCCTTGAAGGCAGAATTCAAGGTCATGATACTTGTACAGTTGATCGCCGGGTAGGCATAGGAGCCTTTTTGTGCGGCGTCCAACATGGCTGCGAATTGCTTCGGAGTTGCGATTGGCATAGGAATCTTTTATTTTGTAATTGTATTTTTGTGTTTTTAAGGCCTTTTTGAGCCGAAAACCGGCAACACTTTATGGAAATCAAGCACATTGGAAAGCCAAAAAGCGCGCCCGCGTCATTTTCCAGATCCTCTTCAAGCACTGATCTCCAATTTAATCAGCATGTTGAATGGAACCTTGATCTACTTTCCACCGGATCAACCGCCTCCCAAGTTCCTTGGGCCAGTTTTCTTCGGTACATGTCATAAAGACCTGACCAGAGGCATGATGGGATCGTTCAAGCAATGGCATCAAGCCACCGCGGCGAGCTAGATCCAATTCCCCCATCACATCATCAATCAATAAAACAGGTGGATGCCCGAAGAGTCCGGTCAGGTATTCAGCCTGAGCGACTTTCAAGGAGATGGCCAAGCTACGCTTTTGACCTTCACTGCCAAATTGAGCTGCAGACTGATTATTCAGAAGCAACTTAAGATCATCACGATGTGGCCCCACCAGAGTGGATCGGTATTGCCTTTCCCTGACCTTTACTCTGTCCAGCTCTTCCCTGAAATCTCCCTGCACCGTAGGGTGATAAACCATCATGAATTCCTCGGCATCATCAGATATTCGACGGTAAGAGAGACGTGCAAGTGGGGAGAGGCGCGGCACAAATTGTTTGCGCGCCTCAATCAATGCTTGCCCGTAATGAACGAGTTCTCTCGTGAAGGAATCAAGCACATCCTGGTCGGGTCGATGCTGTTTCAAAATGGCATTCCTCGATCGCAATACCTTGGCATACTGCTGAAGATTACCCAGGTAAGCGGGCTGGGTCTGAGAAAGTAAAAGATCCATGAACCGCCGTCGAATCCGTGGCGCTCCCTTGACGAGTTGTAAATCTTCAGTACAGAAAACCACGGAACGAAGTGTTCCGAAGAAATCGGAAAGACGCTTGACCGGATCCTGATTGAGCGTCAGGCGGCGATCACGCAAAGACCAGTAATACTTGATCACATCAGACTGAACCCCCACGATTTCAGCGCCGACAAAGAATCCCGCTTGCTCGTGTCGGATCATTTGGGCGGCACCAACGCCACGGAAAGAACGCAAGGTGGCAAGTAGATAGATGGATTCAAGGATATTAGTTTTTCCTTGAGCATTGTTACCCAGCAACAGGTGGAAACCGGGATCAAACATCATGTCCAATCGCCGATAATTCCGAAAATCTCTTAATCTTAATTTAGCCAGGTGCATGCCCAATTGCCTTCAGGGGCGTGATGACAGCTTTGTTGAATCGGGCAGACAAATACAAATCCTAATTTTGCAAATACGCAAAAAGATCGGCGACCTGCTGTTCCGTCAACGTGTCCAGAAGCCCTTCAGGCATGATGGAAACAGTGGAATGCTCGCGTTTGACGACATCGGTTTCCGCGATCCGGGTAAGGTTACCGGCAAGATCGGTCAGAGAGAGAACCCCTGCTTCCATCCCCGAAATGAAACCAGTCAACAGAGCCCCTTCCAGCTCCCCGTCTGCTGCGCGCAGCGTCAAGGTCACAAGTTCAAATTCTTCACGAATGGCAAGATTTGGATCCAGAACAGCCGGCAGCAGGAAATCGAGATTACCACGATCATAACCGGTGAGTTCCGGCCCAATGGATCGACCCTCCCCATGCAGAACATGGCAGGCCCCACAGATTTGAGCGAAAAGCTCCTTACCCTTGCGAGCATCTCCGTCCAGACGTTTCAATGTTGTCTCGACCTCATGGATGCGTGTGGTAATGGCAGCTTTCGGTTGACGCAGATTACCCCAGTTGGACTTGATCAAAGAGCCGATCCGTTCATCCCCCCTCTGCTGCATGGTGATCAAGACATCGAATGAGATGGCTTCCCTTGCCAATGCGCCCTGATCTACTGCCCTTAAAAGCGCAACGGTCCATTCCGTTCGCCCGGCCATCACGGATAATGCGGTTTGAAGGAGGTCTCCTTCGAGTTGTGGCAATCGATCGAGCAAGGCTTCCGCAATGGCATCATCATCAAATCGACGCAGTCCATTCATCGCAGCGAGCTTGAGTGATTCAGAAGCATGGCTCTCACCGATGAGTTGCAGCATGATGAGAACCGATGGCTGGTCGCGCAGCTCCGAGAGCCGGCTGATCATGGCGATCCGCGTCCCCTCTGTTTGTTGAGAGTGAGCCACCATTTCACGGGCAGAGACAAAAGCTGACGGACTATCAATTCGAAGGCCAAACCCGCCCCAGGAAGGATCCGACCCAAACCTTGCCGTGACTGATTTCAGGGCCTTGTCCAATGCATCCGGTAAAACCTCGAGGCGAGATCCCTGCAACGCGGATTCCATCCCCTCCAACAGCAACGAAACCGCATCCTTATCCGGCGCCTTCATCAAGAGGCGGGCACAGAGAGTCAGACTGTCCGGATCTTGTTCAGAGGTCAACCTGCGGCTCAGACGGCTCAACAGCGTTTCACGCAACAGAAGAAACTGCCACTGATCCGGAGTATCCAGCAGCGCAAGCATTCCCTCTGGTTGCTGGCGAATCTGAGACTCCAAAGCCCACCAGATCTGTTGCGGTATGTAGGGATCACTGGACCATTCATCGCGCTGAAAAAGCGCTTGAACCAAGGGATAACCTTGCGAGGGGCGGAGTCGTTGAGCACTTGCTGCAATTTGTGAAATCACTTCAGGATCTGAATCCGTTTTCGCCAAATGCATGACGGATTTAAAAACCGCAGAACTCAAAAGCGGCACAACATCCGCACTCAAGCGAACGCCCCACAAGCGCACGTGAGGATCGGCATGGTTCAGTGAAAGAAGACGCGTGGATTCGGCCAGAGACTGCATTTGCTCCAGGGTCCACAAGGCCTCCAGAGCAGTCGCTCCTTCCGCATTGGTCAATCGTTCCTGAAGCAGTGCGACCGCAGCAGGATCTTTCTTCTGGCGCAGCAAACGACGAGCCGTGGATCGAACCCATTGATTTTGATCCGACAGGGATGAAACCAGCTGTTCGGTCGTGCTAAGATGCATATCCATGGCATAGCCGGGGGAGCGGCGCGCGTCACGCAAGCGATAAATACGCCCACGCTCACGGTCCCAATTGTCTCTGGGATCCACATGCGTGATGCGAGCATCATACCAGTCAGAGAGATAGATGGCTCCATCCGGCCCTATGACGTTGTGCACTGGCCGAAACCATTTGTCCGAAGTCGTTACAGGCGATTCAATTTCGGCGGTTTTGAACGTACTGCCGTCGGGCATCACGCGCAGTGCGTGCACCTTGTTAGCCAGCGAGTTGCTTCCAACGAAATGATTTTCCAGCGACGGAATGGCGCCACTTTCATAGAGCACCCACTGATGCACGAGGCGCACTTTTTCACCTTCAATGGGCAATCCGAAAAAATGACCGAAGGTGTAGGGATTGGTGTGAGGTCCATGCTTGCCAAAAGATTTTTGATAGTAACCGCCTTGAACAAAATAAACCGACTGCAGATTCCCGTTGGTACCTGAATAAAGTCGCCCCTTACTGTCAAAATCCACACCAAAAGTGTTCCACCCTCCTTCGGCGAACAATTCAAAATGGTGTGTGACAGGGTGGTATCTCCAGATATTTTGACCAAAAAAAGGATACACCTTGTTTGACTTACCTCGCTCAACTTTGACGCGCGCGGTGACCGTGCTTCCGGTGGCACCATAAAGCCAACCATCAGGCCCCCACTTCAGGCTGTTGGCGATCGAATGAGTATCCTCCAAACCAAATCCTGACAGGTGCACTTCAGGAGGACCATCGGGTTGATCATCATGATTTCGGTCTGGATAAAACAGCAGATAAGGTGGATGCATGACCCATATGCCCTCTTGATCAAAAGCCAATGAAGTACACATATTCAGACCATCCAGAAATGTTTTATGGGTATCAAAAACACCATCACCGTCAGTGTCCTCATGCACAGTGATCTTATCTTTACCTATAAATTTTTGATGCTCTGGCCGATCGTATGGTGGGGGCGGAGGTACGGCGTCAAAAACTTTTCTCAAATGATTATCCCATGTCAACACTTCAAGGCCTGCCGGATTGGGGTATTGAATATATTGAACCACCCACATCCTTCCACGCTCATCAAAATCAATGTAGAGGGGCTGTTTCACCAGAGGCTCTGACAAAACGAGATCAATGCTCAAACCATCGCTTACCTCGAGAGATTCAAGCGCTGCGTCGGGAGGTAGCGGAGCTCCCTTCCCTTCAGTCAGGGCATGCACATTGGTATTGCCTTTGAATTTTTCGTAAACCTCCTGGATGCGACGCTGCCTTCCCCCTATGTCCGCGTCCACAATCCCGACGTGACCGGCAAACCCAACTCCGACGATTTGTTTGAATTGCGCAGATGCTTGTTTGGCTTCAGCACTGTCAGGATTGTGATCCCACTGACTCCAGGAGGGAGCATCTCCGGGGCGAAACAACCAGGTTCCCTGAAGATCAATGGCATCATCGCGACGGCTCAAGTGCACCGGCCCCTTCAATATCCCACCCTGCCCTCCTTTGTCATAAACACGCCATGCAATCAGATTGTCCTCACCGTAACGGATCCAGTCCGGATCAATCACGAAAGGGCGGCGTATATTACTCGAAGGGTTTTGATACAGGGGAGGCATGGCACCATTGGCACCGATTTTAATACCGTTGAAAAAACCTTCATCCACGTCACTTACCTCATCGACCACCAGCAGCAAACGACTACCACGCCAGGCTTCTGGTACGTGCACGTATGCACGATACCACCCAAAGCCATCCGTATCGGCAAAGGCCCCATTTGGATGTTGTTCCCATGCTGAAGGCACATTCATCGGCACCCAACCATTGTGGGAAGCACTCGGATCAAAATCTCCTTTAAGCCCAGGGTGAATGAGTTGCTCAGGAACTGCACGACCCGCTACCCAATGGATGGCATTCAGTAACAGACGTCGAAAAGGTTGGATTCCGAAATCACCCGTGTTGCCCAGTGAAGTGTATACCACCCTGCCACCTGAGGACGTTTCATGCGTCCAGGTCACTGGTTCCCTGACCTCCCTGCCCACAACCACCCCATCCATCAAGACAGTCGCCTTGGCCGACATTTCCCGGTTTTTGTAAAGATGCGAGGTTGATAAAAAAGAACGTTGCTCGATGCCTTTTAACACAGGATGCGTTTCCTTTGATTCCTGTATGGAAATTTTCGATGGAGGGTCGATGGGTGGCTTGTTTCCGTAATGCCCTTCATAATGTCCTCCCAGCACATCGCGATCAAAGGACTGCCAGCGTAAGTGATCCGCACTGGGCGGTTCGCGGTCGAATGCATGACTGGATGTCCGTATGCCAATGACTGCCCCCCCCCCGATTCAAGAACGTGCGAATCAATTGCATCTGAGCTTCCATGGGCGTTCTTCGCCGCACACTGACGAACAGGACGTCTGCATCAGCCAGTGCTTCCAATCCTTCAAAATGGTTCGGATCATCCTTGGAAACATGTGCAAAGGAACTGACAATCCCCTTGGGGGTCAGTTCTTGCCTTGCGAATTCAGGAAGTGTGCGCGCAGTTTCATATTCCTGTTCACCCACCATGAAGACGACATGCAAAGGTTCCGCACCATGGAGGGACAGCATCAATGAAAGAGTGACAAACACCCCGAATCGGCAAAAAAAGAATCGGCTCAATCGTAAAGCATTCATTTTAGAAATCATGGTCATCATAAGTCGCAGAAGAACGTTCTTATCAGATGGATCACTTTGAAAGATTACCTTTAGAGTCGGAATATCCAATGAAATTTTTCTACTCCCGCATAAGCGGAATCGTTAAGGTTTCAAGATGAGCGACCACGAGTTCAAGGGCGACCAAAAGGTTGGGAAATCCGTTTTGATGCGATGGGAAAATAATTTCAGGAATTACTGGGTCCCCAAATTACCATCGTGGATTGAAACATGGCACCTTACTTATCTGACTTTGATTTGGTCAGCTTTGATTTTGGTGTTCAGCTGGAAAGCCCGGGAAAACCTGGAGTGGCTATGGCTGGTTTCGCTCATGATCCTTGCTCAGTATGTCAGCGATCTCTTTGACGGCGCTTTGGGCCGTTACCGCAAGACGGGGCTCATCAAATGGGGTTATTACATGGACCATCTTCTGGATTACGTATTTCAATCTTGCATTGTAACAGGCTACATGATGATCGCCCCGGAAGGACTTACCTGGTATTTTGTCGGTATACTGATCGTTGCGGGCGCTTATATGGTGAATGCCTTTCTTTCCTTTGCAGCAACCAATGCGTTTGAAATTTATTTTTTCGGCATTGGGCCAACTGAAATCAGATTCTTGATCATCACACTCAACACATGCATCATTTTCCAGGGAACAGACTGGTGGCCCACGACTGTCCCGGTTTGTTTTTGTGCCATGCTTGCGGGCTTTATTGCTTTGGCATATCGCACCCACAAGATGCTATGGGCATTGGACATGAAGAAAAAAAACTGATCGTTCGGCGCTGAGCAACGCATTGTACGTGTAAAATCTATTTGATTACTTCAAAGATTCTGTAAAGTTCGATAACGAACCATGAAGGGACTCCTCAGCCATATGAAAATGACGCGACCAGTGCCATGGATACTGGCAGCCTCGATGCTGGCTGCTCATTTTGGTTTGATTCACGCTGGAGAAGATGAAGCGGTTGATTATTTTGAAAAGCACGTGCGCCCCTTGCTTGTGGAGCATTGCTATGAATGTCATTCAGAATCGGAAAAAATCAAAGGAGGACTTCGATTGGATAGTAGAAAGGGTTGGATATCTGGAGGCGATTCAGGAAAGGCCATCGAACCCGGAGCGCCGGAAAAAAGTTTACTACTGGAAGCCATCGCTTACAGCAATCCTGATCTGGAAATGCCGCCGAGAGGCAAGCTCCCCGCATCGAAGATAGCCCACATCGAACATTGGATACGCATGGGAGCTGCGGATCCCAGAGACGGAGATGTTTCCGAATCGGCTGACGAAGCCATTGACCTGGATGAAGGCAGACAATTCTGGTCCTTTCGGCCAATTTCTCTCCCTCCTGCCCCCAAAAACACGAATGAAGGCTGGGCTTTCAACTTGATTGATCGTTTTGTCATGGCTGAGCTGGAGAAGAACTCGATGCCACCGACCCGGGATGCCAGTGAAGCGGAACTTCTGAGACGGGTAAGTTTTGACCTTACCGGACTCCCCCCTTCGCCTGACCAAATACGAGATTTTCAGAAAGATGCATCCGAGCAACATTATCAATCCATTATCGATCAAATGCTCGCATCCCAATCATTTGGAGAGAAATGGGGACGTCATTGGCTTGATCTCGCTCGATATGCCGATTCAACCGGGGGCGGTCGCAGCTCCGTTCTGTCAAACGCCTGGCGGTATCGCAACTACGTCATTGACGCTTACAATCAGGACAAACCATTGGACCTGTTCATCAGCGAACAAATCTCTGGTGATCTCATGCCATGGTCCAGCCAGGAGCAGCGAAACAATCAATTAGTGGCCACCGCATACCTCGCTATCGGCCCCAAGAATCTGGACCTGCAGGACAAGGAGTTACTCCGGATGAATACCGTGGATGAACAGATCGACACGATGGGCCGTTCCCTTTTGGGAATGACCATCAGCTGCGCAAGGTGTCATGATCATAAATTCGACCCGATCCCGACAGAAGATTACTACGCGCTGGCGGGGATTTTCCGAAGCACGCGCACTCTGATCCGGGACAATGTCTCCAAGTTGGTGGAACAAGAATTAGAATTACCATTCGGTCGAAAGCAGAATTATCAGGAATACTCCAATCAGGTCAAACAACTGGGAAATTCGATCAAACTTTTAAAAAAGATCAAAGATGCTTCGGAGGATCAAAAAGCTGAGCTCAAGGCATTGGAACAACAACTGGCCAAGGTGAAGGATACCGCACCGGCGCCTCTGCCAAAGGCAATCACCGTCGGCGTGGAGAAGGATGCAGGGGACTACGCAGTGTGTGTCCGAGGTAATGTGCATCAACTTGGAGCAAAAGTACCTCGAGGTTTTCTCAAGGTCACACTCGATAAAAACGCATCAAGCCCAGCGATCCCTGAGGGAGAAACTGGACGCCTCGAGCTGGCTCAATGGTTAACCAGCTCCGACAACCCACTCACTCCTCGCGTGTATGTTAATCGAGTATGGCAGCACCTTTTTGGTCGTGGCATCGTGAGGTCTGTGGATAATTTTGGAACCACAGGCGATGCCCCCACCCACCCGGAATTGCTGGATTACCTCAGCTATCATTTTGTCCAGAACAATTGGTCCACCAAACGGCTGGTAAGGGAGCTTGTTCTTTCGCGCACTTACCGTCTGAGTTCATCAGACACAGATGCGAACCAGAGCAGAGACCCTGACAACGCACTGCGCTCACGCATGATTCCGAGAACCTTGCCTGCGGAAGCAATACGTGATTCGATACTGATTGCGAGCGGGCAGCTCCGTGGAGGCCGCATCACCAGTATGCTGCCTGGCGCAGCGTCTTCCGATTCTGCACTTCGTAATGCCAAACTGGATTACGAAAGCATTGTCAGTCCACGCGTACGATCTGTTTATATTCCGATTTTTCGTGAAGAGGGGAGGAATGCATTGCTGGATAACTTCGATTTTGCCAATCCAAGTTTCACCGTAGGACGCCGAACACCCGGGGTTCGACCGACACAATCGTTGTATCTCATGAACAACGCATGGATCATGGACCAAGCCGAATTCGCGGCCGCCAAGTTGCTGAGTAAAAAAGATTGTTCAGACGGCGAAAGACTGTTGCATGCATACATGGCAACGCTTTCAAGGGAACCCAGTCAGGCTGAGAAGCTGATCGCCATGAATTTTTTAAGTAAGGCCGAAAACCAGCATCAACAGCGTAAAGCATGGGAAGGCATTTACCATGCGCTGTTTTCATGCGTCGACTTCCGCTACATTCATTGATCGATCATTCACATTGAATGCGCAGCATCGGACTTGCGTCTTTTACTTCACGTATAACAATCATCTTACATCTATGAAAAACCGCTCATTTACATATTGGATACTGACCGCCTTTGCATTTGCCTCTTCCATTCAGATTGGAATCGCATCTCCGGCAGAAAACAAAACCAAGCCACTGAAAGCTGGATATCATGAAATCAAGGCCAAAAAAGCTGGGCTATTGCTCAAGAATCATAAAGACCTGATCGTTCTGGATATCCGAACTGAAAAGGAATACGTCGCAGGTCACATTGCGAAAGCGAAGCATGTGGATTTTTATGAAAGCGATTTTAAATCCCGGCTTGAAAAACTGGATCGCAAAACCCCGTATCTCGTGCATTGCGCTTCGGGTGGTCGCAGCGGACGCTCCTTGGAGATTTTTAGAGATCTCGGATTCACGCGCATTTATCATATGAATGATGGATTCAAAGGATGGATGAAAGAAAAACTCCCTTCCAAAAAAGGGAAACCAGAGAAAAACAAAAAATAGTAATCACGCCCTCTTGACGCCGAATATTGCCAACTTCAAAGCCCTGTCATGATGACACAACCATTGATGGCTTTGTTTGGTGACCTGATGGCCCTAGTTCATGATCGTGTCATGAGTGCTTCACAAGGTTATTCGGACAGTTGTTCGTGCAGGCATCGAATCCATGCTGAAAAAGGTTCCACATCGAAGCAAGGCATGGCCGAATAATACACTTCATTACTGCTGGTTGCGATATTGCCCCAATTTCATCACATGGAAAACTCAAACAACCTTGGCGTCCTCCGCGCCTTGATCCAGCAGTTGGGGCAGGGCTGAGATTTAAATACTAAGACAAATCACAGCTCAATCCCGCTTACCACCTTTGGTCTTACTTGCTGCCCGGCTTCATTGCCTCTGAGCCTTTAAGATCATCGGGTAATTGATCCGGTTGAAAGGTCTCTACCTTCATTCGGATGAGTGGGCGAAATGGCACACCAAAATCAACGGTCCCATTGGAGCGATCAACCAAGACACCTATCCCCTTGACGTCTCCTTTGTGCTGTTGAATGATTTCCAGGGTTTCGGCTACACGCCCACCTTTGGTTACCACGTCTTCGATCAACAGTATTGGCTCTCCTGGCTCAATCTTAAAACCACGCCTAAGCACCAACTTCCCCTCCTCCTTTTCAACAAAGACATATCGCAAGCCCAGTTGACGGGCCACTTCCTGCCCAATGACCAGTCCCCCCATGGCAGGAGCGACTACAGTCGTTGCTCCGAGGCCATTCATTTGAGCCGCCAGACCTGCACCCAGTTGCTCTACAATGGGCATTTGTTGAAGCGCCATAGCACATTGGAAAAACTCACGACTGTGCAATCCGCTACGAAGAATAAAATGCCCCTTGAGCAGGGCTCCTGTCTGTTCAAAAATCTTTAACGCTTCCTCTTGTGTCATCAGTTCTGAGTATCCGATAAACGCGCCTGGGCCGCGAGTTTTTAATCGCTTTCAACTGGAATAAGACCTTAGCTTCGTTACATGACTGATTACGAAAAACTCAAAACCCAATTCAGGGAAATCGGATATTTGAATCGCACAATTGCGTTGCTTGATTGGGATCATGAAACCTATCTCCCTGCCAAGGGTGTTGATTACAGGGCAGATCAACAAGCTTTCCTGAGTGGCATGGCTCACAACAGGTTGGTGGGCGCAAAAGTCAAGGAGCTGATCGAAGCCTGCGAATCGAATCAAGCAAATCTGAACACTCACGAACAGATCAATATCCGTGAATGGCGAAAGGACTACGATCGATCAGTCAAACTCCCAACAGAATTTGTCGAGCGCTTCGAAAAAACCTGCTCGCTTGCCAAGGCATCCTGGGCCGAAGCGCGAAGGGAAAATAAATTTGAAATTTTCTCCAATCATTTGGAACAAATCATCGATCTATCCCGCCAGAAAGCGGATTACTACGGCTACGAGCAAACTGCCTACGATGCCTTGATGGACGTCTATGAGCCAGGCTGCACCACAGAGTCCTTGAGCCCCGTATTTGCAGATCTGAAGAAATCCATCGTCGCTTGGCTCCCTGAAGCCATCGAAACAACCCAGGACATTACGGACACATTTTTAAAAGATGATTATCCCATAGCTGGTCAGATAAAGCTCAACGAAATTATTTCAAGAGCCCTTGAGTTCGATTTCGAATCAGGACGGATTGACGCAACCACGCACCCCTTCTGCACTGAACTGGGCCCTCATGACGTCCGCTTGACGACGCGATACGAAGCAGATGACTTTACGGTTTCACTCTACAGCGTTCTTCACGAGGCTGGGCATGGACTTTATGAGCAGGGTTTCAAAAGTGAACATGCGGGCACCCCCATGGCTGAAGCAGTTTCTCTCGGCATCCATGAATCACAATCCAGACTTTGGGAAAACAAAGTAGGACGAGCTCCTGCATTTTGGAATGACTGGCACTCCATCGCGTGTGAACATTTGCCCGCCCTTAAGCGATTTACACCTGAACAACTCACAAAAGCTGTGAATCGAGTAAGCCCCTCCTACATTCGGGTGGAAGCTGACGAAGTCACCTATGATCTCCACATCATCTTGCGCTATGAATTGGAAAAAGCACTGATAGCCGGTGATCTCCATGTGAAAGATATCCCCGGAGTCTGGAACGAACAATTCAAAGGCATGTTCGGAATCGAGGTGCCGGATGATGCGCAGGGATGTCTCCAGGATATTCACTGGAGCATGGGGGGCTTCGGTTATTTCCCCACCTATTCCCTCGGAAACCTCAATTCAGCGCAACTTTACGCCTCCGCTCAAAAAGCACTTGGCCCCCAGCTTGGAGATCTCCAAAACGGCAACTATCACGGCCTTTTGGAATGGCTCAGAACGAATGTGCACCAATTTGGAAAACAATACTCCCCTGCTCAGCTCATGCAGAATGCGACAGGTAAACCAACGCAGCCCGACTACCACTGGAGCTATCTCAAAGACCGCTTTTCCTCCATGGGCTGAGTTCAGGTCCCTGATGAGCCGTTTCATGGTGTTCGCCTTTCTCCTGCTTCAATAACAGGAAACAAAAGCGCATGCTCAGAAGACCGAAGATCTCGTTCAAGCTCGATGCCAATTGGGGTCAGGAACCAGATATGAAAGAAATTGAGGCTCTGGCTGACAGAGCAACCTTGCTGAAGCGCGTTGGAGCCCAGATGCCATAGTTAAAGATTTACTCTGCAACACGTCCCCTCTGGAACAGCAATGAGGGACACCCTAATTTAAAAACGCTTTCACAAACAGCCAAGATGTTCTGGAGCGCAGCGCAAGAGGCGAACCCGTGGCCTTGTTTACGTCGCAGGAACTGCCACCGCCGCCCATGGAAATGCCTTGGCAGCCATGCTGTTCATGCTGGCGTTCGGCTAGGGAACATTCCCCGTCATGTTCGGAATTTACACCAGGGGCAACCGGATCACCCCCAGGTTTCGAATGACTCTGCAGAAACTTATCCCTGCTGCCCGGTGAATCATGGGGGTGCTGTTAATCATTCGCGAACTCGATCCCGGCATCCCCCTGCCTCAGCCCTCATTTCTCAGGACTGAGTGGCGCCCGCCCGCATTGCCACTGAACCGTTTCCCCGTCTCCACAAGTCGGAACGAATCAATCCAAAGTTAGTTTCTTTTCTGGAAAGCAGATGGAAATTCGCAGCACTCAGCAAACTGTCAGGATCTGTCCAGTGGTTGGCAGCGATGAAAGTCACCCTGCGAAAAAACTGATACATCGCCCAGTGAACCCACCTTGCTCGAACCTTTTGCCATCCTTTTCTTGACGGGACTTGGAAGTCAGCTACCAGCCAACTGGCATCCGGCTTACAAGCATTTGCAATTCTGGGTATGAGGGAGGTCAACTGTGGCTGCGTGAAACAATCCAGAAAAAAGGGAGTGGTCACCAAATCGAAGGTTTCCGTTCCCAGATCCGTATGCAGGGCATCCACATGTAACCAGGTAACTTGTCCTGGATCACACCCTGATGCGATGAGAAGCTGCGTGGCTTGTTCCATCATCGGGCGACTTTGATCGACAACTACAAATTGCGCGTGAGGCATGCTTTGAATCAGCGTCTCCAACAATCGCCCGGGCCCTTCACCAAGCATCAGTACTCGAGAGCAAGGCTTCAAGACGTGCAGATGAGCGGTGCGCGCCTCTTGAAGTTTGCTGGACGCAAGGCATCTCTCCATCAGGCGGTATGAAGCAGCTAACTTGTCAAAACCGGAGTGCAATGGAAAAAAATCTGAGTTCAGTGGAGTGCCAGCGAAAAAACATGAGAAAACCACCCAAGGCATAAGCAAACAGATCCCAGAGATCTGAAACCGCATGATCGAACAGCAAAGGCCCTATGAATTCAGCCATAAAGCCCCACAAGAGGCCATGCCAGAAGATTTCAGCCCCGGTTACCCGCAATGCATGGGCACGCAGCCCTAATGCACCGTACAGGCTCAGTATCAACGGGAGAGCGCAAGGAAGCATCCACAGATCATTCCAATGACGATCCATCCAACCAGAATCAGGACTCAAGGCCTGCCAAAACCTGTGAATGACGTAGCATGCAATCGAGATGCCCCAGAAAGGATCTTTCAGCAATTTGAGATTCCAATGTCCTGAAGGGGGTTTCATCACAGCAAGGCTACCATGATCAAACCAAACCCTATGGCAATCAATGTTTTAAAAATTAGCGTAATCATTTCAGTCAAAGAAGCCTCTCCAAATGAAGGCAACAGACACGCAATCATGAAGTTCCAGCTCCACATAGCAAGTGTATTTCTGGAGAATCTCAAGCCATACTTACCGCATGAATCAGCCAGTATGCCTGAAAAGAAAAATGCGCTTTCAGCTAAAAAACACTTGCAAGTATCGGGCAACGGTTGGTAACCGTTGCCAACATAGCTCATGGGTAAGTCATTGATCATCGCAGAAAAGCCGTCCGTCGCTCAGGATATCAGCCGTGCCTTGGGCGGTTTTGATAAAAAGAATGACTACTTCGAGAGTGACCAGTATGTGGTTGCCTCGGCTGTAGGTCATTTATTGGAACTCACCGTTCCCCCCGAGACCGAAGTCAAACGAGGCAAATGGACCTTCGCCCAGTTGCCCGTTATCCCGGACCATTTCGCACTCAAACCGATCAGCAAAACTGAATCGAGACTCAAGCTACTCAAGCGCCTCATCAAGCGGAAAGATGTGGAAGAAGTGATCAATGGCTGTGATGCAGGTCGCGAGGGAGAATTGATCTTTCGCCACATTATCACGGAATCCAAAACCAAAAAAACTATCAGACGCCTGTGGCTTCAATCCATGACCAAGCAGGCAATCCGTGATGGATTTCAAAAATTGAGATCGGATGAAGCAATGCTTCCATTGGCATGCGCTGCTGTTTGCCGCTCGGAATCCGACTGGCTGGTGGGTATCAACGGCACACGAGCAATGACCGCTTTCAACTCGAAATCGGGCGGCTTCTTCTTGACCACCGTCGGGCGAGTGCAAACACCAACACTCACGATTCTAGTAGATCGCGAACAGAAGATTAAGAAGTTCATTGAACGAAACTATTGGGAATTGCATGCCAATTTTCACGCCAAAGCCGGACATTATGAAGGCCGCTGGTTTGACGAAGGCTTCAGAAAGAAGGACAAAGAAAGTGATCCAGATCTGAGACCAGAGCGCATTTGGTCCAAAGAACTTGCTGAGGAAATTCAGAAAAAATGCCTGCATCAGTCGGGAACCGTTACTGAAGAGAAAAGGCCCAGCAAACAGCTTTCCCCCCTGCTATACGATTTAACCAGCTTGCAAAGAGAAGCCAATTCTCGATTCGGATTACCAGCTGGACGTACACTGCAATTGGCTCAGGCTTTATACGAACGCCATAAAATGCTGACCTATCCGAGGACAGATTCGCGCGCCCTTCCGGAAGATTATCTGGGAACGGTAAAGGAAACATTGAAGGCATTTACCGGTTCCAGTTACGAGAGCTCAGCCTCAAAGATTGAGAGAAACAGCTGGGTCAAACCCAACAAGCGCATTTTCAATAATGCCAAGATATCAGATCACTTTGCCATCATTCCTACTTCGCTCGGCCCCAAGAAGAAGCTGAACGATGACGAGCAAAAGATTTATGATATGGTGGTTCGCCGCTTTCTTGCTGTCTTTTTCCCTCCCGCAGAATATCAAATCACAACGCGCATCACCCGAGTGATGGAGGAGGCCTTTAAAACGGATGGGAAAATATTGATCAATCCAGGTTGGCTTGAAGTGTATGGCAAAGCCCTGCCAACGGGTGAGGCTGATCACCTGACTCCGGTTGAAAACGGCGAAACTGTTGCCACGCAGGAGCTCGATCTGAGAGAAAACCAAACAAAGCCCTCTCCCCGCTATTCAGAAGCCACTTTGCTTTCCGCCATGGAAGGTGCAGGCAAACTGGTGGATGATGAGGAGCTCAGGGAAGCCATGGGGGCAAAAGGCCTTGGGACTCCGGCAACGCGTGCGTCCATCATTGAGAATTTAATCCGCGAAAAATATGTGATCCGCAATCAGCGGGAATTACAGCCAACCGCTAAGGCATTCAGCCTGATTACTCTTTTGCGCGGATTGCAAATCCCGGAGCTTTGTTCTCCAGAACTCACTGGTGATTGGGAACATAAACTAAAACTCATGGAACAAGGGCAACTGGATCGAGATTCTTTCATGTCTGAAATCCAGGAAATGACCCGTAAAATTGTTGAGCAAGCCAAATCATTTGATAGTGATACGGTGCCTGGTGACTTCGGTGTACTGAGCACTCCTTGTCCCAAGTGTGAAGGCAAAGTCAAGGAGACCTACAAAACCTACCAATGTTCGGCGTGTGATTTTTCAGTCTGGAAGATATTGTCGGGACGTCAATTTGAACCTGAGGAGATGGAAACTATTCTAAGCAAGGGTATGGTGGGCCCGCTTCAGGGTTTCCGCAGCAAACAAGGCTGGCCTTTCGCTGCCATCATCAAACTGGGTGAGGAGCACAAACTGGAATTCGATTTTGGCGACAAAGATAAGGATAAAGACAACGACGAGGAAGAAGTTGATTTTACGGACAAGGAATCTTTGGGGGCCTGTCCGAAATGCAAGGCGAATGTCTATGGACATGGCATGAATTATGTCTGTCAAAAATCCAAAGGACCTGACAAAACCTGCGACTTCAAAACTGGTAAAATCATCCTGCAGAGAGAAATTGAACCGTCACAAGTGCGAAAGTTGCTCGAAAACGGCAAAACCGAACTGATCAACAAATTCATCTCGAACAGAACCGGACGTGCTTTCAATGCCTTTCTGGCGATCAAGGATGGGGGTGTTTCCTTTGAATTTGAACCTAGAAAGACTAAGAAAAAATCTACTGCAAAATCAGAAGAACCCGCCAAAAAAATCAGCTTTGAAGGACAAAGCCCCTTGGGTAAATGCCCTCGCTGTGAAGGCAATGTTTTTGCGAGTGAATCGGACTACCTTTGCGAGCATTCCCAACGGGACACCAAGCCGTGTAAATTCAAATCGGGCAAGGTGGTGCTGCAACAAGCTGTTGAGGAGGATCAAATCAAAAAGCTTCTCGACTCAGGTCGCACCGACTTCTTGAAGGGGTTCGTCTCAAAACGAGGCTTCCCATTTGAGGCTGCTCTTGTGGTTGAAGGCAAAGGTAAAGTGGGTTTTGAATTTGCGCCCCGCGAGGAAGGTGCAAGCGATTCAGATTCAGAGTCCTGACCCAACGTATTATGGGCGCCACTGATTCCAATTGCGCCGTTCATGATCCGCTCATTGATGCCTTCATGGAAGAATTGAAGGGTGCACGTGCTGCCTCGGACCACACTTGCCGAAATTACGCACAGACACTCAATGAATTTGTTGTATGGCATCAGGAAACCCTGAGATCAGCACCTGACTGGAAGGCGCTTGACCGTGATTCGTTTCGTGCATATCTGAGATTTCTCGGCAGAAAAGAGTACAGTCGATCCTCGACCCAGATTCGATTCAGCGCCTTAAGGACTTTTTATAAATTCCTCATCCGCAAAGGCAGGGTAAAGGAATCTCCTATTCGAAATATCCTGCTGCCCAAAAAAGAAAAACGACTACCTCAATTCCTGACTCCCGAGCAAATCCATGCACTGCTGGAAGCTCCAGCCAAGGCCTGGGAAAAAAAGAGGAGCAATCAAAAAACAGGAACTTCGCCGGAAACGTTTCTGAGGGATTCCGCAGTGCTTGAAACATTCTATTCTTGCGGGCTGCGGATCAGTGAACTTTGCGGGCTCAAGGTAAGTGATCTTTTTTGGGAGGATCAGCTCATCCTTGTTGAGGGTAAGGGAAAGAAGGAAAGGATGACTCCCATTGGCGCACCTGCTCTGGATTCAATTCGTCTCTACTGGGATGGAATCGGCCACCCACAAAAAACTGAACAGCCGGTATTTTAT
Source organism: Verrucomicrobia bacterium SCGC AAA164-E04 (assembly GCA_000383715.1). Classification (GTDB taxonomy): domain Bacteria; phylum Verrucomicrobiota; class Verrucomicrobiia; order Limisphaerales; family AAA164-E04; genus AAA164-E04. The sequence goes on from KB911895.1 coordinate 20,378, forward strand.
TCAAAACTCGCCAGCGGAAAGGCACTCTACCCAAGACTTATCCAAAGCAGGCTGAAACTTTATCTTCTCTATGCTGGACTGGATCCAAACCTTACGCCTCACAAATTACGACACAGCTTCGCCACTCACATGCTCAATGCGGGAGCCGACTTGAGGAGTGTCCAGGAGCTTCTCGGGCATGCACACTTGGTCACCACGCAAATTTACACTCACCTGACGACTGATCGATTGAAACGTGTCTATGACCAAGCTCACCCCAGAGCATAAAGCATTTGCAAACTAGAAGGCTTCTACGCATGCTTGTCCCAGTCATTGAACGATTCATCCATGCATTCCGAACACACGCCATCCAAGAAAAAAAACGTCGCAAAAAAGCGATTTGAATCGAATGTTCTTATCGTTGCAGACACGCGGGTTAATTATTGGGCTCCAGACGTAAGCGATGCGTTCGAACGCCACGGAGCTGCATGTCACATTGCTGCACTTGAACCTGAACGACTGGAAGAACGATGGTTTGAGTATCGGCATGGATACATGAATCTTGACCAGGACGAGCCTGCGATCCAGCGTATCCGAGATCAAGTCAACAAGGCCGCTCCACGGCTTATCCTGTTCCTTGACCCCTTTGGAATGACATCCGCATTCTTCAAAGCCATTCAGAGGGATCTTAAGAAAAAAGCTACACTGGCAGCGTGGTTCAGTGACTGCAGACGAACTTCCTGGAAGGGTATCCAATGTTTTGATCATGTTTTTTATTCCGACTCCTCCATGCAGGAATCGCTGCAAAAAGTAAGACACGATGAGGATGGAAAGATGAAATATTTACCTCTTGCGGTTAATGAGAGGCGGTTTGCCCCTTCAGGCGTGGATTCAAGGGAAAATAAAATCATCTTTGCGGGAAGCGTTACCGAGTCACGATTGCAAACCCTCAATCGACTGCGCCTCAGGGGAGTCCCTGTTATCTGGGAAGGCCCAAAAACCACGAATTGGTGGACGAAGTTAAAAAGCAAAAACTTGGATTCAAACACCCTGAATCGACTTTATCAGGAATACGCAGTCGTACTGGATCTACCACGAAGGCCCAAGAATCTGAACGGACTGAACTTCAGGGTATTTGAAGTAGCAGCCTGCCAGAACCTGATGCTCACGAAATGGGTCCCTGATCTTGAACTCCAATTCGATCCATACGAAGAGCTCGTCGTGTATCGGGATTGGGATGAGGTGCCACTGGTTTATCGATCCCTCAAGTATGACCCATACCGCGCCGAAGAGATCGCCATGAAGGCGCGCAAGCGCGTTCTTGAGCATCACACCTACAGCCACCGTGTCCAAACGATGATTGAAGCCCTTGGACAAAAAGCTTGTTAGGAAACAATCCAGGAATATAATTCGAAGGAGATTACCCTTAGCTATGAGATTTGGAATTAATACCTTTCTGTTCACATCCCCCTTCACCACGCGGAGCACCGGCCTCTTGCCCAAATTCAAAAAATGGGGTTTTGATACGATAGAAATCCCGGTGGAGGATCCGTCGCACATTAATCCTGAGAGGGTGAAAGCCGCACTGGACCGCAACGATCTTGTTTGTGGGTCGGTATGTGCCTGTATGTCTCCTGACCGCGATTTGCGAGGAACAGCCCAGCAACAGAAAACAGGGCTTGCCTACATGAAGGCTCTCATAGACCAAATGGTCATTCTGGACTGCCCATCGTTGATTGGTCCGGTCTATTCTGCTGTCGGCCGCGCCGACGCGGTTCCCGCCAAGGAATATGCCGCCCAGTGGAAAACGGTGGTCAAGAATCTCAAGACCCTGAGTAAATACGCAGAGGATCGAGGCCGCACCATCTGTCTCGAACCTTTGAATCGTTTCGAAACAGATTTTATCAACACCTGTGATCAAGGTCTGAAAATGATCAAGGATGTGGATAGCAAGGCGCTGAAATTGCACCTCGACACATTCCACATGAACATCGAAGAGAAGAATCAAGCAAAAGCCATCAAGAAGGCCGGCAAACTGCTGGGACATTTCCATGCATGCGGGAGTGACCGTGGAACCCCGGGCAACGACCACATCGACTGGAAACCGATCGTTGCTGCACTGAAATCCATCAGATACAAAGGTGACGTGGTGATCGAATCCTTCACCACAGATGTCAAGGTTATCGCAAAGGCGGCTGCTATCTGGCGTCGCATGGAACCCACTCGGGATGAGATTGCAGTGAAAGGTCTCAAGTTCCTGAAGAAAAACATCAAGTAACTTAAAGAGCATCCAATAAAAAAACCGGCCGGATTTTCCGGCCTTATTTTTACCATTATGAAACAATTCATGCGATCCATTCTGGCAACGGCCCTGTGCGCGGGTTTAATCTGGCAAGCAAGTGCCGCAGACAACGAGGGTTTTACTTCGCTCTTCAACGGTAAAAACCTGGACGGCTGGGATGGAAACCCAAAATTCTGGTCTGTTCGCGATGGTGCGATTACAGGTCAAACAACCAAGGAAAACCCAACCAAAGGCAACACCTTCATTATCTGGCGCAATGGTAAGGTGGATGATTTTGAATTGCGCTTGCAGTATAAAATCATCAATGGCAATTCAGGCATTCAGTATCGGAGCAAGGAACTGGGTAATTGGGTCGTTGGAGGTTATCAGGGAGATTTCGAAGCAGGCAAAACCTACTCAGGCATCTTGTATGAAGAGAGAGGTCGGGGCATTCTTGCACAACGGGGTCAGATGACCAGTGTCGCACGCAGTGGAGACAAACATAAAGTGGAGGTTCTTGGCTCGTTGGGAGCATCTGAGGATATTCAATCCCAGATCAAGAATGAGGATTGGAATGATTACAAAATCATTGCTGTAGAAAATCGTTTCGTCCACGTCATCAACGGTCGCGTCACAGCTATTGTTCTCGATGAAGATAAGGAAAAGCAAGTTGGCTCAGGGATCCTGGCACTGCAACTGCACGCAGGACCTCCAATGACGGTCCAGTTTCGCGACATCAAAATCAAGAAACTAAAACCCATCCAGATCGGTGGCGTGTGGAATATGGAAATTTTCTCTGACCAGGGGGTTGGCACTCCTGTATTTCACCTTCAACAACAGGGCAACCAACTCCAGGGTCAATATGAAGGGCTACTGGGTAAGAGCCCTGTGAAAGGGACCGTATCCGGAGATGTTGTTGAGTTTAACATATCCGGTGAATACGAAGGGCAAACCGTCACCGCCAGCTATAGAGGAAAAATGAAACCGAATGGTGCCCTTGCGGGAGAAGTCACATTAAATGATGAGATGCTTCTCAACTGGTCAGCTACACGCAAGAACTAAGCACCCTGAATTGAATCATGAAATGCAATCAATTGATAACACCATGCATTCTTGCCCTGCTTTGGGTTTGCAGTTTAACGACAAATCTCAAGGCGGACACCAAACGCATTGTCTTGATCGCTGGCCCACCAAGTCATGGTGTTCTTCAGCATGAACACAAAGCAGGCTGTATGCTCATAGAACGCTGCCTGCAAGGCGTCTCCGGCGTTGAAGTTGATGTTTACACAGGTGGCTGGCCTGAGGCCCCCAATGCGCTGGAGGGTGCGGATGCCGTTGTTGTCTTCTGCACGGGTGGTGGGAGCCATTTAGCCATTCAGGAAGGCAGGTTAGCACAATTGCGCAAGGTGATGAGTGACGGTGCTGGATTTGGGTGTCTTCATTATGGAGTCGAAGTTCCCAAGGATAAGGGAGGATCTGAGTTCCTGGAATGGATGGGTGGATATTTTGAAACAAACTGGTCGGTCAACCCTCACTGGACTGCTGAATTCACAAGCTTTCCGGATCATCCGATTACCAACGGCGTTCAACCGTTTGCGGTCAATGATGAGTGGTATTTCCATATGCGATTCCCAGAGAACATGAAGGGCGTTACGCCTATTCTTTCAGCTGTGGCTCCTGAAAAAACGATGGAGCGAAAAGATGGCCCACACAGTGGAAACCCAGAGGTACGCAAGGCNGGCTGATGCAGACGTCCTGTTCGTCAGTGTGCGGCGAAGAACGCCCATGGAAGCTCAGATGCAATTGATTCGCACGTTCTTGAATCGGGGGGGGGGCAGTCATTGGCATACGGACATCCAGTCATGCATTCGACCGCGAACCGCCCAGTGCGGATCACTTACGCTGGCAGTCCTTTGATCGCGATGTGCTGGGAGGACATTATGAAGGGCATTACGGAAACAAGCCACCCATCGACCCTCCATCGAAAATTTCCATACAGGAATCAAAGGAAACGCATCCTGTGTTAAAAGGCATCGAGCAACGTTCTTTTTTATCAACCTCGCATCTTTACAAAAACCGGGAAATGTCGGCCAAGGCGACTGTCTTGATGGATGGGGTGGTTGTGGGCAGGGAGGTCAGGGAACCAGTGACCTGGACGCATGAAACGTCCTCAGGTGGCAGGGTGGTATACACTTCACTGGGCAACACGGGTGATTTCGGAATCCAACCTTTTCGACGTCTGTTACTGAATGCCATCCATTGGGTAGCGGGTCGTGCAGTTCCTGAGCAACTCATTCACCCTGGGCTTAAAGGAGATTTTGATCCGAGTGCTTCCCACAATGGTTGGGTGCCGATGAATGTGCCTTCAGCATGGGAACAACATCCAAATGGGGCCTTTGCCGATACGGATGGCTTTGGGTGGTATCGTGCATACGTGCACGTACCAGAAGCCTGGCGTGGTAGTCGTTTGCTGCTGGTGGTCGATGAGGTAAGTGACGTGGATGAAGGTTTTTTCAACGGTATTAAAATCGGTGCCAATGGTGCCATGCCTCCCCTGTATCAAAACCCTTCGAGTAATATACGCCGCCCTTTCGTGATTGATCCGGACTGGATCCGTTACGGTGAGGACAATCTGATTGCATGGCGTGTTTATGACAAAGGAGGGCAGGGTGGGATATTGAAGGGGCCGGTGCACTTGAGCCGTCGCGATGATGCCATTGATCTTCAGGGAACCTGGTTGTTTCGCCCCGGAGATGCTCCCTCCTGGAGTCAGTGGGATCACAATCCTGACAGTGCTGAAGCCAAACAAGCATCTGCGCAATTCAAACAAATCGTCGGAGTTGGGTTTGCCGGTCACGTCGGGATTGTGGACGCGGACATAGGGGGAAGGCAGCGTCGCATCCAGGAGGTTTACGAAAAATTCAAAGGCAATACCAATGTGCATGCCCTGACTGAAGGGAAGGGAGCTCCGCTACCTCCCGACGCAGCGCTTGAATCTCTCGAGGTAAGCGATGGTTTGAGCATTGATCTCGTTTTGTCAGAGCCTCTGGTGAAACAGCCCCTCTACATTGATTTTGATGAGCGTGGAAGGATGTGGGTGGTTCAATATATTCAATACCCCAATCCGGCAGGCCTTGAAGTGTTGACATGGGATAATCATTTGAGAAAAGTTTTTGACGCCGTACCTCCGCCCCCACCATACGATCGGCCAGAGCATCAAAAATTTATAGGTAAAGATAAGATCACTGTGCATGAGGACACTGACGGTGATGGTGTTTTTGATACCCATAAAACATTTCTGGATGGTCTGAATATGTGTACTTCATTGGCTTTTGATCAAGAGGGCATATGGGTCATGCATCCACCTTATCTGCTGTTTTATCCAGACCGAAATCATGATGATCAACCCGATGGTCCTCCTGAAGTGCACCTGTCAGGATTTGGTTTGGAGGATACTCATTCGATCGCCAACAGCCTGAAGTGGGGGCCTGATGGTTGGCTTTATGGTGCCACCGGAAGCACGGTCACCGCGCGCGTCAAAGTTGAGCGAGGTAAGTCAAACAAGGTGTATCCTTTTTTTGGTCAAAATATCTGGAGATACCACCCTGTCACACACCATTTTGAATTGTTCGCCGAAGGAGGGTGGAACACTTTTGGTGTGGATTTTGACAGTAAGGGCGTTACGCCTATTCTTTCAGCTGTGGCTCCTGAAAAAACGATGGAGCGAAAAGATGGCCCACACAGTGGAAACCCAGAGGTACGCAAGGCGGTGGCCGCAGGCCTTCCGCAGCATGTCGCCTGGGCATACGAACGCTCCAATGGTGGACGAGGCTTCGGATTCACCGGCCTTCACAACCATCTCAACTGGCGGAATCCTGATTTCAGAAAAGTGATCTTGAACGCCATGCTGTGGCTGGCAAAGGCTAAGGTTCCTGAAAATGGGATCGATTGCCCGTTGAGCGACGAGCAGATACTCACCAATCTGGATCAAAAGCGTGGCAGAAACCCGCTGGAAATCCTTCGTGATGCCCGCCAAAACCAATCTTTCATCAGCCCCGTCAAAGGCGCAAAGTAAGTACCGATGAAACGATTATTGACACTCGTATTCACTGTCCTTTTGTCAGCAAACCTGCTTGCACTCGAGGATAAAAAAATCGTTCTGCTGGCCGGCAGGCCCAGTCACGGCCCGGGAGACCACGAATTTAATGCAGGCTGCATGCTACTTCAGAAATGTCTTGAAAACATGCCAGGTGTCCAAGTGGAAGTTCACAAGATGGGTTGGCCGAAAGACATTTCGACGCTGGACACTGCTGACGCCATTCTGATTTACGCAGACGGAGGGAATGGACACCCCGCTATACAGGCTGATCGCATGAAATTGATCGACCGCCTTGCAGAAAAAGGTGTGGGAATTGGATGCGCCCATTATGGGGTGGAAGTCCCAAAAGGTGACCCTGGAGAAGCCATGCATCGGTGGATCGGCGGGTATTACGAACATCAATTCAGCGTCAATCCAATGTGGTCTCCGAATTTCCTGTCTTTCCCCAAGCACCCAGTTACTCGAGGTGTGAAACCTTTCAAAGTAAAAGATGAGTGGTATTTCAACATGCGATGGCGCTCCGATATGGGCGGGATTACTCCTATTTTGACAGCCTCACCAACAGATGATGTGCGTGATGGCCCCTATGTCTGGCCCAAGGGACCCTACCCGCACATAAAAGAAGACAAGGGCCGCAAAGAAACCATGATGTGGGTGCGCGAGCGTCCAGATGGTGGGCGAGGCTTTGGATTCACTGGTGGGCATCATCACGTGAATTGGGGCAACGATGATTTCCGGAAAGTGGTGCTTAATGCCTTGTTGTGGATCGCCAAGGTCGAAGTCCCTCCTCAAGGTGTTGTTTCTTTTATTTCTGAGGAAGATCTAAGCAAGAATCTGGATCCTAAAGGTAAATAACTAGTTCCTGTTATCAGGAAAAGATTGTGAGGGCTCATGTCATGCGTGAGCCCCATTCTTTTGCATGTCTGTCGCCTCTCATTTCTTAATATCATCATCACTGGCTTGGATGACGCTCGTTTCTGCGTGGGCACAAAGTCCAGCTGGGGTGGGCTCCGAATCTGCGAAAGCGCAATTAAAACGTATGCAGACAGCTGAAGGTTTGGGGGTTCAATTATTTGCCTCCGAGCCCATGGTGCTGAATCCAACCAGCCTTGATATCGACCCCAGAGGAAGAGTTTGGGTGACGGAGGGAGTCAATTACCGTCAATGGCAGGCATGGGGTAAATTACGTCCCGACGGGGATCGCATCCTGATCCTCGAAGATAACGATGAGGATGGTAAAGCCGATAAAAGCACGGTTTTTTATCAAGGCAATGACATTAATTCTGCTCAGGGTATTTGCCTGCTTGAGAATCAAATTTTCGTGGCATGCTCACCTGATATCATCGTTTTAACTGATACAGATGGCGATGATAAGGCTGACAAGAAAGAGGTATTATTCACGGGCATTGGAGGCGTTGACCATGACCAGGGCGTGCATGGACCTGTCATTGGTCCGGATGGTAAACTCTATTTCAACTTTGGAAACCAGGGTTCACAAATTTCTCATGCCAACGGAAGTCCGGTAACCGATCTGATGGGGCGCACCGTCAGGGCCGATGGCAACCCATACTGGGGAGGATTGGCATTCCGATGCCGTATGGACGGCAGCAAGTTTGAAGTTATTGGGCATAATTTCCGAAATCCATTCGAGCTGGCGGTGGATTCTTTTGGAGCGGTATGGCAATCGGATCAAGCTGACCAGGGAGCCCGGGCAGCGAGGATCAACGAGGTTTTTGAATGTGGTAATTTTGGATATCTGGATGAGCTGACAGGAGCCAGATGGATTGAGAACCGTCTTAATATGGCGAAGGAAATCCCTCTGAGGCATTGGCACGAGCATGATCCCGGTGTGATACCGGCCCTTTTGAATATTGGCGAAGGGCTACCAAAAGGCATCATTGTCTATGAGGGAACTTTGTTACCCACTCAATTCCAGAACCAAATCATCTATTGCGACTCACAGAAGCAAGCGGTCCACGGATTATTAACGGAAAAGATCGGCGATGGAGGAAAAACTGTCATTCAGAATATCTTATCGTCTAAGCATCCATGGTTTCGCCCCTGTGATGTAGGCACTGCACCAGACGGATCGCTGATGATTGCTGATTGGAACGATGCCACAAGCGCGGAAAACCTGATGACAGACCAGCAACTGGGTTCAATGAGTGGACGTATCTATCGCATCGCACCTCTTGAGAGAACAAATTATACCATCCTGCAACCATCCCTTGATTCAGGAAAAAGGGCCGTTCAGGCGTTGAAATCTCCAAATGCTTCAACGAGATATTCCGCTTGGAGGCGCTTGAAGGAAATTGGTAATAAAGCCACACCTGAACTACTCGCACTTTGGCGCAGCACCACACCTCATTTCAGAGCGCGGGCACTTCACTTACTGGGGCGCCTCAAATATGCGTCAAATCCTTATTTGATCGAAGCAATGAGCGATGAAAATGCGTCCGTTCGAGCCACAGCCATAAGAATAGCTCGTGAGCAAAAAATGCGTGTTATTGATTTAATTAAACGCGCGGTCAGAGACGCATCTCCTGCGGTGCGACGAGAGTGCGCCATTGCATTGAATCACTCAAAATCCACTCTTGCTCCTGAATTATGGGCAACAATCGCCATGCAATACAGCGGTAAGGACCGGTTCTATCTGGAAGCTCTGGGTATCGGGGCTCAAGGCAATGAAGACGCCTTTTTTGAGGCTTGGATGAACCTGGTGAACGATGATTGGAATACCCCAGCAGGACGGGATATTATATGGAGAAGCCGAAGCAAGTTCACACCAGCAAAACTGGTTCTATTCATCAAGGACCCGTCAATCGATGAGTCAGAAAAAACTCGCTATCGCAGAGCATTGGATTTTTTAGAAGGCCCGGAAAAAGATGCCGCTCTTCTACAGTTACTGGGTGAATAAGACTACAATTTACTCAATGTACAACCAGCAGAGGGTTGCGTGAGAAAGAAGTCTGCAGAAATACCAAATACCTGAAGGTAATCATGGGCAATGATTTGGGTGACCCTTTCCACGGCTTCAGGTTCGACCAAACTCACGGCACAACCACCAAAACCCCCACCTGTGATACGACAACCATAAACACCTTCCCGACCTCCTAGACTTTGCATCCGATTGACAATCCAATCCAATTCAGGGCAGGAAACTTCGAAATCGTCGCGCAGTGAAAAATGACTTTGATAAAGTAATTCCCCCAATGACTGATAGTCACTTGCCTGAATTCGCTCGCATGCTTCCAGTGTCCGATGCATTTCAGAAATCACGTGTCGTCCACGCCGCAATTCCACTTCATCCAACTTGCCAGCGGATCCCAATAATTGCTCCATGGAAACAGATCTCCAGGATGCGCTGCCCAGCTTGAAAAGTGCAGATTCACATTGTGCCCTGCGGGATGCATATCCTCCATCCGTCAGCGCATGTTTCACGTTGGAATTGATGATCAATAGTGCCGGAAATTGCTCGCCTGCTTTGATGAGTTCATGCGTATTTGATTGGCAGTCGATTTTCAGAAAATGATCTTTCCGGGCCAGGCCTACGACAAACTGATCCATGATGCCGCAAGGCATCCCTACAAAATCACTTTCAACTTGCTGACACTTCAAGGCTTTCGCCACAGGATCCAATTCAAGGCCCCAAACTTCCCCAATTAACGTGGCAAACGCCATTTCCAAAGCAGCGCTGCTGCTCAATCCGCTGCCATATGGAACATCTGATGCAATCGCTAATTTCAGTCCCACTGGTCTCGTTTCAAGGCGTCTCCAGTATTCTACGACACCTATCACATAATCCGTCCATTTTCCGGAAGGAAGGAGCGGAGCATCCAAAGAAAACTGCACCTGTTGCTTTTCCTGCTCAGAATAGATCAGGATTTCCGGATGATTCACAGGAGAGGCAGCGATACTCAATCGACGATCAATGGCAGCTGGCAATACGAATCCATCGTTATAATCAATATGCTCTCCAATGAGATTAACCCGGCCCGGAGCATGGGCTACCCACTTGGGTGTTGATCCGAATTGTGCCTCGTAGCTGGCAATCGATCTTTGAAAAGATGTCACGGAATCAGACAAAACTGTATATCAAAACTGTTCTTGGCACAGGGGGGGCTATCCACGTTTTGCAGTCAAGGAGCTAGATTTTCCAGGGTTTCCGGTAACTCCTATCCAACAAAGCATTCGCCTCAGGATCATCCAAGACCCTCTCGACGCGCGCATCGTATTTTAGTTTGCGCCCCAGCTGGTGAGATGCATATCCCAAATGACCGGGCGAAATGGATCGATGACCCGTCTCCGCCGGGGCGATGCATTCCTTGCGCTGCGCCACACCTTCAATGAAATTACGGATGTGATTACTTGATTGATATACCTTTGCGGGGCCGGGATTAAAATCCTTGGCCACCCACCGTGAATCAGATGCCTCTAACTTGCCTCGATTGACATAAATCCATCCGTTCTCGCCAATCCACTTGGTTCCCATTTGAAATCTTGAGCCGATCAACCACTCTATCTGGCCTGGGTAAAGGCATTGTATCTCGAATTCCACAGGTGTGTCATAGGCCGGAGTACTGGATTCGGTCCATCCGACCGCTTCAACTTCAATAGGGCCTGAATCATCCATTCCTGCACCCCAATGTGCAATATCGTTATGATGACCAATCCAGTCCATGATGTTGCCGCCACCATAAGCCAGATGTCCTCGCCATAATTGATGATGACGTGCCCGCATGTAAGGAAGCAATGGCGCTGGGCCAGACCAGAAATCGTAATCCAAACTCTCAGGGATGGGTTCGGTCACAGCGGGAATACTTGGTTCTTTGTAGCCCGCAGGCAACCCGACCTCAACACGTTTGATCGAACCTAAGTGCCCGTTACGGACCAGCTCAACGGCACGATGAAAATTTCCTGTTGATCTCTGTTGTGATCCGGTTTGAAAAATGGCCTTTCGTCTCAACACTTCGCGGTAAATCATTTTTCCTTCCATGAAAGTATGAGTAACCGGCTTTTCGCAATAAACGTCTTTCCCGTGCTTGAGTGCTTCCATGACCTGGTGGTAATGCCAATGATCAGGCGAAGCGACCACAATGGCATCCACATCCTGACGAGCACATAGAACACGAAAATCCTTGTCCGCATGACAGCCCTTGAAATTCCCGGATTTCTGTTTGTCTCCGTAGTATTGATCCACAGCACGTCTGGCCGCATTCAGACCAAATACTCGGCCTTTACCCCAGGCATTGGATCGGTAGTGCTCCAAATCCACATCACAGACAGCGGTAACCTGAACGTCTGATTGCCTCAAAAAGGATTGCATGAGAGCAGACCCCCTGCCCCCTAGACCAATCACTCCGATGTTCAACCGATTCGATGGAGAGATATTCCTCGATTGCCCTCTCGCAATCAAAGGAACCACAAGACCTGCGGCAGAAAGCGCAATACTTTGTCGAAGGAATTGACGACGATTCAAAGGTGAGCAAGCTTGCGTAGACATGGTTGCATGCTATGAAATAAGCCCTGCCTTGAAAGAAAATTATTGACTCAAAACGGACTCTAGCCAAGGTGCCACCGCATCAAACCACCGAAGCCCATGCTCCTTCAGACCTTCTGCACTGAAATGGACTCCCTGACCATTTCGCTCTCTGAAATGCCCCTTGATCGCATCAGAATCCGGCCCCTTTAAAACAATTCCGTCTCGCCAAAGTGAGGTCTGAGCTTCACGTATTCCAACCGAGCTTTCATCTCCGGGAATGTGATAACTCACAAGAGCCACAAACCATGGAACATCCCTTGAAATCGCTTTCCTCGAGGAGAGAATAAGCTTTTCAAGATATTCGCGATAAAGCTTTCCGGGAAGCGTGCGCGCAGGATCTCTCTGATTCGCATCACTTTCACCCTGGTGCCAGAGCACTGCACGAAATCGCTGAGCCTGCAGCGATCTCATTCTGCCTATCAACATGTCATGGGCTTCCCCCTTACTGGTCCATTCACCATTAGCCAGCAACTCTACTCGTCCAGTCAGTGTTGGAGGGTTGGGAAACCGACTCCCGGCAGGCAACCATTCACGCACACTTGTCGCCCCTATGCCACACGCCACGACACCAATCGGGACCTGAAAATACCGGGCCATGGCATCACCAAAAACTGGAATGAAACTTCCACCTTTGCCACTGGCACCTGGTTGCGGATCATCCGCAATACGCCAATGGATTCCGTCAAAAGCTGAAACCATTCCGGAAAGAACTCTCTGGCGTTCCTCTCCATGGTTGGCAGAATTGGATTGCCCGGCGACGATAAACAATTCACCCACGCCAACATGGGGAATGATGTATTCCCCCATGGAAACACCTCCCTTGATGATCCGTAATTCCACTTGATGCCAGCCTCCCGCGGGCACTTCGACGTTACAATCGATAGATTCATTTTTAAGAGCTGTTTCCGTATCGATCCAATCCTTGTTCGGATGGTCGCCAAGCCGAAATTGCAAGATCGATGCTGCAGCGTCCAATCCCTCTACTGTCCCTTTGATGGTTATTTGACCTGATTCAAGAGACTCTCGTTGGAACACTTGGTAATCCAGAGGTGATTGGATATTCCATTGGATATCAGCTAGATTTTGAGTGAGCCCAAGGCAGTGAAAGGCCAACGCAAGCGAAGAGGGAAATAATCGTCCTTTCAAAGTGTTGAGGCACTTTTTAACTCGCATCATTGGGTCGTGGTTCATTGAGTCATTGTGCGGTTGATGATTGGCTTAGGTCCAAGGATTCCATCAGTAAAATAAAAAAGACCTGTTCGGCGAAGAATGCCGAACAGATCTTGTCATTAAGTTTTTTGAGTTGACGTAGAGTTCCCTGTGTTTATTTCAGAGCTTCCAGCTCAGCATCAAAAAGCTCTCGTGTTCGGCCGAGCAGACTCGAGATCTCAATCTTTCCAGAGTCGACTTTCTTGATCAGTTCACGTTGTGCTCGATAATCCTTGTTATCCACACCCGCCTTACTCTGAAGCATGCGCCATGCTTTCCGCCTCTCAACGGCAAATAATACCATTTGACGCGAAACAGAGAAGAAACGCATTTTACCGCTGATTTCAGCTTTGATGTAAGCCCCGAAGTTTGGCACGTGCGATCGATGGCTTGCATCAAACACCCTGCGATGAGTGACATCATCCTGCGTAACACACAATAAAACGTCATCAAAGTGGATGAATTCCATGGCTTCCTCTTCCTTGATTTCCTTGACATGCTTGCGGAATCGGGCCTCGGTCAATGCCCAGTGCGCAACGGTATATCGATATTTCTCGCCAGTGGAAGCATACTTGGTTTCCCACCAGTCACGATTCAGAGTGGGATTACCTTTAAGATTGAAGGTTTCCTGTGAAGTTTCACCTCCTCTGGGATTGAACACAAACTCAGGCATTGCTCGTGAATCACGTGCGAGTTTCGCCTGATCAGCCGACATATGATCTGCAACACCATGTTCTGGCTGGCAAGTTGTGTAAGATTGGAAAAAAGCAGTGCCTCGATACTCAATACCATCCAACATGGCTTTATACATCTTTGCTGCATTTGCCATGGAAACCTGCGCCACGAATGGAGACCCATGGCCAGAAGTGAAAGCCTCAGCAACATTTTTCTTCTCGGTCAATTTACCTTGAGAGGCAGCACCGAATTGATTCATGTCATATCCACCCAACATGGTGGAAGAGTCGGAGTTCTGACCACCGGTGTTGGAGTACACCTGTGTGTCCAGCATGAGGATTTTCACATTAGGACGGTTTTGGAGGATGACTTTGGAAACATTTTGAAATCCAATATCACCAAGAGCACCATCGCCACCGATAACCCATACTTTAGGTAATTCACGCAACTCCTGCTCGGTCATCAAAGCATCATCGAGACGAGCAAGGTTGAAGTATTCCTTATCAGTAAGGACCGATTCATCGCGCTGCAGAAGACAATCACTCAAACGCTCAGGAACCACGGACCTGCGGGCATGATTCACGATGAGAGACTCACCCATAAGCCAACTGATTGTGGCGCCATCCTGGAACAATGAGTTCATCCAAGGATATGGATGAGGATTGCCCGGAGGCGTTGAACCATAGACTGTGTTACAGCCAGTGCTGGCTCCCATGAACATCACAGATTGGCCACGCGCGTCTCGACCGTCCAATGACTGGAGATCCTTGTGATTGAAAGCATCCTGGCGCAAGACAACGACCAGCGCATTGACTATTTCTTCATCAGAGATGGGCCCGTGCTGCTCCATGCGATGGGTGGTATCTTCCTCCGTTTCGCCTCCCAATCCCATGATAATATGAGCAATGGAGCGTGTGTATAAAACATACGTTTCAGGATCAGAATCTTTCAGTTTTTGCAATCGATCCAACCCGCTGGCTTCGAGCACATCTGCTTTTTTGCGCAGTCGGTCCGCTTTTTGATGATAGAGAGGACGCATGTAAGCTTCGGTGACAGACGCCACAGCATGGAGTACTGATTTTTCACCGCAACCTGCGCAAGCGCCATCCCCGGATACGAGTGCTTCATAATTCCGACGCACCATCATGTGGTTACGCAGGGCTGCCTCGCGTGAGTCCTGCGGCGCATCATCCTGATAAAGCCCGAGAAACTTTTGAGGAGTATCGGGTAAGAGGCGAGAGAATATTTGAGCTGTTGTCAGCTGTGCATTCAACTCCTCTGTTTCAATTGTCATTCGTAGAGCATCATGATCACCGCAGACCTGCACGCACTCACCACATCCCTTGCAAAGGTCCGATACGAAAATAGAAAATAAGCCGCCATTACCTGGGCTTTTCTTTTCTACAGCTCGGAATATTGCTGTGACGTTGCTGTATGCCAATGGCAATTGGGCGATGATGCCGGAGAACTCTTTTTTGGTTTTGTCGGATATATTCTCGAGACCATTTACAAGCTCACTGACGATTTCACTGAACGGCTTGTCACTTTTGGCCTGAACGCTTTCTACCATCTGTTCTCTAGATTGTCTCTCAATCTCGGGAATGGCCTGCAGAAGGGTAACACGCTCCTCTGGGTTGTTGATATAATTACGAGCGGCTGTGCTCAGAATAGTTTCAACATCTTGTGAGGTGTTCGGTAACGCAGTATCCGGACAAGCCGTGATACATTCCATACATTGGGTACAATTTTCAGCGATGTAGACCGGAGTCTCACGTCTGGCCACATACTTGGATTGTGTGGCACCAGTGCCCGAGGCCATCACCCCCATTGCCGACAAAGCACCAGCTGGCTGGTGGTAACCAAGACCATTTCTGTACTCGGAATCGAACTTTGCCAGAGTTTGGACGGGAGCCCTTTCAGGTTGCTCCTCAGGTGGCTCGCAGGAACTACAGCCTGATTCAGCACAACCTGCAGTAGGAGTTATTTCATGGTCTCCGAGAGGCGCCAATGGTGACTGCCTCATACTGGAGGTATCAGCATCTTCAACTTCTCCGTATGTGATTTCCTGGGTGAGATTGAATCCCTGAGTCATCACTTCCATGTTGGAGGAGACAACAGCTTCGCCAAATCGGCCGAATTTTTTCTGATATTGCTTCTCAACAACATCCCGGAACTGAGCTTCGTTAATGCTATTGTCATCAAGGAAGGCAGAAACACGGAAAAACGCTCCCAAGAAGGAATTGCCTTGCATGCGCAGCTGAAGGTCCTGTCTTGAGGTTGCGTTACGGGCAATCTGAAAACCAGGTAGGATAAAGATACGAATATTGTTATCTTTGACGAATTGACGGTGTTTTTTGGGAATTCTTTGCCAGGCGGTTTCAGGGGAATCACTGGATTCCCAGACCAAGCAACCACCGGGGTTCAAACCTTCAAGAGGGTTGGTGTGTGTGAATGCTTTTGGATCGCAACAAAGCACAACATCCACATGGTTCAACTCGCAATTGACTCGGATGGGTTTGGGGGCAACAACAAGGTAATAATTCGTCGGAGCACCCTTTTTCTCTGAACCATATTTCGGGTTGGCACTAACAAACAATTTGTCTTCAAGTGCCCCAAAGGCATCGTAGGACGGATCTTTCTTGGAAATAACATCACCGAATTCACCAATGATTGATCCCAAGTTTTTACCAGTAGTGATCATTCCCCAGCCACCTATGGAGTGAAAACGCACTGCGATAGCCTTTTCAGGCAAAAGCGACGGAGTAGCTTTTGATATAACAGCATAAGGATGATCCACACCTAGAACGAAGAAGGTTTCTCCATCATGAGCGCCCTTGCCATCTTTGCGATGGGTCTTGCCTTGAGTATACTCGTATGCGCCAAGCACGTGCTCCGGACGAAAATCACGACTACCAATACCATAACTACCACGGAAAATAAGAGGTCTTTCCTCAGGTTTTATCGGTGGCAATGTCCCTTTGTGGCGATGCGCCTCAACACCCTTGCTCAGGGCGCAACGGATGTCGCGTGCGAGAGGGTTATCACCGGAAAGGCCTTCATCTGTTCTTTCAAGAACGATGATGTTCTTTTTGCCTCGAAGTGCGTTGATCACGGCAGCTTCGGGGAAAGGTCGAATCACATTGACATGCATGGACCCCACCTTGGCTCCCTCATTATCTCTCAGGTGATCAACCGCTTCTTCGATGTTTTCTGCAGCGCAACCAAGCGTCACATATACAGTGTCCGCGTCCTCGGTTTTGTAAGTGGATACCAAGCCGTAGTGTCGACCTGTTAATTCTCCAAACTCTTTGTATGCATCCTCGAGGAATCCAAGAATCGGTTCATTGAAGTTGTCACGCCGAGCAACAACACCATTCATGTGGTGCTCCTGGTTTTGGACTGGACCGAGGAGGACAGGATGTTTGAGATCCATCATCTCGGGCACACGACGACGTTTGGGGCCAAACAACTCACTCTGCGCGGGGGTTGGACTGTCTATCATGTCCCAAGGAGCACCCAGGAACTCCCGCAGGAAATCTGCTTCGGGGGCATAGTAGGTTCTCTCTGAGTGAGTGGTCAGCATACCGTCCTGAATGTTCATTCCAGGGTTGAGAGATAGCTCACATACCTTGCGAAGGATGACAGCCTGATCGGCAGCCTGTTGAGCCGTTTTACCCATCAGCATGATCCAGCCTGTGTCCAGAGCTCCGTAGAAATCGTCGTGACCACAGTGAACGTTGAGAGCGTGCTTAGTCAAGGCACGCGCGCCAACTTCGAGCACCATTGTAGAACCCTTGCCTGGAGCATGATAATACTGCTCCATGGCATAAGCAATGCCTTGGCCGGAGGTAAAGTTGACAGCACGCTTGCCTGTCATCGAGAATGCAGTGGCTCCGCCTTGAGCCGCATGTTCGCCTTCGGTTTCGATGGCGATTTTTTGTTGGCCGAATACATTCAATTCGCCCTGAGCAAAGGACTGCTGGTAGATTTCGCCTCCTTCTGTAGAAGGGGTGATAGGGTAGTAAATTCCGCCTTCGGTAATACGGGTTTCAACGTATTGGGTAACAAGTTGATTACCGTTGCAAGTCAGTCGAATGCCGGGGTATTTTGGCTTCCTTCCCTCGCCGCTTTCGGGGGAAGTCCCGCCACTGGCGGCATTTGTGTTGGACACGGTTGTTTGATTTGCCATAATTTAAATTTACGAAAAGAGTAGATCGGCCTTTATCCTCATACCAAGATGACCTTAAGATCTCTCAAATAATTTCATTTTCAAGCATTCATTCTACCTCTGCAAGCGGATTTTAGTCTCACTTACCAGATGAAGTGCAGCGCTCAGTGTGGCAATCGCTCTGTTTAAGAGTAAAGCCACACAAGAAAGTTAGATTGAAGCAGATACTTCCGGGACGTTATCGATAAAGCTAAAATACACCCATTGAGTCTTTTTTTTATCGCTTTCGCTCATTCACTCCAAAATGGGATAGAAAGATTGGAAAAATGCCATTCAGTTGAATGAAGCTAACGACTTGCTCCATTGTGAAACTCAAGAAAATTTACAACTTACCACAACATTGCTTGTATTTTTTTCCGCTACCGCAGGGACATGGATCATTGCGCCCCACTTTAGGCCCACTGCGAACCGGAGTTGCCTTGGCAATGGCCTCGTTGACCTCACTCACGACTTCGCTGCCCTTTTTATCTTTCATCTCCTGCTTTTCAAATGCTGTCGTTTCCTGATGGTGCGTTCGCTGGGGCAACTTACTCAGGAATTGCTGAAAAGCCATCAGGCTGGATGCGCTTCTGAAAATATTGTGACAAATCTCGGTTTTGATATTCACCATGAGTTCATCAAAGATCTTGAATGCTTCACTCTTGTATTCGATCAAAGGATCCCTTTGACCATAGGCACGGAGACCAATACTGTTGCGCAAACCATCCATGCTGTAGAGGTGCTCCTGCCAAAGCTTGTCGATCGCACCCAGGATGGTGAAGCGTTCCATCGATTTCAGAGCATCTTCATTTTCAACGCTGATTTTTAATTCATAGGCCTTGCGTACATTGTCCGAGATAAGAGTGGCGACAGCAAATTGTGCTGAGCTCATTCCATCGAACAAACTCCCTGAGACAGGCTCCTCTTTGCCTGCTTCGGCAGCCTGAATGAGTTCTTCCTCGGGCATTCCCAAGGGGAAATTAAGATTCACCCAATCGAGAAGAGCACGTAGATTCCAATCACGAACATCTTCGTTGGAAGATGAGAATTGGTGCACTTTTTGAACAGTGACCTCTTCCATGATATCCATCAACTGGTCCTGAACATTGTCCGATTCAAGCACTTCATTACGGAAACCGTAAATGACTTCACGCTGCTTGTTCATCACATCGTCGTATTCCAATGTGCGCTTTCGAATTTGGAAATTGTGCTGCTCGACTCGCTTTTGAGCAGTCTCGATTGATCGGTTCAAAAGCGGATGTTCCAACTCCTGACCTTCTTCAAGCCCCACTCGCTCCATGACTTTCACGATTCGGTCAGAACCGAACAAACGCATGAGGTCATCCTCCAGCGAAATGAAGAAGTGAGATGAACCCGGATCACCCTGACGTGCACAACGACCTCGCAACTGCCGGTCAATACGACGTGATTCATGCCGTTCTGTGCCAATAACATGCAACCCCCCAAGATCTGCAACTCCCTGACCAAGTTTAATGTCTGTACCGCGACCTGCCATGTTGGTAGCAATCGTGACTCCACCTCGCTGCCCCGCACGCGTGATGATTTCTGCTTCTTGCTGGTGGTATTTGGCGTTTAGAACAGCGTGAATAATCCCCTCTTTTTTGAGCTGCTTTGAAATCAATTCACTTACTTCAACGGATATGGTTCCAACCAGAATAGGACGACCTTTTTGGTGGATTTCTTTAATCTCCAGGGCTGCCGCCTGATATTTTTCACGACGGGTTTTGTAGACGGAATCGTTCGAATCCTTTCGAGCAACGGGCCGGTTGGTCGGGATCACCAATACTCCTAATTTGTAGATATCAAGAAATTCACTTGCTTCGGTCTCCGCAGTACCCGTCATCCCAGCGAGTTTGGTATACATGCGGAAGTAATTCTGGATGGTGATGGTGGCGTAAGTCTGAGTTTCACGCTTGATTTCAACCCCCTCTTTGGCTTCCACCGCCTGATGCAACCCATCGCTCCAGCGGCGTCCGGTCATCATACGCCCCGTATTTTCATCGACGATAACAACTTCGTTGTTTTGCACAACGTATTGAACATCCTTTTGGTAGAGGCAATACGCCTTGAGCAACTGAGAGATGGTATGGATGCGTTGCGCTTTCTTTTCAAAGTCTCCCTGCGCTTTTGTCTTAGCATCCATGCGCTGCTTGACATCGCGCGCTTGATCGGAATCTATTTCGTGATAAATCTCGGTCAAATCAGGCAACACAAAGGCATCCTTGTCATCAGGACTAAGAAAGCCACGGCCTTTTTCGGTCAAATCAGCGTCGTGACTTTTTTCATCCATCGCAAAAAACAACTCCTCTTTTTGCGCGTAGAGTTGTTTTTTGGTCTGGTCGGTGTGCAGGGTCGACTCAGCCTTGTTCATCAGACGAATATTATCCGGATTTTCCAGAATCCTTAAGAGTCGATCTGATCTCGGTTGCCCAAGCTTGGCTTTGTAAAGAAGCAGCCCCAGTTCATCTTGGAGCTCTTCCTTGATATCTGCGGCAGCACCCTCTTCCGAATTCAACTTCTCGAGCACATCCTCGGCACCCTTCAGGAACTGATCGCAAAGTTTCTGCTGACGATTTACCAATGATTGGATCACCGGTTTAATCTGATCGTAGCTGTGATCATTGTTGACCACTGCAGGACCACTAATGATCAGAGGTGTTCTGGCTTCATCCACCAGAATGGAATCAACTTCATCAACAATTGCAAAATAATGACTCCTTTGAACCTGTTCATCCACACTGGTCGCCATCCCGTTGTCGCGCAGATAGTCAAAACCAAATTCAGAGTTGGTCCCGTAGGTGATGTCGCAGTTGTATTGCTCACGACGCAGGGCAGGTGGTTGGTCATGCACGATACAACCGACACTCAGGCCAAGGAATTTGTAGACTGCTCCCATCCAGTCGCTGTCACGCGCAGCAAGGTAATCATTTACAGTCACCACATGCACTCCTCGACAGGTGAGCGCATTGAGATACACAGGCAAGGTTCCAACGAGTGTTTTACCCTCACCTGTGGCCATTTCAGCAATTTTGCCTGTGTGCAGGGCCATCCCGCCAATAAGCTGCACATCGAAAGGAATCATATCCCAACGTATGGGGTGCCCGCGAACGATAACATCTTGGCCACAAAGACGACGACAGACGCTCTTCACCACAGCAAAGGCCTCAGGCATTATTTCCTCAAGCTCCTTCGCGAGCTGATCATTGTCCTGAATCTTGGAAAGCTTTGCCTTCCAATCTGCGGTCTTCTGCCTGAGCTCGTCATCAGACGCATTCTCAAGGGACGTTTCTATCTCATTAATTTTTGGGACAAGCTGACTAAACTTGCGAACTTCGCGGTCATTAGATGTTCCAAAAATTTTCTTAAAAAGTGATTTTACCGATCCAATCATTGGGTTGAATAAAGCGTATTTGCGTCAATTGCGCCTAGCTCGAGGAACTAGCGACAAGCGGTTAAAAGTAGGTGATAGACAAGTTTGCGTCAAAGCATTTAAGAAATTTGAACAGCCACAGAACATGATCTTGTCAATACAACAAGCCATTCACGTTGCATGCCCTTACTCGGGATGGGACCAACAGGCCTGATCTGGACATTCTGCAGACACAGGAAAGGTGAAGTAAAAACGGCCAACAAAGCCATGATCCTCAATAAAATGCTTCCTTAAGTATATTTCGACTTCAAGGGGATTCCTAGCCAATGGGATCAGGCAAGGCCAGACGCACCCGCTACAGGTGCCTCTGAACGCGAAAATAAAAACGATCTGCAAACATGAGGCCTGATTCAAGGACGGCGAATTAATTGCGTCTTGAGTGGGACTCTCGCACTCGTTTTTCCAATGATTCCATTCGATGGGACGGATCTTCAAAGGCACGCTCCATGTGTTCCATATGCTTCAGGACCACATTGAACCGGTGTTCGACACCTTCCATTAGCTGGCGCATTTGACTATTGAACGAATGATCATCATGTTGCCTTTGGTTCTCCATGTGCTGGTGTAGTTCTTGTTCGAGTTGCTCTGCCATCTCATGCCAGCCAGCAGCATGCAAATGCTCGATGGCGTTGTGAATGTGATCTTCGTGTGAAATATCCTTTCTGTCGTGACGCTCATCGTACCTTTTTTCAGAACGGTGGTCGTTCTCTTCATATTGTTCGCGGAATGCTCTATGGCCGCGCTTGTGGCCATAGTATTCGCGCTCAGATTCTTTTCTTTCGCGATGTGCTTCCA
Organism: Verrucomicrobia bacterium SCGC AAA164-E04; assembly: GCA_000383715.1. GTDB lineage: Bacteria > Verrucomicrobiota > Verrucomicrobiia > Limisphaerales > AAA164-E04 > AAA164-E04. Next base: position 42,616 of record KB911895.1, read on the forward strand.
ATTCGGCGGTAAGTTTCCGAATATGACGGTGTAATTCTTCAGCTTCCTCAACTATTCCCTCATGAATGAGATGATCCATGCGTTCTTCCATCGCATGCAATTTTTGTCGAGTAGCATGAAGTCGATCCATTATGAAGTCGACCCATTGCATGTTGTTCGCGATTCATGCGATGCTCAGATACTTCGGATTACTTCTTGGATTGCTGATAAAGTTCCCTGGATTCATGAATCACCTCCTCGACTGCTTCATGTTTACCGTGAGATTTGAGATCTGCCGCTTTCGCTCGTAAATCAGCAACTTTCTTTTTCAGTTCGCAGAGATGCGCTTTTCGGTTCGATTTTTCATCATGCTCATTGGCTTGTAGAGCGAGGATTGAACCGTTAAACAGGAGTTAGACAACCATTAGAGTAGATTTGTAGAAGTTATTCATGCTTTTTTTGCTATTTGAGGTTATTTCGGCTTAATCTCCGACTGCGATTCTCTACGGCGTGTTTAAAAAGGAAGGTAATTTTTTAGGATATGTTCAAAAACTCAAACAATTCTGCCGAAAAAGGCGAGCATATCTCCCAAAGAAAAGAACTGCTTAGATTGTCTCAAAACACTAAAAGCAGGGAACTTAGGGATACAGAAAAACTGCAGCAATCAAGAGAAATCGTCGAGAAAATAAGGCATCATCCATGTTGGAATGAGTCACAGTCGTTACTTGGATTCATGCCGATGAGAGATGAGCCGGACATCTTTCCATTGCTTCAAGATATTTTGGAGCGTGGAAAAAATCTCTATCTGCCACGATATCAGCCGGAATCCAAAACCTACAGCCCAGTGCTCATCCGGGATTTAAAATACGATTTAATTCCAGGGAAATTCGGAATTCTTGAACCGAATCCCAGATGCTCAATCGTGAATACGTCACACATGGACTTGACCTTAATACCGGGTTTGGCGTTTGATAGTCGCGGATGGCGTCTGGGCAGGGGAAAAGGTTTTTATGACCGGTTGCTGGCGAAGCTCGATGGTGTCCGTTTTGGAGTCGCTTTGAATCACCAATGGTTGAAGTCGGTTCCTCACGAAACTTTGGATCAGAAAATGGATTGGATCATCACTCCATCGATCGTGGCGAAAGCCTTTGATTGAAGGGTGACCGTGTCATGTTATTTGCCGTTTGGAATTCGGGATCACTGCTTGGGCTTGCGGTAGGTTCACTCTTGGGTTGCATATGCTGCTATTTCTGGACTCAACGCCAGCAGCGGATATGTCAGCAAGACAGGGTATCACTTTTGCAGCAAGCAAAGGTCGATGCTGATAATTTGCTTTCCAGCGCGAAAGAAAGCGCCGAATCCAAGACCCTGGCTATGAAATCAAAAGCCGAAGATGAGATCCAAAGCCTGCGCTCCGAAGCCACTCACAAAGAAACCCGGCTCAATGAACGTGAATCATTGATCAATCGTCAACTTGAAGGCCTGGTGAAACAGGAGCAAATGCTCCAAAGTCAGCATTCCAGTATTATCGACCAACAGGAACGCCTGAAAGACCAGGAATCCACGCTCAAGGACCAGATGACCCAGGGCAGAGAAAAGCTGGAGGCGATCGCAAGGCTCAACGAAACCGAAGCACGCCAGATCCTTCTGAAAGAAGTTGAACATACAAGTCTCAAAGATGCTCAAGAACTGAGTCGGCATATCATGGAGGACGCCAAGCGGGATGCAGAAACGGAAGCTCGCAAAATAATCAGCTTGGCAATTCAAAGATATGCAGGCGAACACACATTTGATTGCACTACATCGACAGTGGCTCTGACTGGAGATGAGTTGAAAGGCAGGATTATTGGGCGTGAGGGACGAAATATACGTGCTTTCGAAGCGGCTACGGGCGTTACAGTCCTCATTGATGACACTCCCAACGCGGTTGTTTTATCAGCATTTGATCCCGTTCGCAGAGAAATCGCCAGGGAAGCCATGAGTCGTTTGATTGCCGACGGTCGCATCCATCCATCCAGAATCGAAGAGGTGGTTCACAAGGTACAAGAAGAAATTGAGGAAACCGTCGTTCGACTCGGTGAGGAAGCCACATATCGAACTGGGATTCCGCCATTGCATCCTGAAATCACCAAAACACTGGGGAGGCTCCACTTCCGTAATAGTTTTTCACAAAATGTGCTCAATCACTCAGTCGAAGTCGCACACCTTACCGGTCTGATGGCTATCGAGCTGGGTATCGACGTCGCGGATGCCAAAAAATCAGGTTTGTTGCACGACATTGGCAAAGCCATTAACCATGAAATGGAAGGTTCACATGCCATCGTTGGAGCCGATTATATCCGTACCCACGGAGAAAAAGATCCCGTGGCTAATGCGGTCGCAGCCCATCATGATGAAGTTCCACACACATCGGTATATGGAATTCTCGTGAGTGCCGCAGATGCGATCAGCGCCTCCAGACCCGGCGCACGATCTGAAAGCATGACCACCTACATTCAGCGACTTCAAAATCTTGAAGATATTGGAAAATCTTTTGATGGTGTCGAAAAATGCTTTGCAGTACAGGCAGGGCGTGAAATGCGAGTGGTGGTTTCGCCTGATTCTATCAGTGATGAGCAAGCTTTCAACCTTTCACGCAAATTGGCTAGAAAAATTGAAGATGAACTTCAATACCCTGGACAAATCCGCATTACCGTAATTCGTGAAACCCGCTGTATTGAATTTGCTAAATAATCCCTCCTGTATAGGTTGCATTCATTCCAGTTCCTGAGGATCGTTTTCCGTCGACTGATGAACATTGAAAGCCAGCTGATAGTTTGACCGAGCCACTCCAAGACACTAAACCATGCTTAGCCTAACTGATGGAAATTGGACCATATGAAGGATAACATTACTATTCATGACTCTTTCCGTTATGAATTAATCCGCAAAATCGCTGAGGGCGGTATGGGCGTGGTCTATGAGGCACGGCAATATGGAGCCCGTGACTTCACGAAAACAGTTGCTATCAAACTCATCAAGGAAGGCTTTCTTGATCAGCCCATGTTTCTCAAGAATTTCATTGGAGAAGCAAAACTAGTTGCCAATTTGATACATACCAACATCGTCCAGACTTATCATTTAGGAGAGGCCAACGGTAAATGTTACATCGCCATGGAATATATCCGTGGAATGAATCTGGATCAGTTTCTTCAATTAATCGATGCAAACGGTCGCTCTCTCCCACCTGAATTGGCTGTCTTTATCGCTAGCCGAATTTCGAGGGGACTTGCCTACGCGCACCAAAAGGCAAGTTCGGATGGGACACCCTTGGATCTTGTGCACCGCGATGTCAGTTTGAAGAATGTCATGGTTGCCTACGAGGGAGATGTTAAGCTAACAGACTTCGGAATTGCGAAAGCTGGAGGTTATTTGATCGACAGGGAGGGCGAGGTGGCCGCTGGCAAAGCTGATTTCATGAGCCCAGAACAAGCCGGATTTGAGAAAACCGATGCGCGATCAGATCTATTTTCAACAGGAATCGTACTGGCTTGTCTACTACTCGGACGCAACCCTTTTACAGGGGAGAATGCCGCGGATTCCAGGCAAAACATACTGAAAAAACCCATTCCCGATTTCCATAAGGAATCAGCGATCATTACCGATGAACTGAACGGCATCCTGCAAAAGCTACTGCAAAGAAACATCGCCAAGCGTTACGTATCGGCTGAGTCACTGCTCCATGATCTCGAATATCATATTTACCGTCATGGATACGGCCCAACAAACGAAACACTGGGGAAATTTGTTCGTAGTTTGAAAGGCAACATTGATTCCTCTCCATCTTATGAAAGCCTCTAAGCGTGTATGGGTCACCGGAGCCGGAGGGCTCATCGGCAACTACGTCGTGCAAACGGCCCCCACTGGTTACAGCCCGATTGGATTAACCCGTCAGGATCTGGATCTACTGGATCAGTCAGTGGTTGAGAACCGGTTTCGCACGGAAAACCCAGACGCGATCATTCATTGCGCCGCTATCAGCAGTAATCCCTTTTGCCAGGAGCATCCTCAATTGGCGCAAAGAACCAATGTCGAAACCACTCAAATTCTTTCATCTTTTGCTGAATCGATTCCCTTTGTCTTTATTTCTTCGGACTTGGTGTTTGACGGCAAAAAAGGAGCCTATATTGAATCCGATTCACCCAATCCGTTAAGTAAATACGGAGAGACCAAGGCTGAGGCGGAAATGCATGTGATGAAAAACAGTCGACACACCATCATACGCACTTCGCTCAATGGAGGAAAGTCCCCCACCCGCAATCGAGGATTCAATGAACATCTGCAACAAACCATCAGAAACGGAAAGACGATGACCTTGTTCACCGATGAATATCGAAGTCCGATCTCTGCCAAAGAAACCGCTCGCGCTCTGTGGGAAATCCTGAACCAGAACCTGACCGGCATCCTACACCTGGCTGGGGCGGAACGCTTGTCCAGATTCAACATTGGCCGATTACTGGCCGATCACTGGCAGGAAGGCAGAGATCAGATCCTTGCCGGTTCCCTGAACGATTACACAGGGCCTCCAAGAGCAGCAGATACTTCTCTTTGCTGCGAGAAACTTCAAACTCATTTAAGCTTTCCACTCCCTAGCTTCAGCCAATGGTTGCAGGAAAACCCAACAGCACCTTTCTGAAATCCCCGGTGAAAAACGCAGCCCCGAATTCATATCGCGGAAGGATTGCCCCCACCCCCACAGGCCGCCTGCATGAAGGGCATGCAAAAACATTTTGGACGGCCCGCGAAAGAGTGATAGCTGCCGAAGGTCGTTTGATCCTGCGTATTGAAGACCTTGATCTGCCCAGATGTAAACCTGAGTTTGTGGAGGGGTGCATCGAAGACCTGATCTGGTTCGGTTTCGATTGGCATGAAGGACCGGATAAGGTTGGGCAACATGCCCCTTATTATCAAAGCAAGAGAACGGACATTTACCGATCCACTCTTGAGACACTGATCGAAAAGGGGCACGTGTATCGATGCTACTGCTCACGCAAAGATATTGAACAAGCAACAAGAGCCCCTCATGCGGCTGAAGATGAACTCATTTACCCAGGTACATGTCGCAGCAACCATGATCAGAAAAAAAATCCCTCTTCTCGCAATCAATACTGCTGGAGGTTCAAAGTACCGAGGGGAATAAGCATTTGCTTCCAAGACGGCCAGCTTGGCATGTGCGAATTCAAAGCAGAAAAACATTTTGGTGATTTCGTAGTGTGGCGGGCAGATAGTATCCCCTCCTACCAACTCGCTGTGACGGTTGACGACCATTTAATGAACATCAGCGAGGTCGTGAGAGGTGAGGATCTCATTATTTCCACAGCACGCCAGCTATTGCTGTATGAGGCACTAGAATGGGAACCGCCTTCCTTCTACCACTGCCCTTTGGTGCTGGATGAAAAAGGGCAACGACTCGCCAAACGTCACCAGTCACTCAGCCTTCGAGCGCTCAGGGAGTCAGAGAAAACTCCTGAACAAATTCGCGCAGGGTGGAACAAATGATCACGAGGGAACAAAACATATTGCCCAAATGACACCCGGGTTTTATTGATCCGCCCGTATGGCGTTTCCTGTTATTCAGCCAGATCTTACTATTCTGCGTCGGGATTATTTGGTGGTGTGAAGATTGGGACATCCAGCAATAGACCACCGATAAGACCTGAGATCAATTTTCATCAAAACTCGGAACGATCCAGAACCTCTAGTTTGTTTTCACGACTATTCCCGCGGATTTCAGGAATGTACATGGCATGTCCCACCGCAGGCATCGCACTGAATTCCCCGGGAACTTCCGCCCTCATGATATAACGGATTTCCCAAACACCTTCGGGGAGTTCATCCAGAAACAAGGCAATCCTGCGATCTCTCCACTCCTGATGAATGAAACGAGTCTTTCCGGTAAAACGCCACGCCCCAGCAGGATTCACTGAAGGGATTCCCTCAGCCTCCAGACGTTCAATGCTTTTTTGTGACAATTGCCGGGCATACGCACGCCCTCCGCTACGAACTTCAACCGATTCCAATCCTGCTGGCTTTAAATCTTCAAATAATAAATACTCATAGTGATTCCTGGATTCGAGCGTCAGCACGACTTCCACTCGATCACCACTTTGCAGCGCGGCACCTTCATGGATGGGCGTGCGTTGGAGCACAGTTCCTTTGAGCAGTGTCGGAACTTCTTTTAAGAGGAAGTAATCTCTGCGAACAAAAAGTTCATTGTCTGCAGCAGGAATGGGTTCTTCAAGACTATACCATTCTGCCTCGACACTGTAATAAAACGGAGACTTCCCGCCTGTCCTGATGATTCGAATGTCAGTGGTATCTTCAATCAAGGCATGAGGAATGATAAATCGACTGGGCGCCTTCAGAAGGTTCTGCTTCGTCACCCGCTCAGTGGCGATTAGTTTTTGACCTGCATGAATCTCATATTGCAATACCGCATCCAGTTCACCACTCACTTTCAGGTAATCGGTAAACGCCAAAATCGCCATCGACGTATCCCGTGTATTGGACCAATGAGCTCCGCGGCGATTGTTGATCAACCATCGAACCACTGGTTCGATCAGGGCATGATCAGGGTCGATGGCCAACAAGGCCCTGAGGGCGGTCGAGGTTGCTTCGACGCCTCCTTCGGACCAGCGGTAATAAATCCCATCTTCCCCCCAATGAGCCGTCGCAGGTGCGCTGCCCGACAAAGTTCCTGGCTGTAACCGCGATGGTGCGGAAGCAGCAGTTCGAGTGACTCCATTTTCAAGATTACGAACCAGTGTCAAAGCGGCATCAGCTTTACCCGCATGATGCGCGCTCAAAGCAAGCAAGGATCGACTGTAGGCATTCAATGCATCACGGCGCGACCACAAGTTTTCCCACGCAACATGGACTGCTTTGGTTTGTTTTTCATTCAATGCTTGGACGCCCGAAACATGCAGGGCATGTAACATCCATGATTGCAGGTCCAATTGATTTTCGTAATCGACCAAGGTGGACGCCAGGTAACTGCTCCCTCTTTTCGAGATCGCTGCATCAAATGCCACACCTGCCTCCCGGGACAGGCTTAATCCCCAGACAACATACGCCGACATGAATGGATCCGATGAACCATCTTGCCACCACCCCCATCCACCATCTGCATGCTGCATATCGCTCAAGCGCCTGATACCTTTCTGAGTGACATTTTCAGTTTCGCTTAATGCTTCAAATCCGGTCCGATGAGTAGATTTGACAAGGGATGAGTCGACTGCGCCGAACTTACCTGGTTGCAGAGCCTCTGTCGAAAGCCCAAGTTCTTGCAGTGTTCGCTTTACAATCGCAGCAGGCAGGAAGCGACTCATGGTTTGTTCGGTGCACCCGTAAGGATAGTCGATCAAGTAGGGCAGCGCGTCCAACATGGTGACAGCCAGACTTGGAGTAACCTGAACTGTTAATTGTGTTGATCCAACTTTACGCTGTTCGGGAAATTCAACGGGGATGGTGATTTCTTTTTGATATGACTTACCAGACCAGGCAAGGAATTGATCCAATCCACGTTCGAATGCATTCAGTTTCGCCTCAACCGCGTCGGAATCATCTGGAGTCAGGACAACAGCCTTGAGCTTAATCTCCCCAGGACTGAGGGCCATGACATTGGGCCAATCAATGCGATGTTCACCATACGCTGGGATATTAACCGTTTGCTTGAGATCGCTGGACGCATGCCAGTGGAGCTGATCGGAAGCGATCGATACCTGCGCTCGAACAGGTGCGTCTGTTTGATTGTTAACGATTGCTGAAAGAACCACCTTATCGCCCATCATCAGAAATCTTGGTGTCTGCAGACGAATCAAGAATGGACGCCGCGTCTCAAAAATCGCTGAGCCGCTGCCTACCTTGGTATTGTTGTTAATGGCACGGGCGTCAATTTTCCAGCTCGTCAAGGAATCCGGCAATTCGAAACTGGCCAGCCCTTGACCATTCATGTCGGTAAGAAGAGATGATTCCCAAAAGGCTGTTGCATCGAAATCATGACGCACGACCACTGCTGCTTCTGCGCTGCCGGCGAACTCAGCATCTACTGCCGTGTCGGCTTGAGCAACCAGTGAATCGACTCCGTAGGTCGTCGTTTTGCGCATCCTCACCGAGCTTGGAGCCGTCTCGGCCACCAGCCCTTCGCTCTGTCCAAGAAGCCCCAAATGCAGTCTTGCGAGAGGTTCAACTCCGCTTGCTCGCCTGTCAAAATTTTGAAGTCGCTGCTGGAAAAATGAAACTTCCTCATTGTATCGCTGAGGATCGATACCCAACTCGAGCCAAGATCGATACTGGGATTCTGTAACGATCGCTCCATCCTCAAGCTCGACCAACTTCTGAAAAGACCGCCAGTGCCCACCTTGATGAGCTATCAACGGTCTGGTATCTCCGTAAAACACTTCACGTGGATCGCCGGCAAGGTCTTGCTGAATGTAGGTGATGGATTCGTCATAAACCGCAACCGCTACCTCCCCTTCGACGGGGTCACCTGAGTGATTGGTTACTTTGACTTTTAAATCGACTCTCTCTCTGGGGGCATACTGCGGCTTATCAGCGACCACCTCAACATTCAAGAATTCCTGCACCGGAGGCACCGTGATACGTTCCGTATCCATGTGTATTTCATGATCACTCACCATCATCGCCTGAATATAAAAATTGGGAATGTGAGCAGGACTGATGTCAATCGGGACCATGCGCACCATACCTTCAACATGAACCACCCGGTGCTCAATCATCCGATTCGATCCAATGGTCAGGAGCACCCAGCGATCACTGGCTGGCACACTGATCATGACGGGAGTCGTTTGACCTGATTGAAAGGTGTCTTTATCGACAATAATTTCCACGCCGCTGGAATGATACCCCAACCTTTTGGCATCCGGATTACTCACCCAGAATTCTTTTTCAGAACGCACCTCATTTCCAGGTCCCCTCAGCGCCCCTTCTCGATCATCACGACTGATCCAGACCACCGTATAGTATCCTTGAGTGTCCGGGGTAAATGTCATTTGAGCATGACCTTCAACATCCGTTCGCAACGTTTGTTCGTGAATCACCTTCTCCTGATATCCTCGTTTCTTGAATCGCCAAGGCCGTTGGTCAGATCGCTCAGGGGGAGGAGGGAAAATCGCATGCCGCTCCATGATTTCAAGTAAAGGGGCCCCCTGAATTTCTGCACCCTCAGGCGTCCACCACACTTCATTCCATATCTTTTGCAACACTTTGACCTGCCCTTCCAACTTCACTGGTTGCTCGTTGACATCCATCAAGCTTACATCAAAACTTAATTTTTCGCCGGACCTAACGAGCCGATGATCTGCCTCAATCGATGCGAAGTGCCCTTGCCTGGACACCCTCACCGCACGCTCCCCAATGATTTCTCGCCTCGAGGCATCTGTGACCCGTACCTCGACTCGATAGCTCATATCGGTCGATAAATCCGGCTCTGCATCAAACTCAATTGACAAGTTACCGGCAGCATCGGTCTTGAGCTTGAATTCATGTGCCAATATTTCTGATGAAAATTGGCGGGATGAGAAACGTTGTGGTTTCGAATCAGATAACCATGAATAAGGTTTGGGACGAGGGAACTTAAAATCAAAAGGCTTTCGATAGACCCTGACTTCAGCATCAGCACCAGCAACAAAACCACCAAAGTAATATTCGGCATGAGCTTTCAGCTCAATCTTATCTCCAGGTCTGGGAGGTTGGATTCGATCCCCTTCTTGTGTGGGTAGATCGATCGAAAGTTTCATTTCCGGGCGTTTGTATTCTTCCAAGCGAAACAATTGAGCCTTCCCAATGAGCTTATCATCCGCATCAGTGCATTCGATGTAATAGATCCCCAAAGGAGAATCTAAAGCGGGTTGCCAGAGACCTGCCGCAGTGCCAAAGGAATTCAAGGCTACATCATCCTCCATCACCACACTGCCTTTCGGGTCACGTATCTTGATTTTAACTTTTTTTGAGGCGGGAGTGGCATATCCTTGTGCCGATTGTTTTCTGATGATCACTTTCCAGCGAATCTCATCTTCAGGCCGATAAGCAGGTCGATCTGAAAATGCATAAATTTTCCAGGGTTGTATGTAGGCATTACTTCGAGGATTGGAAAAAAACGAGAGATTTTGCTGCTCTTCATGACGAGCGGTTGCCAACCATTCCATGGATGAAAAATCCCCCATATCTTCAAACACAACCAAACCTTCATCATTGGCTTTGCGCTTGAAATTACTCCAACGCCATTGCTTTCCAGACCTTACACGCTGCCAGAGCCTTACCTCTGCACCGGGCAAAGGATGTCCATCCACAGAGTCACAGACCCATACAAGCATGCGATTGCTCGATGCCTGCGCCATCACCGTGAGGCGACTTATCAATACAAACTCACGACCTTGTTCCTTACCATCGACCAAGCCAACCGCGAGGTAAGCTCCGTCTTGGGGTGTCGAGTCCAATACAATTTCTTGCGATCCACGTTCATGGTTCCCCTTGTCTCCAGTGTCGAATATTTTGCTGTAAACCGATTCAAGCTTTCGAGTCTTTATTGTTTTGATCCACTCTGAGGGATGATGCCCGCCTTCATCCATATGAAGGTTTGAACCCAGATCTAATTTGAATAATTTCAACTCGTAACGGGGAATGTTGCGCCATCTCGTGTTGAAACGAATTTTGGATCCTGGAACGAAGGCATGACTAACGATCACGTCAAGTTCTTGGCTGGTGGTATCTTTTAATCGTGACTCAATTTGTCGATAATGGCGCGATTCCTCACGATCATAGATCGTGATAAAACGACGCCAAATCTTGACGGCCGCGGGATAGTCGGGACGAAACCCCCAAGTGCCATCTGTCTCTTTGACGGGTTTTCCACTGCTTGCCAGCCAATTGCCATATTGAGCCAGCGCATTCCCCATCCAATCATGTTTCGTTTGCCCTGAAATGGCTTTTTCAAATGCACGTGTGACTCTCTCATGCATGTAAGGAGACTGATTCAGTCGATTTTGAAGTGCAACGGCCAAGAGAAAATTGGCATGGGATTTATCTTCGGAAGCACTCGCAATTTTTACGGCATTCTCAAAGACGCTGACTGGTATTGCATTTCCGCGAAACGCTGACGAAAACTGATAACTCCCACCTGAGGAGTAGGTCGCTTTCCACACGATGGCAAGATAGTGCTCCCGCGCAAGATGCACGTCAGAGGAGGAAGCCCAAAGGTTCAATGCTTTTTCGTAGTGTTTCCAGGCCTTGGCCCAATAACCCCTTTGTCGAGTCCTCCACCAGAAATCGCCTGCAGACTCGTGCATGGTTGCCTGCATTTGAGGGAAATCAACTTCCACATCCAATGATTCAAAATCCTCTAATAGCCGTTCGAGTGCGTTTCCTATCTTGTTCGACAACTTGCCCTCCATCCGCCTTGATCCTGCCATAGATCGCCACTCGCAATCCAAACGGCGATAATCGATCCAAAACGAAACTTCCACGGCCCTCTCATTGGATGAGAGCGAATTGTAGGCCTTTAAAGCAAGTTGATAGGAACCTTCAGCAAATAATCGCTCACCTTCAGCAAATGCAGGCAGACTTCCGGGGTGTTCCTGCCCTCCAACAAGCAGGCAAAAACAAAAAAAGAAAATTCCAAAACACCGATTCATGACCTTAATCATAACATTATGGACGCTGGAAGGTCGCGATTTATTAGAAATTAAACGCGAATTACCACCCGGAGCGCTAAGGGGCAGCCCCTACTATCGTTATCTTCCGACCGGCACATCGTTTGTTTTGCGTAATCCTTGGTTATGCCTGGGATTTGCATTGAGATTTAATAGTTAGGACCGACCCCTGGAGTATGGCGCTTTTAATGTTTTCAAATTATGGTAGAAACCGAAGTGCAATTTAAATCACCTCTCACGTGAAGACGGAAGTTTTACCCATTCATAGCAGTGTTTTGTTCGAGGCAGCTGCCGAGAAGGCTGCAACCCTGCTTGGCTGCGGCGAGATCGTTGCTCTGCCAAGCGAAACGGTTTATGGGCTTGCCGCAGACGCGTTGAATACAAGCGCTGTGCGATCCATTTACGAGACCAAACAACGTCCTGCCAACAATCCGTTGATTGTCCACATTGCCAGTCGGAACATGCTTCAAACCTGCGTTAGAGAATGGTCCGATATCGCTGAAAAATTTGCCAATGCCTTCTGGCCTGGTCCCCTTACCCTGGTGCTACCCAAGGCAAAATGTATCACACATGCTATTACGGCAGGACTGGATTCAGTGGCTATTCGCTGGCCTGCTCACCCATTGATGCAAGCCGTGATCCGTAGACTGGGCCGCCCAATTGCTGCACCGAGTGCCAATTTGGCCAATCAACTGTCTCCTACTTCAGCTGAACATGTATTGAACCAGTTAGACAAACGAATCCCGTTGATCGTTGACGGTGGCTTCTCGAATGTCGGCATTGAATCGACGGTATTGAGCCTGTGCGGTGTGGCCCCCACAGTCCTTCGACCCGGCATTATACACTTGGAAGCGCTACAGGCCATTGATCCTGCAACCAGAAACCTGAACGCCCCCTCAAACCGAAAAAACTCTGAACAACCACAAGTGAGTCCGGGCCTTCATAAAAAACATTATGCGCCAAAAGCCCGGCTGAAAACTCACCATTGGGATAGCACAAGCAATCTGGTCACCGCAGTGGAAGCATTTGGCGCAACCCAATCTAAGACCTGCATCATATGCCACGAGCAGATTCCATCCGCTGAAACATTTTCACGGGTATCGGTAATCCCTCACGACCCCGAAGCATATGCCAGAGCTCTCTACGCAGAATTGTTTATTGCAGACCAGGAGAAACCGGACCTGATACTCGTTGAATCAGTCCCTGACACCTCAGCCTGGCAAGGGATCAAGGACCGCATTACACGTGCTTCCAGTAATTGAGTGCCCGCAATCGTGGGTATGTGATTTTTTTCCCGAAACTCTTTGACGCTTAGTAGGCGTTTGCTATGTTTGCCGGTCTGAATTTTGGATTATGGCAAAGCTAACCATCAAAGATGTCGACTTGAGCGGCAAGCGAGTTTTCGTCCGAGTTGATTATAATGTCCCCATGGCTGAAAGCGATGAAGGGATGACAATTAACGATGACACGCGTATTCGCGCGACCATCCCTACCCTGGATCAATTGGTGTCGCAGGGTGCTAAAATCATTCTGGCTGCACATCTTGGAAGACCCAAGGGCAAAAAAGAACCCAGCATGTCATTGCGTCCGGTGGCCCAAAAACTCAGTGATTTACTCGGACGCCCTGTAGCATTTGTAGATGACTGTATTGGTCAGAAAGTTTCGCAAACAGTCAGTGCGCTGAAGGCCGGAGATATTTTACTCTTGGAAAACGTTCGCTTTTACAGTGAAGAGGAAGCCAACGATAACGAATTTGCAAAGCAACTTGCCGCTAACGCAGACGCCTACGTCAATGACGCTTTTGGAGCCGCGCACAGAGCACATGCATCCACGTCGGGTATTGCCCAAGTTGTATCCAGCAGGGGCGGCCCCTGTGTTGCAGGGCTTCTCATGGAGCGCGAACTGACGTTCCTTGGCGATGAGCTGGAAAACCCGGAAAGCCCATTCGTGGTCATTCTGGGAGGGGCCAAGGTTTCCGATAAAATTGCAGTCATTGATCGCTTGCTGGAAAAAGCTGACAGCTTACTCATCGGTGGGGCCATGGCTTACACGTTCAAGCTTGCCAAGGGGCTTTCGGTTGGGAAATCACTTGTGGAACCCGACAAGGTCAATGTGGCCAAAGCAGCAATGCAAAAAGCTGCGGAGCGCGGGGTGGAGTTACTCCTGCCAACTGACAACACCGTGGTGACTCCCGTTGTCACTGACAAACTGAACAAAAAAGGCAAACCGATTCTGGAATTCCAGAACCCTCGCCATAACACAGATCCTGACATCCCGGAAACCGAGGAGGGTGTCGATATCGGCGAAAAAACTGCCGCGACCTATTCGGAAAAAATTACTCAGGCCAAGACAATCTTGTGGAATGGTCCTATGGGTATCTTTGAAGATCCTCGATTCTCAAAAGGCACTTTTGCTGTTGCAGAGGCGGTGGCCAATGCGACGAGTCAGGGAAACGCTAAGAGTATCATTGGCGGCGGAGACAGTGTCAAAGCCCTGAATCAATCAGGCCTGGGAGATAAGGTCACCTTCATGAGCACAGGCGGTGGTGCCAGTCTGGAATTCCTGGAAGGCAAAGAACTTCCCGGCGTAGCAGCACTATCAGATCGTTAAGAATTAATCTTTCCCGCAACCATAAGTTGCATTACTCAAGTTACTCAAAAAAATCGTTATGGATAAAGACCGCAAACTCCTCATCGCAGGCAATTGGAAGATGAACAAGACAGTCGCAGAGGGACTGGATCTCGTTCAGGAACTCGTTCGCGAGGTCAATCAAGTCAAAGAAATAGACATCGTCGTTTGCCCTCCTTTCACAGCATTAAGTGAAGTCTCCAAAAAAATCATCGAATCCAACATTCGTCTGGGCGCTCAAAACATGAGCGAGCACACTGGTGGAGCCTACACAGGAGAAATCGCCGCGGAAATGTTGAAAGAATTTCTTGTTCGCTACGTCATCCTGGGTCACTCCGAACGACGTCAATACCAGGAGGAATCGGATTCATTGATCTCCAAGAAAGCTTTGACTGCGCACGCTGCCTCCATCAAGCCTATCATTTGCGTCGGCGAAACCTTGGAACAGCGAGAGTCTGACGTCACGAAAGATGTGATCGGGAGTCAAATCAGGGGAAGCCTTGCAGGTTTGACATCTGAGCAGATGTTGGAAACTGTCATTGCCTATGAACCTGTTTGGGCAATTGGTACTGGAAAGACGGCGTCATCGGACCAAGCTCAGGAGGTGCATCATTTCATTCGCAGTGTGTTATCAGAATTACACGGAGAGACCGTCGCAAAACAGATACGTATTCAATATGGTGGAAGTGTAAAACCTGGCAACGCGCGTGAATTAATGAGTCAACCAGACATTGATGGAGCCTTAGTCGGCGGAGCTTCCCTGGACGCGAAAAATTTCTCTGAAATCGTTTTAAACAGCATCTAGAAATGGCTTCCCCCCTGAAAATCTTCTGGATTTCAGGATTGCAAGCCTTGGTCGGCTTTGACAAGCTGCCCTTTCTAAATTTTAGATAACTTTAAGTTAGTATGAGTTTAATAATTGGATTCTTGACTATTGTACTGGTGCTCACCAGTTTCTTTTTGATTCTGCTGATCTTGGTGCAGTTGCCCAAAAAAGAGGCCGGAGCAGGTTTGGCATTTGGAGCTGGTGCTGCGGAAGCAGTGTTTGGAGCCGGTGCTGGCACCCCTCTTTCAAAAATTACAAAAATATTCGCAACCTTGTTTCTCGGTCTTGCTGTGATGCTTGGCGTCATGAATTCTTACGAATCCAAACGCAGTTCGAGGTTGATTGATGAGGCAGCAGCAAATCAAGCTGCTACGACAACCCCTGACGCTGGGGAAACCTTACCGGATCCAATCGTCGATCCTGTTACACCTGCTGCCGTTCCTGCTACAGACAGTGAGGAAGGCAATGAAGAGGTTGTGACAAACGAAAACGTGCCTGCAGAAGCAGATACACCGACGTTGGAACCTTCATCCCCAGGTATTGAGAACACGGAACCTTTAACTTTGGAACCCGAGGTACCTGTCACGCAACCGAATCCTGATAATTAAAATCGAGGACCTTTGAAAAGAATTTCAACCCCCTGATTGCAAAAGCAGTCAGGGGGTTTTTTCGTCCTTTCGCCTCATCCAATTATCCATTATTGTCATACGTCATGGGCAGAAAAACATTTGGTGAACTTGGTTACCCTGGAAGGCTGATTGCGGTAGAAGGTCTGGACGGTTCCGGTAAATCCACTCAGATCAAGCTCATCAAGCGGTGGATGGAGCTACAAGGGCTAAAGGTGTTTTTCAGTGAATGGAACTCCTCCGTGCTGGTGAAGTCAGCCACAAGCAAAGGCAAAAACCGCGAATTACTCACTCCCACAACATTCAGCCTGATCCATGCCACGGATTTTGCAGATCGATACGAACGACAACTTGTCCCGCTTTTGCGAGCTGGATATATTGTACTCTGCGATCGCTACATTTTTACGGCTTTCGCAAGAGACGTGGTGCGGGGGTGTGAACCAGACTGGGTTAGGGGTATTTATGAATTCGCGGCGCAACCTGACCTTGTTTTCTTTTTCAAGGCTCCATTGGAGGTCACCCTTGCTCGAATTCTGGAGGGACGGCCTGCATTGAAATATTTTGAGGCAGGAATGGACCTCAACTTATCTTCCGACATCTATGAATCGTTTCGTTTATTTCAGGGAATGCAATTGGAACAATATCTTGCCATGTGCATGGAATTCAACTTCCTGATTGTCAATGCCAAGGGGCGTGTCGAAGAACAGCAGAGCCTCCTTCGGCAGCTAATCTCTAAAAACATCAACCTCGAAGCATTTAAAAAGGATTAAGCTCATGCCAACTTCGCCTAAATCAAAAGTAGCATCGAAGAAAAGAGAGCATCGAAAAGCCGAATTCAGAAGTAAATTGAAGGTCACCCCCCCCATACTTTCCAGCAAGAAATTTTATGGACACGGCATCCCGGAAATCTCTCTCGAACAATTGACGGGGAAACTTATTGTGCTGGAGGGAGCCGACGGATCAGGTCGCTCTACACAGATCCGTGGACTCGTGGACTGGCTGGAGGGAAATGGACATGCTACTGTTCAAGTGGGTATCAAACGCTCAACTCTGGTGAGCGAAGAACTCGAGCGCGCTCAGGAGGGTAATATTCTGAGCCAGACAACGATGAGTCTTTTTTATGCGACTGACTTTGCCGACCAGCTGGAAAACATCATTATCCCATCGCTGAAAGCTGGTTTCATTGTCATCGCAGATCGATATATTTACACACTCATGGCACGAGACCTTGTTCGCGGAATGAATCGTCAGTGGGTGAAAAACCTCTATAGCATGGCCCTCATTCCTGATGCTGTGTATTACTTAAACGTATCCCCTCAACAATTGATCCAGCGCAACCTTGCCAAAACTCAAAGCCTCGATTTTTGGGAAAGCGGAATGGATCTCGGAATGACCCGGGACATGTTCGACAGCTTTGTCCAGTATCAACACAAGATGCAGCAAGAATTCCTCCGCATGCAGAAGGCCTATAAGTTCAAAGTCATCGATGGGGACAGGAGTCTTGATGCAATATACGAAGAATTGAAGACCTCCATCAATCACGTTCTGGCAGGAAACCGCGAATGAACGGATCAGAGTAGCTCAAGATCTTTTTCAGCCTTTAACAAAGTGTAACAATCTGTCAAATCCACCTCATTGAGGATTGAGGGAACGAAGCTTGACAATGGCCACTGATACTCTCTAGAAGTCGCAATGGAGTGAAATGAATCAAGCGCTCCCTTGAGTCTGATGGAGGTTACAACATTGCTGTACATGGCTGCGAATGCTGCGGGCAAGCTACCCCATCCTTGTGCCACTATCTGGATGCGCGAATGCCCCGCTGCTTCAAGCCAACGCAGAACCTGCAACACATCCAACGTTTTCTGGCCCACGTATGGCCGATTGAGCATGATGCCGTGAATAGCATAAAAATAATCGCTTCCGTAAGGCTGTAGGAAGGAGTTTTCGCCACAGGTGTCGGGGCGTGATTCTCCAGCACCACGCACATCACAGGCATAAAAAGCGGTTTTCCCTTTATCTGCAGGAATTTGCTTGCGCACCCACTCATCCTGACGCAATTCCAAGTCAGCTGAATGATGCGAGACATAAAGCACGGCATCCGCTTTTCCCGGTTTTGGACGCGAATAATGACGCACCTCACTCAGGCGGTAAACCAAGCATTGAGCATCGGGTTCGGTTTCAATCACATAAGTGGTAGCATGCGGCAATGGATAGCCACGGCCTCCGCGTGGTCTGAGTATGCGGTAACGCAAGTCAGCCAAGGAATTGGGAAGCGCTAAATAGCGAGCGAATGCTTGTCGAACTTCATTAGACGACAATTCAAGACGCCTTTTCGACAGCAACTCAGCTTTCTGTGCAGTAAAATAAAAAACGGTTTTGGAACCAAGCTCGGCCACTTGACCTTCAGGCGTGCACTGAAGGTCTTCGTCTTTTTCAAGTTTGATATTGGATTCAGGAGACGTTTTCTGAATACCTGTGGCACGATTAAACCATTCATACATGGCTTCTCTGTTTTCAATGGAATAACCATGGTAAGTTGGCCCAATAAAAAGTTTTACCTGGTCTTCAGCACCTAACAACCGATAAACATGCCGCAATTGCTCATAGGCCTTCCGGGCACCTCGCACATCAAAGTAATCCTTTTCCTTGGCAAGGATCACGACAGGTTTGGGCGCCATCGCAATCAGATAATCCACATGATCCACACCTAATGCAATTGATTTGGGAGGGCATTGCTCGGTATCTGCAGGAAGTTCATTTTCAAGATTTCGTCTGAGTGCCGTCACGAAACAACTTGGCGCGGCCATGGTCCAGCGAGATTCCAGACCGCACAACCAGGTTGTCATCGTCCCTCCACCGGAATTACCTGTGACGCCAATGTGTCTGGGATCGACCTCCTCACGCGTCAGCAAGTAATCCAGAGCTCGAATGCCATCCCAAGCTCTCCATGCTCCAATGAATTCATCGACCAGGAACTGCTGATTACCGGCATAAAGATGCTCACGAACCCCTACGCCTATCGTTGATTTAAAATCGTCACCTACATATTGCAAACGCTCCCCCTGCCCTATTGGATCATAAATCAATACGACGTAGCCCATACGCGCCAACCCTTGGGAAAAACTCTGATAGGCGGCTTCCGCTTTACCATTGCTTGAATGACCGCAGGTTCCAATCACTCCCGGCATTGGGTGCGCACCACCTGTTGGCACGTATAAATTCGCAGTGACCAGAAATCCGGGTCTACTTTCAAAAATCAATTTTTCAACTCGATAACCATCACGTTCCAGAATGCCTGTGATACGTGGGTTGAGTGGGGTTCGCTCTGGTTCAGGCCCAAAACAACTGCGAATGTGTTTTTTGATCGTTTTGATATACAGCTCCGCGTCAGATTTTGTCTGGAGCGCTCCCCTGATTTCATCCGACTTCTGAGCCTCCTCGCGCACTCGCCTTACATAAAACTCCTGCACCATTCGTGGGAATCGATTCAAGAGAGGCATTGCAACCATATTCTCCTGCCCTAAGATCTTTGGCAGAGAATCACTTACTGAAAGCAAAGCCCCTGATGCAGCAAACCCTGCCGAATGTCTGAGCCAGTTTCTTCTTGAGAGGATATTTTCTGAGGATTGCATACTTAAAAATGAAAAATAAATTCTGTTGGTTTTCGAAAAAGTTGACTTTTAGAATGTATCCGTCTGAAAAAGATCAGGCGAACATGATGATTATTTGAGCAAGTCCAGTATTTTTCTTTTTATGGATGATCATATTTTCCATTTCAGTATCGCCGGCCTGACTTTATTCCTGAATACACTGTAGCCGAGTATAGGTGACTGCTTTGGATTCCTGGAATGAATTTTATTCCAATAAACTCAAAGACTGCGTTCTAAATACAGCCGAGACTGAGCAGGTCCGCTGATAAGCGTCCATCAAATATTTCTCAAGCATTATCCATGGTCGCCGATTCCATGAGCCTCCTTGACTAGAAAAACCTGTAACGTTTCCTAGAGCGTAACCTGTTCCAGGACAGAACCAACATCAAACATCGGAGGTATTCGATAGTTTTTTTAATTTTGGGGAGGATCATTCTAGCCTCCTGCACAACTTCTATATGTGCTGAAAATCGCAAATAAAAAGGGCCACTTATTCCATGCAAACCTTCCCCGTCGTGAGGCAAATTTCATCCAAACCCAAACAGATAATACAAATTCACCCGAAAACCAGGATGGCCTGAGCTGATGAAAAGGGCATATTACTGCCCCATTCGAATGATTGGTTTGTCCGTTCTCTTGGAATGCATTTGGTCCGGTAATTTTTGTCCATCAACAAAAGGCGCTATGTGTTCGTGAGCCAAAATCAAGAACTGCAAGGTAGATAAACAAATGGAGAAGATAAATAAAAACGAAGGAACCGAATGATTGAAAAGTAATGATGGAGAGGATGAGAACGCACAAAAGAAAACGGGCCTTGTGGTGACACACGGTTGCACACCAACAAGACCCGTTCCAAGCTGTTCTGCCACTCAGCAGGAGCTTAAATATTGTAATATTTTAAAGCTGCCGGCAGCTGCAAAGGATTGCCCCCACATCTGCCGGCGTTGATTCTATTTTCTACTCTTATCGAGCACGGAAGTAAGCTTGGCCCTGATCCGCAGCCACTGTGTGAGGACTGGTTGCACCCTCCACTGGAGCCCATGGACCGGTTACCGCTGGAGCTGATTCCAGGGCACCGCTGTCCCAGGCAATGGATACTTGTCCACCATCTGAAGCAATGGAAATACCTGAACCTTCAGCCCCAACAATCTGAACATTGTCAATGGCCCACCACCAGTCGTTGCCTGCATCGAAGTAACCAAAGGTCACCACTGCACTACTTGCACCGGCTGGATTGTTCAAGGCGACGATCACTGATTCGTTGGTATTGGCATCGTGAAAGTTCGGACTGTCGGAGTTGGACTCCCACAGCATCACTTCCACAGGGTCAGCCCCGTCATAAGAAACCGTGATATTCGCGGTTTGATGATAGTTACTGTCATATTCCGGACGCCATGAAGAATCGAAGTGAAGCTCCAGACTTCCTTCGGCAGCGCCGGAGATAGTCACAGGCCAGCTCATGAAGGTATTCAAATAACCTTCGGCATGATCTTGGTCATCCCATTCATCACCATCAGCGATAGCAATGGTTCCAGTCGCTTTGGTGAATTCTGAACGACGCTGATCACCTGTGGCTTGTGCCCACCAGTCCTTGTCGGCAAAACTCCAACCAGCCCATTCAGTCACTCCATCCAGAGCAGGGTCGCCTACTCCGGGAACGCCTGAATCATCAATGGACCAACCGCCTGGTGCAGTCTTAGTCCAGACAGCATCACCGGCAAGCTCCTCATCCACGTTCGGTCCAAGAACCAGACCATCAAAGCCCTCTACCGAACCAACGGTGTAGGCTTCGAAAACCATCAGATTATCAATGGCCCACCACCAATCATTGCCGGCATCAAAATAGCCAAAGGTGATGACCATGCTCTTGGCGCCTGCCGAATCAGGCAGACTGACCACCACACTCTCATTGGTATTGGCATCATGAAAGTTAGGACTATCAGAGTTGGACTCCCACAGCATCACTTCCATTGGCTCTCCACCATCAAAGGAAACGGTGATATTAGCGGTTTGGTGGTAGTTACTGTCATATTCTGGTCGCCAGGAAGAATCAAAGCGAAGCTCAAGCGCTCCGGAAACTCCGGAAACATCCAGAGGCCAGCTCATGAATGTGTCTAAATAACCTTCAGCATGATCCTGATCATCCCACTCGTCACCGTCTGCAATGGCGATTGTACCACTCGCCTTGGTGAATTCCGAGCGGCGCTGGTCACCGGTGGCTTCTGCCCACCAATCCTTGTCGGCAAAACTCCAACCAGCCCATTCAGTCACTCCATCCAGAGCAGGATTACCTACTCCGGGAACGCCTGAATCATCAATGGACCAACCCGATGGAGCTGTTTTTGTCCAGACAGCGTCACCAGCTAGTTCCTCATCCACATTGGGACCAAGCACCAGACTGGAAAAGCCTTCGGAGGCAGGAACCAAAGCAGGCTGAGGCTCCCCGATAGCCACGGTTATATTATCGATGGCCCACCACCAGTCATTACCCGCATCAAAATAACCAAAGGTCACGACCATGCTCTGCGCTCCGGCAGGATTCGGCACGGATAGCACCACCGGCTCATTTGTGTTGGCATCATGGAAGTTGGGACTTTCCGAGTTGGACTCCCACAACATGACTTCCATTGGCGCACCACCATCAAAGGAAACAGTCACGTTGGCTGTCTGACGGTAGTAACTGTCATATTCTGGGCGCCAGGAAGAATCGAAACTCAATTCCAGTGTGCGCTCAGGGGCCGATGAAATGTCTATGGCACCCGTACTCATGAAAGTATCGAGATAGCCTTCAGCATGGTCCTGATCATCCCACTCATCACCATCCGCAATAGCTGCGATACCGGTAGAGTTAACGAATTCTGAGCGACGTTGGTCGCCAGCTGCTTCAACCCACCAGTCCTTGCTGGCAAAACTCCAGCCAGCCCATTCAGTCACTCCATCCTGAGCAGGGTCCCCCACTCCGGGAACACCTGAATCATCGATGGACCAACCAGCAGGAGCCGTCTTGGTCCAGACAGCATCACCCGCTACCGATTCATCTACGTTAGGCCCAAGGGCTAGACCATCGAAGTCCTCAGAGAAGAGAATATTATTATTGGGTACGACACCTTTGACTTCAATGTTGTCAATGGCCCACCACCAGTTGTTACCTGCCTCGAGATAACTGAATGTCAATTTCATGGAACTGGCATCCGCGGGATGGTCAATGAGCACCGTCACGGTGTCGTTCGGTGCATGATTCTTGTAATTCTCATCATCTTGCGAGCTGAAACGAAGGATCTCAACCGGAGCACCTCCATCAAAAGATGCTTCCACCAGAGCTGTCTGAAGCACTTCAGGTCTCCAACTGCTGTTAAAACGGAGCGATAAAGTGCCCATTTCCACATCCATGAGGGAAATCTCAGGTGTGGTTATCATGGTGTTCATCGTTCCCTGACCGGCAGGACTGCCTTTGTCATCCCACTCATCACCATCCGCAATAGCGATGGTTCCAGTTCCTTTGACAAATTCTTTGCGGCGTTGGTCACCTGCAGTATCGGCCCACCATGCACGATCGGCAAAAGCCCAGCCTTCCCATTCGCGCACACCGACTTCATCGTCATCCAGACCGGGGAGATCATTCACACGATCCCAGCCTTCAGGAAGCGTGTCTGTCCAGACCGCTTCTCCTGCGAGCGCCTCATCGACATTGGGGCCTAATGGCAGGCCTTCGAAATCTTCGGCAAAAAGCACTGCACCCGGAAGCGCCGTCCTGACTTCAAGCAAAGCAGAGTTACTAGGTGGAGTCGTCCCACCTGCATTCGAAACAACGACGTGATAATTACCAGCAGCGTCCCCGTTCGCTCGGGTAATGATCAATGTGTCCGTTAAATCATTTGATTGGGAGGTTGCAACGGAATCTCCATTGAAGAACCATTCATAAGTGAACGGCCCTGTGCCATCGACTGTCACGGTAAATGCTGCATCAGCGCCTTCGTCGATTTCCTGACCTTCTGGAGATGAAACGAGTGATGGAGGTTTGACTCCCGCATTGACAACCAGGTTGTCGATGGCCCACCACCAGTCATTACCGGCATCGAACAAACCAAACTTGAATACGATTTCTTTGGCTCCAGCTGGATTGTTCAGATCGAGCAAAACGGTTTCGTTGGGAACGTCGTCCTTGAAATTGGGGCTTGCAGGATCAGACTCCCACTTGAGGATTTCGACAAACTCACCTCCGTCGACCGACATTTGAATATTGGCAGTCTGATGATAGTTGGAATCGAATTCATCTCTCCAACTGGAAGCAAACTGCAGGAAAGCGGTGCCTTCAGGAATCCCATCCAAGGAGATGGCGGGGGTGGTCACAAACGTATTGTACCAGCCGTTTTCTTCGGAGTCAGCGTGAGGGGCATCATCCCATTCATCGGGATCTGCCACCATGACCGTTCCTTGAGCAAGGTTGAATTCACTGCGGCGTTGGTCACCAGCAGCAGCAATCCACCAATCACGATCGGCATAGCTCCAACCAGCCCATTCAGTCACACCGTCGTCCTCAGGATCTCCTGCACCGGGAACACCGCTGTCGTCGACTTCCCAACCATCAGGACCTTCACGTGTCCATGCATTGTCAGATTCCAATCCTTCGTCCTGGTTGGGTCCGAGTGCCAGACCCTCGAAATCTTCAAAGTAAATAGCCGCATCAAAATCATGCGTTGCTGTTTGCCCTCCATCTTTATCATCGGCGTAGGTTACTTCCAGCGTGTGCTTGGAGCCTGGAGAGAAAGGTAAATCACGATTAACGGACACGGTGATTTCATCACCGGATTGACCAACTGCTGGACTTTGAACCTCTCCATCGAGGGAGAAAACAATCGAACTCTTATCGATGGTAGAATCACCTTGGTTGAGTTTGACGCCTATGTTGGTATCACGATTGGCAACGTTTCCTGATGGCGTCCAGCTGTCAACGAAAGAAGGAACAGCAGGCAGTTCTTCGGGAAGTCCATCAGCTGTGGCTTCTCCCAAGGCAATTGCCTGACCGGAAGTAACCACGGTATCCCTTAATTGAACACTGTTGACATAGCCTTCAGCCGTAAAACCAAACAGAATGATATCCAGCTGTGAATCCAATGTATAACGCCCAAACGGTAACTCATCACCGGAAATGGGGCTAGTACCCGTCAAACGTCCATCGACATATCTTGAAATCAGCTGATTCGCTCCATCAATCGTGACGATAACCCGGTGCCAGGTGTCCGGGTTGATCACACCACTGGAACCACCGGCAGCAATAGCGTTGTTAGCATTGACACTGATTTCGGCACCCGCATAGTCGGGGCTTATATCAGCAAGACCGCGACCTGAAGAATTGGCGGACGCTGGGTAATAAACATCGGCCATGAACGAATACTGATTCGGGTCGGCCACGTCACCGGAGACAGGCATGACAAACCCCGTGTCTTCCTCAGTCACTGCTGGGAATTTCAACACTTGAGCAACTTCGCCGTTGATTGCTCCGATTGCGAAGGATTCAGTACTGCCGAACTCACCTGAAACAAACAGTTCAGTAATGGGATCCCCCCCATTGGCACTGTTCAGGTTGCCGTTGAACTGCCACAAGCCTACGTCCTGGGCCTGAGCAGCGATAATGGTTCCTATGGCAGTCAAAAAGGCTGCGAAGGAACTTTTTACGAGTCTCTTAGTCTTCATGGTTTATCTATATTGGGGTCATTGAGGTATTTCCATGCCTAGAGGGCAGGAAATGTCATTGTGTAAAAAATCGAATATGGATTATTTAGTGGCGTTGAGGTGGCGGAGATATTGTTCAGCTTTGCGGTCACCTTTTTCTGCGATGGCTCGCTGCATTTCATCATTGACAGTCATCAAACATCGACTGGCCATCTGCCTTTGCGAATCGGTAATGTCCTTGCGAGTGAGCAAGGCCTGAACGATTGCTGAAGCTTTGGTGAAATCGCTTTTGGAGTAACTGACCAACATGTCCTGAACGACTTTTTTGACATCTTCTGATGCGTCAGCAAACGACTCGTTCATGACGGTGTTGACCTCGCCTGGACTGACTGATTCAGGGCCAGTGTATTTTTCTTCGCCGCACCCAGACATGAAAAGTGAGACGACGAGTAATAATAAACAGGAAATAGAGTTGGAAAACTTCATTTTGGCTTGAGAAATTATTAAGGTTGCTGAACTGGCTGTTCGCCGGTGTACCAACGGTAATCAACGCCTACATCAAAACCTCTGAAACTGACAGTTGAAACATGTCCCGGAATCCAAAGAATGTTGTTGCGCTTGTTGTGCCTGTACCACTCAAGCCACATTTCACGCTCGGGGTAGAGACCAGCAAGTCCAACACGCCATTGCGTGAGTATTTCGCTTTGCCCCGGGAATAACCCTATGGAGTCTGATTCACCTTCCATTTTTTGCTCAGCAGCATCCTGGGCGAAAATAGTGGTGTTAGGGGCGATGTAAGATGAAACCTTCGGTTTTTTGCCCCCTGCTGTCAACTTGCCGTTGATTCCGTATGCGGAATCAAGCCAGAACGAAGCTGGGAATTTAAGGCCTGTTTCTCGCCATTCATCCACATGTTTCGCACTGGGACAGTTGAAAATCGAGCGAGCATTGCCAATGTAGTCCTTGTAGCCAATCCCCCAGTAGGCACGATCATGATCTTTTTCAAGCTGCACGTTAGACCTTGGGTTGATGGTCCACTGGCCATGATTAGGAAAACTACCGCGGTTGTTCCAGTATTCGTCGTTGTTGTCATCTGCATACATGATGGCAGCCAAGCCGATCTGCTTTAAATTGTTGATGCATTTGGTTGCCTTCGCCTTTTCTTTGGCTTGGCTCAGTGCCGGAAGAAGCATTCCAGCAAGAATGGCGATGATGGCAATCACAACCAGTAGTTCGATGAGAGTGAAGCCCCGTGAAGATCTGACGAGGGGACGACGATTTGTTTCCGTTGAATTCCAAAAGCTCATATTTTGAATTTTTCTATTCTTAAAAAATCTTTTCAGCTGGTCTAAAGAAGGTAAAAGGTATGGCAACAGCCTAGACTTCGCCTGATTGTTCTATAGAAATTTAGGCCAATCATACGATCGACTGAACGAAAGGCAACCATAATCAATCCGCATTCTTTGCATGGTTATCATGCGTTTTTTTTTGCTTTCATACTCCATTGTCCGCTGTTAGGAACCCTCAAATCGTTCGATGCGATTTGGCAGATCCAATCGCTACCTCCTTCGCGATCAGCAATGTGGCTTACCCGCGCGACGATTGAAGGGAGAACATGTGACAATTGAGTAAAGCTAAACTTGGCATTGAGTTACCCTCCTCAAGCTACCGCTCCACCTGACCGGCGGGTATCCTTCAATATCTTTAAAAAGGCCTGTATAATGGGAGAAAAATGCTTTTTCGAATGGTGAACAAGGTAAATATGACGCGGCAGAGGCATGGAAGTCACATCCAAAATGGTCAGTTTATGATCTCGCAATTCATTCTTAAGACCGTGAACAGACATGAAGGAAAACCCAAGCTGAGCAGTCACGAGGTTTTTGACGGTTTCCGATGAGTGCACTTCGATGACTTTACCTAACTTGACGTTTTGACCAGAGAGCCAGGACTCGAACAGTCTTCGAGTAGAGGACCCCCTCTCGCGTAGAATACACAATGATTGACTGAGCTGGTGTGGCGTTATTCTTCGCTGGTCGGCCAGGGGATGATTGGGGCTTGTAAAACACACAACCTCGTCTTCCATTACAGACTCCGACCGCAGGTCATCATTGGATAGAAAAGCCCCTACAAACCCAAGGTCCAACGAATTATCAATGATCATTTGTTCAACACGCTGAGAATTATCAGAAATGTATTGTAATTCAATGTCTGGAAATTTTTGGTGAAAAATACCCAACACTTCAGGAAGCATGTAGCAGCCTGGTGTTGAACTGGTTCCTATCCTCAGCGCTCCCTGAGCAACAGAACTATGTGCCTGGACCGCCTCTTTTGTACGCTCCATGGCACCCAGAAGCATTTCAGATTCAACAACAAGAGTTTGTCCAGCCTTGGTCAAGCGAAGCGATTTCCCTAGCTGTTCTAGGAGCTTTACACCAAATTCATTTTCCAATTGCTTAATCTGGCGTGAAACAGCTGGCTGAGACAAGAAAAGCTCTTCTCCAGCACGCGTGTAATTCAAATGTTTGCGCACGGAAAGAAAAGTGCGGAGAAGTTGGAGGTTCACTGTGTTTGATGAAAAGCTAATTTAGTAAATTTGCAGCAGTCAAAGAAAACCATGAGGGTCATTGCAACATTATGGACTATCTGAATGTCAGTAAACACTATTCACCATAGGCGCTGATTCCTTTAACCTCGCTGTAGGATCTCACATAACTGTAGTAAACAATACCGTTTGCAGAGTCCACCGTGATAAATTTCCTACCATCCTCATAGTACACAGGGTCTGTAACAGACATTGGGCGCCACCACTCATAATCTCCGACTCCTTGGTGCCAAGAAGCATAATCTGTAGGCACCGCTCTTTTGGAACCTAAACCCAGAGTGGATTCAACAAATGTATCAATCACTTCAGCGGTAGCTTTAAATCTTACATATTCGCCATACACGTCACCCTTTTTATAAAATCCCGGTTCAAGCCGAAAGCAAACTTCGGTCGCCGCCTTGGGATAGGAAGTTTCATGGGCATGCCTTTCAAACAAGGCATGCTTCTGTTCATTTGAAAAAGGTGAATCCATGCCGACTTCAATGATTTTCGGAGCTAAGAACCAAGATAAAATCGCTCCAACCAGCATCAAACCTATGACGGCGGCAACTGTTAGATTTGTCTTCTTTGCGTCCATGAAGCGCATTCAATCCCTGAGAAACTTATTTTGCAAGCAAGCAATCGAAGGAATAGTTGCCTTGCATTGAATGAAACTTGGAGTAATTATAGAAACTTAGTTTGTTTATGCGTATGAAAAATATTGTCAATCTACTAGTTACAATCATGGTCGGTCTAAGTTGCACACTCTGGCTTACGAGTTGCGGCGATGCAGGCGACCATGCAGGTCACGACCATGCAGGCCACGACCATGATCACGAACATTCTGAAGAGGGAAGTGAAGATTCTGCTACCAACACAGCAAACCAGCTTGCTGGAGCCATTTCAGACGCATCAAACCAAATGGTCAGTAAGGTGGAACAAATGTCCGATGAAGCCATCATTGCGACTCAATCTGCGGTATATCCTCTGAAAAAATGCGTGGTAAGCGGAGAGGCTCTCGGAAGCATGGGTGAGTCAGTGAATTACCTTCACGAAGGCACGCTGATTAAGATATGCTGTGATCACTGCAAACCTGACTTAGAGAAAGATCCTGCAAAGTTTGTTGCTATGGTAAAGACAGCAGCTGACAAATGAGAACTGACTCCATGGAATTGGAGTTCAATTACCAGAAAAAAACGATTTCATACAAAGGCCCCAACTGCGATATCTGATTATCGCTCTTTTGGGGCCTTTTTTATTGGGCGGGGGGGCTGTCTAGTTAAGGTCCGGGATCTATGCTTAAAGAGCAAGTTCAGCTCCGCTCTTGCCTGTTTTGTTACCGCAAGGCAGTATCCGTAAATTATGTCAGGTTACCAGGTCATCGCTCGCAAATACCGCCCTCAACGATTTAGCGAGGTCGTAGGACAGGACCATGTCACGCGCACTCTAAGTCATGCAATCAACAAACAAAGGATTGCACATGCCTATCTTTTCTGTGGTCCACGCGGCACGGGAAAAACAACGTTGGCACGAATATTCGCCAAATGCCTGAACTGCACAGACGGCCCAAAATCGGATTTCCCGGAAGATGACCCAAGGTGCAGGGAAATTTCAGAGGGCAGATCTCTGGATGTCATCGAAATTGACGGAGCCAGCAACCGTGGCATTGAAGAAATACGCGAGTTAAGGGATACCGTGAATTACGCACCCTCTGTTTCGCCTTTCAAAATCTTCATTATTGATGAGGTTCACATGTTGACCAAGGAGGCTTTCAACGCCTTGTTGAAAACTCTTGAAGAACCGCCGGACCATGTCAAATTCATGTTCGCCACGACTGAACCTGAAAAAGTATTACCTACCATTCTTTCGAGGTGCCAGCGTTTCGATTTAAGAAGGATTGCGGCTCCTCAAATCGTTTCACAACTCAACAAAATAGCAGGCTCCGAGGGGATACAAATTGAAGAATCAGCCCTGCAAGCTATTGCCAGAGGAGCCGATGGAGGCATGCGAGACGCCCAGTCCACTTTGGATCAACTGATCAGTTTTTGTGGAGATCAGGTGGAGGAGAAGGATGTGCTTTCCATGTTTGGACTGACATCAAGGGATCAGATATTAAGGTTATCAGAGGCCATCGTTCAGCAGGATAATTTGTCGATCCTGAGCGAATTGAGTGCGTTGGTTCAGAACGGCAAGGATCTGGGAAGATTGCTGTCGGATTTACAGGAATACTTCCGGCATTTGATGATATTAAAAATTTCAAAGAGTGAAGATCAGCTTGAGGGTTTGTCAGAAACGGAACTGGAATCCCTGGCTCAGCATTCAAAGGGACTGTCGGAACGTCAAGTTCTGAGACTGCTCGAAACCCTTTCAGAGACGGATTATCGTTTGAGGGAAGCAAGCGCCAAACGTATTGCAGTCGAAATTGGGCTGATCAAAGCCGCCGATTCCCTCGCATCAAAGAGTATTGATGAGGTCATCCGGACACTCAGGGATCTTAAACAAGAGTCCACTCCCCCCTCAGAAGCCCCTGAGATACGGCAAGCGGCTCCAAATACCCCAGCAAGGAGCCGACAGACACCAACAACACCTAGCACAAAAATAAATACGCCGCCCCAGAAACCCAATTCTTCGGCTCAAACACCTGCAATTAATCCTCCAGCAGCGCCGGCACGAGCTCCAAAGCCACCAGAAGCCGCCCAGAAAAGCCGTTCCCCCTCGGACATAGACCTATCTTCGCTCTGGAGGCAATTACTGCAAAGGGTTAGCAAGGAAAACCCTTTTTTACATAGCTACCTGATAGACGGTCACCCGCTGGAAATAAACGGACAAGTGATTACCGTGGGTTATCCCCTGTCCCAGATAGATCAAATGGAAATGGTTGATAACAAAAAAAACCATTTATCCATTGAAGCCTTGTTCGATTCTCTTGGTTATGCGGGATTGAAAATAAGGCTCATCAAGTCAGATCAAATCCAACCATTGGAAAAACCTCCACTACCAACGGAGACAAAACTGCAAGCATACTCAAGCACAGAGGACCCAAAAGACTCAAACGGCATTAATGATCCTTCGCATAGTGCTCCCAAAGTGCCCATCGACCCGGAAGAATTCCTGAATGATCCTCTTATCAAGCAAGCCTTGGAGGTTTTTAAAGGAAGAATGCTAAAGGTCGAATCATCGACTTGAAATCCAGTTGTCATGCACATATGATAGCCCCACTATGTCAAGCATCGGGAAACTCATGAAACAGGCTAGCCGCATCCAGCGACAAATGGAGCAGGCTCAAGAGGATTTGTCAGATCGCACCGTGGACGCAAGTAGTGGCGGAGGAGCGGTGAAAATTACAGCAAAGTGTGACGGCACATTGAAGACGATCACCATTGATCCAGAATCGGTTGATAAAGAAGATATTTCACTACTGGAAGACCTTGTGTTAACAGCTGCCAACAAAGCGCTGGAAGAAGCCAAGGAGATTTCAAATGATGAAATGGGTAAATTAACTTCGGGATTGAAGATTCCCGGACTGGTATAGACCTGAACTGCTCCTGACACTTTTGCAAGCAGATCCGTGGTTGCTAGACGATAAGTCTGTTTAAGCTGCACTCTCTCCTGAATATATGAGTGACATGTTCAATCTTCCTCCGGCCATTCAGGAACTTAAATCTGCATTAAACAAGCTGCCAAATATCGGCCCACGTTCAGCGGAACGTATTGCGCTGCACATTGTTCAATGTAAAAAAGACCCCATAGACAAGCTCTTACACGCCATTCAAGAAGCCAAGGAAAAAGTTACCTTGTGCGAAATTTGCGGAGGGTTAACTGAAAACCAACCCTGTGGGTTATGTTCTGATCCATCAAGGCAAAAAGATTGCATCTGCCTCGTTGTCAAGCCAACGGATATCCTCAGCATCGAAAAATCCCATGCTTACCGAGGGCAATATCATGTTCTCGGTGGACAGATATCCCCCATGAATGGTGTTGGGCCCGATGACCTTCGCATACGGGAATTGGAACATAGAATTCAGAATGAAAAGATACATGAAATAATCCTGGCACTGGGATCCGATGTGGAAGGCGACGCTACTTCATTCTACCTTGCTCAAAGATTGGCAGCATTCGAAGTTAAAGTTACCCGTATTGCTCAAGGGTTGCCAGCCGGCAGTGAATTGGACTACGCAGATGAATTGACTCTCGGCAAAGCGCTGCAAGGAAGAAACAGCATGCCCCATGAATAAAACACATCAGAAAACCATCGTTTTTGATCTGGGCAATGTATTGTTGTCCTTTGATTTTCAACTCGCCGCCAATCAGCTGGCAAAACACGCTCAATTGAGTGCCAGTGAAATTGTCGGTCTGATCAACCAATCACAACTGTTGCACCAATTTGAACGGGGCGAGATCTCCTCAGAGGAGTTTTACACTGAGGTGGCTCAAGCGTCCAAATATCAGGAAAGTTTAGATCAATTCCGAATGGATTTTTCGGATATATTTGAGGAAATCCATCCAATGGTGGACTTTTTCAGACAATTGAAGAGAAATGGAAACCGAGTTGCCTTGTTTTCGAACACCAATGAAATGGCGACAACATTCATTCGTAAAAAATTCAGCTTTTTCAGTGAATTCGATGCAACATTCCTCTCTTACCAACATGGATTGATGAAACCAGATGCGGCACTTTATCGGATAGTAGAAACCTCACTGGAAAGACCCGGAAAAGAATTGTTTTTTATTGATGACCGACCTGAAAATATCGAGGCTGCTATCGAGCGTAATTGGTCAGGGATCATCCATACCGATGCCCACCAGACGATAGAAGCTGCCAACACCTGGTTGACAGCGTAAAAATATTAGTAAATTTGTTACTGACTCAGAGTTTTTTGAGACACTCATCGAGTACCTGAAACAAGTGGTTCATGGTCTCTTCGGTCTC
Source organism: Verrucomicrobia bacterium SCGC AAA164-E04 (assembly GCA_000383715.1). Lineage (GTDB taxonomy): Bacteria > Verrucomicrobiota > Verrucomicrobiia > Limisphaerales > AAA164-E04 > AAA164-E04. Next base: position 75,217 of record KB911895.1, read on the forward strand.
ATCTCCCATGTTCGATAATCGGAAGGTCGCACCTTTGATTTTCCCATAGCCACCATCCATCATTATTCCCTGGTCTTTAACCAAACCCTGAAGCTTGGCTACATCGATAATGCGACCACCTGCTTTGGCCCCGTTATTGATGCAGGTAAGTGCGTTGGATTCGTATCCTTTTTCAGGAAACAACGTAAAATCATTACGAGCAGCCCAATCTCTGGTCATTTGAGCCAGATCCGCGTGGCGATCCCATCGATTTTGAATCCCTTCTTCGAAAATATCTTCTAACTTCGATTCCAGTGCATAAATGTGACCAATTGAAGGCGTGCTCGGAGTCATGCTCTTTGCTGCGTTTTTCTCAAACTCACAAAAATCAAAATAATAGCCTCGATCATTCACTGTTGATGCGCGCTCAAGTGCTGCCTTTGAAACGGTAAACAATCCTAAACCGGGAGGAAGTGCGAGGGCTTTTTGTGATCCTGTCAGTAACACATCAATTCCCAACGAGTCGAAGGGAATGTCTACCACTGAAAAACTGCTGACCGTATCCACAATGAACATCACTTCAGGATATTTGGATTTCAGCGAAGCGATGTCACCAAGTGGACTCATCACGCCCGTTGAAGTTTCATTGTGGACTAAGGTCAACACGTCGTATTGACCCGTTGCCAATTTTTCATCAATCATTGCTGGTAGAATGGGTGATCCCCAGTCGACTTTCAGGGAATCCGCTTCTTTGCCGCATCTTTGCGAGACATCAAACCATTTATCGGAAAAGGCACCACACATGCAATTGAGCACCTTCTTTTTGACTAGGTTTCTTAAAGAACCTTCCATTACCCCCCAGGCGGATGAGGTACTGAGATATACGAGACCTTGAGTCTTAAAGAGCTTCTGAAGACGAGGTTGAATACGGCCGTAGAGATCTTTGAACTTCTGACCTCGGTGTCCAACCATCGGGGTTGAAAATGCTTTGAAGGTTTTTTGACTGATTTCGACGGGACCTGGAATATGTAACTTTAAATGTGACATGTTGTTTAAATTCTGCCGTTATCTGCTATGTGTTTCACAAAATTAAGTTCTTTTTTATTAAAAGATCTCCACTTACCCGTTTTAAGATCGTTCAGTGAGAATGGGCCCATTGTAATGCGTTTTAGCCGGATGACTTTACCATCATGAGCTTTGATCATGCGCCTTACTTCACGATTTTTGCCTTCGCAAAGGACGATTTCAATGAGATCCACTCCTTTGACTGTTGAAATCTTTCTTGCACTTTTAGCCTTGAGCAACTCACCACTATCCAAGATTCCATCGTTAGTGATGGTATTCAAGAAGGATTCAATATTTAAAATAGATTTCAACCAAACTCTGTAATGTTTCTGTATGCCAAAACTTGGGTGTGTCAATTGATGTGAAAAAGCACCATCATTGGTAAGGATCAATAAGCCTTCGCTCATAAAATCCAGTCGGCCTGCATAGAAAACATGCTGCAGAGTAGAGGGGAGGAGCTGATATAAGGAAGGAAGGCCGTTGGGGTCGTTTTTAGAACAGAGGACCTTGGCCGGTTTATGGAAGAGAA
>KB911896.1 GCA_000383715.1 Verrucomicrobia bacterium SCGC AAA164-E04
TACATATAGCCGCAAAACGGAAGGATCTGGTCACCGCACCTACACAAAGAGCAATGAGCAATACATCAGGTGGAATGGGGAAGAACGAGGACTCGGCGAAGGCGATTAAAAACAAGGCCCAGGTTCCCTGTGGTTTTTCAGCCCAGGAAATTGTCCAATTATACAATTGACGTAACCATCGGGTCGGAGCAAATCCCGATGGATCCTTTTTTGTGTTGTGTTCTTTATCCATGGTAAGAGCGAGGAGTCGACGCAAATTTGAGGTATCCGTCAAGCATACCAAACGGTAAATTAACCAAGATCGACCTCCCCGCACAAGTGAGTTTCAATTCCAAGCGCCTGCACTGCAGCTGCTTTGATCCTGCATCCTCGATGGGCTTGTTTTCGACTGGGAGCATAGACCACTTGAATGTGATTTGACTGATGACGCGCCATCATTTGATCTCGAGAGATCCCTTTAAGCACTGCATGCATGATTGGCCATTGAGGTGTTGTTTCCTGCCAGCGTCTTTCTGTTTCGGCTTGCGGCAATTTAACGATTTCCGCAACGCCCATGTCACATTGAAGTTTACCATCCATGACAAACACGCGACTCCATACAATCCATCCGGGTTTAGAAATTCCCTTGACCGTTCCTCCGCCCAACTTGAAGTATATGGCGGGTTGACGCTCACTGGTGGTTCCTTTGTATCCACCAATGAAATGAGCTGGAGGAGCTGCGCCACTGATCAAAAAGACCCAGACATAATCATTGATCCCCTTCCCTTTATACTGTGCACCCCAGCGCAGATCGTGAAGCGTGGTTTCGGGGGACCAACCTAAATGGGACCAGAGCCGGTGCGTCACAAGCGCATCCAGACCGGCACATTCATCCACCTCATTGAAATGTGGGAGTGCGGTGTTTGGATACAATTCACAGCCTGTTTTCGGATCTATCACTGGAGGTCGGTCCGAGTTATTGAGAAGACCTTCCACCAGATCACTAGCAGGCAGGAGGTCTTTCAATCCTTGCTGATACTGAATACCAATCGTGTCACATCCAAAATCATGGGCAATACCAAGGGCAGCAACATACATCTTGCATTGAAGCAGAACCTGAGATTCGGTGAGGTCGGTTTTCTCATTCGTTCCCAGTTGAAACTTCATGCCCTTTTTCTTGAGCCATGCATAGACCGACTGCGCCGTTTCATCTGACACTTCCATGGTTGCAGCATAGAGGGCAGATTGACTCAAGCGCTCCTTGAACACACCAACAGGGTTCAATAATTCATCAGGGATGATGGCATTGTGCATACCCATGCAACCTTCATCGAATACCCCCATGATCGCCTTACGGGCTTTCAAAGTCAGCGCGACCTCTCGTCCTATACTGACATCTTCGGCAGGCAATTTGAGCAAATTCAGCGGACGGACATGGCTTTGATCATGATCAATTGTTCCCTCATTCAGCCATTGACGCAACCCGCCCAGGAAAAATGAATCTGTGAAG
>KB911897.1 GCA_000383715.1 Verrucomicrobia bacterium SCGC AAA164-E04
CAGGCCATCACGATAAAGAAATGCTCCAGTAAAAGGAAGCCGACCTTGATTGGATTGAAATCCGGGGTGATTCACAGCATCCTCAGACGACAACCATCCTGTGCGAATATTTGAGTCGAGAAATACGGCAGTGGCAACAGGCTGAATCCGTGCTTTGATAGCGTCAAGATCCGAACCAGAGCTGATGGTAAGAAAAGCATACGATTCTTGTGTAAGATCCACAAAAGCCACATCTCTGACAGAATACTTGCAAGCATGAGCAAGGTGCCCCACCAATGCCGAAGCCACACACATGGAGAACACCACGGCACGCATTGTTTTGCTGATAAATAGATGAAACTTTGGGTGCATTTGAGGGAATTTTAACACGTTAAAACCGTTAGATCAACTTGTCATTCCAGTTGAGAACATACGGAACATGAAGGATCTCTGTGAATCTTGTATCGTCTGAAAGACACATCCGACAAATCGTAAGTTAACAGCACATTAAGGAGCGGCTTACCAAATCCGCCAATTAACTTGATAACCTCCATGGCTGCCAGCGAACCAAGACTGCCGGATACAGCCCCGAACACAGGAAAGCGGCGCTTCCATGTCGTTGATTTTTCAGGATAAAGACAGCGCAGGCAAGGAGTCTTGCCTGGCCATATCGTTGTAATATGTGATTCCAATGAAAAAACAGCACATTCAATCATCGGCTTCCGATGCCTGACCGCCGCATCATTCATGGCGTAGCGTTCCTCAAAAAGAGGAGCAGCATCCACCACGACATCCGCCTGCTGGACAAATATATCGGCATTCTTGTCGGAAATATTTTCTGGGCATGCCTGAATTTCAAGGTCTGGGTTAAGCTCCTTGAGCCGACGCTCAATGGAATTCATTCGCGAATGCCCAATCCTCTCGCGCGTCATCAGTAATTGGCGATTCAAATCACTTGGCTTGATGTTACCAGCATGAGCTAGAATCATTTTACCAACGCCAGCAGCAGCCAATTCATAGGCAACCACACCACCAAGCCCCCCACATCGACTGATCATGACGGTGGCATTCTTAAGCTTTTCCTGGCCATCGAGCCCGAACCCATCAACGTCAACTTGCCAACTGTAGATTTCCCTCTCGAGCGGACTTAAATGTTTTTGCTCTTTGAACGACATATTCAAATGTTCTCAATTCCTGGGCAATGGACCAATCCTTTTCTAAAAAGATTGAGCATTTCTTCTCTGATGCTCATATTAGTGAGCACATGGCATTGATTCGAGTTTCAGGACAACCGCAGGTATCCGGAGAAAATCTGGCTTCCCGCGACATCATCCACACCTCCCATGTGGTTTATGTGACACCAGGTCACAATGAACCTCAAGAATGCGTTGTGCACATACACGGCGGAAATGTTTTGATCGTGGACATGTCCTTTGAGGATGTGTGGATGCCAATTCAGCGCGAAACCTGATCATATGCGAATTATAGGAGGCATTGCCGC
>KB911898.1 GCA_000383715.1 Verrucomicrobia bacterium SCGC AAA164-E04
TCCAGAAAATGCGGAGTCAATCGATCCTTTACTCGTATATGACATAGATGGAGATGGTATATCCGAGATTATTTTAGCCAACAAAAACAAATTGCTTCGCTATCATCCTGAAGGCTATTTCACTTCATCTCCTCTGTGCACCTTTCATCCCGGCCTGATATCAACAGCTGTGCTCGCGGATTTGAATGGGGATGGTATCACTGATTTCATCTCTCATAAGCAAGAAGGTCTGGTTGTCATCCCTGGAGCGCCGAATGGCCTCTTTGATCAATATGAAATCATGCTTCGCCCTGCTGATAGCCGCACCGTTTACCCGATGGTTTTGAGTGTTGGAGATATGGACAGAGATGGCGATTCCGATATCTTTCTCGGCCAATACCGTGTTCCATATGAAGGAGGTGCATTACCCACACCCTTCTATGACGCCGATGACGGGTATCCGTTTTTCTTGTTGAGGAATCTAGGTAACTGGGAATTCGAGGATGTGACTGAGTCTGCACTGCCGAATGCCCGTCGACACCGAAGAATTTACAGTGCTTCACTAGCCGACCTGGACGGAATCAACGGTCTGGACCTCATCGTCGTCAGTGATTTTGCCGGGGCGGATCTGTATCTCAATGATGGAACCGGAAATTTCAAAGTCGCCACCAATCGATTCGGAGACTCCCATGGTTTCGGGATGGCTCACACGTTTTCGGATTTCAATGTCGACGGCAAACTCGATCTTTTGATGATAGGGATGACCTCCCCTACGGTTGATCGATTGGAATTTTTAAATCTACGGCGATCAGGTTTGACTGAGGATCATTCACTGAGGCGACGGGTTGCAAGCGGTAACCGCCTCTTTTCATCAACTCAGAGCATGGGCTTCGAACAAAACGAACTGAGCCTCTCTGTAGGGCGCGCTGGTTGGGCATGGGGATGTTCATCGGCAGACTTTGACAACAATGCTTATCCTGATGTCATCATCGGCAATGGACTTGAAACAAGGCAATTCGTGCAAGACTACGAGTCGGAATATTGGCTGCACGACGCATTCATTGCCGATTCGGAGCCAGATCCGATTGCCTACCTTTATTTCAAGGAGAAATTCGCTCAAACGCGTGGCAAAGGTCAATCCTATGGGGGATACGAGAGCAATCGCCTATTCCTGAATTTAGAGGGTAAATCATTTGTAGACGTCGGGCACTTGTGGGGATTGGGGCTTCAGCGCGACACACGCAACGTGGTGACAGATGATTTCAATGGGGATGGGCTGGTCGACTGCCTGTTCACACACTACGAAGCATGGCCCGATGAGAGTCAAGTGTTGCGCATCTACCAGAACGAACTGCAATCGACATCGAATTGGATCGGTTTTCGGTTAGCAAGCGAACCGAAACAAGCTTCTCCCGTAGGTGTTACGATTGAGATTGAAACAGAAAACCTCAGGCAGGTGAAGACGATCGTAACTGGAGACTCATACAGATCTCAAC
>KB911899.1 GCA_000383715.1 Verrucomicrobia bacterium SCGC AAA164-E04
TCGAGGCGGGCTCCCATGACCTTGGTGTCACCAGAGAAGGGAATGTTGCCTGCCCAGGTTCCTGAAAGCGCACCGTCAATGTAGAGATGACTTTCTCCTGCAGCCGAGTCACTGACGATCACCACATGCACAGGGGCATCGAACACCGAGTTCACACTGCCACCTTCAACGGCGGTGAAAAGGTTGTCAGCCACACCAAACTCAGTCGTGCCGAAAATACCCTGCTCGTTCCACTGGTCCAACTTGAGGGCGAAGGCGTCGTTGCCTGCAATCGCTGTTGAAGCACCGGCCTTGATGGCGGTGAAATGGAACTCGAAACTGGCACTGCCGTCGAGCGCTCCAAAGTCCACCACCGCGGGGGCGCTGAGCGCTCCATCAGATGAGGCAACCATGGCTGCTGCTGCAGGCTCTCCAGTTCCACCACCTCCTGGTGGAGTGGAATCATCAGTGATCTCATCCGTTGCATTCACTCCGCCAATTTCAGTAGGAATGCCGTCATTGAATGAGCCTTTACTGATGTAGATGTCATCAATGAGGAATTGTCCTTGCTGAATACCATTATTGTGAGAACTGACAAAAATCGTATCCAGATCTGGCCCGGGCAAACCTAGGTCTACACTCCCAGCAGGATTACGATCGGATATGTAATCTTTGAAGCCTTCTTCACGGTCTCCGCCGCTGGCCTTCTGGAAATACATGGTAAACTTGTCACCGTCATCAAGGTTTCGGTTGTCAATGTCCAGCCAGACATTGTAGGTGGTTTCGTAATCAACCGACTTACCTGTCCAATCAAGTGTTCCTCCATATCCATCAATGGAAAGAAGGTCAAGAAAACCTTCCAGATCGCCAAACTGAACGAAAGGACCGACATCAGCATCAAAATCACCAATGAAACGAATCGGTTTTTCGCTGAGCCCCACATTGACCTGAACGGATCCTCCATCACCTTCAGCAGTGTAAGCGCGGAAGAACAAGGTGGCTTTTTCTCCCTCGAGAATGGTCTGGGAACCAAGAAGAACCGCACTCAATGCAGTACCGCTGAGGGTCAATGCATTACCGGATGGGGTGCCAGTCTCAATGACTGCTGTGGTCCCTTCAGGGTTTTTCCAGCGCTCTTGTCCATTCACGCTGGCATCCGTATCCATTGATTCGAAGTCCTGAATCAATGTCCATCCATCTGCTATGCCATCGTAAGCAGTAACCATAGTGCTCGCACTTACGGTGTCGCTGCCGCGTGAGGCATACAAGGTGAAGTTGGAAGTGCCTTCCAAAGGCACGGTCACACTACCCACTCCAAACTCCGAGTTGGCGGTTACGTCACCCACACCATGACTGACCCAAAGGCTAGCATCTGGTGAAGCATCCCACTGGAGAACCACGGTGTCACCTTTGGCAACTGAGGCATATTCTGCGGAGAAGCTTGCAATGGCCAATGGGCGCTGGTTGCCACCGCCTGCGCTTGGAACGCCGTTAG
>KB911900.1 GCA_000383715.1 Verrucomicrobia bacterium SCGC AAA164-E04
TCTTCATTTAAATAATTACTACAATCCAAGACCAAGGCTTTCAAGAGTCGATCCACTTTTTTTTCCACATATCGAGCAATCTGATCAACGAGATGCCTGATTTCGTAAATGGGTCAGGTACTGGTCCAGCTGACGATGGCCATACAAATATTGAACCAAGGGATTTTGGTCCACAGAATCTGTTGAATGACCTTCAGGCAATGCCTCAATGCCCCTGACCAGCTCCGCCCATTGGCGATTGAAGTTGGCTTTGTCTGAAATACGAACGATCCGCGCTGTTTGTTTGGTAGATAAATTGCATTGCATGAGAGGAAAATTACAGCAAAGGGTAGGACATTTACTGTCCAAAGGTGAAATCCTCTTCCCTCGGATTTGATTTTTTTTTGAACTGAACTAATTTTAGGTCTGTCTTAGATCATGAATGTCTATTGTGGACTTGGTCAAAAGTCCGAGTTCACTGAGTAGAAAGAAATTGTTTAACCATTGGTAAGAAACAAAATTATGGTAAAACCTGATTCCCATCTGTCCGAATTGGTCCACAATACAAAGCATCCTTTCCGGCAAGTCGAAAATAGGCCGGAAAAACCCCTGAAACACCGATACGAGCGACGGAAAATCCGCGAAATCATGCGTATCAATGAATGGGAGGATGATACCTCCCCTCGATGAAATAATTTTCCTCAGACAAAAGCCGCTTCATTCGAAGCGGCTTTTGTCTGAGGAAAATGGATCTTACCTGCAAGCTGAAATCAGAGAATCAGGTCTACTCAATGTGCATGATCATGCACCTCCAAAGACTCTTCGTGGAAATGATCATGACCACTGGATTCAAATTTACCGATCAGAACTGCAAGCCCAAGCCCTAAAACCAGCGCAAAAGTCAGCTTAAATCGATCATGCTTGTGAAACTGGAGTTCAGGTAGGAGATCAATGGAAGCGATGCATAAAAAAGTCCCGGCAGCAAATGCAAGCGCGTAGCCTAGAATTTGATGGTTGCCTCCTGATGCCTGGTGAAATCCAGCTAGAAACAAAATGACGCCCAACGGGATAATGAGAGCAAATATGGCATTAACAAAATGTCTCTGTCCTTTGGTCCAGCCACCTGTGGACATCAATGTGCCAATCGTCCAGGCATCAAAAGGCTTGTGAAGTAAAATCACCAGAAAGGTCCCCAGCCCAGCCCAACGAATGCCTGCACTGTGTTGCATTTCGGTTTGAATACTCGCAGCGAGGACCATGCCGTTGATAAGTGTGTGAAGGGCCAATCCCATTCCTGCCCCCAGCCAGGACCATCGCTTTCCTATGGCTCGTTCGATGTAGGGTTCCACGATAGTCTGGGATGCCCCTTGATCGTGGCCCTGATGTGATGGATCGTTGCAGGAAGCATGCTTGTGCGATGAAACTTGCGGATCACCACTTGCCTTTTGTTGCGACTCCATCGGCAAATCATGCATGTGATGGTGAAAAAATCG
>KB911901.1 GCA_000383715.1 Verrucomicrobia bacterium SCGC AAA164-E04
AAGGGCAAATCCAAGAAACCACACTTCATGGTTTACGGACATTATGACGTACAACCCCCTGATCCATTGAACTTGTGGACCACTTCGCCTTTCGAACCGCATGTAGAAGGCGACAAATTGATTGCCAGGGGAGCGACGGATAACAAGGGGCAACATTTCGTGCATCTCAAAGCAGTGGAATCCTACCTCAAAACGGGAACGGAATTACCCTGCGATATCACTTTCATGATCGAAGGAGAAGAGGAAATCGGCAGCCCTTCACTGACCCCTGCCCTCGAAAAGTTGAAGTCTGAATTGAACGTCAGAGCCGTTGTGGTTTCCGACAACGGCATGCCTGATCTCAAACACCCCGCTTTGACGTATGGTTTACGTGGCGTCGCTGCTTGTGAAGTTACCCTCAAAGGCCCCAACAGAGATCTGCATTCCGGCATTTACGGTGGAGCGGTTGATAACCCTGCAATGGTGCTATGCCAAATGCTTGCCCAGCTTAGAGACCGTCGTGGGCGTGTCGCGGTTCCAGGGTTTTATGATGACGTCGCACCTTTGAGCAAACTTGAGAGGGAGCAGAGCAAGCGATTTCCACACAAAGATACCAAGCTCGCGCGCGAGCTTGGTGTAAGGGAACTTTTCGGTGAACACAATTTCAATACGGTGGAGCGCCGGGCTGGGCGTCCGACACTTGAAATCAATGGCCTCACTTCCGGTTATCAAGGAGAGGGAAGCAAGACGATCATACCCAGTGAGGCCTCGGCAAAAATCACCTGCCGTCTCGTCCCTGATCAAAAACCTTCGAAGATCCTGAGACTGCTGGAAAGACAACTCAAACGGCTTTGCCCCAAAAGCGTCCGGATGACATTCGAAAAAGGTCATAGCGGAAGTGCCTACGTCACCGCGCCAGATGGGCCTTTTGCTTCCGCTGCATTGAGTGCCTTGGAAGAGGCATTCAATCGTCCACCAATCCTGATGCGAGAAGGAGGTTCGATACCGATCGTCACCGATTTTAAGCAGGTTTTAAAAGCAGACACATTGTTACTTGGTCTTGGACTTCCTGATGACAATGCTCACTCTCCCAACGAAAAAATGAGTCTCACCGCATTTCGCAAGGGAATGCATATGAGTGTCGCCCTTTGGGAAAAGCTTGCTGAAATTCCTGCAAAGCCATGACATTTGGAATCGCAAATGGATATGAGCATCTTCTTTTGGGAACGATAGGGTAATGAGCGTCAAATTATTGGTTCACGAAATCTATTTGAGTGTGCAGGGGGAAAGTACCTTTGCGGGGCTGCCTTGCATCTTCGTCAGGTTGACAGGGTGTGATCTGCGTTGTTCTTATTGCGACACCGCTTATGCTTTCAAGGGGGGCCAGTCCATGACGGTGAAAGAAGTGCTGACAGAAATCAATCGGCTCGCCGCCCCCTATGCCGATCGACAAATCAAGAACCAATCGCTACCCATCATCGAAG
>KB911902.1 GCA_000383715.1 Verrucomicrobia bacterium SCGC AAA164-E04
GAGACGCATCCTGAAATACAGGGGCATTAAAACCAGGGCAATAAAGGTGTAACCTACAAGGTAACCCAGCACCATCTGCATATAGGAAAACTGACGTGTGGCTACCCATCCAGGAACCGAGATAAAGGTAACGCCAGAGAGGGAGGCTCCGATCATTCCAAAGGCAACCAGATACCATGGAGAATTATGGTTACCAGTGAAATAGGTCTTGTTATCGCCGTTTTTCCCGATCCGTGTTGAAATAAGCCACAAGACTCCGAAATAGGCTGCGATGACAATAAATATGATAAAGGGAGACATGGAGCCATACAGCGCTTTACCTGATCTTCAGCTTTGACAAAAAGCACAGGCATTCGCTTGGTGATATTTATCCCAGATGATGCCGATTAAAACACGGAAAAAATCCAGAGGTTTCAATCAGGTTTTGATATGACGACACTGCAGGGGGAGTTGAAAATGCTCCATATGGGAAGGTAGATGGATAGAGCCACCAATGGAATCTTGCCTGGCACCCGTCACCGATGCCAGGACGTTGGAGCGGCCAAGAAGCACCTGCAGACCCAGGAAAGCGAAAATCATGGCCTCTTTGTGATCGATGAGGGAGGGATCAGTAAGGATGTTCAGGTTAAGGCCAGCATCGCTCATCTTTTGTCGGATACGTGCCATCAGATAGTCGTTGTGTACGCCACCGCCACTCATGAGAATCGCGGTTGGGGACATCAGCGCTTCGGTCTTACAACGATTCACCGTCTGCAGGACCGCGCTTGCCACCTTGTTGGCGATGTGTTCCGTGTAGGTCGCCACCTGGCTGCGCACCGTTGCATTGGAAGCCTTCAGAAGAGGAATCACCCATGTTTCGAACCACTCCTTACCGAGACTTTTGGGTGGAGGAAGTTCATACCACGGCAATCCATCCAGAGCATTTAGTAATGTTGGATCAACTTGGGATGAAGCGGCAATGGCACCTCCTGCGTCGTAGGCTGCGGGAGGATCAAGCAGACCGGCCAAACGATTGAGGGCCATGTTGCAAATACAGATATCAAAGCCCATGGCGTCAATGGAGAGATTGACGATTCCTCCCAGATTCATGAAGAGCATCCCCTTTGGAAAAAGGTGTTTTTCTCCAAAAGGGACCAGTGGTGCACCTTCACCACCAAGGGCTACATCCTTTTGCCTGAACTGGGTCACCAAGGGCATGTTCAAATAGGTCGCCAGGGTTTCGCCATCCCCGATCTGAACTGAAAAATTTTGAGCTGGTTGGTGAAAAACAGTATGACCATGACTTGAAACAAACTGGGGTTTAATATTTTCGGAATGTATGAAGTCTCTCAGTGTTTCGCCAAGAAAGTGTCCAAAACGGACATGCGTCCTTGCAAATGTTTCGGCGCTTTGCTCCCCCAG
>KB911903.1 GCA_000383715.1 Verrucomicrobia bacterium SCGC AAA164-E04
GACATCTGAAGGCCGAAAAAGAACTTTGCTGTCTTTCGTGCGATCACGAAAACCTCCAGTGAAATCCGCGCCATCAAACTCTTCTTCCGTGTTCGTGGTCAGGAAATTGAATCGCTCCAGCTTGAATCCGGCTCCTTCTACGACGGGGAGGTAACCAAAGACAGTGTTCCGCGCAGGTTCACAGGAGAGAAGCATGCCCCGATGTTTTTTTCCGAGTGCACCATTTTCATAATAAGCAATACCCGTGGGAGCTCCGCCCCCATAGACATCGCCTGAAGGCATCGTCCCGGGATCTTCCTGACGCCATTCTGCGACCGGTGTCGATTGCCCCGGACGCCGATCCGCACCCCAGGAGCGCTTACCATCGAAGGAGCTGAAACCTGCATTGCCGAATTCCATCACCCAAGTGGTGCGTGCGGCGGGTGGATCATCGTTGTCGTTTTGAAACACATCACCGAAGGAGGTAACTGTCTGCTCATAGCTGTTGCGGTAATTAAAGCCGATCACATTCACCCAGCTACCATCTGGATTCATTCGTGCAGTGAAACCACCCACATAAACATGACCATCGTCACTGGCCTTGCCCGCTGCTTCCTGAGTCATGTAGGAACTTCCGATACGGAACGTACGAGCCGATCGATCCGTGAAGACAGCACCGCAGTTACCGGCGTTCCAATACCATTGCCCGTCAGGTCCAACGGTGACGGAATGCAGACTATGATCATGCACGCGGCCATTGAAACCACTCAAGAGCACCTCGCGCTTGTCGACCTCTGGATCGAATACCATGTCCCGGTTGACATCGGTGTAAACGATCATGTCAGGAGTCATGGAAACCACGACCTTGTTGTCGATGACCGCCACGCCCATGGGACAGCGCAGGAAAGGTTCCTGCACAAAAGCCCATTCCTTGTCCGCCTGACCATCTCCATCGGTATCTTCCAGCACCATGATCCGGTCACCTTCAGGTTTTCGATCGTAATGGCGGCGGTAATTGACCCCTTCCGAAACCCATATCCGCCCATCTTTGTCGATGTCCATGTTGGCGGGATTGTAGAGCATGGGTGATTTTGCCCACAGTGTGACTTCCAGACCTTCAATGGTGCTGAAATGTTCCAACGGAACAACCTTGTGCTGGGCTTGTGCAGCGAGGCAACTCATGCCAGTTGCCAAGGTCAATCCCAGTAGTTTTGTGTTTTTTTTCATGACTTTCATTATTTGAAAATTACCAATCCACAACTGAACCATCGCGTTGATCGTAGGTTTGAGGGTTCTTCCACTCATGACCTAACTTGTCCTGAATGGCATCCTCATCGAGTTCAATTCCCAGTCCGGGTGCCGTCGGTACTTTGACGTAACCGTTCTCCACTTTGAAGGGTTGCTTGAGGTATCCGTCTCCCAAGCTAACCTGTTCCTGGCAGAGAAAATT
>KB911904.1 GCA_000383715.1 Verrucomicrobia bacterium SCGC AAA164-E04
CACTGTCCATTCCCTATATTCGTTGGAATTCAGGCGAGGTTTTTATTCCGTGTCTACCAAACGCAGCCCTGAATGTGAGAACGCATGGAAGAGCAGGGCGGCGAGAAACCACTCATGGACGGGGCTCCCCATTCATGGGAGAGCGCAGCACCTGTCTGGCCTTACTCCCTCAGGAACCAGAATTGTATCCGTGAATAAATCACAGGTTGAAAATGCGGCTCATTCGCAGAAAGCTGACTCCCAGGCGTCTTTTCCACCGACAATGGGAATGGATAGAGAGGTGGCATCCAGATCAATCGTAAGCTCGGTGCCGGGATCGGGTCTCACTGTGAAATTACGATCACTGGCAAAAATCATGAGCGCGATTTGCTGGCCTTTGGGAATTACCTGATCGTCGGGTTGTAGATCAAACGTCAAGTCATAGAAATTCCCGGGCACGAGTGGTTCACTTTCCCAGATGGAACTGTGATTTTGTGGGTCCGCCCAGCCGCGCGTGATGATGTTATCGGTGATCCTGGCATTTTTCCCACCATTCCATGGAAGGGATACCATCCAGACGGAAAGATTGGCCGCTGGTTTGCTGCTGGAGAGTCGAATGCTTATGGAAGGCGTCCCGGATAAGTGGACCGGTGCCTTCAATGGCTCAGTCATGTAGATGAGACGATGGTCCGTCCATTCCGCCTGAGCAAGTGTTTCGCCGGTAAATGAAAAATTATCTACCAGTGTCTCTGTGCCCTGGTTATCCGTTTTTTCGAGCGCGAGATTACCGCTTTCAGGAGCTCCTGATGTCAGGTGCAGAGTCACCGGCTTGGCTCCGGGGTTGGGGTAATCATAGTAGGAAGTCGGTTTTTCACGCTCATCTCCTTCTCTTACGATCCAGGCCTTGGGTTCGTTTTCAACATCGTTTTGAATGCCATGCAGGTAGCGTGTGAACCAACGATTCATTTGTTTCAGAGGAGGGGGGCCTCCATGTCCACCCTGGTGAAAGAAGGCTTGAACGGGGATACCTTTTTCCTTGAGAGCCTGATAAATTCTGACGCTGTGTTCAGGCATGACGTTCCAGTCATTGAACGCATGCGCCATCAGGGTGGCCGCCTTCAGGGGGGCTAAATCATTCAAATAATCTCTTCCTGCCCAGAATTCATTGTAATCGCCGGTGACTCGATCAAATCCATCCGCCATGACTTTGTCACGCACTTCACAATCACAATGCGCATCGGTATCAGGATTTCCGCTGTGGATAAAATCATACAAACAATCAATATCCTCACCGACGTATCCTCCCGGATGTCTGATTAATCCATTGGAACGGTAGTAGTGATAGTAGGAAGTGTTCGGCGCGATAGGGATGATCGCTTCCAGACCTTCCACACCCGTGGTTGCAGCGGCTAGTGGCAGAGTACCGTTATAGG
>KB911905.1 GCA_000383715.1 Verrucomicrobia bacterium SCGC AAA164-E04
ATCTTTGGCATGATGAATCTGAGCCTGACTGATCATGGGTAGGTTGTACTCCACAGGATCTTCAACCGTACTGAGACTGATAGCTGACCCATGAGTTTTCACTAAATGCGTCAGGGCTGCATAGATAGCTGTTGTTTTACCCGACCCTGTAGGCCCGGTCAGGAGGATCATACCACTCGGTTTGGCCAATAATTTTTTGAGCGACTTGAGCGTTGCATCTTCAAAACCTATCTCATCCAGATTGAAACTGCGTTTGTTGGGATCAAATATGCGAATGACAATTTTTTCACCGCGCAATACACCCCCTGCATGGTTCCCGCGGATAACAGGGAAAAAGGACATGCGTAATTCGACACCACCCATTTCTGCTCCCGTTTGCGCGTGTCCTTCCTGGGGCCGATCCATCTCGTAGCTGACCAGATTAGCCATGACTTTGAGGCGACCACTCACTTTTTCCATGAGCTCAATGGGTAAATGCAGCAGTTCCTGCAGGACACCGTTCAATCTGACACGTACGACAAGACTCGCGTCCCAGGGTTCAATATGAATATCACTGGACCCTGCTTCGATGGCATCGCTGATAACCAAGTCCACGAGATTGCCGATTTCCAAAGTCTCGATGGACCCGGAGGATTTCAAATATTCGGATGCCTTGTTCATGTTGTGAGCTGGATTTAAATCATTTGCTTGCTCGAATTTAAGAAAACCTCTCATTCATGCAACATCCGAAATTTAGCAAGAGGCAGACCAAATGGAATACTAATTGAAAATCATGTGAAAAGTTCTTCGTTGCCGAGAGCTGGTCATTACCTGCCATTAACTATCTATGAATCGAGCAATGTTTGCATGCTGCTCCAAACAAGATTTGAGGTATTCATACAAAAATAAACTTAGTGCATTTCCTGATGGATTAGAGTGTATTTTGTCCTTCAAGACTGAAGTTCATGGTGCCAGCTGATATCAATGGTTGAGCAATAATCAGGCTTTTCGAAAACAATTGGTTTGAGGTGTTAGAATCAGCCAATTCATTTATCTAAAGCTATTTATCTGCATATGTTTAAATAATGAGATCTCTATCGATTCTTGCTTCATTTTTAGAAATACCAAACCTTGGATTCGGCCAACTAACGAGATCGACTATGAGGTTTCAATATTTACGGACTCGACAGCTGGGCTGCTTCATGGCAACAACTTTCGATGGATAAGCTGCAGCAATTAGAAAACCTGTTAAATCAATTGGGTTCCTGCCTGGTGGCTTATTCAGGAGGAGTTGACTCCGCTTTTCTTGCCTTGGTAGCTCATCGCACACTAGGAGACCAATCGTTGGCAGTCATGGCCGATTCGCCCAGTCTGCCTCGAAGCGAGTTCAAGGACGCCATCGCGTTGTCTGAACA
>KB911906.1:0-2952 GCA_000383715.1 Verrucomicrobia bacterium SCGC AAA164-E04
AGGATGCGGATCTTTTGTTCGGTTGAGTATCTTATTCCTTTCATTGTCTGGATCCTTTTTATTGGTCCAGACTAACTTTTCAAGTGGATCAGTTCTCGTAACCTCGACCACCGGAACAGCAGTCAAAAGTGACATTCTATTCATACAAGATATAGCCGGTATTGGATTAAACGACACCAACGACAATTATCTGGAAAACATGGCTATTTTCCTTCAAGCACTTGATGATGATGTTCAGGACGGCAGCCCCGACCAATCACCTCTTGAAACAAACGCCCTGGAAAATTCAGATGAAAGTTTTAGTTCCAACATTAACATCACCTCTTCGGTAAGAGAATTATTCACAGGTTATGTCGACGCAGATTTCGATGAGCAGCTCAGCATTGCCACTTCCGGTAAGAAAATGATTTCCAATGCTCTTGCGCATGCAGGAATTGCATATACTAGGCAAAGCGAGGAATCTCCGGACAAATTGAATGTTTTTGAAACAGTCGCCATCAGACATGTCACCGAAACAATACAGGAGCTGGCCGGCGATCGTGGTCCGGTTCTGCCCGACGACAGATTGGTTGATCAAATCAATGTCCCCCCTGTGGTCATTGATTACCAATTCAATGTGCTCTCGGGTGAAATTGATTTCAATACTGACGATTTGCTAAGAGATGCAATTGGTCAACAGGTTCGAACTGAAAGTATTGAAATAGTTGACGTTCGGCTAAGTGAAAAGTATCAGGATATTGGGGTAATCAAACAGAGGGGCAATGGGGATTACTTTGTTGAATTATTCGCTGACATTGATCCCTACGCCTTGGAGGCCATGTCGATGGATTACCGCGTTTATGATTGGACGGCCTCGCTGGAAGTTCAGTCGAAATTCCGGGACCTGTTTAAATCCCACTTGTCCGCCGAGATAAATGATGTTCCAGAAGACGTAGGCTTTGCTGAGTTCACACTTCGCAGTGAACTTGAATTTGAAAGCGAGCAGGCATTAAACATTGAATTTATCAGCGAAAGTTTGAGAGAGCTTCTGGGAGTTGACATTGCGGAGTATGGAGATGATTTCTTGGTGCCAGTTCAATTTTCCATTGATGATGGCGCAACCTGGAACGACATGAATCAATCAGGGATCAATCTCAACGAATTAGGCAGCCCAATGCCAGTGTTTGGCTTTGTGCTTCCTGCCAATAAACAATCCATTGGAATACGCATCCCGATCTTTGATGATTTCAAGGTGGAACCCGATGAACAAATTCTCATGGTTATTACCGGTGAAAGTGTTTACGAAGAGAATCTTTCATTGACAATCATCGATAATGATCCAACCAATCCAGGCGGTCCACTGTTGGCCGTCAATTATGTTTACATACTGGAAAACGGGGGAGAGGCCGTCTACACCGTGACGCTGTCTGAACCCAGTGCAAATAATGTAGGCGTTGATTACTCGACGGTAAGTCTAGGGATTGCGCTGCCAGGTGTTGACTATGAGTTTGCCAGCGGAAGGATTGAGTTTCCTTCAGGAAGCACGTCTCAACAAATCATCATACCTGTCATTGACGATACCGTTGTTGAAGCTTCTCCCAACCCGGAAATGGCGATCATAGAATTATCCAATCCTGAAAATGCTGTCATTGGCGACAAGCAGGGAACATTGCGGGTTTTTGATGATGATGGTCCTTCTACTTTGGACACATTCATCGATGTTTTTCCGATTACCGGGGACAATATCATCGACGAAGAAGAGGCTCTGCAAGATCTGCCAGTATCTGGTGTGGTTGATAATTCGCAATTCGCTATCGGTTTTGTGACACTGACCATCAATGGCGCTAACTATCAAAGCCGGGTTTCAAGCAACGGTGCGTTTTCCTTTGATATTCCCGGAATTGAACTGTCCAGTGACGAGGATTTGACTGTTGATGCAAGCGTTGTCGGGCTTGATTTGACTGGGCAAAAAGCTTCAGCTTCCACAATCGAAAATTACACTCTTTTTATAGATGTCAGTCCAGTTGCTTCTGACGATGCTCTGACTGTCGATGAAGACCAAACTCTGATACTGGACGCCCCAGGTGTGCTGGTTAATGACGTGATAGGCAACAATGGTGGCGTATTGGAGGTTCTCAATAGCACTGAGCCTGTAAACGGTAATTTGGCGATCAATCCTGATGGAAGTTTGCTCTATACCCCCAATGCAAACTTTAATGGTATAGATGTTTTTACTTACGAAATAGCTGATTCGGATGGAGACATAGATACTGGCTCCGTCTCGATTTTGGTCAATCCAGTCGATGATGTTCCGGATGCAGTTGAGGATATTTATTTTGTTGATGAAGACGGTTTATTGAATGTCGCGGTCGCAGAGGGTGTTCTGAAAAATGATTTGATCGGTGGGGACGGAGGCACGTTAGAGATCGTGTCGACCAATCCTCCAGGCAATGGAACACTGAATGTGAATCCAGATGGAAGTTTCAATTATACTCCCAATGTAAATTTCAATGGATCTGACAGCTTCACCTACACGATAACCGATGACAATGGAACCTCTGATACAGCGACTGTCGTTATTGTCGTCAATAGTGTGAATGACACTCCTGAAGCAAATAATGACGAGTTCACGATTGATGAAGACGATACTCTGAGTGTTCCCGAAGAGGCGGGTGTTTTGGCGAATGATTCAGCGGGAGGCGATGGGGGCATATTGGAAGTCGTTGATCATACGCAGGGTGAACACGGTAACGTCATCTTGACTCCAGCTGGTGTGCTCATTTATGTGCCAGAGCCTAATTTTCATGGAGTGGAACGGATTGATTACACCATTCAGGATGCTGATGGGACTACTGATACGGCGACTATTACCATTGTTGTGAATGCCGTGAATGACATACCTGAGCTTGCCGCCGACGCATTGCCTGAAGTATTGGGTGAGGGACCTGAACACCTTTGGTTATTGGAGGATGG
>KB911906.1:3729-74532 GCA_000383715.1 Verrucomicrobia bacterium SCGC AAA164-E04
GCCTTTGGGGATCAGGAAGGCGACACATTGACATACACTGCCTTTGGCCTGCCAACAGGCATGAGCATTGATCCAGTCAGCGGTATCATCAGTGGTCAGTTGCAGATTTCAGCCAGTGAGAAAGGCTCGTTGGGTGATGGTGTCTATGAGGTGACCCTTACCGTGGATGATGGTAAGGGGGGCACACGGACCTTTGTGTTCGAGATCATAGTCTCAAACCCTCCTCCAGTTGCAAATAACGATAGTTACTCTGTCGATGAGGAATCTGTATTGTTCGTCAGTGCACCTGGCATACTGTTGAATGACCTGGATCCCGAAGGCGATAATTTTACGATTTCGCGTGTCATCCAAAATCCGCAGAACGGTGCGTTGTCCTTGGATGAGGATGGTAGTTTCAATTACACTCCTCGCTCTGATTTCCATGGGATGGATTCCTTCACCTATGAGATTGTTGACTCAGATGGTGGTGTCAGTTCAGCGACGGTTGAGGTCCAGGTCATTGACTTGGCTGACCCTCCAGTGGCCTTGGACGACAATTATGTGCTGGGTGAAGATGCGGGAGAAACCCTTTTCGAAGTCCAGTCTAACGATATCGATCCAGATTCGACTGACCTCAGACCTGTGGTGGTTCAAAATCCATCAAACGGAATTGTGCGCGTGGATGATTCCAATCGTTTGTTCTATACACCTTTTGATGATTTTTCAGGGGCCGATTCCTTCACTTACAGTATAGAAGATGAACTTGCCCAAATTTCGAATACTGCCTCTGTGTCAATTCAGGTTTTGGCAGGCCCTAAAAACGAGCTTCAAAATGCGGAGATACCAACGGTCATATTTCAAAGCCTTGATGGTATCGAGACGGTTCTGACTTTTTCCGAAGAGAACGACCCGCCGAATGCTATCTCAGTATCGGATCCTGATAGTGAGGAATTGACGGTGAGCATGTCTGTTGAAAATGGAATTATCTCTGTCAATGAACATCCTGAACTACAATACACTGAGGGCATTTTTGAAAAGTCCAGATCTATTCAAATGTTTGGGCGGATTGAAGATCTGAACGAGGCTTTGGCTCAGCTTACATATATTCCTGACATCAATTATCTAGGGAAGGAAAAAATGGTTATCCTGACAGAGGATGAGGGAGGGCCAGGATCTTTGCCTCCTCGATTTGATGAAGATGGTGATGGTGTTACCATACTTGTAGAACTTCGGGCTTTGGCTGGTCTGAGAAGTACCGATGTCAGGTCCTTGCTGAGTAATTTTGGAGTTGAAGTGGTGAACGTTGATCTGCTCGAGTTTGATGATGGTATCATTGCAGGCGTGGATATCAGTAACGAACCGGGCGAAGGTCTCCAGGTCTCGTTTGACCCACTTCCGGGGCAAAGCGGAGAGTCTCAGCCAACGGAAATACAGCTCGAAGTGACCTACGCTGACGGTAATTCCGAGGTGTTGAATATTCCAGTCACTGTTTTCCAGCCGGAATTGGTGATTGTCGAAGAACTTGATCCGACGCTTTATCTCTCCAATAATTTGAACCCTCAAACTGGTTTCTTCGAACAAGTGCTTAAAATTGTTAACAATACGCCCTTTGATTTTAAATCAATTCGTATTTATATCCATGATCTGACGCCTGATGTAGTAGCCAAGTTTTACCTGCAGGAAGATTTAATAGGAACGTTTGTGGAATTTCCTGTCGATATGATCAAGGGTGATTCAACCACGATAACCTTGGAATATTTCAGCACGACAGGACGAGCCATCAGTCCTCCTCGGTTGGAGTTGCTTGTCAAGAAAGGCGCCGAACTGCTGGCTCCTGATCAGGACCAGATCTCTGAGGTTATTGAATCCTCATGTTTTGTCAGCGTAGGAGCCAATGGCCGAGTGGATAGTTGTTACGTTAGTTTTCGATCAGATAAAGATCACCTTTACTGGATTGAATACAGTGATGAAATTGGAAAGTGGAAGCTGGCGCTGAACCCTGTTGAAGGGACAGGTGAAATGATTATCTGGCAGGATGCGGGGTCTCCCAAAACAGATCCGCTACCCGCAGACAACGGCGCTGGTCGATATTATCGTATTCTTAAAGAAAGAATTGAAAGTGATGAGTAACCTGATGAATGGCGTGAGTAATCGTTTTTGCTTGGTTGGCTGCTTTCTGGCCTTGGCTGGCTCAGTGATTCATGGCAAAGCCCAAGGAATTGAGAGTGTTGTCTCTGAAACAATTACTGAAGGCGCTTCAATAGAGAAAGACAATCAGCCGTTGGATCTTGATCCAAAAGTGAAACAACGGAAATCCAGAATTGGATTGGGGTTTTCGTTTTTTAGTGGGACACAGTCGTCTGTCACTTCGAACGAATCCTTCAGCAGCGCTGTTGGGCCCGCCACAGGTGGAAGCATCAATCGCCAATACGCGGATGGATACGTTTTTCAGGATTCTTCCGACAATCTCGGGGATCTTCGCTTGCCATCCCGTACCCATTTTTTTGGTTTTGACAACTCATCTCAAGTAAACAATGTGCCTCTGGCAGGAACCATTGATTTTCACGAGGCCCGGTTCAATGGCGGAGCCTACAGCGACCCAGCCAATGATGGTTTTTCCCCTGGTGTAGAATTGTTGTACAATCGATTGCTGAAGTCTCGGGAAAGATTTGAATACGAGCTGGAGGTGGGGCTCGGATTTCATCAGTTCGACTACGAGTCACGCAATCGTCCCGGTGATTTTGAGGTTTTGACCGATACCTATGAGCTTGGAGGAATTGATCCTCTGGCCAAGGGCACTCCCTACCAAGGATCCTTTTTACCTCATATCTCGGGTTCTCCGAAAATAGGTGATCTGCCAAACCGTCGTTTCAATTCGGTGACTGGCCAGATTAACGGTGGTACAGAGATCGATTCAGTTGCATTGTTGGGACGTATTGGTCCAAATGTCAGATATTACATCAACGATTCTTTACAAATCTCGGCATTGGGTGGTTTGTTAATCGGATACATGAGTGCAGAGGTGACTTATGACGAGAGTCAACAATACTCCATTGCCGGTAACAACTACACTCAACAGCGCCAAGGTAGATTCAAGGGTAATGACATCGTCTTTGGTCTCTTTGGAGCCCTTCGTCTTAGTCATGACATCAATGATCGTGTATCCGTTTTTGGAGAAGGGCGTTATATGCATATGCAGTCCATGAATATCCAAGACTCAATGCGCGTTGTCGAGCTGGACCTTGCCGGTGGAATTGGGTTGGTGCTTGGACTTGATTATCGTTTTTGATGGATCCTTGCATGCTGGCTCATTCCTTTACTCCTTGATCGAAGGCCGTTCAAGGAGTAAGCCAAATCTGGTGGTGTCACCGGATACAGTGATGCCTTGAACATCGTTTTGATAAGGGTGTTTAACTGCTTACAGGCGACTTAGATTCAATTGCTCAGAAAAAATGATCCCATCCGCTGATGAAGTAATTGAAATATCTCAGTGCTGATATTGAGGCCATTCAATGAATGGCTTCTATTATGAAACCCTTGAGAGAACTCACCAGAAAACGATAAAAGTAAGAGCTAAACCGATCCCCCAGACAGCCAAACCGAGTGCCGCAGGTAATACCTGTTTCATCGAGAAGTTCTTTTCGTCCCTAACCGTTGGAAGAGCAATCTCCTGCTGGCTGCGGTAAAGCCATCCGTCCGTTGCCTTTGGACTCTGGAAACACTGGTCCTTCGGAGTTCTCCCCATGATCATTGTCAACACCACCATGGTCAGGGCGGTGATCAGACAGCCGATGGGAGCTGTTGCATAACTGTTGATTGCAAAGGTAGGTAGTAACCAGATACCTGAACCGACGGCCAGCCCAGGTGCGATAAGCGCCAATATTCCAAATCCCACTCCAATCAATAGACCAGGTAATGCCGAGGACCGATGAACCTGTGTGAAAGTGCCTAACAGATATGCTGTGAGTAGTGGCACCACGAAAGCTCCTACAACTTTCAGATAAGTGAAAATCATTCCCTCTGACAAGAGCGCAGGCACATAAATGAAAGAGCCGAAAATAATAACCGGTGTCATCCATTTTGCCACGCGGAGATAATGTGCGTCATCGCGATCCTTCACAATAAGTCGTCCATAAAGATCCCTCGTGATGAGTGATGACAATGTCGACCCAATGGAATCATAGGTCGAAAAAGCCGCTGCAAATACGCCGGCAACCACAAGTCCAGTCAAGCCCGGGCTTCCAAATTGCTGCAGTATATGGGGGAATATATTGTCAGCACGGCCATCGGGCAACATGCCTGTATCAGGGTAGAGGCCTCTCCCCATGACACCAAGCCCAAGGGAAAGGAAAGTCATCACGATGAGTAACAGGCCTGCTGGCACGATGGCCATCTTCATGTCCCACTCACTTCTTGAGCCGAGAAGACGCATGGATTGTGTATGGTTGACGATCGAATAAGCGAAACCAACGATGGTAAAACTCAATACGACCAACCATGCGGGGGTCACACGTGTGAGAATCTGTGTGTCCTTATCATGAGATCCTCCCAATTTGAGTTCCCGATCGAGTGCTTGCGGTGAAAGACTGGAGGTATCCATGGTCTCGACAACATCGGTTCCAATATGCATCATCTGACGAGCTAAATCGGGGTTCTTATCCGCCATGGCAGTTTCGAGCCCCGACCATCCGCCTACTTTTTGCGAAACGGCTGCAAAGATGGTGGCTGCGGCAACAAGGATGACAAGTCCTTGAATGGCGTCTGTGATGGCAACGGATTTAAGACCTCCTGACATCGTATAGATTGTTGCTACCAAAGCTACTACGGCAACACCTGTCCATGCCTGAACAACACTCCACGTACAGACCACATGGAGCAAGAGGAAAATAGCCGTACTGATCATCCCAATCATCACGGTTCGATAAAGAACCTGGACCACGACACTGATGATCCGTGCTCCGAGACCGAAGCGAGCTTCGAGAAACTCGGCATTGGTGTACATTCCCTTGCGATACATCGGGATTGCAATGAAATGAGCCATCAGAAACCAGCCGCCGATAACGCCAACCAGGTTTGGTACAAACAAACGCACTCCAAGGCTATAGGCCCCGCCGGTGTCTGCAATCAAGTCTGCTGAATCAATCAGTGTGGCATAGAGTGAAAGTCCTACGATCCAGAAAGGGAGTGTCTTGCCCGCGAGAAACCAATCGCCACTGGTTTTTGTGTTACGCCCCAGCCTCAAGGCGTAGACAATCACCGCCCCGTTCAAGAAAATCACAATGGACCAGTCCAGCAGTGTCATGGCAATCGGTCAGGAGAAAATGTTTTGGTTGACCTTGATCCCCATGCCAGCTTTCCCCTTCATGCGCACTATACCGTCTTCAGGTTGAGGCTCATCATGAAAAATGGGAGCTATCTCAGTATCAGGTAGGGTATCCCATATGGGCATGGGGAAATATTCTATCATGGGGCAATTGACGGTGCTCATGGCAAAGTGGATGTGCGTGATCCCATAGGCATGTGGGATCACAGGTAAACCTGCGGCAGCGGCCAGTGCGGCAATCTTTCTACCCTCGGTAAAGCCACCGCATCGCCTAAGGTCTGGCTGCAGAATATCCATGGCCTGTTTCTCAATGATCTCCTGAAAGCCGAAACGTGTGTATGCGTGTTCACCACCTGAAATGGGGATATCCGTTTCCTGTCGGAGTTTGGCATAGCTGTTCAGGTCGTCTGGCAGAAAGGCTTCCTCCAACCAGGCCAGTCTGTAAGGCTCAAGCATACGGACCATTTTTTTTGCGTATAAAAAGTCCCAGCCCATGTAGGCATCGGCCATGATTTCAATATCATCGCCAACCGCTTCACGCACGTTGGCGATATGCGCCTCATTGGCTTTCATTCCTTTCATCCCTGCGCCTGGTCCGAATGGAAAGCGCATCTTCATGGCTTTGTAGCCCTGCGCCACATAGTCTTTGGCTTCGGTTGCTACTTTTTCATGCCCTACAGGATGAAGTGCCGATGCGTAAACGGGAATCTCTTTACGTACAGGGCCACCCAGCAGGGCATACACTGGTTTTCCCGCCATTTGACCGGCGATATCCCACAGAGCTATGTCGATGGCACTGATGGCGTGCAGTGCCACCCCTTTTCGTCCGTAGGGGAGGGAGGCGCGAAACAAGCGATCCCAAAGCCCTTCAATTTCAGCGGCATCTTGACCGACAAGCAGGTGTCGAAGATGGGCATGTATGAGGGAGCCGATGATATCGCATCCATCTTCACACCACCCCCTCCCGACAACGCCATCGTTTGTTTCAATTTCAATTAAGGCCATACCTGAATCCCAGAACCAGGAACCTCGTGTTTCCTGAAACTCAGGATAAATATCCAGAGGGGTGACCAGAGGGAGTGATTTCTCGCGTTCAGCAAGGTGTCCCCAGATGGAACGATTTGCATGCTTGACGGTGACTGACTTGATGGTGCTCATATTCAGTTGCGCTTTCCGGATAAAAGGCTGCTCTTGATGTTTTTGTGTTTCTTAATTAAGTGACATTAAAAAAATGACAAACTGGAATCAATGTTTCCCACGAGGCAGGAGGTCGGTGGAGCAACCGGGCTCCTGCGGCAGTTGGTAGGCGCCGTCTTTTACAATGGCAGGATGCATGAAATGTTCTCTCAAGTGCGGAATGTATTCCAGGAAGAGTTTTTCATGGCCCAGTGCGATATGATTGAAAAAGACGAGGTGATGGTGGATCTGGCCCATGTCTCCCACGTGCGGAATGACTTTGACGGGGTATTTTGTGGCAAGTAGAGAGACTGCCAGGTATTCGCTGATACCGGCCAGTCTGGTGCAGTCCGCCTGAACAACACCCACGGCTCCCGCTTGCAGAAAGTTTTTCCACATGACACGGTTGCTTACCGCTTCTCCAACTGCGACAGGTACCGGAGCAATCGCTCGGGCAATAGTCTGATGTGCCAGGATATCGTCTGGTTGGGTGGGCTCTTCAACCCAGTAAGGTTGCATGGAAGCCAATTGCTGGCATACCTCCAGTGCCTTGGGTAAGGACCATGCCTGATTGGCATCCACCATGATACGGACGTCATCCCCAACCGCTTCCCGTATTTTCTTTACCCGGCGAACATCTCGTTCTGGTTGTGGGGATCCAACCTTGAGTTTCATGGCTGTAAAGCCTAGATCGATCGCGTGTCGGGCATTCTCCATGATACGCTCGTCGCTGTAGGCAAACCAACCGACAGAGGTGTCGTAGCCAGGATACCCTTCCTTGAGAATGTGCTCCCTTTGGGAGCGCGTTGCCGCTTTTTCCTTCAAAATTGATACGGCTTCATCTGCAGTCAATACCTCATCCAGATAACTGAAATCAATGAGGCGTGTGAGTGCCTCAGGACTCAGATCAAGCAGTAGTTTCCAAAGGGGGACACCACGTGCTTTTGCCCAGAGGTCGAAGCAAGCATTGGTAATAGAGGCGAGAGCCAGGTGGGTAACCCCTTTGTGGGGGCCAAGCCATCGAATTTGATGGTGCTCTGCCATGGCTCGCTGCACCGTACCGAAATCGGACATCAATGCTTCGATCTCCTGTCCGACAAGGGGTTCGCTCAGTAGCTCAATCGCACTTTGCACCAGATGCGTCCCTCCACCCAGTGTGTATGCGATGCCTGTGCCTGATTGGTTTTTATCTTCAGTGATCAGTTGAGTGACCGCATACCCATATTGTGGATCCGAATGCACGGCATCGCTTCCAGCTCCATCGGGAAGCTCAAACCTGCGGTCATCCGCAAGGATCTTGGTAATAACGTGGGGCATTGAGCAATACTGACTTCAATGAAATTTGCGACAAGTATAATTCTGATAAAAAACAGGAGCAAAAAGATGATCTCACTTCTCCAATTTTTTGACAATCAAGTAACCACTTTGCTTTGTGTTTTTTCTTTCGCTGAAGCCAAATTCTGCCAAGGTTGCCGCAAGACTGATCAGTTTTCCTTAAACCGAAAAGCGTATGATAGCCGGTTTTCAGCCTTGTGAGTCATGGTAAGAATGACCATTGCAGCAAAGCTGATGATTATAGATGAGTGGCGTTCTGCAGCGCATGTACAAACCCGAAATTTACCTTTCATGGAATGCTTGAAACAATCACCATAGGACAGTATTTAAAACATCACCTCTCCTTGCCTCTTGTGGATGTGCGCTCACCTGCTGAATACAAAAAAGGGCATATTCCAAATGCCGTCAATGTCCCCATATTCAGTGACGAAGAACGAGCGGTTGTAGGGACCGCCTACAAGCAGGAATCAAAGGAGCGGGCCATTGAGATTGGAATGGAATATGTTCAGCCCAAATTGCGGCATTTCATTGATGAAACGCTGCGGGCTGCATCCCAACAAACAGTCGTCGTGCATTGCTGGCGTGGAGGGATGCGGAGCAGATCCTTTGCTCAACATCTGGTTGAGAACGGTTTTGCGCAGGTTTACGTGATCGAATCAGGTTACAAAGCTTTCCGGAAACATGTGTTGCATGCATTCGAAGTGGACGCTCAGTTGATCATCCTCGGAGGATATACCGGCAGTGCGAAAACAGAACTTCTCAAACAAATACAACAGACAAGTGACCAGCAAGTGATAGACCTCGAGGGGTTGGCGAATCACAGGGGCTCGGCCTTTGGGGGAATTGGTCAACCCTCTCAGCCGACAGTCGAGCAATTCGAAAACAATGTGTTTTGGGAATGGAAAGACTTGGACCTCACCCGACAGGTCTGGGTTGAAGACGAAAGTAGAGCGATTGGCACAGTCATGATTCCTGAAGCTTTGTTTGGGAAAATGAGGAGTCAACGCATGTATTTTTTGGATATCTCACGTGATGAAAGAGCAAGGCATCTGGTCAAAGGATATGGCGAGAGCGACAGGGAGAAATTGAAAGATTCCATTACTCGAATTTCATCCCGCCTAGGAGGCTTGAACACCAGCAATGCCTTGCAGCACGTGGACAATGGGGAAATGTTTGAGGTCGCTAAAATTGTATTGACCTACTACGATAAATATTATTCGAAAGGGGTTGCCCGGAGAGAAGAGAACATGGTGACAACCATTCCGCTGAAAACCACAGATTCTATCCAAAACGCCCATCAAATCATTCAAGCTATCATCGAAAGAACCTGACTTGTTTTCGAACCCTTTGCCTTGATTTGAAAGATCGTCCAATCTCAGGGTAGGATGTCTGTGATGTACGAAGGTACGATGATTATCGGTGGCATCCCTAAGTGTTTTGTGTGTCTTCCTCTACTCATCCATTCCGCACGCTGGGTGTTTGCTGACTGCAAGTCGCCTCTGGGGAAGATATACAAAAGCCGGATTCAAAGAACCCGGCTTTTGTTTTATGTTATATGTGAGTGTTACCTTACCCGATAGAACATCTGTGCCCCCGAAACTTCTGAGGTATAGGGACTGGAGGCACCTTTGACAGCGTTCCATTGACCTGATTTCAAATCAGATGTGGATTCCAGGCTTCCGCCGGCTTCCCAACTAATGATCAGTTGGTTCCCGTCGGTGCTGACTGATAATGTGGTGGCCACAGGTTCAGCTGGGACTTCATCTTCGACTGCAGGCGTGATCATGAAAAAATTCAGGTTGGGGCTACCGCTGACGATAGTAGCTCTCAAGGTGGCTTTCCCATTTAAATCAACCACTGCACGCCTACCTGAATCCTCAGTCAAAGCGACCCAATCGAAACCAGACCGTATGCCTCCAGATTTAAATGACCCAATGGCTTCGGTCGTTTGATTGGCACGGCTTGGATCTGAAGTCACCTTGTCCAGTTGCACTTCAAAGGCCGCGCCGCCTCCGGCACGTAGGTAAATATTGGATTCACCGTTTGTGAAATTACGTGTGTAATTCAACCATTCGCCCGCTTCAGTATCTTCGACACTGAAGTCGGAATCGGGATCATTCTCATACTGGGCGCGACCAGCCTCATTGCCATTGGGATCCGTATAGGGCATGTTTCCGCTCAGAGGGATACGCCAGGCATCTTCGTTTCCGAAATCAAACTCGTCTGAGAGCTCATTGAAATCGATCCCTTGAGAATCCACTGACACACCCTTGTCGAAATAGGTGTTTCCACTGAAACCCGGAGATGCATCATTGATGAATTCACCGTTGTCGAAATTCCAGTTTTCTGCCTCAAATGTATCGTTATCACTTAGGAAAGTATTGAACGAAAGCAAGCCAGTGATGGTACTTCCGCCCGCTCCGCGCACGATTGCTTCACCACTGTAAACCGAATTTGCCTGCAGCTTATTGAAGGCAACTGTCCAGCTCTGTTCGTTACCTGTGATTTCAAGTTCTGAAGATCTGTCGATTCCGTTCAGGACGAGTTGAATGTTGTTTTGTGGAATAGCTCCTTCGCTTGCGAGGGCTTTAAATGAAATGCCTGCTGCTGCATCCACCTGAGCCGCTCCAATGACGGGTTGAAGATCAATGATATCCAGTTTCTCGGAACTTGCACCTTCTGGAGGAACAACGCCGAATTTGACTCGGTAATAATCAATGTCCAATGCCGAGTTCTGAGGTGTGGCGGTTGATCCCATCGCGAGATAACTCATGCCACCAAAGTCATCACCGGGGCCGGCGGTGACCTTGAACACGTTGGACGTCAAATTGCCATCCACATAAATGGAAGCAACATGAGTGCCGACGTCTGCTCCGTCCTTTTCGATGGTGATCCAAATATCGTGCCATTGGGTAGGATCAAATGGAATGATATTGGCCCCATCACCCTGACCAAAGTTAACGTCTCCCGAGATAGTGTTTCCATTGAATTCATTGAAGCTCAATCCGTCAAAGCCTGTGACCAAATTGTTGGGGTCACCTCCGGGCGTGTCCGTGGAAGCTGTCATGGAAAAAGCGATGGCTCCACCCTCGCTTTGCTTGATCACAAAATTACCTTTGCCTCCATCGGAGGTCACATAGCCATCACCATTTTCGGGGTAAGGCTGTGGACCATCGCCAGCCTGTTTGTCGCGATGCAGCAGGTCCAGTGGCCCAGTCGTAGGGATTCTGGTTCTGAAATTCAGAGTGACACCATCGTCCATGATAGTATCTGATGCTCCATCCTCGCTCAGGTTGTGTCCTACGTATACCTTGCGGTTTGAGCCGGGATCACTGTAACCGTAGTCGCGGGGATCTCCCGTGTCCTGAATACGGAGGTAGTTGACGTTGCCTTCCTCGATTACCATCACACCCCCTGGGCGATTGTCGTCACCCAAGTCACCAACGATGCCTGAACCGTCCCATTGATCAGATCCGTTGTCATGACTCCAAGTGCCATCCAGAGAAGCAAATCCTTCCCCATCGGCGGCATATTGCGCTTGGTCTCCTTCAAATGCATAATCCCAGCCGCCATCAATCGGACCGAAGGTTTTGGATTCAGGGTCGACAGCTTCGAATTTGACACCAAAGAAATCAATGTCCAGAGCCGCGTTCTGAGGGGTCGCCGTGGCCCCCAAGGCCAGATAACTCAAATCGCCGAAGTCGTTACCTGGACCAGCGGTGATCTTAAAAGTCTGAGCTGTGGAGTCACCGTCGACATAAATCCTGGCAACATGTGTTCCAACGTTGGCCTCATCTTTTTCGATGGTGATCCAGTATTCGTGCCATTCGGTTGGATCAAGGGCAATCACGTTGGCACCATCCCCCTGTCCAAAGTTGACGTCACCAGAAATCTCATTGCCATTGAATTCGTTGAAGCTGAGACCATTGAATCCAGTCACCAGGTTATCAGGGTCTCCACCTGGGGTATCCTTGTCGTTGGTCAGGGAAAAAGCAATGGCTCCGCCGCTACCTTGCCTGATGACAAAATTGCCTTTGCCTCCATCTGATGTGACATAGCCGTCACCATTTTCGGGGTATGGTTGCGGGCCATTGCCGGCTTGTTTGTCACGATGCAAAGGATCAATGGGACCCGAGGTGGGGATGCGCGCTCTGAAGATCAAGGTAACCCCATCATCAAGAATGGTGGGAGCAGCATCTTCATTTCCGAGATCGTGTCCCAGGTAAATTTTTCGATTGGATCCAGGGTCGCCATAGTCGTAGTCCCTTGGGTCTCCAGTATCCTGAATGCGAAGAAAAGTCGTAGTCCCCTCGGTGAGGATCATGGCGCCTCCGGGCCGGTTGCCATCTCCGAAATCTCCTCCGATGGCTGAACCATCCCATTGATCGGAACCGTTATCATGGCTCCAGGTGCCATCAAGGGATGCGAACCCTTCGCCATCGGGTGCATAACTCGCCTGATCGCCCTCATATATATAATTCCAACCGCCTTCTGGTGGAGAAAAAGCGAGCTGTGCGATCAAAGGTCCACTGCAGGCTGTGAATAAAAGGGCTGCTGCCCATCGTAGTTTAAAGGGTATTGTTTTTTTGATGTTCTTCATGACATGAGGAGTGTGGATCGAACGCAAAGGTTGGCTTTGATGACAGATCAATATATCGGTGTACAGTCCTTCTCTGTATGTTGCCTCGTTTGGCGCGATCTTATGGGTGTCATACACTCACTAGGAAAAGTATCCATCCCTGTCAAGTGAAATTAAATGACCTTCATCAAGCTCGTTCCATGCATGGAGGCGGACGCATGAGGCTGCAAATACACAGACCATGGTATGATATCGCCGTTCTTTTCCATGCGACGGTAGTTGACTGAAGGCGCCTAGGCCCATTTGAAATGAAGAGGCAAGTAAATATGCATGTGCCTGAAATTGAGTCAAATCACCTTACTTGAGACAGTGAAATGATCGGAAGCCAAAAGGCGGCGTTGATACCTGCACGGCTTTCAACAGGTTTCTAGTTTGAAGATTTTAATTCTATATTATAAATAGAACGATATTTTATAATAGTTGCAAACCTCGAGTAGAGGGAAGATGTGGTCATGAACAAAAAAACATGCATGCTATTCATCTTTGTGCTGGGGCTGGGTCTGGGTTGCAACAGGCAACAGTCTGCAAGGATTCAGGAAAGCATATTTCAGCACCCCGAAATGTTGGAGGGTAATTGGGAATCGTCCGAAGCGTTTTTGGAAATTGAATACCATGATTTTGATAAAACCTTCTGGTGTGAGCTGCTGACATTGGATACCGGGAACAGGGAACTCATACGGCATGAGTCCATGCGCATCCTCATCAACCAACGAAATGATGCCTCCGGAAATATCCCCATGGTGGTAGTGGATTCAGATTCAGAAATCACTGTCTATGATATCACTCCTTTTCAGTCGGGGTTTCAGGCGCGCGGAGGCAAGCTCAGTCAATGGATCAATGGCAAAGGCGCATCTCCGAAGAGCATGATGAGTCAGTGGGAATTCGATGAGCAGTCGCGCACATGGACGCTTTCTCAGACGACGGGTTTGACAGGGGAACATAGTTTCTCCTCGACGGACATGACGAAGGATGAATTTATCCGTGAGTACGACACTGTTCCTGATCAGGAGGCTTCATTTTCAGGATCCAAGGACACATTTTTCAACAAAATACAAGGTCGATGGTTGGGGCCTGATTCCCGCGGTTTCAACTACGATTTGGAATTCAAGATAGAACCTCTGAACATGATTTTCACTGAAAAAGGCAAGAGCATAAACCTTGAAGGGGATACGGTGACCCAATGGACGCATTTCTCCCTCATTCATTCCGAATTGAGTCAAATGGTGGGGATGCCTCATCATGGCAAAGCACTGTCTTTGTTTTCAGTGAATGGCAGGGGGTTTGGCGTGCTCGGGAAATGGGAAGACCTCGGTGACCAACGGATGGCTCAATACGAAAATCCGAACCTGAGACTGATTCGTGCTTTCGAGAACGAGGACACGCTCAAGAGCACATGGCAATCAAGGCAATCAGAGGCGGGACAATGGAGGGAAAACGGCAATAGCCACGTTCTCAAACGCCAATATTGATTTCACTATGGAAAGATAAAGGTGTGCACTGAACAACGGGCCATATTATCAGAGACACACTCGAATGGTGACCTTCTGAAATACTTAATTTCAGTCTTTTGTGGATCGTTTGACACTTCGAGGTTTTACTTTGCCTGCTTTTCAGGAATCCCCGGGTCTTCTTCATCCCCCATGGGAAGCAACCCGTAGCGTTGCATCATCTCAATATCTATTTTGGGTTCATCGATGGTCTCTTTCATCACGGGGATCTTCACCGAGGCTCCCTCCACGCGCCAGAGGAGATCGTCTGGAAGTCCTTCTAGAAAATACCCACCTGATTCCGAGGAAATTCCCTGATCATCGCGACCATTCCAGCCAACGGAATAAATTTCAAATCCATCTCCTTCCAGACGTTTGTATTTGAAGGGCGCTTGAGTCATGGGGTCAAGAGGGATTTCCGGGATCCATGCCGGCACCAGGTCCTCCAGCTTGGTTGGATAGGCCTGATGATGGAGGTAATAACGTTCCAGGTGCATGGATACACTGCAAATTTCCATGATTACCTGGGCTCTGAACAATCTGCGAAAGCCACTGCCCATGGAAGACAACCACATCCTTGCCAGCAGCCCATCCTGCTCCTGTGACTCATCGAATGCAGCCGGCAAAAAACGGCTCCAGGGGTGCTGGTCGGCTTGTTGCACCAGGTCGTCCCATTGGGCAATCCTTTGACTGAAGGCTTCCAGCATCAGGCTCAATTGCCGGGTATACCAGGCTTGCAGGTGAGTCCCGGCAAGCCACCGATAGACCGGAGGCAGGGGAGACAGTCCACTCCCATCGAGGGTCCCTGCACCAGATTGCTGGAAATACAGCATGCTGAGCGTTTCGAGGGGATCTCCGTTGATGCCGGCTTTCAACCAGGGAAACAACAGGGCTCTCTCCTTGCGAAGGATTTCGGGCGCATGCTGGACCATGTTGAATGTTTCCAATGACGCATTCATTGCCTTCCATTGTGCCTCGCTCCAGCTATGTCGGTCCTGTGCCGCCTGAATGCCTACCATGAGGTAAGATACTTGGGCAGCCTGAACGAGTCGGGTGATCATCCCATCCCAGTGGCCGGTTTCCGCCAGTCTCAATACCAGGCGGGAGTCCTGGTAGGAAGCGTCTCCATTCCCACGGTAGGCATGATGTGTGGCGGACAAACAGGCATAGATGGAAAACATTTTCAACTTGGATAAATGGGGCAGTAACATCCCTGGCCCTTCCTTCCAGTCAAAGGGATAAACATCCTCCGGCCGATCCAGGGCTTCCCTCAACTGCTCCAGATCCTGGCCTTTGGGATCAAACAAGGGGGCAAGCTGCTCAAGAAGGGTTTCAATGGACGCGGGTGGGTCGGCTGAATCCGCAGCAGGTGATGCTTCGAAATCCAAGCAGAGCGCCAAGCTGTGCAGTCGCTCCAGGGATCGATATATCGGGACACCCTGACCTTCGGGGTATTCATATTCAAAGGACGCACCGGGGCATTTTGGCAGTTCAAGGGCCTCGTATTGGGCATCCATCAGCTCGCGGGCGCGCTGTCCCTCGCCCTCAGTGTCTGATTGCCCGGCCCTGGCGAGCATCACCAGATAGGGATGATCCCATATATTATTTTCAGGATTAGTGGGCTCGGACGGATACAAGGTCGCGATATTCAGGGATTCCCCTTGTTCGCCCAGTGCCTCTATGCGGGCCTCGAGGCTTGTCACCTCGGTCGACTTGGCGAGGAAGCCGCCCCCATACCAAGCCAGGATCGCCAGGAGATGAATACAGAAGGGTAGCATCACGAGCTTATGGCGCTTGAGCCCCATGTCGATGAGACAGAAGGGATATAAAAAGGGCACGCACATCAGAAAACAGAGCCATCGACTGCGCCGGAGACCAATCCTCATGGCCACCCCCCAGGCTACTACGTGCAGTCCCAAGGCAATAAAAAAGCCCCAGGTCAGCAGGCTGGGAATCGTGTCGAATGTGGACAGCAGGTTGCCAATGATGGCGAGCAGGGGCCTGAAGAGCAGCTCAAGGGGTACATTACTTAGGGCAAGTATGATCAGGGTGCTAATGAAGATCGTTGCAAGACCACCCGATACATACAGGAGTCTTGATTGGCTTACGGAGTCGCCTTTGGATTGTTGCGAAAGGTTGATGCCTTTTCGCAGAAGTTTCCAGGCAGCATAAATCATCAACAAACCCACGCATGCCACGATTCCAGGACCGATAAATCTTTCATACCTCGCAACATGGTTATCCCCGTCAAACAAAGTAAAAAAAGAACCAAGGAACGCGGAGACACCAAACAGCCCCAGGAGGGAAGCCACAGCCATGATGCACAAGGATAGGAGTTTCTTCGCAAGCATTATCACCTACCTTAAAATTTCGCTTGGCTTTTACCATTACAAAAAAACCTCGTTAATGTAAGCGCAGCACTTCTGCTTCAGGATATCGTTTGAAAAATGGAAACCTTGCAAAAGACATCGCTTAGCGCGTCCAGATTCTGTTTCCGGCAGAACACGTCTGAGAAAGGTTACGTTTCCCGACGAATCCGGATCGACGCAACTGTATTTTGCTGATAGATACCTTGAATATGACGACTCCTATCAAGACAGCCCTGGTGACCGGGGCTGGTTCCGGCATTGGCCGTGCCACCGCGCTGGGCCTGGCCGGGGCAGGCTACACGGTCGTGGCGGCGGGCCGCCGCCGTGAGGCTCTCGAGGAAACCGCTGGTGCCATTCGTGACGGGCAAGCCCCCATGCTCGTGGTGCCATGCGATGTTGCAGACGCGAAATCGGTCGCCCATTTGTTCGCGACCACCGGCGAGGTCCTGGGTCGGCTTGACCTCCTTTTCAACAACGCCGGCATCAGTGCGCCCGCGGTCTTGCTGGAGGACCTCGGTCTGGATGCATGGCAGCAGGTGGTGGATACCAACCTCACCGGGGCGTTCTTGTGCACGCGCGAGGCCTTCCGCATCATGAAGGAGCAGGATCCACGCGGAGGTCGCATCATCAACAATGGCTCGGTATCCGCACAGGCACCACGCCCCGACTCCGCCCCCTACACCGCCACCAAGCACGCCATTACCGGGCTGACCAAGTCGACGGGACTGGACGGACGTAAGTATGACATTGCATGCGGTCAGATCGACATTGGCAACGCCTCCACGGCCATGGCCAGGAAAATGAAGGAAGGCGTGAAGCAGGCCGATGGCAGTATCTCCATCGAGCCGACCATCGACGTGGAGCATGTCGTGCGTGCCGTCCTCTACATGGCGAACCTTCCCCTGGACGCCAGCGTACCTTTCCTCACCGTCATGGCCACCAAGATGCCCCTGGTCGGACGCGGCTAGGTCGGCATCGGGCTCATGGCCCCGTGGATCGCTCTCTTCAAGGGGGGGGGGATCCAGACCCAGCCTGATGAAACGGTCTTGAAAAGGCACTGTAACTGGGCCAAGCGCTGGAATGAGATGGAGACTGTCATGATGACCGACTTTATCATCGGGCCGAATATGTGGGGCAGGGGAAAGCACTGTTGAGGCACATGCGGTCGCCAGCATGCATTCCGAGTGCCAGCGAATGGTCATGGATGCATTACTGGTCTCGTTGCATGAGCAGAAACACCTCTTGAACGACATCCCAACGGGTCGAGGGCCAGCTCTTTGAATACTGCCTTTGAACATTCCCGAAACCCGGCATCATGAAACACACCATCAGCCGGCGCAGCGCCAACGGCATCCCGGTTCCCTGCAAAGAAACCATCATCATGCAGCGGGTAAAGTAAAGAACACCCCAAGGAGCTCGAATCCCGGACGAGGGCGGGCAATTTGTAAAGGGTCTGAAGATGACCCAAAGGTGCCATGCAGCGGAGAATCACCTTTTCCGAGCCAGATCAAAGTTCCCTCTCTTTACTTGAGTCAAGCTCCTGTTCGGACCTTATCCTGCGTGGCCTTGGCCAGGTCTCGCTGTTGCTGCCGTGTATTGACACCCAGCGGTCGTAAATGGGTTTGTATCGGAGCTGTTGCACAAGCCGCAAAACGATGGAAGCGAAGAGGAAAACAAAGAATATATTACCTTCTTCACCTATGTACATTTCCAGAGCGCAAAGAAATAAGAGGAGGCCCAGAAACCATAGTGGAACAATACCCATGACCTGACCTTGGCAGGCCAGGCAGTATCGGTTCATCCAGAAAGCATTTCCTTCCCTTTCAATGGCGGACCAGCACCTGTCCTTGCGCATGGGTCTCTGGCATTCATGGCAGTAGACGAAAGATGTCCATTTCGTGTAGCGAGGCCTCAATAGTTGATCCAGAAACGTTGGTTCTTTCTCAAGAGGTTCGAGGTAAGTATCCATACAATCCGTGTGTAAATACTCTCCTTTCACATTTTTGAAATATCGATCTTTACCGCAAGCCTTACCGCAAATCATGCATGTCTTTTCCATGTTAGGATCCTTTACCGTGATCTTTCTATCATCCAGGGTTTTCGCGGAAATGGTTCATGACAAGATCGAGGCTTTCTTGAAACAACCCGGAAAACCCAGTTCCCATCCATCTCAGGTTTTGCCTTCCGCTTGCGCCTATTCATCAAAGCCCATGGGAAGCAATCCGTAGCGTTTCATCATCTCAATATCCATCATAGGTGATGAGGCGTCATCCTCCCCTTCATTTGCATCGATCACCAGGATGGGTAATGTTTCGCTTCTTCCATCGACACGCCAGAGCATATCGTCCGGATGATGCTTTCCTTTGGGCGCGTAGTTAAAAAATGGGTGTTCCTCTTGATGCCCCGGAAGGCCTCCGTCATCACTACCGTTCCATCCCACCGAGTAAAGTTCAAAACCATCCGGTTCCAGGCGACGGTAATGGAATGGCTGTGCCGACATGGGATCCATGGGGAGGGCGGGGATCCACTCTGGAACCAGGGCCTCCAGGCTTTCCGGGTAGGACTGGTGACTCAGGTAATAACGCTCAAGCTGTATCGAGACCTTGGCCATCTCCAGCTGCAATTGGGTGTCGAAAAACTTGAGGTAGGCTTTCCCCAGAGAGGGCGTCATCATGGTCGACAAGAGACCATAAGACTTCATCTCATGCCGCGGCGTCTCGAGGTCAAGACCGCTCCACGCACCAACGACCGAATCCATGACAATTCTCTCGGCTTTTGGAATGAGCCCGAGATAAGCCTGATGCAACAAGCTGATCTGTTTGATGTAGTGTGCCTGCATGAAATCCCTCACCACCCAGTATATGTTAACTTTCCAGAGTGAAAGCGGAGGCAAACGACCAAAAAAGGATGGGTCGAGCCTGCCAAGGGTGAGAGTGGGGTCTTCATCGGCCTGGGATTTAAACCAGAAACCATGAGCGGCTCTTTCCATGAGAAGAGTTGCCGGAACATGGTCTGGAAAATATTTTTGAGAAAGCCGTTCATGGATCCAAAGCCACTGTTCATCTGACCAAAGATGATGATTCTGCGCGGCGATCAGCAAGGAAGGCGTTTCTTGCCATCGTTTCAATGCGCTTAATCGGCAAATCAAGATATCTGAAACTCCAGTCTCACTGATATAGGTGGCCAATTGTAAGTCCTGGAATGCCTTTTCCGCTTCATCGTTATACACATGATGAAGTCCTTTGCGTGTTGCCAGGATATACACATCTTCCAGGAAAGACAAATGCGGCAAGAGCATTCCCGGGCCCTCGCTCCAATGATAGGGATACACATCCTGCATACGGCTCACGGCATCGTTCAGGTCCTCAAGCTTTGGCTCTGCCTTTGCAAAAAAGGGCACCAGGATTTCATGGATGGATTCCATCGACTCGAAAGGAACCAGGGGCGGCTCCAGGAATGGGTCATGGGACAGATAACCATTCAAGGTCTCATCCAAGTCACTCGGTCCATTGTCATCAGCAGTTCCCTCATCTATTTCTTCCTGGTCCGGGCGCAAGGCCAATGCCAGGTCATAAAGCGTTTCCAATGGACGGTGCATGGGGACAGGTGCATTGTCCTTCGCCTCGTATTCAGTTGCCCAGGGTGGGATTTCCGGAACCTTCGACCAGGCATATGCCACTACCATCAACTTACGGGCTTCCTCGCCCTCCGGGGCCCCAGCGATTATTTCTCCCTTGACCCATTTTCTTCCCGGTGTTGCCGCTTGAGCCAGGGTCTTGAGCATGGGATGGTCCCAGACATTGGCATCCGGGTCTGCTTCCTGAATGCCGTGGAGCTTGGCGGGATCCAGGACATGTCCCTCTGCGATCAGCTCTTTCTCCAGATCCATCAAGTCGGACCACTCACTGGATCGCAGGTAAGCACTGCCTCCCAGCCAGAGTACTAGCCCCAGAAGGTGCGCCACCACGGGAATGTAAAAGTGCTTCGCCCTTCGGATACAAAGCACCAGCAGTGTGAAGGGATAAAAGAAAGGGATCAGCAAGGGAGCTACCAGCCACCACCTGCGTCGGAAACCCAGCACCAGTGCCGTGATCCATCCCAGGATGTTCAGGGCAATGACAACAATGAGCAGCAGGAGGGCATGGTCTGGTAACGTATCGATCATAAGTTTCAATAGGGCAGGCATAACAATCGCTGCCTTCAATGATGTTTGCACTCATTAAAGGCATTGAGACGAGACGGTCCATTACAATACTGTGTTGCTATTGTAATCGATCATTAAACAGAGATGCCGAACATGAAAATGACATTGGCTCTTTGCTGTCTCACTGGAGTGACTGCGAGACTCAAATAAGCTTGAATGGGTGAAATGTGGGTATTAAACGTATTTAGAATGAAGTAGTTGAAACCGTGTGGTCGTTTGCCAAATGCAGTTTTCGCCTCCTGTATACTTTTTTGTTTGCGTTCGTGTCGATGAGTCATGCTGCCACCTTCAAGATCGAGGACCAGACAGTCCCCTCCGGCGCCACCACCGTGACCGTCCCCATCAAAGTAAGTGATTTCACCGATACGGGAGCGTTTCAGTTTACCTTGGCTCAGTGAACCGTTCCAGAGCAGGCCTGAACGGTGCGATCAAGAGCATCTAGCATCGTGACAATCAAATCGAACTTTGGTTGGATACCCGGGGAGCCTCATCCTGGCAGCTGGAGTCCAGTCCCACACTCGAGGCTTCGCAGTGGCAGCCACTGGAAGTGCTGGATGGGGGTCAGGCATGGCAGCGGCTAGTGATCCCTCACACCAGTGAAACACATTTCTTCAGATTGGTGCCAGTGACGGGTCCTGAACTTTAGGCTCCCTTTTTCTCAACCGTGACTTTCAAAAAAAAGTCGTGATCGCTCAAGTCGATTGCGACTTTTTTCCTGCCCGGTCTTGATGGAGTGCCGGTGTTCAGAGGATTTGTTTGAAAGTATGGATCAACCGATCAACTTCATCTGCCTGAAAATCCAGATTTGCGACGCCCTTGAGCTTAAGGGGGTCTTTGGTAAACGTTTGACCTTACCTGAACCGGCATGACGATGTCAAACTCGTGATATGACTGCCAGCCTGTAAACGTTAAATGAAATTAAATAAAAAATAAATAAAAGACTTGATAGATAGGTGAGATGCGAATAAGATTGCAATTCCTCCCGGTTGAGTGTAAAAGTCATCTATCTTATGACTTTATCTAATTCCTTTTTATTGTTCCTTCAGTGCAGGTTTTCTCTGCTTTTTACAGTTTTTCTTGCTTTCGTATCGCTCAATCAGGCTGCTACCTTCAA
The DNA here is from genome assembly GCA_000383715.1 of Verrucomicrobia bacterium SCGC AAA164-E04. Taxonomy (GTDB): domain Bacteria; phylum Verrucomicrobiota; class Verrucomicrobiia; order Limisphaerales; family AAA164-E04; genus AAA164-E04. The sequence goes on from KB911906.1 coordinate 25,356, forward strand.
AATTGACGACCATATAATCTCTCCCAACGCGGGCACAGTCACGGTCCCCATCAAGGTCTTCGATTTCACCAATGTAGGTGCCATGCAGTTTACCCTAAGCTGGGATCCAGCAGTCCTTAAATACAAGAGCGTGGGTGATTTCGAACATTCGACCTTGCCCTCAGAACTATTCTTTTTCGGCGAAACACATTTTAACACCCAAACCTCATATTTAGACAATGGGAAATTACCAGTTCTCTATGAACAGCTTTTTTCCAATGACGTGAAAGTTGTTGATGGGGGAGTCATTTGTTCTGTGACCTTTGACCTCCTTGGTGACAATGGCAGTTCAACGACTATTTCGTTCAGCGACGAACCTACTCCAAGTAAATTGGCATCGTTTGGTGGAGATACCCCTGAATTTATTTCTAAGAATGGAAAAGTAACAATTTTTGAAGACAATACTGCCCCCGTCATCACCTTGAAAGGTGATGCAACGGAGACTCACGAAGCCGGAACTGCCTACACGGATGCGGGAGCCGAAGTTACGGACAATTTTGACACCACGGTGACGGTAGTGACCAGTGGCACGGTTGATGTCAGTAAGCTTGGTAATTACGTGATCACTTATTATGCGAGTGATGCGTCAGGCAATGCAGCGGTACCCGTGACACGATCAGTGCTAGTAAAGGATACGATACCCCCGGTGATTACCTTGAAAGGTATAGCAACGGAGACTCATGAGGCTGGAACTACTTATACGGATGCGGGAGCCACGGTTACGGACAATTTTGACACCACGGTGACGGTAGCGACCAGTGGCACGGTTGATGTCAGTAAGCTTGGTACTTACGTGATCACTTATAATGCGAGTGATGCGTCAGGCAATGCAGCGGCACCCGTGACACGAACGGTGCTAGTAAAGGATACGATACCCCCGGTGATTACCTTGAATAGTATGGTAACGGAGACTCATGAGGCCGGAACTGCCTACACGGATGCGGGAGCCACAGTTAAGGACAATTTTGACACCACGGTGACGGTAGCGACCAGTGGCACGGTTGATGTCAGTAAGCTTGGTACCTACGTGATCACTTATACTGCGAGTGATGCGTCAGGCAATGCAGCGGCACCCGTGACACGATCAGTGCCAGTAAAGGATACGATAGCCCCGGTGATTACCTTGAAAGGTATAGCAACGGAGACTCATGAGGCTGGAACAACTTATACAGATGCGGCAGCCACAGTTACGGACAATTTTGACACCACGGTGACGGTAGCGACCAGTGGCACGGTTGATGTCAGTAAGCTTGGTAATTACGTGATCACTTATAATGCGAGTGATGCGTCAGGCAATGCAGCGGTACCCGTGACACGATCAGTGCTAGTAAAGGATACGATACCCCCGGTGATTACCTTATCGGGTAATGCTGCGGCGACTCATGAGGCCGGAACTACTTATACGGATGCGGGAGCCACAGTTACGGACAATTTTGACACCACGTTGACGGTAGCGACCAGTGGCACGGTTGATGTCAGTAAGCTTGGCACCTACGTGATCACTTATACTGCGAGTGATGCGTCAGGCAATGCAGCGGCACCCGTGACACGATCAGTGCTAGTAAAGGATACGATAGCCCCGGTGATTACCTTATCGGGTAATGCAGCGGTGACTCATGAGGCCGGAACTACTTATACGGATGCGGGAGCCATGGTTACGGACAATGATAGCAGTGTGAAGGTAACGACAAGTGGCAGCCTTGATGTTAAGACTCCAGGAAGTTACACATTGACTTACACTGCAACTGACAGTGCAGGTAATGAAGCAATACCCTTGAGTCGCACCGTAAATGTGGTTGATACGACGGGGCCATTGATCACCCTCATAGGAGAGCGCACAGTGTATCATACTCCTGGTATAATCTATTCGGATGCGGGAGCCACAGTTACGGACAATGTCGACGAAACAGTAACAATAACGACTAGTGGCACGGTTGATGCGGATGCGACGGGAAGCTACACATTGACTTACTCCGCCACCGACAAAGCAGGCAATGGATCCAGCATAAGCAGAGAAGTGATCATCCGTCCCAAGGCCGGAGTGAATCCTCAATCAACCTCTGGAGAGGCAGGTAGCACGGTGGTAGTTCCATTCACAATAAAAGGCTTTAATGGGATTTCGGGCTTGCAGTTTACATTGGCATGGGACCCGAAGGTGATGAGCTTGGTGCAGGAGCTGGTCGGTAATCAAAGTCTTCCCAAGGTCACTCAGGTTGCCACGGTGCCCATGAGTGGTTTGGAGTTTCCGCTGATTATGCCCAACAACTTTTCAGTGATCGAGCCAGGCAAGGTGACATTCCTCTGGGATGAGGCCCTGCAGCCGGGCATTGGACGCACTTTGGAAGACGGCAGCGCTCTCTTTGCTCTGCATTTCAAGCTGGTGGGAGAGCCGTTCAGTAGCTCGACACTTGCCTTAGTCAATGATCCCACTCCGTTCAAAGTAGTGACGGCTTCCGGTGATGCAATTCATGCAACCTCTGATGCAGGATTGGTGCAGGTATTGGACGGAACACCTCCCGTGTTGACTTTAATTGGGGATGCTAATGTGCAACATGCACTCGGCACGACCTATGAAGATGCCGGGGCATCAGCAAACGATGGTGTCGATGGCGTGGTAGAAGTTACTACAACCGGAGTTGTGGATGTCAACACCTTGGGCTCCTACATTCTGACCTACAATGCCGCTGATAGTGCTGGCAATGCAGCAACACCAGTAATTCGCACGGTGAATGTAGTGGATCTGACGCCGCCGGTGATCACGCTCAATGGTAAAGCCACCGTCCAGCATGCGCTCGGTACGACCTATGAAGATGCCGGGGCATCAGCAAACGATGGTGTAGACGGAGAGGTAGAAATTACTACTTCCGGAGTTGTGGATGTAAATAAGCAGGGAACGTATTTCTTGACCTACAGTGCCATCGACTCCGCAGGTAATACATCCAGCATGACAAGGGAGGTTATTATCATACAAGTAGTAAGCGTGAATCCTCAATCAGCTTCTGGGGCAGTAGGCAGCGAGGTGATGGTTCCATTCGCAGTCAAAGGGTTCAATGCGATTTCGGGCATTCAGTTCACTTTGGAATGGGATCCGCAGGTGATGACCTTGGTGCAGGAGGTGGTTGGTGATCAGAGCCTTCCCAAGGTTACTCAGAGCCCCATGATTACATTGAATGGATCTGATTCCCCATTGATCTTACCCAACAACTTTTCAGTGATGGGACCAGGCAAGGTGACATTCCTCTGGGATGAGGCCCTGAAGCCGAGCACCGGACGCACATTGGGAGAAAATAGCACACTCTTTGCGCTGCACTTCAAGCTGGTGGGAGTCCCAGGCAGCAGTTCGACGATTGTAATAAGCAATAATCCTACTCTTTATAAAATTGAACCGGCATCAGCCAAGGATATTCACGAGGCAGCATCCTCCGGTACTGTCGAAATATTGAAGACCATCGTGATCAGTGGTCGAGTGACACTTTTTGGCCTTGGACAGACTCCTGTTCCTGGAGCAACAGTTCAGATAGATGTAGACAATGAGTCGCATGATATGTCGACAGGGGAGGATGGGTATTATCAGACGACGTTGACTCCCGGAGAAACTTATGCGTTGAGTGCTGCTCTCAAGACGGATGTCACACCCAATCAAGGAGTGGATGTGAGGGATATTATTCAATTACGCAAGCACATTCTGAACCGCGAAAAACTCAGCAGCGCCATGGCCTGGCTGGCGGCGGACACCAATCTTGACAACTCGATTGATGTGCTTGACATCGTGGCGATACGCAAAGTGATTCTCAATCGCACAAGTTTCTATGCCACTGATGCGAACGGTGAAGCGAAAGACATGTTCCGCTTCACACGCCTGAACTTCAAGGATGTGGATCCCCTGCTGAGTTTTACTGAACTGCCCGAAGCACTCTCCATAAATTATCAAAGCGTGTCAGGTAATTTGAGTGATGTCGATTTTGGCGCCGTGAAGTTGGGTGATGCTAACGGCGACTGGACGCCACCTGCTGGTGGAGGTAATACACTCAATGCGATGGCTGGAAGGATCCCGCAAACGCAGGGTGATGCCACCATAGACTTTGGTTCGACCTGGTCCGATGAGAATGGGAATGTTCATGTAGCGATACGTGCTAGTGCATCTCAAGCCTTGATGGGACTTGAAATGGGGCTCAGCTGGGATGCGCGCGTATTGGAACTGGAGGAAATGTCTTCCAAGGTGCTGAGCAATTTTATCCCGGGCGTTCATAGTTTTGAAGGCAGTGGCAATGTCAGGTTAGCCTGGGACGACACCACACTGACTGGAACCATATTGGAGGAGAATGAGCCAGTGATGATCTACCGCTTCAGAAGAGTGGGAGAGGGAAGCACGGGACTTTTCCTAGAGCAGGCGCTTCTTGCAGGTGAGGATGGATTGCTTGGACGCATGCGAAGCACCTCCATTTACCTCGGCTCTGGGAACCGCTCCAGAGCAGGCTTGAGTGGGGCAATCAAGAGCATCGAGCATCGTAACAGTCAAATTGAACTGTGGATGGACACCCGTGGAGCCCCTGCTTGGCAGCTCGAGTCCAGCTCGAGACTCAATCCAGGAGAGTGGTTGCCTCTGGAAGTGCTGGACGGCGGTCAAGCATGGCAGCAGCTGGTGATCCCTCATGACGGTAAGATGCAATTCCTCAGGTTGATACCAGTGACCGGTGCCGAACAATAAGAGATCCCTTTGAATTTCAAATTTAACAAGAAGATGAAAAAAACTACATTTAGATCCATACTGAAGTATATCAGCCTGATAGTCATCATCACTGGTGCATCTGTATTTTGTGTGGTACAAACGCTAGGACAAGCTGCTACCACTGTGTCCGGCGGATCGGTCCTTAGCGTTCCCATAGTAGATGTTCCCATAGTAGATGTTCCCATAGCAGCTGCTCAAGGTGTTCCCATAGAAGATGTTCCCATCTTAGATCTAGGTATTCCTCCTGACCCTAACGCTCCCTTAGATCTGGGTATTCCTCCTGACCCTAACGCTCCCATAGACCTGGGTATTCCTCCCTTTATCACTCCCATAGATCCTAACGCTCCCATAGATCCTAACGCTCCTACCCTTGATGGTAACGGCTCACCCGGCGGCCTAACTAATTGGAGAGAATACCAGAGTGCTCCGCAGGAAGCCTCCAATTGCATGATCAACATCTACAGTGTCAGGGATGACGGACCAGCGGGAGGAGGCGAGCCCGATCCGACAACCGTTGGCTGGGTTTATGCTAACGCAGCAGCCGAGCAAACTCGTTTTCTCATCGATCTGGCTTCAAAGGGCCTGAACACTGATCGGATTACCTTTGAGGCTACCAATGGTTGGGGCCCCATAACAGGTCAGGGCGACATGTTCGCCGGAGCGGGTGCGCCCTATACCGGCGGACCCTCCACTTCACCAGCGTTTGCTGCTGCCGGTGACATGGGTAGCGGCACGGCTGAGGGAACTGTATTTTATTATGGTCTTGATAACACCGTTGAGTTGGGTCTTTACAACAACGGGCATGGGGCAGGTATTGATGAGCCGGGTATCGGTGACATGGATGGCAGTAACGACATGGACCGGGGTATGAATACAACCAGTGGAGGTAAGCACTTTCTTGAAGTTCTGCCTAGTGAAAGTCAGGAAGGTGGGTTATGGCTTGGATTTCTGAAACCGGTTCCAGCCGTGGGCATGTATGTGATGGGACTCGAGGAGAGCAAGCGTGCGATTCAGTTTACCGTTGAGCATGCAGATGGCACCTTTCAAGATCGAACGCTAGACCTAACCGCAGGCCCTCAAAACAATGGAGGAATCCAGTTTTTAGGATACCTTGCATCTGACCTGCAGGACAAAAGCTGCTGGATCAAGGCAGTGGTTTTCAATGAAGTCTACAATGGCGAGGGAGCAGGAGAGCGGGACATATTCTCCATAGATGATGTTATCTTTGCATCTGTGGATGCCGATCTCCCTGTCATTCCAGTTGATATCATTGATGCGGATATTAACGACAGAGACGATGCTCTGGATTTCAAAGGCAATACCCTAGTTGATTCCAATGGTCACATTCGTTATGAAATCGTCCTCAACGAATATGGAAATACTTCCTGGGATTCAGCAAAGAGGCTGGCCGAGGCCAGAGGAGGACATTTGGTCACCATTACCTCAATGGCTGAAATGCTGATGGTTGAGGGGCTTTACTATACTGCCGGGGAAGGTAGAGAACTCTTTATTGGAGGCTATCGAAACAACGGTGAGTGGACATGGGTCAATGGCGAAGGTGACTTTACATCTTCAAACCTGACGGATCCATATGCCAATTGGGAAGCCAATGAGCCAAACAATACAGGTGAGCTATACGCTACCCTCGGTCTGTTTGGCGATGGTCGGTGGAATGATAGCAATGGTGCTTCGGGATTCATCATAGAATTTGACGCTTCTGGCCCCTCCATTGTCATCAATGGTGATCCTATCATTTTTCATCGTCAGGGGCAGCCTTTCAACGATCCAGGTGCCACCGCAACAGATCTGGAGGATGGCGTGGTTGATGTCGTATTCAAGGGTAGTGTTGACGTGCACACGCTGGGAGATTTCAAGATTAGCTATAGTGCCGTCGACTCAGAGGGTAACCTGGCAAAATCAGTGAACCGGATCGTGCGTGTCGTAGACGCCACATTACCCATCATTACCTTGCAAGGTTCTCCGCATGTGACTCATGAGAAGGGAACCAAGTATGACGATCAGGGAGCCACAGTGGAGGGCCTCACGGGTGTAGCTGTCGATGTCACCACGACTGGAGAGGTGAATGTTTTTAATACGGGCAATTATAAAATCACCTACACGGCTGTCGACGCCAATGGGCGTCAAGCTGAGCCCGTTGAACGAGCCGTTCGTGTGGTTGACAAGAATTTTAAATACCTTTCCTTTGAGAAGCAGGGCAGCGGAATCACTATCGTAGATTGTGACGANGAAGCTACTGGATTGATAGGTATTCCAGAGTTCATTGATGGACTACCAGTGACTTCCATTTCGGGTGATGCTTTCTCTGACTGCATGGNCATCACAGAGGTAGTAATTCCAGATACTGTGACCAGACTGGGAAATGGATCCTTCTCAAACTGTTCAAGCCTACGTTCGGTCAATTTTCCCGAGGGTCTACTTTCCATCGGGCATGATGCCTTCAATCATTGTGGCCTTGAAACGGTTTTATTGCCTGAGGGCCTTACCGATCTTGGAGATCGAGCTTTTGCTAATAATCTGCAATTGGTAAAGGCCACCCTTCCCGGAACGCTGAATGCGACTTCATGGGAATGTTTTGGAGGATGTTTGAATCTCAAGGAAGTGGAAATGGGAGAGGGGATTACCCAGATACGTGGGTATGGTTTCCGTGATACCGCCCTAGAGCGGATCGTGATTCCGTCCAGCCTCAAGGACATCGAGGAAAGGGCCTTCTACGGATGCTCTCAACTGTATGACATTGTCATGATGGGTAACGCCCCTGAGATTCAGGGCGACGATATCTTCAGCGGGGTTGCCGGGAATGCACGGGTATTGATCTCAAAGGTTAGCCAGGGTTTTATGGGGGATTTTGCTGGACTTCGAGTTGTGGATCGAGAATACCTCCAGCTAAACAGACCCAAGGATTACACGTACACGTACACGGTTGAAGGGGACATTGTAATGGTAACTGCCTTGAATGAGGTTTTTGTTGACCCCGGAGTTGTGCTGATGAACAATCTTTTAGCACTAGCTCCAGAAATCACTGTCTCGGGTGAAGTGAACACCGGCAGCATTGGTTCCTACACGCTTACTTACAATGCTATCAGCCAGAGTGGGTTTCCCATTGATCCAATCACCAGGCAGATACGGGTGGTGGATGCTCTGAGACCTACCATATCTCTCGAGGGTGAGGCTTATTTGATCCACCACAAGGGGACATCTTACTCGGACCCGGGGGCTACTGCGTTGGATGCCAATGGAAACAGTTTGAAGGTGGTCACCGCCGGGGAAGTGAATATCTTTGAGGTCGGTATGAATGTGATCTCATACAAGGCAGTGGACAGCCAAGGCAGGGAGAGTGAGTTAATCCGCGAGGTCGCTGTTGTGGGAGCGAATGTTGATTATCTGGAGTATTCTACGAAATGGGAAACGACTGCGCGTCATGGGAGAGAGATCGTGATTACCGGTTGTGATACGGCAGCAGCAGGAGATTTGTTAATACCAGGCTTTATTGAGGGGATTCCGGTGGTGGACATAGGACCCCATGCCTTTGCCGATTGTGTCAATCTGACATCGATCAGCCTTCCCGAGAGCATTCGTCAAATCGGCGAAGGTTCTTTCCTGAACTGCAGTAAACTATTGGAGATTGATCTGCCTGATGGGCTGAGTCGGATTCCGGAAGATGCTTTTACGAATTGTGAGAGTCTGCAGAGCATCGTGATTCCTTACGGTGTTACTCATATAGGTATGGGTGCTTTTGCCGACTGTTTTGCGCTTGCGAAAATCTCGCTTCCAGTATCTTTGGTCAGTATTGACGGCTTTGCTTTTGGAGGTTGTGAAGCTTTGGAGGAGATAAGTATTCCTGAAGGAATAGACGTGATCCCATGGGCTCTTTTTAGTGGTTGTCGTTCTCTGGTTTCAATTACCATTCCAGCTTCTGTAAGCGAAATTCAAGACTGGGCTTTTTATGATTGCAATCGTCTTGCTGAGATTATCTTTGAAGGTAATGCCCCCAACAACTATCAAAATCTCTTTGGGGGTGGGCAGGGAGAAGCTAGAGCCTATGTAAATAGCGGAGCCACTGGTTTTGGTGACTCTTACAGTGGACTGCCTGTCCTGTTTGATCCGGTTGTTGAACTGCAAGGTGAGAGTGCCATGCGGCATCGTTCAGGAACCGATTTTGTAGATCCGGGGGCCAGTGCCACTGACCGCAAGGATGGTGCGCTGTCGATTCAGGTTGAGGGTGCTGTAGGGATTCATACATCTGGTGACTATTGGTTGACCTACACGGCCGTTGACAGTGATGGGAATCAGGCTGAACCAGTGCACCGCCTGGTAAAAGTGGTGGATTCGGCATTGCCTTTAATTGTTCTCAACGGCCAGTCTTCGATGGTACATGAGGTTGGAACTGAGTTTTCCGACCCAGGCGCCACGGCTGTAGATCAGAATGATCAATCTATTTCTGCGTTTGGGCGCTGAACATGCGCGCAAGGGTTGGCTGGAGAAAAGGGATATTATCAACACCTTGCCACTTGATGACCTGAAAGTTGAATTGGCGAAAAAACGGAAATCCATTTCCTGAGCCTATGTCTTTTTCCAATTAAAAATTCATCCCACGTGAAGCAGAGACTTAAACAGGAACATATCGGGTTTTTGGCCGTTTTTGCGGGTGCTGGATGCATTGGCTTGGCTCCAATTTGGGTCAGGTTAAGTGAGCTCGGTCCTGTTTCAACAGCATTTCACCGTCTGCTGCTTGCGCTCCCTATGCTTTGGCTCTGGGCAGCATGGGACACGCAACCAAACAAACGAGAAGAGAAGAATAAACCTGCACATACCTCGGCAAAGTGGTTTGCTCTGACGGGTTTTTTATTCGCACTCGACATGGCATTTTGGCATGAAGCGTTGCACCACACCACGGTGGCCAACGCCACCCTGCTCACCAATGCCGCCCCTATTTTTGTTACCATTGCAGCCAGATTTTTGTTCAATGAACGCATCACTCGCTGGTTTATAGTTGGCATGATTTTAACGATGCTTGGCGCTGTTCTTTTAACGGGAGCAAGCCTGAGTGTTTCAAAGGAGCAATTGTATGGAGATTTCATCGCCATCTTAGCTGCCATTTTTTATGGTGCGTACATGCTGTCGTTGAAGCATCTGAGGGTAACCGTGCGGACAGCCCCCCTCATGGCACGTTCAGCGGTTTATAGTACCATTGCTTTGGGAATTTTTGCCCTGATACTTGGGGAGAAGATATTCCCGTCCACAATCCATGGTTGGCTGGTCTTATTTGCCTTGGCGATGACAGGCCAGGTTCTGGGTCAGGGATTGATTGCTTACGGATTTGCACACCTGCCGGCATCAATTTCCGCTTTGAGCCTTTTTTTCCAACCTCTCGTTGCAGCCATGGCTGCATGGGCTATTCTGCATGAATCAATGAGCTCCATGCAGATGTTTGGTGGAATCATTATTCTTTCCGGGATTTTTCTGGCAAAACGGTCAGGCCGGACCACTTGAAATCACAACGCAGAATATCCTCGTTGATGTATCTTATTTTTTCCAAGGCGTATCAGGAAATTTCGAGGGCGTTTTATAATTTTCAGTTTTTGGGGCAGCCATTTTCAGATCGTCTTCCACGTTTGTATCATTCCCTGTACTTGCTGTCGGGGGTTGAGCTGCAGAATCGGATCTCCAGGACGCGATTTTCGCCTGTAATCCATGATGCTCGGCCTTTTCCTTGTTTCCCATTTTGACATAAAACAAGGATAAGTTGGTGTGTACAAGGGCGTCATGCGGGCGTATTTGTTCGGCTTGCAAACCCAGCTTGAGGGATTCATTCAATTTCCCAAGACGGCAATGTGCCATGCTCAATGCGGTTAAGGCATCGAATTGATCTGGGTATATTTTTAAAATGCCTTCAAGCAGGTCTACCGCTTTCTGATAGTCAGCTTGACTGAAGGCAAACATGGCTTCATCCAATTCAGGAATGTCATTTGTCTCATCCATTAGAAGTCCAAACTAAATTAATCCCTTTGAACCTGCAAGTGTGCCACAAGATTTAAAATGAAAGGTAATCCCTTCGAACACCGATTCATATCGAATATTCCGTGAAACATTCGATTGGAAATGCTAATGTGGAATCATGTCCGACGAAGAGACATTGAAAGCATTGAAGGAGGAAAACAAACAGATTAAATTGCTGTACCGTGTCAGCAATTTAATCCATCAATCTCTTGACCCAAAGACCGCGCTTAATGTCATCCTGCAGCAGGCCATTGAGTTGACACACGCTCATTCCGCAAGTGTCTCACTGATCAATCCTACTTCAGGACTCCTGGAACTTGAGGCTGCTGTGGGTCTACCAAATGAGGCTTATGCTGATTTCAATCTTCCAATAGGCCGAGGTATCACTGGTTGGGTTGCAAAGAAAGGCAAATCCGCACTGATCAACGATGTTCAGGAAGATGTGCGCTATGTTTCCATTTGGGCCGAGGTTCAATCAGAACTGGCTGTTCCCTTTGACATCAATGATCAAGTGCGGGGCGTTCTGAATGTGGATGCCACCCACAAGGATGCCTTTAACGAGAACGATCGGAAGATGCTCTCAAACCTCGCGATTCAGGCTTCCAAGGTGATTGAAAACACTTGGCTCTATGAACAAATCAGGTTCAAGGCTCAAATGTTTGAATCTCTCACTAAAGTTAACGAAAAGATCCAGAACGCCTATGACCTCGAGGAAGCGCTTGAAGCCGTCACCAGAGAGGCTTGCCAGCTGATGTCGGCCCGCATGTGCTCGGTTCTCATGCTGGACGAAACAGGTGATTGGCTGGAGTTGACAGCTTCACATGGTGCAGGGGAGTCCTACAGGGCAAAACCTCGCTTGCACGTGGAGGAAAGTTTTGTTGGAACCGTAGTAAGACGCTGCCAACCGATTCAACTCAGGGACACACAAGGCTCACACCTGTATCACAATGCTGAACTTGCGAGGGAAGAGGGCCTTGTCAGCATGCTCAGTGTACCGCTGATGCTCGAGTCAGATCCCATGGGAGTACTGAATGTCTACACCGGAAAAACGCATAGTTTCTCAGATGAAGAAATCCACATCCTCAAGGCTTTCAGCAACGTGTCGGCCACAGCTATCCAAAGAGCAAGACTGAACAAGGACATCAGAAGTATGGAAGAGGAATTGCGTCAGAGGGAAAAGTTATCGGCCCTTGGCTTGCTCGCAGCGGAGGTTGCCCATGAAATCCGCAATCCACTGACCGTGATGAAAATGGTGTATCACGCACTTAATCTCAATTTCCCTGATGAGGACCCTCGCAATGAAGATGTGGAGCTGCTTGGCAAAAAAATGGATCAACTCAATGCAATTGTTGAACGAATCCTTGACTTCGCACGCCATAACGAGCCTGAAACTGCACCTGTTAATTTGAACCCCCTGGCGCGCAATCTTTACCTTTTGACTCGGCATAAGATGAAACAGCACCATATCGACTTCCAGATGGAATTAGCTGATCAACTTCCAAAAATCCAGGCAGATCCCGGGCAAATAGAGCAGGTACTCTTAAACATCGCATTGAATAGCATCGATGCCATGCCCAACGGAGGCACACTTCATTTGTCAACGGGACACAGAAAATCAGGTAATGGAGAACACGTGGTCATTGCATTTCGAGACACCGGACTGGGAATGGATGAGCGTAAGATGAAACAATTCGATGGTTTGTTGCAAAGCAACAAACCCAAAGGTGCGGGCCTTGGATTGATGGTAGTAAATAAAATAGTCGAAGCACACGCTGGTATCGTTAAATTGATTTCAAAACCTGGACAGGGCACCCTGATCGAAATCATTCTACCACTAGTTCAGCCATCTGATACTCAGGGCCCGCAAGGTTAATACCTCAGCCGGAAATACTGTGAAAAACCAAACAATCCACCCTGTTCCTTTTCCGCCCTAACCCTGGAGCTTGACCTATTCAATGACAAATTCATTGCAAAGGCCAGTGGGACTGAAATAGATTTCAACTCTGATATTTGTTATGTTGACCAAGGATATTATTAACCCCGATTTGTTAAACCTGATTGCAAGGGTACGCCATACCAACACCATCGTCATTTCTGATGCTGCATTCCCTTATTGGCCAATGATTGAAACCGTTGACCTGACTCTGGTGAGGGGGATCCCAACAATCCCTCAAGTTCTTGACGCGCTGTTGCCAAATTGGAAATGTGGCGAAATATGGATGGCCAAGGAATTCGAGGAAAATAATACGGAAGGAAAACAACAAGAATTTGATACAGCATGCAGGGGAATCAAGCGTACCTTTGAACTTCACAATGATTTCAAAAAAAGAGTTCCGCAAGCCATTGGATTAATCAGGACTGGAGATACCACAGCATATGGCAACATGATTTTAGAATCAGTTTAAAGGAAGCAGGATGAGGATGGCTCTAATGCACAAGGAGTCATCTCGGTAGTCTTCATTGGAAGACCTTCAGGTCGCAAGCACAGACTATCCTCTGGCTTTTTCCAAAAAGACCATCATCAGGATACCCATGAGCGACAATACTTCTTTGTCCTGATGGGCGTCGGAAAGTTTGTCAATATCGAAAACGGTTCCGAAAAGGCTGGGAGTTTTCCTGATACGGAAAAGTTCAACTCCCTCTAAATTCGTCAAAAGGTAGGAGGGGTTGAGAAAATAGTTACAGAACAGACCGACCAGGGGAATTCCTCCCACTAAGGCATCCGCCAGCTTGGCGAAAGGTTTTTCTTCTCTGATGCTGGCAAAAGGAGTGTTGGCATCATGGTTTAGATGATATGTAGCCTTCCATATGGACTTAAGTCCTTCGCGCTTGATCACCCCGAAAACCGCACCTTCCTCATTCAAGAATTGATAAGCCGCACTAAAATCAATCACCCGGTCGGCTTTGATAAGACAGAGTCTTTCCTCACGGCTCTTGTCACGGAACACTTCCAACTCCTCTTTCAATTTGAACATTTTCTGACGCGCATATGCGATGGGCTCGCCTGCTGCGTCAGTAAGGTGTGCTTGCTTGGCCAGTGCGATTTTCTTGAAGTTCAGTTTGATAGGGTATTTCATATTTGGAAATGAATAATTAGCTTACTCATGACACTTTACCGCTCAAAGCTCAAACCTGCAGGCGGTGAGTCGTCTATTTTATGTAATGAAGGTATCATACAAAACAAAATGACTCGTTCAATCTTAAAGAATTCGCGAGTTCGCTCTACCAGGTATTGAAGCTTGATCTATATTACATGATGAAGCATTCAATGAAGAGTTTCCAGCGAACAGCCATCCAGATTTTCACCTGGCATGCCGGTGGTTGATCCTGATAACACTCACAATCCCCTCCTGTCCTTTATTAAATTGTGCAGCCTAGATCCTCAGGGCAAACCAGAAGATAAGGGGGACACAAAGGAGTCATCGGTAAGCGTTTTCAAAAAAGCTACAAGAGCTTCCTGATCATTTGAAGAAAGCCCCAGGCCTCCGGGAGGATGTTTAAGCAGGTTTGGATCAAGGTTTTCATGACGAATCAAACCTTCGTTGTAATGCGCCACCACCTCCTCAAGGGTATCAAAACGTCCATCGTGCATGTAGGGCCCGGTCACTGCAATATTGCGGAGACTGGGTGTCATGAAAAGACCACTGTCTCTTGCTCTGCCTGTATATTGAAACCTACCAAGGTCTCTGGCAGTTAGATCATCCAAACCATTGTTGTGAAAACGTTGATCAGAGAAAAGAGGTCCTCCATGGCAGTGAAAACAATCAGCGCCAAAGCGTTTGGAACGGTCATTTCCGGATAGACGACAAGAAATAAGGGAAGGTTACAAGTTGAAAAGATTCCCGTGAGATAATTGTCCTTCCTTCAATGAAACTGATCTACGGCAAGTCTCGGGATCACAGCACCACAGAGCTGTTTCTTCAAGCTGAGAAGAATCATTGCCGCATGGAATGTGTCGCTTAATGGCGGCCATTTGATCTACCAGTTTGGTAGATCAAAGTTAGTTCTCGCTGTTGATCGCAGCTACTTTTGCAAGATAGATCGAGGTTTTGCTCTCGTGACTACTGTAATAACTCACCCATAGTATGTTTTCACGCCAGATAAGGCCTGCATAGCTTGAATCTCCAGCGCTGGGAAGTTTGAGTTTGGGTGCATATGATGATTCGAGCGGGTCGATAACCCCCAGTTCTGTCCACTGAGAACCCCAGCCTCCATTTGGACCCTCTGCGTAACGCCTGACAACAGCGATCAATTGACCATCAGGAGAGCGTGTCAAAGCAGGCCCTCCCATCTTGATGCCAAGTGAGTGCCAAGACCATTCTTTGTAGGGTGGTCTTGATGTTCCAAGAAGTGCTGAGGAAGCATGATGTTCTGAATGATCACGTCTCAGAAGCATGTGAATGGCTCCATCAGGATCGAAGACCAGCGCATGTTCATTGCCTCGGTCACTTGGAGGACGTGGATCATCTTGCAGGGTGCTGTAATGAATGCCATCGAGGGTGCGGTAGAAACGGGTCCGGTCGTGATTGCCCCACTGATAGCCGAGGGCGTAACCTGTCTGATCGAACCATGAAGTCTGCCAGAGCCAGTAGCCTTTGTCCGCAACACGATGAGGACCCTCCCATTGCATACCATCCGTGCTCGTGAAAGTAACGGATTGATTATTTCTGACGTTCGCTTGGTCACGATCAACATCATACTCGCATGAGTTGAGCAGAAAGCGTCCATCAGGCATCACGGACAGCTTGGCGTCGCGCAGGTCCAGCCCTGGACTTTCCAGTAATGCAGCCGATGCCCAGTGTTCACCATCCTTTGAATGAATGACCCTGATTTTGCCATGATCACCTGCCCCCGCATGTCCGCTTCCTTCACGAAAAGAACAAAACCATTGGCCCTTGAAATACTCCAAGTCCGTGAACGCGTTGTGCTGAGCGTGATCCCAAATCCTGCTGACGGAAAGCAGTTTGAATTCAGTCGCCTGAGCGATCGAGAAAGAGCTGACAATGATGGCTAACCCGATTCTGTAGAGCGTGAGCAAGGACATAGGTAGATACTATTGTTTTCATTTTTTGAGGCAACTTGGAAATGTGATCGATTGTGATTCACTGCATTTCTATTACCTGAACGTTCGTTAGGACATTCTTTCGAATGGCTCTTGCATGTTTACATTCACTGTATGATAGGTAAGGCAACTGTTTAAAGTATCTTCAATGGATACAAACCCAGCGCCTGGCCGTGCTTCAAGCCCCAAACTGACGTCGGTGTTAATGAAGTCGTCCCACACCGAACTGATCCCCATTTGCGATTGCCTTTCCTTCCTTCTTGAAGATTTCCACCATTTTTTCGCTGGATACGGTATTTTGGTGCTCATCTTTCAGTAGATAAAGAACCTCCCGCCGCCTTGCATGAATCACCTCACCGCTGGAAGGATAAGCGTATTGCCCGTCCATGCTGAAGGTCACCCATCCGGGCATGTCACTTAAAGGAATTGTTGTTTGTTGCTGGTAGGGAGGTTGTGCACTGAATATGTGCATACGCATATTATGCCCATCACAAACCCATATTTCTTTTTCGTCAGGAGTCAGCCCTATGCCATGACTTGGGTTACCATGACGCCTCACAGGTCCTTTGTCCCAACCTAAAACTTTCACACTGGCCAGTTTTTCTCCTGATTTCAAATCCCCCACCTCGAAGCCAAGTAATTCGTTGACTGTAACGAAAACCCTTGTTTCGGAACTGTCGATTGTAAAAGGCCGAACACCTGCACTGAAAGGACCAATCTTTCGATCAACAGTGTGTGTTCTTGTATCGGCAACATGGAGGAAGGGGGATGCAATATCTGCCATGTAAGCCCATTGTCCGGAGCTCCCATAGATAGTATTGTGAGCTCTTGCGTGCACCTTTATTTTGGCAATGACCTCGCCCGATTCACATTGAACGACGTTCCAGAAATCTTTTTCCAACGAGGGAAGGTACATGAGTTTACCATCTGGAGAAATCGACATTCGATCACATCCCCCTGCATAAGGCACTTCCCACAGCAATTTTTCAGTTTCCAAATCAATGCGCTGTAAAGAATAGAGTGTCGAAACATAGATACTGTTGAGCGGTTGACTGACGGCTACGCCTTTCACATTGGCCGGACGTCCATCCGGATGATACCCCTTGGTCGGAATGCGCTTGACGAATTGATGATTGTTATCGATATCAAAAACGACCAGACCATGCCCACCATACCCTAGGTAATCCCGTATCCCTGGTGTTGCCACGTATAAAAAATGCCCAGTCAATCCTTGACTGTCACCTTGGGTTGTGGCGGTTTGAACCTGAGCAGTGGTGGCAATGGATCCGAAAGCAAGATGGATCGATAAAAGTAAATAGAGAGAGCAGTGAGCAGTAGTTGATTTCATGGTTTTTTGAATGAATCGGGTCAATAAATTGCTTATGATTTTGATATCTCATCTAGGGGAAGGCCCCATAAGTTCAACCATGGATTCTACAAAACCCTTACCAATTTGGGCCATGATTTTTGCGGAACCCAGATAATGGTATTCCTGATTGGAAACTCCCTTCTCCATGGTTTCCAGTTCTCGACTTGTAAACATCTCTGCACGCAACTTCTCCCGCATGGATTGTTGTTCTTTTTTTTGCAGATTCCCATTGAGGACGAGTTGTTTCATTTTCTGATTCAATTCAGCATCTTTGCTTCTTAGAGCCGTCAGTTCCATATCCCAGTAATTTTCTGTCAAGACACTTGAAACGTTGCCCTGAAATTCTGCCCACTTGGCTGGAGCTGCCATGGCGGACCGAAAATACTGATGAATCCCTGCATAACGTTTTTGTGCGGCTCCATAATGTTCAACCGGACCCCCTACTCCAATCACACCTATGACAAAAGGCAAATCAGGCGTAGAAAGATCCCTTCGAACATCCCTGATAAAATGCCCCAGCGTATCGCTGTAATGATCATATCCACCGGGTTGATCTCTCCTGGGGTAAACACCGCGGTCAACCATATCATTCCAGCCCTGAAACCAGACCATTCCAGCAAGCTCGTATCCGCATTGTTCATTGTAACCTGGATAAACATCCTTGATGTCTTGCAGCACACTCTTCACGTGCCCGATCATCAAACGATAATGGAGACCGGTCATGCGTGCCCTCTCGGCCTTGATCTGCTTGAAATCCTTTCCCTGTTTTGCAAACCCCTCTTTTTGTTGTTCGGTAAACAAATACGGACCGGCAGTTGGGGATCTGAAGTCAGTATGCAAACTCTTGCCACCCCATGCCGTCTTGATCATCAGGATCGGCTCTTCCAAATGTTTTTGCATGTAGATCCCAAACGTGTATTCGGGACCTATTTTGTCTTCACTCGCTCCAAATCCAACACTCAATCGGCCTTGTTTGACTCCGCTGTTTGAGAGGTAGGATATCCAAACCTTGTCACATGTCCTGGGTTGTTTTTCTTCATCCTGCATTTCGCTCAAGAGTGGCAATGTCTCTGGATCCATTCCAATATGCTCAAAGGTACGAATATGAGCATGCCCCTGCATGTTGGACTGGCCCACTAGAAGAAAGACTTTCAGCGGAGTTGCATCCTTGGCCAAACAGCGATCAAAACAAGTCGTGATACCTGAAACCATAAAGAAGCCGAAAAGACAGTACACGATAGATCTCCTCTTGAGGATTTGTCTGATGAAAAGCGAGCGCCTGTTGAATCCTGATAAGTTGAGAGTATGCATCATTTCATGGTCAATGCGAGTTTGAGTGTGAGGCACAAACATAGCCAAAAGATCATTCCCGAGGCAACAAAAGTTGCTTTCCAAATTGCTTACCTTTCCAGTTACAACAACCCTGGAAGAAATCGATCAACACCTGGAGAGTTCAAGGATTCCGTTTTATCCCAGCCATGGAATCAGAATCAAACCCGCATCCATTTTTCTTCATAGACAGCCCGCTTCCTCGCCCTTTAGGACTTGTCCTTAAGGGGCTTTTTTTGCAGCATGATGACATTCCAATTAAATTATGAAATCTCCGATTTTTTACCTAGCGCTTGTCGCTCTTGCTTTGACTCCTCTGGTTCAGGCGGCGACGCCAATGAAGGCTCTGATCATTGACGGACAAAACAACCATGGCATGTGGCCGAAAACCACAGTCATGATGAAAAAGTATCTTGAAGAATCAGGTTTATTCACAGTCGATGTCAAAAGGACTGCCTATACTTGGAATGGCGATGATTTAATCCCCCAATTCCCCGTTCCATTGGACATCAAGACCACGGCCCTCAAAAAACCAAAACCCGATCCTGATTATGCACCTGATTTTTCAGCGTATGACCTTGTCCTATCCAATTTCGGTTGGAATGCTGCTCCCTGGCCTGAGCAAACAAAAAAAGGTCTTGAGGATTTTGTGAGTCAGGGAGGCGGACTGGTCATCGTCCATGCCGCAGATAATTCCTTTGCCGAGTGGGATGCCTACAACCGCATGATTGGACTTGGAGGATGGGGTGGTCGCGATGAATCTTCTGGTCCCTATGTCTATTATGACGATCATGGACATCTGGTTCGGGATATTTCAAAGGGAAGAGGAGGGTCTCACGGGAAACAGCATGAGTATCTGATCGAAGCGCGGGACGCGACGCATCCAATTATCAGGGGTTTACCGACAAAATGGTTGCATGCCAAGGATGAGCTTTACGACCAACTCCGGGGGCCAGCCGAAAAAATGCACGTTCTCGCAACAGCATTTGCGGACAAATCAACAGGAGGAAGCGGTCGACATGAACCTATCTTGATGACCATTCAGTTTGGGAGTGGGCGCGTCTTTCATACTCCAATGGGCCATGCTGATTACTCAATGGAATGCGTTGGATTTATCACCACACTCGTCAGGGGCTCTGAATGGGCTGCAACAGGAAAAGTGAGTCAGACAAAAGTGCCTGCAGATTTCCCCACCGCCACTGAGGTTAAGAAAAGAAAATTTGATTGATTAGAGTGGCACCTACCATCGGTGCAATTTTAAAGAAACAAAAAGCCCGGCAAGTAGCCGGGCTTTTTGTTTCTTTGATTTTTGACTGAGCGGGCCAGCCCATTCAGTTTAAATTAACTGAACAAGCTCGTTACCGCTTTGGATTTGACCAACTCGCGAGGTTGATTGAGATGGTTGTAAACGATGGTTTCCGGGTCGATGCCGAAGCTGTGATAAATAGATGCCAGTAGTTCACCCGGATGAACAGGATCGACCAGTGGTGCTGATCCCGTTTTATCGGATTCACCGTGAACATAACCGCGTTTGGCCCCACCTCCGGCAACACAGGCCGTGTAGCAATATGGCCAATGATCACGACCATCATCACTGTTACTATTACCTGAAGTACTGACACCTCTTTGAGGACTGCGGCCAAACTCGCCAACGGCAACCACAAGCGTTTCTTCCAGCATTCCACGTTGGTCCAGGTCGGCAATCAGTGCGGATAAACCACCATCCAGCATGGGAGCAGATTGATTTTTCATGCGTTCACTCAGATTGACGTGCACATCCCATGAATGATTGTCGGAGTTGGCTACTTTGGGCCAAATCACCTCTACTACGCGGGTCCCAGCTTCGACCAAGCGACGGGCTAACAGACAGCTCTGCCCAAAGGTATTGCGGCCATACCAATCACGAGTGGCAATAGATTCCTGCTCAAGATCGAAGGCATCACGCGTTTTGCCTGAAACAATTAAATTCAAGGCACGGCTGTAATAATCATTTAAATTATAACTGGAAACCGCTTTTTCTATTTCCGGCATGGCTGCGTTGATCGAATCCCTTAATTGAGCCCGACGCTGCAAACGCAGGGCAAAGACATCAGGACGCATTTCCAGATCATCTACCTTCACGTTGTTCATTTTCCCCATGTTCATGTCATCCCCTTCAGGGTACAGATAATAGGGATCGAAACCCTTGCCAAGAAAGCCGGCCGTACCGCCCTTGCCTACAACATTACTTTCCTGCAATGGGCGCGGAAGCATGACGAAGGGCAATACCGGATCAGACGATGGTTTGAGCCGAATGATGTTGGAACCAAAGTTGGGGAAATCCTTGGGGCTCGGTGGTTCCAGTTGACCTGATGGACTCACCTTGTCAGTCGTATAGCCCGTCATCATCTGATAGATGGCAGCGGTGTGGTTGAATAAACCATTGGGAGTATAACTCATTGACCGGATCATGGTCATTTTGTCATTGATTTTCGCCAGTTTGGGAAGCACCTCGGTAAAATGTACGCCGGGTATTTTGGTCGGAATCGTCTTGAATACACTCCTTACATTGTCAGGCACATTGATTTTGGGATCCCATAAATCAAGATGACTGGGGCCACCCTGCAGGTAAACCATGATAATGCTTTTTGCTCGCCCCCAACCAGGACCACCTTGGTGGGATGAGCCGCTGGCATGCGCCTGCATTTTGAGCATGGAACCAAGGGACAGACCAAGTAAACCTGAGCCCCCGACCTTTAAAAGGTCACGTCGTGTCAATTTCATGCCCCCATCACAGAGATCCGAATTCATGCCTCCAGGTACGGTAATCATAGGTTTTGTTTTTTTGTTATACTGAACGTGTTAGTGATTGAATAAGAAAGATGGGTTATTGATCAATGCCCAGGCAACATCCTGAGCCGCAGTAAGACGAGTATTCTTCATTTGTTGAGAACTCAGATCAAAAGCTCTCCTCAATTGTTTCAAAGTCGTATCCATGGGCAAGGGCTGACTGACAAGTTCCAAGCGAGCCTTTAACTTTGTCACCTGCGGGTCTTCAGGCCGGGGCTTCTTGGCCACTTCCAATGCTTTTTTGAGCTGAAGCAACTGTTTGTCTCTCCCCTCGAAGAATGTTTTCAAGGACTGCTGCTGCTCATCACTGCGCTCGTCTGCACTCAGGGCCAAAATTGAGTCGATGGTTAGAGGAATACCCAGATCGATTTCACCTTCATCACTGGTAATCGATAATCGAAACCGTCCAAGCGCGTATTTATTGCCTTGATAGTGTTGGGTTAATTTTATCTCTATTTGGTAAGATTCATCAGAAACGATCGGTTCATTCAGTTCAAAAAGAGCACTGTGATATTGTCCCAATTGAGGCGAAACTGCCCAACCATTGTTCCCACTCTTGTTACCATCGATGGCATTTTTGACTGGGAAGTTTTGCTGACTGAAATCGGCCTGCGGCTTGTGCAATTTGATTTTTTTCCATGCATCCGGATCGGAGTCCGGGGCCCATCGAACCTCAATTTCAGTGAGCACGAAGTTTCCGTCATCTGCTCTTCCTGGTCCATTCTTGGGCAAGGTATCATGAATCAATGCTTCAAGTCGGATGGCTCTCAATGCCTCACCACCTGCTTTTCCCAGCACCACATATTCTGTTTTACCCAGTTTTCCTTCAGCTTGGATGACAGAATCCCGCTGCAAGACAAGCTTTGTGTCATTGGATGCGGAAACAGACCTGATATCCATTGCTTCCCATGAAGTGCCGGTTTCCGCTGACTGGCTCCAATGAACGAAACGCTCATCAAAAGTAGCTTCATGATCAGCAAGCGCCTTTTCGTTTTGATGAACACTTTTTTCCTGTTCTGCGTCCAATTCAGCTTCCTTCGCTGCAATCGTTTCGAGATAAGTATTCAAGTCTGCCTCAGTATTCGCAACGCGTGTCTGATGTTCCAACTCAATTCGTTTCTGAATGGGGGCGTAATCGCGTTCATAAGAAGCCAACTGAACCTGAATGTCTCCATGGTGTTTTTCAATCAGATTGAATGCGAGTAGATTCTGCTCAACCTCGGCAGGTCTGGGAGCACGGTTTAGAATCCTCCAGTACAATGCGTCAATCACCTTGGTGTCATCTGATTGTTTCTTGATCAGGTCCGCAATCGCATTGGCAGAATCGGAAATTGCCTGATCGACGGTAGGACCACTCACCAGCGAAAGAATAGAGCCAAGCTGCAGTTCACTGGAACGTTCGCATTCACAGGCACTCTCTCGAACAGGACGTCCGAGATTAGCAAGGAACCCATCGGCTAATTTCACGCCAACATCTGGAAGCTGAACAGCTCGTGTACCGCGTGGCACTCCGGGAAATTCCGGCACGGACCCAGTCACAAAGTAGATAGAATCATGAAGTACTTCAGCCGGCAAACGCTTGGGAGTAGCATGTGAGAAATTGATTTGATCGTCTTCATTCCATTCATTGGTCTCGATGGACAATTGATACACTCTTGATTTACAGATCGTTCGAATCAGGTGGCGCGTATCAAAGCCACTTTCAACAAAATCCTGAGTCAGCCACTCCAACAACTCTGGGTTGGAGGGAGGATTTCCTGCCCGTATGTCATCAAGCGGTTCAATCAAGCCCATTCCCATGAGATATCCCCAGATTCTGTTGACATAGCTTTTTGCAAAATAAGCATTATCCGGACTCGTCATCCAGGAGGCCAATTCATTACGGCGTGTCCCCTCTTTCTCATGACCATCAAAGTCAGCCTCATAAGGAAAGGATGGGACGGCTGATTTACCGGTCCGCAGATGAGTGACTTCACCCTCGTCTTTTTCATACACGATTTCATACAGTGGCTTACGCCCTTCGACCGCTGTGCCTCCGATATACTTGTCTTTGCTGGTTGGGTCCGCTTTGAATGAAACACGGGCAAAGTAAGCTGACATTTCGTAATATTGATCCTGAGTCCAACGCTCGAATGGGTGATCATGGCATTTATTGCAGTTAAAACGAGTGGCGAGAAACAGGTGTGTTGTGTTCTCCATGATCAAATCAGGTTCCCTCAGGATCTTATAATAAGCAGCTGCAGGGTTTTCCTTATTGGACCCGTCCGCTGTCAGGATTTGCCGTGCGAATTGATCGTAGGGAGTATTGCCTTCGATCTCTTTGCGGATCCAGTCACGGAACAGTGACGCCCCTTCGGTGCCAAGAAACTTACGATTCACTTGCAATAGGTCTGCCCATTTATTGGTCCAGTAATCCACAAATTCGCGATTACCAACCAATTGATCAATCAGCGTCTCACGTTTTTCATTGGAAGGTTTTGGATCATCAAGGAACGTCTTGATCGCAGCCACTGATGGCGGCAGACCGGTTAAATCAAGGTAGAGACGACGAACAAATTCAGTGTCACTGCACAATCCTGACGGCAGGATACGCATTCGCTTCCACTTGGTCATGGCGGCTTCATCGATTTTATTGAAAGCCTCCAAGTCAACCCATTCATAGCCGGACCGATCTCCCATTACGGTTATGGTTGTTGAAGCATAAGCCCCTTCATAGCGTGCAAGCATAGGAGCCTCACCACGACGAATGGATGAGACAAGGCCAACATCATTGACTGAGGCAACCTCAGTATTGCTGCTTTCGACAAATGCCTCACGCGTCACATCTCGCTGGGTTCCATCAGGGAAATGAGCAACCACCCGCAGCTGCTGCAGATCTCCGATTGATTGAATGACCGGGTTTTGGGGGATGACTTCGATGGAACTTGCTTTGGCACTTTTCAAATCGAGCACACATCCTTGAGCAATCCATTCCCTGAGAATTTGGTAAAACGGTTCACCTGGCTTCGCACGTTGACCGCCTTCATGTGGGACGGCCGAAGTCGATTTCAAAAGCATCAAGCTATCATCCGGTGAGGCAAAGTTGATGCGTCGTCCAGCCAAATCATCGGTGAACGCCCGAACATCATACAGCGGGTCATACCCACGCAGGGAGAGTTTAAAACCATTTTTACCATCCTTGGCCCCATGACAGGTACCTGCGTTACAGCCCATTTTTGAAATGACCGGGTTCACATCCTGCACGAAATCGGGTTTCAATGGCACTGTGTAGCCACTGACTTCGACAGGCAGCTTGAGTGTGTGCTGCTTGAAACTAACCGATAATGTCGCCTCGCCATCCGCAAGAGGCGTCATCGTTCCTTTGTCGGAAATGGAGGCAATCTCCTTACCCCCGGTCCATTCAACCGAACGAGTCAAATCGACAGACTGACCTGATGAGGTCCATCCCTGGACCACCGGTTGAACCGATTGATGTGCATTGGAAAAATGTATGTTCGGTGGAGAAACACTCAGGGTGTAGACACCATCCGGATCGCTGTCTTTCAATGGAACAGGAACAAAGGCTCGCTGCAGCGAGAGGGTATTTGAACTCAGCACTCGAACGATGCCATCCGCCCCGCCTACTGCAATTTGCGATCCATCCGGATGGAATGATACGGCATACAAAGCGGTATTGAATGCACTGTCAGCAATCAAGGAAGCCCCTTGAGTCCAATAATCTTCTACTTTCTTACGCTCTTCAGCATTACGACTGCCTGCCACTTTAGCCATGATGCTCTTCAACTCAGCATTTAAATCACTGTCAATGTCACTGCTGTAAGTATGAGCATACCCCTTACCATCCAGACTGCTTACCGCAGCGATCTGTTTACCATTGGCAGAGAAATCCACTCCGAAGATCCGTCCCTTCATGGGCGAATAACGTCGGACCAAATTGGCGTTGTCTCCGATCACACGTTTTGTCTGTCGAAAAAGCCGGTATATTTGAGGGGTTCCGTCAGAAGCACCAATGAGCACCTCATCACGTGAAGGATGTCTGGCGACAGACTGGATGCCACCCCTCAAAGCCCCGGGAGTGATGGAGGTGATGTTATCGACAAAGCGCTCGGTGCTGACTTCGATTAACTTGGCTGTTTGATCGCGCCCGACGGAGACCACATGATCTCCCTTCACATTGAAAACCGTGTCAATGACCCAATCATTGTGAGATCCTTGAAAAAGCACCTGTTTACCATCTGCAACTTGAAAGGCTCGCAACGTATTGTCAGCACAGCCCAAAGCCACAAGCTCACCATCAGGAGACCAACTGACGCCATACACGGTGTCATAGGAAACTGGCACTGAAAGATCCAGGGTTCCATCGTTCACATCCCAGATTTGTAATTCCCCCATCCGTCCTGGCGAACCGCCTGCAACGGCCAGCTTTCGACCATCAGGTGAGAATCTGACCGATTCAATCCGCTGTGAGAGTCCAATCAATCGTTTTTCAAGTCCGGAACCATCTGCTTTGTGAAGAAGCACCTCATGAAAACCGGATACAGCTAACCATGCTCCGTCCGGCGAATAATCCAAGGAGGCAATCAAGGGGGGCCGTGTGTAGACGGGAGGATGATCCAAATCGAATTTGGGAACCGCATTTGCCGGGGTATCGTTCAATGCTCCCTGGTCTATCCACTGTTTGACAAGATCGATTTCAACTTGAGAAAGGGGTTCCTCTTTGCGAGGCATTTCCGCCTTGCCATTGACAGGTGTGATGAGTTCGACCAAATAGCTTTCGCCAGCATTCCCCGGAAGGATCGCTTTTCCATCACTTTCCCCACCCTGAATCATTGTCTCAAAGTGAGTCATGATGTAGTCACCCTCCGGTTTGGCGGGTTGATGACAGCCGTGACACTTGGCTTGAAAGATAGGACGAATCTGAGTGTAGTAGCTCACCGAAGTAGCATCTGCAGATTGCAAAATAGATGAGGAGAGACTGCATATCCCCATGCATAGCAAAAAAAGTCCTTTGACCAAATCTCGCCATACACGACCGCAAACAGGGTAAACTGTTGGTGATTGAATCATGATAGTAGTCATATTTTTATAGACGGAAACGATTGGAGGCAAATGTTTTTTTGGGCACTTTCTTAAATCTTCTCCAATGGGAGCTCATCGATAAATCAAATGAAACCAGGCGGCTTCCCAACTATTTAACCCCCTTTTTGAACTGTCTTGCCAAGCTCAATTTGCGCATGCTGATTTCGTAAAAACAAATTCAAATATGAAAGCCGCCATATTCAGCCAGCTCAAACAACCCTTGCAGTTAGAATCTCGCTCCGACCTCGAACCTGACCCGGATCATGTAATCGTCAACCTGAAAACTGCCGCATTGAATCGACGCGATTACTGGATTACCCGTGGAATGTATCCAGACATACGCACACCGGTGGTCCTTGGCTCCGACGGGGCTGGAACGGTCTCGAAAACAGGTGTTGGTGTGGATTCAGATTGGAACGGCAGAAAAGTAATCATTCAACCCGGTTTGGATTGGGGAGATGACGCATCCAAACAATCCGAATCATATCACATCCTTGGCATGCCGGTGGACGGAACCTTTGCCACACAGGTGCAAGTGCCTGTTGGGAATCTTTATCCAAAACCCGCTGGCCTCGACTGGAATCAATCAGCTGCGCTTCCCCTTGCCGGCCTCACCGCCTACAGGGCTCTATTCACTCAAGGAGGTATCAAAAAAGGCATGAATATCTTGATCACCGGAGCCGGAGGAGGTGTTTCTTCATTGGCAGTTCAGTTCAGTGTTGCCAGCGGAGCGCATGTCTGGGTGACCTCTTCTTCAGGCAGCAAAATCGAAAGAGCCGTCCAACTGGGAGCTCGGGGTGGCGAGAATTACAATCATGAAAACTGGTTTAAGTCGCTGGCAGATCGAGCGGGAGCATTCGATGTCATCATCGATAGCGCAGGTGGAAAAGGATATCACGCATTGATTGAGTTGGCAGCACCAGGAGGCCGCATCGTGAATTATGGTGCGACATCTGGAAACCCGAAAAACATTGATATGTTCAAAGTATTCTGGAAACAGCTTCGTATGCAGGGAACGACCATGGGATCAGCTCAGGACTTCAAGGAAATGCTCACTTTGGTTGAATCAAGAAACATTCAGCCTTTGGTCGATAAAATCTACCCGCTTGCCGAGATAAACCAGGCACTCGACGTCATGAAACATTCGTCGCAATTCGGAAAAATTGTTATTTGTTGCCAGGATGACACAATAGCATGATCCCCGGACATGTAGGTTGCCCCGCGTTCAGCGGGGCGCTTCCTTCCTTGCAATGCAGCCTGACACCATTAGGTTCAGCACACCATGAAGCACATGCATCCAATAAAAATCATTGCGGGATCGATGCTGGGGCTCGCTCTCGCTATGAACGCACCCAAGGCAGCTGACTCAGCTCCACCTGAAAAGACAGGGCTAGGTGTAGGGCAGGCAGCACCTGACTGGAAGTTAAGCGATCAAAATGGAAAAAAGCACACACTCCGGTCACTGATTCAAAAAGGACCTGTTGCCCTGGTTTTTTATCGGTCGGCAAATTGGTGACCTTTTTGCAAAAAGCAGCTGGTTCAGTTGCAGGAGAATTTGGAGGAAATTGAATCCACAGGTGGACGCGTGGTTGCCATCAGTTACGATTCCCTGGACACACTCAAACGGTTCGCTCGATCTGGCGGAATCACCTTCCCATTGCTGTCGGACACAGACAGCAAAACCATCGAAGCCTATGGTGTTCGCAACCTGGAAGCAGCCGGATCCGCGATCGACGGCGTGCCTCATCCGGGAACATTCATCATCGATCAGAAAGGCATCATCCGCTTCAAATTATTCCTGAAGGGATATCGTGACAGACATACAGTCGATGCCTTGATCAAAGCCTTTAACGAAACCAAATGAAATGATCTGTCCACACACGAGGGCGCGGCAGCTTGTGATGACTGAAGCGCCTTTTCAGTCTAAAAGAGTCCCTTGCCCAAATGATGGATGGAATTGTGTATCACCCGGGTAACAGGTGCATTACCGGCTGCGCCTTTGAGTTCGCATCGCATTTCCATTCCCCATGTCGGATGAATTTCAGGAATCTCAAGAAAGAGCGTTCGTCTGTCTTGGGATAATACAGCAGATTTAACGGCTAATTCACGTTCATCGTAATGACGCGAACCGTAATTTGCCGTGCGTTTCAGGCTCCATGTCTGAATCTTGTAATGAGCTGCATTCTCCGTGAAATCCTTGTCGAGTGGGTCCGAAAAAGTGATCCGCATACCAGTCTCAATGGCTTCCAGTGCCGTGGGCATATAGGCTGGCTTGCCCGTGTATCGAATGCGATAAAACCCACCGGCTTGATGCTGGGTTCCGGCCCAGGCAAACATCCCCGCTCCGTAAAGCTGACCATTCCCGGGATGAAATCGCCCGCGCATGACGCCAGTTGGAAACTGCGAGATAGGCAATTCACACATACCGCCCTGCGCCTGCCCCTGGATTAATTCGTGAGGCACGGTGTATATTTTGCCGTAACCATAGGACAGGTTCAACAACACCCCATTCAAAGGCCCCCACTGAGCAGGCTCAGTTGCCCAGAGCAGCTCCGCGGGTGAACGATCAAAACCGTTGGTGATCCAACACAAAGGTTGTTCCATGGCTTCATCTGAACTGTCTTTCACGTCATGATAGCCAAACATGTTCCCATAAAACCCTCCTTCTTTGACATAGTTAATCCTGTTTTTCGGATTCCAGTGGCCTTCCTGGTCCGTCACGATCCATGTGCCATCGGGATTCAAGCACACTCCATTGGCTGCACGGAATCCATTGGCCACAATATCAGTCCGCGAACCATCGGACGACACGCGCAGTAATGTGCCGTGATGTGGCACCAAAGCGGTTTTGGCGTGACGTGCAGATTTGGCGTAATAGAAATTACCGCTCTGATCCACTTGCAATCCCATGGCAAACTCATGGAAGTGTTCAGTCACTTGTGCGTCATTATTGAAACTCTCCACGTAATCAATTTCCTGGTCTCCATTGAAATCGTGCAGTCGTGCGATCTGATCACGGCATGTTACATAAATGAAACCCTCATGAATTTTCAACCCCAACGGTTGAAACAATCCGGAACAAATGCGTCTCCATCGCAAGTCTTTTAAATCACCGGCCACACCGTCCACCAGCCATACGTCCCCCATCCAGGTACAGACGGCGGCTCGATCCGGGTTATCAGGAAAAAAATCGAATCCACCAAGACGCATCCATGATTCCCACGGGTTGGCCAGCGCATCCGGCACGGTCAGGACATCGACAGCAAAAGGTTCATCACTGTTACCCTGAACCCCCTGAGTGTGAATGACTTTTTGCCCGAAACGAGATTTACCTCCTCGAGTAAACACTTCCAGATCTTCGACAGGAATCGCGGCTTCCAATCCCTTCAGTGTATCTTCATCCGTTTTGGCAATGAGCAGGTTGAAATGCTGATCTGATGCGCCCGCAGGAATCACCAGTTCCACGAAACCACCGAGACGCCTCGTCGTGACTCCCGACGCACCCCGTATGCTGACTGCCAGGTCATCCCGGTCGGGTGCAATACGGGATACAAGTGCTTGCGAATGGGGGGCCACATTGAACGTGCGCACAAAGATGGGCGAACTCCCGTAATCAAACACACCCGGTTTTTCGAGAATCATCGTATTTCCCACAGTGTAACGTATGACCGCTTTATCTTCATGGTAATAAAGCCCCTTGTAATGCACCCAGTCCTTTGGCAACGGACCAAATTGACGGCCGTCTCTTCCAACGATCCGCTGGTCTTCCCATGTATCCTGTGAAGGGTGCTTCCAGGCGGGTGCATCGGAGTTAATCCATGCCACATCACCTTTGATGCGTGTATGCGTTCCATGGGACCCATCAAACGCGATGCCTCGCCAATCGGTGAATGCATCGCCACTGTAGGCGGCAGCCACACGCATGGTATCTTCGTCGTAAACCATCCATGCCCTGCCCTTCGAAACACCTCCATCTCCAGGATTCAATCGAATATTGATCCCTTTCTGGGCTATATTCCACTCAGAGATTTTTTCGGCGTCATTCACTTGATACGTCCACATCAGGGCTGGCCCAAAATCCATCAATTCATATTGATTGTCCCGACGCTCTGTCACTGCCTCGGATTCCCTTAAAGTCTTGAGGGGGCGAGGCAATGAAGCCAGGTAAGGTGCATCCACTTCAAAATACTGATCACTGTTGTGAGGTTTGATCAGGTTTTCACGAATGTATTGAATCACCGCGTATTTCTCCGCACGGGTGTATTGCCCTTGAGGCACCATCAACCCGTAACCACGACTCAGTGTCTGGAACATCCCGTAGGGATCTTTTCCATTCTTGAATGCACCTTCATGAAATTTAAGTGCCGTTGGGAGTGAACCGGGAGTTTGAGCCGTTCCATGACAGGTGACACAGAGGCTGTGATAAAGTTTTCTTCCTGCTTCCATCGTCTCATCATCCCAATCTGCCATCAGCTGGGCATGATCCGTCGCCACAAGCGGCTGAACCCAGGCCTCTTCGATCCGAACAGGTCCTTCCACCCTCAGAACAACAGGATAACCGCGCATGCCATCTCCATTGAAAGTTTCCTCTAAGGTTGCAGCTTGCCAGTCAAAACCGGGTTGAACTTTGATTTTATCGGTGGATTCATCTTGAATCAATTTGGATAGGGCCAGGTGACGCAGCCCACCTTTCCAGAATTGGATTTGCTGCAGATCGCCCCCTTCCCAATCCAGTCCAAAGTCCTGAGCAGAAGCACCGATCTTGAAAACATGATCGTTCTCGTCTTCGGCCATGAAACCTCTTTTTTTACCCACCGACTGACCGTCCAGAAAGAGTTCAACATCCCCGTTGCGCACATGAAGCACCACATGATGCGGCTTCCCATCATTGACTTTCGGTCCACCAGAGACAGCCCCCAGCCAACCTATATCAAAAACAAGCCGTCCATCCCGGATGAACAACGCTTTTGCATTCGGAGACCATTTTCCTTCAGCCATGCATTTTGCAAACAAAGTGCCACTCCCCTCAGTAACGAATCGAGCAGAAACGGTATAGTCCCCATCCATTGAAAACAGACTCGAAGCCTCTTCTTGCGTCGATTGATACTGACTCGTTTGCTTGACAGGCAAACTCATCTTCATCATTTCACGACCATCTACCATCGCAAAAAGACGTCCAGCTTGACGGTCCAGATGCTCATGCTCAATCGACATCACATGATTGCCTGAAAGCAGGTTTAGCTTGATATGCTGCCCCAGGTGCACTGCTCCTTCCTGCCCGGCTGGCAACTGGTATTTCATGAACAATCGAAAATTGGCAAAAGGCTGGTCTGATTTTTGCCCTTGTTCAAAAACGTTTCGCCTTAGTTCCATGGCTGTTTTTGAAGCAGGAAATCCCACGACCTGAGCTAAGGCTCCGTATGGCAGCAGCGAAATAAGCAGACAAAAGGAAACAGCGGTGATGGAATAAAGCTTTGTTGATGAATTCATACTATTCATGGTTGTTATTACTAACGGACAAGATCTGGTTTTATTGTCATCCTCCATCATTTTGATCAACTTCCCGAACCTTCAGACAAAAGGTTCAGGGGTATCAAGGGCCAATTAATCATGAGCACTTGATACATCATCCATTCGGACGAATCAAAAAAAAATCGAGCTAGTTTCCGGGAACAGCCCATTCCTGAAAACTTTGCACGGCCTAAAAGCACCTCATCAAGCCTGACGGACCACTGAGACTGGGTGCGCGATAGATAGGACTATGTTGAAGCTCAGCATGTCTTCCATGGGACAGCAGGCTTAATCGAAAATAAGAGACATTTTCAGAACAGAAAAAAGACCGAAAATTTTCAGGGCCTTGCCCCATTTTTCTCAAACATTGGCACAATCACTGCTAACAAATAAGCGTCTGTTCATGTTTCAAGGTTGTGCAAGCAACCTTGAAGAGTATCGAATCAGGCGTGTGTCAGAATTGGGGAATTCAACACGCCTGTGTTGTCTGAGGTCACCCTGCACAGGGTGGCCTCTTTTTCATGCAAGGCCCGGGCTATCTGCGAGATCAAGCGTCAGCGCTGTCACGAATATGAATGTAGGCATGGACGTGCGGTTCTCCTCGGAAAAACATCAGGGAAGATGGGCCTTCGATTTGCCAGACATCCCATACACCGTCATTACCCAGGTCCTGATTTTTGAAGAAAGCCATGTGGAGATGATCCATGCCGGCTTGTTCGATGAGTTTCAGGGCCTCATCGGCATCCTGTTTCCGAAAGGGTGCCAACACGTCATCAAGCACCTGCCTCACGAGACCTCGCTGATCCTTGAATAATTCCGTCATTGGAATGCCTGGAAGGTCTTTGGTCTTACCTGTGAGCTTTACCGTGCTGGTGCCCTCTTCTCTTCGTGCATTTCCAAGCAAGGCCATTGCACGTTGTTTACCATCCAGCATCTGAAAAACCTCGTTGGCTCGCTTGGCCTGATACCAGTATGCATTACCCGGATGATTCGCGGGCTCCTTGTCCTTGTTGCCTGCCTGATGCCCATAGAAAATAGGCCCTCCAAAGGCGGCACCTGCCACCGAATTGCCGTCGCAACGGCGGGTCACGTGGCGCCCCGTCAGGACGAACTCAAATTTGCCTTTGCCGGGTTCGCCAAACAGGGCAATCGAAGTATCCTCAAGCCCTTCTTCATCTGAATCCCAGGCTACCTGTTCGAAGATTTGATCCGCATATTCTTCACTATGTATCCCCATGAAGATTTCCCTGATCATCGCCTGCTGATCAGCATTAAAATCCTCCCCTACCCGTGCTTTGGTGATAAACCAGTTATTGACAACCTTGGACCTGAGCGGGTGATCAAACGGAAAGCAAATCTTCTTTTTCTGTGTTGCATCAAGGCTGTGATACAAGGTCGCTACGAGCGTCTCCGATGCATTAGCTCGAGCAACTTTTGCTGCAGTAACTTTTGCGTCCAGGAGAGGAAGTGAAGAAGCAGCTGCCAATCCCACGGCATGGGTCGTTGATTTGAGAAAACGGCGTCGATTCATTGCAGAATCACAGCAAGTCTCCGCAATTCTGTGTAAGTTTTGGGGATCCATGAGGAAATTAGATACAGCATTTATGGGGAATAACGACTAAAAAATCATGTTTTTACTCTGCATGGAAAAACAAAAACTATGTTGAACCATGCCTCTTCGCATGAGAAGCAGGACCTTTCAAAGGCTGAAACTATTAATTACATGAAAAAAAATTGAAACTTAAAAAGGAATCTAAGACTATTGTAAATATACATGATGAAAAAAATATTAACTCAACTCACTCTTTTGATGTCCTTATCCCTTCTGCTGGTCGGTTGCGGGGGAAACGACAAGAATACAAGCGTCCCCACTCCTCCTCCGGCCCCGCCGAGCGTTGATTTATTGACTGCTGCAGTGGAGGGAGATCTGAATACTGTCAATCAGCACATTGCCGCTGGTACGGATTTGAATCAGAAAGACCTGAAACCGACTGGCAAAGGGGATAATGCTTTGGGTCTCGCTGCTGTGTTCGGTCATGCCAGCGTGTCGAAAGCCTTGATAGATGCCGGTGCCGATTTAAACGGAAAGAACAACGATGGTTCAACACCTCTTCACATGGCAGCTTTCCTATGCCGGACGGAAATTGTCCAAATGCTGCTTGAAAAAGGAGCCGACCGCAGCATCAGGAACAACACGGGAACCACAGCACTTGAATCCGTTCAGGCTCCATGGATTGCAGTGAAAGGAATTTACGATTTGCTGAACGCGTTTTTGTTTACCCCCATGCAAATCCCTCTTGACTACGACCGAATCCAGAAAACACGCCCCAAGATAGTTCAACTTATTCAGCAATAAAGTGTTCGGCGCATGATAGGATTTTTCATGGTGGCTTTGTAATGTCAACCATCAAAAACTGCCACATAAATCAAACCGCTTTTCATTACGCAACACAGATGGAGGAGATTAGACCTCTGGGGTAATTTTAAATGGCTGGTGGCGCGACACAAGTTGATAGGACTGCTCATCTGTGGTCAATGGAAGTAAGATATTTGCAAGCTAAGGACAAACAAGGCTCACTTCAACTGCGCCAAAAGCGTGCGATAGCGAAAGAAAAAGCTCCCTCTTTAAAGGATTCCAACTTTTTTCCTGAAGAGCCTCTTCTGGGATAATATGAATACTAGGCTCACTGGTCCAGGTAGTGGTCACACGCGTAGCTCGCATGTCAGTATACACTGCTCCGTGCTCAGCATTAGCATGGAACCACAGGGAGTTCTCCACTGCATCAGTAGAAGCAAGGAGATAACTGTGCGGAATACTATTACCAGAAAAAGACTGTAAGCGTCCGCTGAATGTGAAACCAAAAGATTGAGCTTGATTCACATTCTCATGTGAGTTGGTCACGTAATAACGATGCCCTACTCGAGTCATCCATGCATCTCCGGTGAAAGAGTCTGGATAAAATGCATTGAAAAGTTCTCCAACTGCATCAGCATCCTGCAACTCGTCCATGGCCGCTAGGTAGATACCCTCCAAGTCGAAAGAGGATGCAGGATGGGGAATGACAGGGATGAAGTAATATCTGCCACTATTTGGGGTCAGCTCAAATCGACATCCTGAGAGTGACTCTTCCATTTCTCCCTCTTCCATCTCCTCCGTGGATTCAAGGAAATCCCGGATACCATACGTATTGCGATAGAGTGTGGCGTAGTGGCCATATGAGATGAACCCCCCTTTATCGCTCTCCACTGGACCGGGATCAACAGCCACCTTTATCTCCGCTCGAACATCCGTTTTTGAGGGTATCATATCATGTTTCACAATGCTTTGGATGAAGGGAATGATATACCTTTGAAAACCAAGGGTCTGGTGACCATCCATATCCCAGAAAGAACTATACTGGTCACCTCGTGTTAAAGGGTCGTGTTTGCTGTAAATATCACCATCCTCATCAAGGAAGGCATCTAGCAGTGGATCGTAGTCTCCTCTATTATCTGAAACTCCAGACTCTCCACCAAAGTGATAGACGCTTGCACCCCGCGCCACCCCCATCAGCATTGTCTGGATCCATGTGGCAAAAGGCATTGTTGAAAACTCTCCCGGGTTATCTGGAGTGATGGTAAAAGGGCCATTGGAAAACCCCGCATCACTCCAATACCATGCCTCGGCCCAGACACCATGATGTGCCACCAGATTTGAGACTGAAGCACCAAAAACGGAACTGTCCATCTGGTGCCGTGACCAGAAGATGTTGCTCTTGGATGCAGGAACAAAGGCCTGCGGATGATCTTTGAGAATCTGTGGATCAAGCCATTCATAGTCATTCTCGTTTTCTTGGTTCATATCCGGCTGCTCCTGTCCCAGATACTTATTCCAAGCGAAATCGTAGGCTCCCTCACCCGCAATGACGTACTTACCATGTTTACCGCTCAACTTGATGACATTTTGAAGCCAACGCACCTCGAAATGTCGAAAAACCGGGGTATCATAGCCATCAATGGCCTGCCATGTATTTTCACCCGTAACGATTCCCTGAACATTGGGATGGTTTTTGTAGAGATACTCGAGTTCGGTCGTACTGATATAGTTCTGAGGGTCCCCATCAGGTCCACCAGTCTTGATGAAAACGGGGATTTCCAGATCCGCAAGTGGTTCAAGAAACTCAGGGAATGTCAGCACCTTTCCTTGAGATATTCTGGAGGGGCTGTCGTAGTAGCCCCATCCCTCATGAGGGATGGCAAAAGCGACGTAGGGTTGAAGATCCTCAGGGAAAAAACCCCAATAGGTCTCCCAATCGGGTTGGGATCCCCACCCACCGGCATCACTGTCATACATGTCAAAGGTAAACAATGGTGCGTCATGTGAGAGAATTCTGGATGGTGCAAAAGATGCACCAGGCAAGGTTATTTCAAAAGAAACAGGAGAACTCCATTCCTGATCTGGAAGGTCTGCGGCGCGGACCCTCCAAAACCAAGTCCCTGTTTCAAGCGTAGTGCTGGGCATGTAGGTCGTTTCAGTCCAATACTGAAGCATCTCCCTGATCTCTTGAGCTTCCACATCGCCCTCATCCCCTTCTTCCAAACGGCTTACATCCTGTCCAGGCGCGTGGTGAATGCGATCGATGGAAGGGTTGGAAAAGGAACGATCGCGAGCCACTTGTAATTGATAGTTGTCGATCGACCAAGCAAGGCCTTGCTCATCTTCTTCTGGCATGAAACTCTGACGTTGCCAAGTAAACATGAGAGCGTAATCCGTGACCGACCACCCTTGCCTGGGAGCAATCAATAATGGTGGCACAGCATCTTCGCGCCGGGTCGATTCAAGTGACCTTACGCCGGACTTCAATCGATAAAACATTGTTTGTTGAACACCATCCAGAGATACTTTCAACCAACTGTCTTCAGAGACATCAATGACGGATCGAGGGATAGGAACCCATTCAGGATGAAGCAAATTTTCCGTGTATTCCAGATGTAAGGTCTCAGGAAGATCAGAATCTGACCATCGCAGCTCAATTGTATCTGTGTTCGGGTCCGCGCTTATCAGCAAATGCGGAGACTGGGCAAAGACTTCAAAGTGCCATAAATTGAAAAAGAATAAAGCTCCCAGAACAAACACATTGCTCAGGCAGGCATGAAAGCTTGATCTGTTTTCATGCATGGCAAGGTCATTGACTGGAAGCGTGGGGCGAACGAGTAAATATCCAGTTATCTTCATCTGACGGTTCAGCATTGAACCTGTAACCCATCCCCTGAAAATCCTTGAGTCCCTCTGGAGAGCTTATTTGATTGCGAATGATGTAATCCGACATGCACCCTCTGGCTTTCTTGGCATGAAAGCTGATGATCTTAAAAATGCCGTTCTTTTCATCCTTGAAAATGGGAGTGATGACGCGTGCTTCGAGATCTCTTCGATCGAGTGCCTGAAAATATTCCTGGGAGGCAAGATTGATCAGCACATTTTCTCCGGACGACTTGATGGCCTCACGCATGGCATTACCCAATACTGATTTCCAGAAGGCATATAAGTCTCGACCCTGCTCTGTCGACAATTTGGTCCCCATCTCGAGGCGGTAAGGTTGGATGAAGTCCAAAGGACGCAGCAGGCCATAGAGTCCTGAAAGAATCCTGAGATGTTGCTGAGCATAGTCGAAGTCCTTGCTTGTGTATTGATCCAATGTGAATCCCGTATACACGTCGCCTTTGAAAGCCAGAATTGCCTGTTTGGCGTTCTCTGAAGAAAAAGGAACGTGCCAGTCCTGATAGCGCTGTCTGTTCAATGACGCCAGTTTGGGGCTGATGGACATGAGACTGGAAAGTTCTTGCTCGGAGAGAGTGCGCAACCGCTCGATGAGCAATTCCGATTGATCGAGAAAATCAGGCACCGAAAAAGCACCTGTGTTGGGTGATGATTCAAAATCCAGCGTTTTAGCAGGCGAAATAACAGCGAGCATTCTTGGAATATCTCTTCCCTGAGCTCAAAGATCAACTCTTTAGGAAAAAAGCAAGCCGCTGGCAGCCGATGCGCTCTTACATACGATGCGATACCAAGGGCAAAAAAACAGGCCTGCGCTCAAAACATCGCTGCCGAGACTAAAGCCATTGAACAACCTGAACCCCGTTTCCTGCCGAGCATCAAGCCTGAGCAGTAAAACCTTTGAGAGACCCTGTGCTGTCCCCTATTTGCTCCACGGGTAATCCCATGACCTGCGCCATGGAGACCCAGAGATTGGCAATGGGGGTGCCTTGCGCATGTTGGTCATGCCGATTGGTCGCAATCCGGCCACCCGCACTTCCGGCAATCACTGTCGGAAGGTTGGTGCATTCATGCAGCATCCCACTGCTGAGACCTGAACCATAGGTAAACATCATGTTGTCGAGCAAGGTACCATTCCCTTCCTGAACAGCTTCCATTTTGGCACAGATGCTGGCGAATTGCCGCATGTAGAATAAGTCAATTTTCTCAAGTTGACGCAGTGTTTCCGGATCTTTCTGATTGTGAGTCCAACCATGATGACGGATTGGCTTTTCAAAGATGTCCTCAAACATCAATGGTGTGTCCCATCGTTCGGGGGCAACCATCAGTGTACAAACTCGAGTGAGGTCTGTTTGAAGCGCAAGTATGAGCAGGTCGCCCATGACCTGAATGTATTCATCCCGTCGCATGGTGGTCCATAGTTTGTCCGAGGGAATCATTCCTACCGGCAAATCTCTCACATCCACCTGATGCTGAGTAATACGTTCGATCTGCTGCTCTACCGTGCGCACGGATTCCATGTATTCGTCCAGTTTGTGCCGATCCAAATTCCCAAGGCGCCCCATCAGGTCTCTGGCGTCAGCAAGCACGAGATCCAGCACACTGGCATTGGCTTGATGTTCCTTGATATGAAAGAGGCGTTGAAAGACTTTACGGGGGTCCTTCATGGAGCGCGCAACGTGCCCGTGCCCATACCATGAAATATTGTCAAAATAGACAGATTCACGGTTGTCGGTGAAGCTGTTGCAGGAAAGCTCGAGGGAACGGAACGGAGTTTCTCGTCCTACATGATCTG
Organism: Verrucomicrobia bacterium SCGC AAA164-E04; assembly: GCA_000383715.1. Classification (GTDB taxonomy): domain Bacteria; phylum Verrucomicrobiota; class Verrucomicrobiia; order Limisphaerales; family AAA164-E04; genus AAA164-E04. Next base: position 64,370 of record KB911906.1, read on the forward strand.
CAATCACCTGATCAATGGTGCGCTTGAGAGGGTAACCTGCTGGCGAAAGTTCGTCCGGTGCAGCGGTGCTCAGGTAGCATGCACCAGCCTGTGCATGCCCATCCGTACCGGGAACCTTGACTCGATCCAGGTGCGTGAAAAGAGACATTTTCTCGCTGAGGGATTCCAGAGGTTGAAGAGTCGGACTGGGCGGAAAGCCGTGAGCGCTCTGCTGAGGGTGCCAGGCTCGCTGCACCACGCCGTTGGGCGTGTAGAAAAACGCCAGTCGCGGTGGAGGAGTGGCTTGCGCCGCATCACGAGCCTGCATTTGATCCAGTAACGGCAAGGCAAGAGCGGCTCCGCACCCACGCAGAAAAGTACGCCTCGGTATGCTTGTTTTTCGAAGGATATTCATGGTTTTTGTTGCTGCCCGGTTTTATGGCGAAAAGGGAGACTCTTGACGGTTTCAGTGACCACAGTAGAAAAACGCCCTCGTTCCGCACGCACTCGCTGAGTGATGAGATCGACGGCTGGCTTGTCGTTCAAGGTGAGAGCACGTCCAAGAGCATAGCTTAAAAGGTGNTCACTGAAGGCTCGCATGAATATTTCCGGATGATCCAGAACAGCATCCTTGAATCCCTCAATATCCGTGAACGTTTCCTTCCCAAAAAGGCGCCCGCTTGCGTCGATGGGCAGTCCACTGCTGTAGCGCTCCCTCCAGCGACCAATCGGGTCAAAGCCCTCCAGCGCAAAGCCCATGGGATCAATCCGTGCATGACAACTCGCGCAATCCTGATCGGAAGCATGCTGCTTGAGCCGCTGACGAATGGTAAGACCCTTGGCCTCCATGAGCGCGTCATCTGCTTCAATTTCGGGTATGATGTCTGGCGGCGGTGGTGGAGGATCGTTGAAAATGACACCCGCCACCCAGGCGCCTCGCTTGATCGGACTGGTGCGCAGTGGTGTGGAAGTCATCGTCAGCACCGCGGCAGAGGTAATCACCCCCCCTTCCCGTCGCGTGGCAAGCTTCCGCTTGCGAAAAACCTGAGTAAAGGTATCAAATCGATTGCGGTTTTGCTTTTCCCCAAATGGAGCATCCGGGCGCTCATACCATGCCTGCAGTTCATCAGAGCGGTAGGCATAGTCACTGTCAACGAGGAGCATGATAGAGCGGTCCTCGATTTGAATGCTTTCAAACAAAAGCAGGGGTTCCACCATGGTCTGCAGACCGAACTTCCATTGCTCGCACCCGATCCTTGAGTAATAAACCTGAAATCGATCAAAATCAGGAACGGCTGTAATGAGCTGATCCAGTCGCAGCCACTGCCGCGCAAAGTTTTCCGACAAAGCTCGACTGCGGGGATCATCCAGCATCCGGCGGACCTGACTTTCCAGAACCTCCACCTGCGTCAGTTCACCACGACGTGCAGCCTCCATGAGGGGGGCATCAGGTATACTGCTCCAAAGGAAAAAAGACAATCGCTGGGCCAGCTCATAATCATCGAGGAGAAGTTTACCTTCCTGATCGCTTTTGCCTTCGAAAACATATAGGAATTTGGGGGAAGCCAATATCGCTGCGACCACTGATTTCATCGCCAGTCCGTACGATCCTGTGCGGGTCTCTTCAGCATGGTGGAATGCGACGTAGCGCTGTAAGGCAGCATCCTCCACGGGGCCACGAAACGCACGCTCAAGAAAAGGCCGAAGAACATCACCAATAGAGCTCTCCTGTTCTTTGAAAAAGGTATCAGCCAGCCCTGTGTAGGCGTCGAATTCCGGAGCATGCACAATGGAACGTCCCAGTGAAAGGAGGCTTTCCAGCAAAAGCGGGGAAACGCTCAACTCCTCGCCTCGATTATTGAATCCGTGCTCCGCCTGAAGATCAATGGCAAACGGGTCGACACCTTCAAGGATTTGACGTTCCAGTTGGAACTTGCCCAAGGTTCGATTCCCTACCTTGATGGCATCCGGCATTTTACCTGTGGCTGGATCAAAATACTGACTGCCTTTGATGATCTTTTCCGGCAAAGGATAGATATCGCCCCTCAATTGGAGAAGATCTCGCACAGCATTGTTATACTCGTAGCGGTTGAGACGGCGGATCACCAGAGGCTCCAGAATGCTGTGAGTGGACACATGCGTTTCCACCAGCGCATCGAAGAAAGATACCAGTTTTTCCCGCTCCTCGGCTCCGGGCTGGAGTTCATCTTCAGGAGGCATCTCCGCCATGCTGACCGCTTCAGCGGCAAGACGCACCTGCTCGATGGATTCCAAGAATGCCTCTGGGCTTTCCATGGCCTCGAAATTCAATTTCCCCTTGGTCTTGGCATCGCCGTGACATTTGAAACAATGCTCTTTCATGAGAGCCTTGGCCTCAGCGAAAGATACCTCATCGAACTTCTTTTTTGAGCGCACTTTCTCCTGAGAGACAACGGGGACACTTGTCTTCAAGTTCAAGTAATCCAATCCGTAGAGATAGCCGTTCCCTCCATATTTATGGGCATCAGGATGGCCTCCGGTCAATCGAATGTGGAGGTGGTGGATTCCCGCCTCCAGTTGAAAGAGGCCCAGAAAACGCAGTGGGGCCAGGCCAACCTTGGTCGCATAGAGATCCAGAGCCGGCTCAATCACTTGCTGATCCAGCTTCACTTCAAACACACCGTAATCCGGGGCGACGGTCCACTGCATTTCAAGAGTGTATTCGCCACTTTCTGAGACCTCGAATTCCAATGAACTCTCCTCACCCACAAGACCATTCCAGAGCAAATGACTGTCTCCATGCCAGCCTGCTCCAAAGTGGGCCATATCCTGTGGACGTGTGTTACCTTTTGAACGCAGCAATTCAGCCTCCAGCAAGCCTGCCGGTTGCCCCTGAATGGACCTTCGGACAGCATGATACCCCCATCGATCCCCCCCTTGGCACGGTTTCGCAGATAGAACTGCAAGGAGAATGCACAGATGCATGATTCCTGAAAGATGACTTTGAATGACAGATCTTGAGTCCATGGAGTCCGCGTTTATTGAATTTCAGGAGGCAAATGTCAATACCGGACATCCATGCAAATCCCAAGGCAACCTCACTTCAGGCCATGGACAGTCAAAGCTTGCGCTGATTTCCCCCTTACTAGACCAAAAAATTATCTGAAACGACCACCCCGCGAAGCGGGCGTGGCTTCCAGCAAACTAACTACCCACGCCTTGACCTCCGCGTGAGTGCAGGTTCCATTTCCGTTACTGTCGACATCGGTGGACCATTGCGTCACCGCGGCACTCAGCTCGGCTCCTGTGATGTCCCGATCACCATCCGCATCGCTTGCGTGAATGAAGGCCCTGGCCATGAGGACGTGCGCTCCCATGATGCGTTCTCTACCTCGCCCCCGACGACGTCCCCCAAGGTTCGAGGGCGGATGGATTTCTTCTCCCATTAATTGGGCAAAACCTTGCACGAGCCCTTGGCGACGGGCAGAAGGTGCGTTTCCAAGCCAACCTGCATGCAGTTGTACCCAGACTTCCTGAAACTGACTTACAGTCAAACTGGCATCCGTTGATGTGGATGACAGGATTTTTTCAGTCAACCGTCGCGCAAGGTCCGAACGATTGACCATGGCTGAACCGGAGCCATTGCCTGGTCGCCGCCGCCCCGCAACACTGGGCCGCCCCCCGCGGGAGCGCATGAGGAGTGCGGTACGTTCAGGCGTGTCACCATAATGGGCCTGCGCCTTGATCAGTTCCGATTGCAAATGACGCAGACGCGCCTTGTTTTCATTCCTTTCGGAAACGTCGTTCAGCTCATGTGGATCATTTGCCAGGTCATAGAGGGCAACCCGCTTCTCCCTGGGGCGATCAAACAGTTTCCAGCGCTCATCGCGAAGAGTGCGCTGATCATCCATGTAGGCAGTAAAAAGGTAATCCCGCACCTTATCTTCTTGTCCATGGATGATTCCTTCCAAGCTGGATCCTTCCACCGAATCAGGGACTTCCAATCCGCTCAAGCGACACAGTGTCGGATAGATATCGTGCAGGTAAACAAGCGCATCGGATGTGCCTTTGGGAATACCGGCGCCGCTGACAATGATTTGAACACGTGAGGTATGCTCATAGGCATTATGTTTTCCATTTTTGCCATGACTCCCCATGGCCATGCCATGATCAGTGGCAAGCAACACGATGGTTTTCTCCGCCAGACCACTTTGTTCGAGCGCGTCAAGCACTCGGCCAATGTGGTGATCAAGGTGTGTCACCAATCCATAATAACGAGCATAGGCACGTTTCGCCTCCGGTATCGAGCTATGTTCGCGACGCCTACCGCCTCGACCACCCCGTGCAATGACATCTGTCCCCGACTCAGCAAGCTCCGGACGCAAGGCTGCATGATTCAGTGGAAGCGTGATACCTGAAGGCTCATACATGGTCGCCCACTTGCCGGGTGGTGTCACCGGAGAATGGGGAGCCGTGAAGGGAATGTAACAAAAAAAAGGTTGCTTCAGCGTGGAGGGTCTTTGAAGGAATGTAATCGCAGCATCGGCAAAGAGAACCGTGGAAAAGGTGTCGCCAGCATCATATGGCACCATCAGGCCATCGACCATCCGCTGCACGGGCACCTGCACATGGGATCGGGCGGCACCGCCGAAAAAAACGGCCTCGGCTTCCTGGAAACACCGCTGGAAAGCATCTATTCCATTATGCCATTTCCCAGTCGCAAAGGTGCGGTATCCAGCTCCCTGATAGACCTGCGGCATCAGCACACCCGATTCCAGCTGAAGGGGGGCACGGAAAAGGGACTTGCCACTCATCAGCATGGCACGGCTGGGAAGACAAGTGGCAGGGGTCATGCTTCCCTGTATGTAAGCCCGATTGAAAACAAACCCCTCACGGATCATGCGATCCATATTTGGCGTTTGTATATCCGGGTTTCCCAGGGCACCGAAGGCATCCGGCCGTTGATCATCGGTGTAGATGAGAAGGATATTGGGTCGTTCAACGCCAGCCATGGCGCTGCAGACAAAGATCGCAGTGAAGCATGCGGCAAGCTTAGATTTCAGGTTGGGTGTCAATGGGACGAGTTTCAATACGGTTAGCATGTTCATGGCAGTTCAGTGCCTATGAGCTATACTCTGATGAATAAGGACAATGAGCATGGTCATTTGGTGGCTTAACTTGCCTTTGTTAAATGTACAGACGTCATCAAGCTGGTTGAAGTTACATCCACACCTTCAAAAACCTGAAGGGGCAGGAGAATCCGATGACTTGTGAGAGTCGATAATTTGGCCACATACGTATTGACAGGAAGAGCGGACCCAATGAGCTGCGATTGAAGTTCCAAGCATTCCATGTAAAGGGCAATCAACCTCGTCTCTGAGCGACTGGGAGCATTGGTAACCAAAAGCGTTGACACCACAGCGTCAGAACTGAAGATATTCGAATCATGCTCAATGGAAAGATCGATCTCCGCAGTGACACCATCACTCCACCGGACGCAGGAATGAGACAGGCCATGGCTGATGCCATCGTCGGGGATGATGTCCTGGGCGATGATCCTACGGTTCAGGCATTGGAGAAACATGTAGCCGAACTTCTGGGGAAGGAAAAAGCACTCTATGTCCCTTCGGGCACCATGGCCAATCAATTGGCCATACGCACACAGACCAGACCAGGTGATGCCATGATTCTTGAGGCAAATGCCCATATTGATTGCTATGAATCGGGAGCCCCTGCCGCGTTGGCCGGTGTGCATACCAGACGTGTGACAGGAGACCGGGGCCGTTTCTCAGCCCAACTGCTAGAAGCAGCGATCCCCATCAAAAACGATCACTTTGCTCAGGCCAGCCTGGTCTGCGTCGAAAACACGCACAATCAAGGTGGAGGAAGTATCTGGCCTCTATCCCAGATTCAAGATGTGACAGGAACAGCCCGAAAACACGGACTTGCTCTGCACCTCGATGGTGCCAGACTCTGGAATGCCTCGGCAGCAAGCGGTGTTTCCTTGGCGGATTATGCAGCGACTTTTGATACGGTCAGCGTATGCTTCTCGAAAGGACTCGGTGCGCCGGTTGGATCTGCCCTGGTGGGTCCGTCCGATCTCATCGAGAAAGCCCGGTTTTATCGGAAACAACAGGGAGGCGCCATGCGACAAGTCGGGATCCTTGCCGCCGCAGCTCAGTATGCGTTGACGCATAACCGAGATCGACTGGCTCAGGATCACGACCACTGCCGTCAACTTGCGGAAGGTCTTTGCGGTATAGGTGGCATCGAGGTCGATCCAGAGGAAGTGGAAACCAACATGCTGTTCATCGAGACCGGCAAGCATGATGCAGCTACTCTCACACAAAAGCTCGATGAACTTGGCATACGAGTGCTTGCCACCGGGCCTTCCACGCTCAGGGCGGTCACAAACCTGACTTTTCAGGCAGATGAAGTTGAGCGGGTGATCCATGCTTTCAAACAGGTCCTCTGAGCATTGCCCTCCATCAAGACCCTGCAGAAAAAAATCGTGATCGACTTGAGCGATCACGACTTTTTTTTTGAAAGTCACGGTTCAGAAAAAGGGAGCCTAAAGTTCAGGCCCCGTCACTGGCACCAATCTGAGAAAATGTGTTTCACTGGTGTGAGGGATCACTAGCCGCTGCCATGCCTGACCCCCATCCAGCACTTCCAGTGGCTGCCATTGCGAAGCCTCGAGTGTTGAGTTGGACTCCAGCTGCCAGGATGAGGCTCCCCGGGTATCCAACCAAAGTTCGATCTGATTGTCCCGATGCTCGATGCTTTTTATCGCACCTTTCAAACCTGCTCGGGAACGGTTCCCTGAATCGAGATAAAGCGAGGTACTTTGCATGCGTCCGAGAATCCCATCTTCTCCTGCCAGCAGCGCCTGTTCAAGGAAGAGTCCCGTGCTTCCCTCACCCACTCTCCTGAAGCGGTAGATCATCACGGGTTCATCCCCGTTCACTGTGGTTCCTGTCAGGGTGGCATCGTCCCAGGCCAACTTGACCGTGCCACTACCTTCATGACTGTGCACTCCGGGTATGAAGTGACTCAGGACATCGGAAGACATTCCCTCCAGTTCCAGCATGTTTTTATCCCAACTGAGTTCCAGCTCAAGCCCCATCAGGGCTTGTGAGGCGTTTGCATTCAATGACACATGAATGCTACCATCTTCATCCAGCCGCGTAGAACCAAAGCCTATCGAAGCATCTCCCTGTGATTGCGGAATCCCTACAGCCATGGCGTTCAAGGTGCTGCCCCCACCAGCGGGTGGCGTCCAATCTCCGTTGGCATCTCCCAGTTTCACGGCGGCAAAATCGACTTCATTCAAATTACCTGACACGCTTTGATAATTCATGGAAAGAGCTTCGGGAAGTGCTGTAAAACTCAGCAGAGGATCCACATCCTTGAAGTTCAAGCGCGTGAAACGGAACATGTCCTCCGCTTCACCATTCGCATCGGTTGAATAGAAACTGATATGATTGAGAATCATCTTGCGAATTGCGACGATATCAGACACATCAATTGAATTATCAAGGTTGGTATCCGCCGCCAGCCAGGCCATTGTGCTGCTGAGTTTTTCGCGGTTCAGAATATGCTTGCGCAGATGAATGATATCAGAAACATCCACTCCATGATTGCCCATCGTATCTGCCTTGAGACTCGCACTCAATACACAGTTATCACCAGGGGTGAGCATCATCTGATAGGAACCATCCTCCCCGGTCAGTATCTCATGAGACTCATTATTCACATCCACCAGAACTTTTGTTCCGGGAACAGGAGTCTGTCCACCGCCAAAGAGTGTCACACGCCCACTGACCAGAATGTTATCCACTACGGAAACTGTCCCAGCAAACGCAGTCTTATTAACATAGCCACCGGATGCGGGGACAATAGTGTATGGGGTGGGATCACTGCCAATAACAAGTGCAGTAGTACTGCCCGGATCTCCCACAAGGTTGAAATGCAGCGCAAAAAAAGTGCTACCTTCTTCCAAAGTGCGTCCAATGTCAGGCTGCAGCGCCTCATCCCAGAGGAATGTCACCTTGCCTGGTCCGGACACTGAGAAGTTGTTCCCCATGATCAACGGAAAATCCTGACCATTCATTGGGATCGTGGCACTTTGAGTGACCTTGGGCAAACTCTGTCCCCCAACCAACTCGTCCACCAAAGTCATCACCTTCGGATCCCATTGCAAGGTGAACTGAACCCCCGAGATGGCACTAAAGCCATTGACCTTAATGGGAACCACCACCTTACTTTTTGGCGCTCCGGAGACTGACTGAGAATTCAAACTTGTCACGAGCCCGACGACCACTTGTCTTGTCAATTCCGATGCATTGCCTGCGGCATCGATGGCCTTGTAGGTCAAGGTGTATGTTCCAAGCTTATTTGCATCCACAATTCCGGACGTCGTAACTTTTACCACGCCATTGACAGTGTCGATTGCCGTTGCGCCAGCATCTTCATAGGTCTTACCAATTGCATGCTGAACGATGGCTTTACCGCTGAGCGTGATCACCGGCGGCGTCAGATCCTCATTGGCCTGCCCCCCTTCCACCACATTTACAATACGAGTCACGGATATGGCCTCGTTACCTGCGATGTCCCCGGCAGTGTAAGTCAAGGTGTATGAACCCAAAATGTCCACGTCGACCGTCCCGATTTTCACCACGCTAACGGTGGGATCCAGGTTATCCGTTGCAGTCGCACCAGCATCCCTGTAAGTCGTCCCAGCTTTATGCTCAATCGTAGCACTACCGTTAAGCGTGATTACCGGCGGGGTCAGATCCTCAATGGTCTGATCCACGTTCACCACAGCCACCCAGCGTGTCACGGGTATAGCCGCGTTACCCGCACTGTCGTTTGCATTGTAGATCAAGCTATAAACACCTGCGTTGAACACATCGACGGAGCCGCCAACAGTCACAGAAATAGCTTGATCATTCTGATCTACAGCCGTGGCGCCTGGGTCCAAAAACTGAGTTCCGACCTCATGCACAATCGAAGACTCGCCGTTGAGAACAATCAAAGGCAAAACCGAATCCACCACTTTCACCAAGCGATGCACTGGCTCAGCCTGATTCCCATCACTGTCCACGGCCGTGTAGGTCAACCAATAGTCGCCGGGAGTACGAATCCCTACAATCCCCTCAACCTGAATCAACAACTCCCCGTCCTTGCGGTCAGTGGCACTCGCCCCCGGATCCACAAAATCGCTTCCAGCACGATGCCGTATCGCGGTTTCACCTTTCAGTTCAATAATCGGATCAAGAAGGACCGGAAGCCCTTTGTAAGAGTCACCAAAACCGATGGCTCCGCTGTTTACAGAAACCTTAGCGTCTGCCGAAATTCCCTCGAAAAGATTCTCAAAATTTCTCGGCGCATTGCCTTCGAAGATAATCTCAACAAGACTATTGCAATCATAAAAAACCCAGTCTTGAATTTCCTTTACGGAGGCTGGAATGGTTATTGAATCCAGAGAATGACAACCTTCAAAGGCGGAACTCTCTATGTATTCCAATGTCGAAGGCAAGTTAACTTCTTTCAAATTCTTGCAACCAACAAAAAGGCCCCATGGGATCACGTCTAGCCCTTCGGGAATACTCATCACCTCCAAGGCCTCACAATCTGCAAAAGCATTGCCACCAATGCGGCTCAAAGATACCGGAAGTGGCACTGTTTTAAGTGCATGACAGTCGGCAAAAGCACCCATACCTATATGAGTAACTCCTACTTCTGGAATCGCGATACTCTGAAGACTATGACAATTCCGAAATGCTTCACTTTGGATATTTGTCAACCCCTCGGGAAGGATGATAGACTTCACCCTAACACAATCAGCAAAAGCATTGGATCCTATGCCCGTCACGGGCAAACCTTCAATGTAGGACGGTATCAATAACTCCCCAAATACTAAAGTGTCACAATCGGTAATCAACACCTCTTCACCGTCGGAATAGTAGTCAAGATACTTGAAGTTTTCGTCCACCACATGCACCTCACGTGTCACGGATATGGCCTCGTTACCTGCGATGTCTCTGGCAGTGTAGATCAAGGTATAAGTGCCAGTGTTGAACACATCAACGGAGCCGTCAACAGTCACAGAAATAGATTGATCATTCTGATCTACAGCCGTGGCGCCTGGGTCGGAAAACTCAGTTCCAACCTCATGTACCATCGAAGACTGGCCGTTGAGA
>KB911907.1 GCA_000383715.1 Verrucomicrobia bacterium SCGC AAA164-E04
ATACGTAAATATTTTGGGGAACCTTTCACACCCATAACTTCACTGCAATCGAGGCAATACGAAGTGGTATAGTACTTACCATTTCCGCGAGGGGTGTACACCGTTCTACATTGCCAGCTGTGGTATGGCCTATCACACTTAGCGCAGTAAATATATTCACACCAGTTAGCCATACCTATTAAACGCCATGAACCTCCCAAAAGGGCCATTATAAATTCTGGCTGGGTTTGTAGCCACATTATGGCTAAACCCGCAATGAATTTGGAATATTCGTCCGCAAAATGAATCAATACCGGTTCGGGCTTTAACTCAACCATGCTGTGAAACCGGCCATGAGCCTGATCGCCGGATCTGTAAGCAAAGGTGTATACTCACAAAACAAAAAGAGACTCCACTAAGGAAGTCTCTTCTTGGATTGAATAAAAATTACTGGAATGGATTATTCAGATACTTTTTTCAAAATGATATCTGGCTCCTCGCCTTCTGGAACTCCATTGAGTGTTCGACCAATAATGCGGTGAGTAAGCTGCCCATCTTTCGAATAATCCATGAGACACTTTTCATACACTTCACCCTGCTGTGTATCGCCACCTCTCTCCCAGAGAAAGGCTTTGTTATAGCCCCCGATAAGTTCGGCATGGATTTGGCTGCCCGTTGACGTATGACCATTCATGAAAATCGCTCTTTTCCTTGGGTTGAAACTGAAAATAATATGCGCATCAAAGCTAACGTCATCAAAAACCCATTGACCAGTCATAATCGTTTTATCAGCGTTCCATTTGCAAGTGAAGGTGATATTTTTCTTACCTTCAGCGACTCCATAACTTTCAGCGTTCTTAATCTGGACGCTTCCCTTAAAAGTCCCGATCATCGGTTGAAGAATCGAAAGCTTTTTAGCCGCTAAAGTCTGATAGTGATTTTCGCCAGCCTTACTGACTCTGGTGTATGTGAAAAGCCCCCCTTTATTTTTAACGTCTCGAAACTCATACCAAAAAGCATCATCGATTTGAAATGTATACCTCACATTTGCATCCTGCCACCCTGTCCATTTCCCTGTCCCCAGGTTTTTCGAATCCATCTTGAAACCATTAAATACGAGTGTAGGACCATTAGCTCTGGTGACTTTGAATTTAAGTTTCCAATGACGATGAATAGAGCCGTCCGCTTTGGTCGTAGTTATAGTTTCGATAAATGTATTTGCTTCTTCAGTTGGGATAATTTCTTTTTTCCACGTCATTACACCACCCCTAACCTGCGTTTGATCTCTTACCCAAGTTCCGGGTATCAACGAGGATTCGTTCAGTGCTTCGCCTTCATGATGATCTGCGATTGCTACAACTAGACTTAGGGCTAGTCCTAGAAGAATATTAAGTTTAAATGTCATGTT
>KB911908.1 GCA_000383715.1 Verrucomicrobia bacterium SCGC AAA164-E04
AGCGAGCCGCGTATTTCCTGTCAACAAACCAAGCTGGACCGTTGCATCGTGAGCCGTAAATGCGTTCAATAACCCAAACACACCGGGCAGTACAACACCTTCCACCTGAGGCAACAATTCTCCTAACCAATGGGTATAAACATGAAAAAAGGACGATTCCAGGTTTTCGGTAGCTTCGATGGAGTGATGATCCAGAAACTCCTTCAGCAAGGATGTGTCCGTTCGACCTGCAAAATCCAGCAGGGATGCACCCTCTGGCAGATTGAACAAGGTCCCAAAAGCTCGACCAAAGGCCATGCTTCCAGCCCCGGCTGACCGGATCATGGTACCATCAATATCAAATAGAATCAGTTTTATCATCGCACAATGACTTGCAAAAAGGTTGCCAAGACTGTAGAAAAAAAACATCATTTATGCCACCAAAACCGAGCCAGACTGCCGAGGATTACTTGGAGCGTATTCACGAACTCATTGAAGAAAAAGGGTATGCTCGAGTCGTTGACATTGCTTCCTCACTCGCCGTTCGCCAGGCTTCCGTGACAAGCATGGTTCAAAAACTGGATGAATTGGGCTATCTGAATTATGAAAAATACCGTGGCCTCATTCTAACGGATGCCGGACGCGAAATTGCACAAAGAATTCAGCGCAGGCATGAAATGTTATCGCGTTTTTTCTCACTCCTTGGAATTGATGCAGCTACTCAGCAGTCGGACATTGAGGGCATTGAGCACCACCTTAGTTCAAAGACACTGGAAATGCTCACCTCTCTCACTGACTTTTTTGAAAAGAATCCTGAAACTCTCGGAGCGTTTCAGAAACATTTTCAACCGGGAGAAAACACTGGGCAAGAAGCCGATTCCAATCAAGAAGCAAAACTACCAGAGAAATGAACCAAATCGCAATCTTGTGCAGGAAAATCCCCGTGCTGTATGCGTGTATTTTCGCCCTTGGCTTTCAGGACAGGATGTGCGGTGGTTCCCTTGACTCAATCATCGATTCCATTGATCCAAACATTTCAAAATGGGCTTCTCTGGTCATCGCTCATGACAATGAAGGCCAAACTGAGTTCGATTGGCATTATTACCGCGGCAGTCGTGAAACTGTTGATTTCTGGCCGGCAAGCACGATCAAAATTTACACCGTCGTGGCTGCTTTGGAATACTTGAACGAACTGAAAAGACCTTTGGATTCTACACTGGTATTCGAGAGACAAACTGATGATCGTTGGCATTTGGATACGGCGCGTACGATGCGTGAGATGATCAGTGAGGTCTTCCGTCGATCCTCAAATGAAGATTATAGCTTGCTTCTTCGATTTGTCGGTATCGATCGAATCAACACACAATTCCTCATTCCCGAAAAAGGATTCCCTCATTCTGCACTCA
>KB911909.1 GCA_000383715.1 Verrucomicrobia bacterium SCGC AAA164-E04
AATGGAGTTGAAGGATCCACTTCCCATGATGCATGGGAAGTGCTCTACGCACAATCACACCGTGTCAATCTCAAGTCCATTCGAGAAAAGATCGATTCCATTGAACCTGCTTCTTTGCCCGCGGTGCAGCCGACGCTTGCCAATCCCAGATTGATCGAGGGCCAGTTCGCTTTTGAAATTGATGGGGTAGCCGGCCAAAAAGTCATCGTGCAAACTTCAAGCAGTGGTTTGCAATGGAATGCCCTCAGAGAAGTGACCATGGGTGAGATGCCCGTTACTTTCATTGAACCCATTCAAAATGATTTCAAACAACTTTTATTCAGGGTGGTTCTTCCGTGAACCAGCCTGAAACGACAGGCAAGGCAATGATTCCTCCTCACTCTCTTGGACAGGCTTGTCACGGAGGAGAATGAATCCCACTTCGCTCATGGCTGCTTCTTCGGCATTCCAAACGGGCAAAATGCCAGACTCTCGTTCGGTGGCAGCGAAAGTGTCCGCTCCAAGCACGACCATTGGTGTCAGGGTTCTTGCCTAAAAATCTAAAAGGATCTTTTTCTGGCTGCAGCGCTTGATTGACTGATGCGTCATGAGGAACAGCGACGATGATTCCGATGGTAACAGGATGATGCATGCAGTAGGATTTCTCTTATTCCTGATAAGAAAAAAGCCATGAAACGAATTTTAGATTTTATTGACCGAGTCTGCCGATTAGATCCTGCGGTTTTAGCAGTAGCTCTCCTCTGCTTGCCTGTGATCGGTGTCGCGGATGTGCGTGTCGGCGTGTTCAAGGCCGATGTCTCGCCGCCGATTGGAAGCCCACTTGCCTACAATCGATGCCAGGCCATCGGCATGCCGCTGTCGGCGCGTGGCATTGTCCTGACGGGAGCTGGAGATCCGATTGTTTTGTGCGCGGTGGATTGGATTGGGATCAGCAATGAAGGGCATGATTTCTGGCGTCAATCGCTCGCCGATGCGGCTGGAACCTCCAAATCGCGCGTGACGGTGCATACCCTGCACCAGCACGACGCCCCCCGATGTGATTTCAGTGTGGAGCGCTTGATGAAACCTTTGGGATTGGACGGTCTGATGTTCGATCCAGAATTCGCCCGCCGCGCCGTCGCGCGTGTCTCCCAGGCGGTTGTACAGGCCAGACGAGATGCCATGGCGGTTTCCCATTTTGGTCTGGGGCAGGCAATGGTCGACCGGATCGCGTCCAATCGCCGTATTCTGGGGCCGAATGGCAAGGTCCGCGCGACGCGTTTTACCGCTTGCAGGGACCCTGCCTTGCGCGCCGAACCTGTAGGTCAAATCGATCCCTTTCTGAAATCCATCAGCTTCTGGAATGGCGACTCCTTGCTGGCGGTGTTGACCT
>KB911910.1 GCA_000383715.1 Verrucomicrobia bacterium SCGC AAA164-E04
ATACCGGTCAAAAGTATGTCGAATGATTTCCTGATATGCCGGCAGGGAGCGAACGAGCACTGCCGTCTGATTGAAACGCATTCCTTCTTCCCGTATTTGCCTTAGAATTCTTCGGGCGACATAGATCGATTCGGCTTCCGGTGATTGACACGCGGCCATCTCGATTGCGGTCGTGTGATTTCCGTCAGGCGCTTCACTGAGTGAGAGTTCCATTTGAGATGTTGGATTCAATGATCCCTCATCAAACGGCGTGGCATCCATCGCCAACGGGCGGGTCCATTTTGATTCCAGCCACTTCAGCATATGGTTCTGTTGAAAGCGTCCATGCTTGCTGGATCTTTTTATGACCGTTCGATCAAGCTTGATCGAATCCAATGAACTGAAAGCGTGCGTGCATTGCCGTATGGTTTGATGGACTGGGAGCCAAATGGAAAATATTTCTTTTTTATCCTCAGGGAACGAATCGGCGCAGAATGCAAGGACGGTTTTGTTGCTCAATGGCGCGAGAAGAGTCAGCAAGTTCAGTTCCTGAGGTGTGAGAGAGGCAAATCCATCCATCCATAGCCCCCCGAGTTGAAACACGGGAATGTTTGTATTCAATTCCCTTGAAGATCGAAGGGCATCCGCAGCTAAATCCAGCAAATGGTCGGGATCATGCAGTTTCTTCAATTGGATCCACGATTGGTATTCTTGAAACAAGATGCCGATGTCGTGCAGTTTATGGCGCGCTCTTGCTGGGAGTTTGTCTGATGATGACAGGTCGAGGATTTTTTGAGGTGAGACCCTGCTTTGTTGAAACTCTCTTATGACTCGGCTCAATTCCTGTGCCAGGCCTGGTAGTTTGGTTGAGGCATGAAAAATTCTCAATCTTTCCTTGATCTGGTTCAGGAGTGAACGAATAACCATCACCCGACCTTCTTCTGACAGGATGCTTTTTATGCTGGTTTGACACTCTGATAAGATAAACTCTGCCAATCGATCAAAGGACAGGATCTGGAGGCGCGTGTAGCCATGCAGGTCTGGATCCTGCAACAGCGCATGCTCCATTTGAAAGGTTGCCTGCTTTGGGGCAAGCAGGAGTAATGGGGATCCCTGGGGGCGTTCCTTGAGTTCTGTGCGAATCTCCTCCAGACAAGCATGTGTCTTGCCGCTACCAGCGGGACCGATGAGCAATTGGACGCTTCGTTTTTTATTTTGTCCGGACATGTGCGTTCTGAGTTGGCCTGTTTCTTGTCTGGTTCAGGTTAATTTTCAAATTTCCAGCAAACCAGTTGATCCGGGCTTCGCGCAATGAAATGTCCATTGGAATACGCAGGGAAGCCTCTGACTCCAGATGGCAAAATCTGTTTACGTGCAATAACCTGAAATT
>KB911911.1 GCA_000383715.1 Verrucomicrobia bacterium SCGC AAA164-E04
CCTTTGCCAACGCATCAAGATGTGGTGTTTGAATGGCGGCGTTCCCGTAGCATCCCGCATCCCTGCCTTGGTCATCCACTACAAACATGACAATGTTGCGCGCGAGTTTGACATCTTCCTGAGCACTCAGGGAAAGCGCCAGCAAGAACAACAGAAGACAAGCGTTTTTAATTGTTGATTTCATGAGATTAAAGAGATTGGTTTATTTGTTTTAGATTTTAACAGAAGCCTATTTGTGAAGGGGAGGTTTTCGTTGCTGCCTTCGTTTGGTCATGATTTTGAGCAGCTTTTCCTTATCTTGATCTGTATGGTTGACGCGCCGAGGAATTGTGGTGCAGCACTTAACTTTGACTTCTGGATGTTAGCTTCTGCGATGTGACCCACAAGGATTTTTTAGTCCACATACGAGCAGGGTATGTTTCCATTCCCAGCAACTGACTGACCCAGCTTTGACGCAATTGTATGACATTACAAACTTTCAATAAAGCCCATTGCTCTCGAATATCATGGAATACAAAGCGACCATTCACATTGGAGATCAGAGTTACGAATACCCAACGATGCTTGGATCTGAAGATGAGCACGCCATTGATGTGCGAAACTTGCGTGCTGACAGTGGATTGATCACATACGATGACAGGTATGGCAAATCATCTTCATTAGGAAATTCATCGCCCGCGCCAAATCTATACTGGCGCATCAGAACGTGCCTATGTCCGCCCGGTAAAACGTCCTTAATCCTGACCCTGTGAGTCAGGTGTTCGAATATCTCGTTCCGTTGCCTGGAGAATGCTTTCTTTGAATGCTCCGGGGCTCAAGTCTTTGGGAATTGCTTTGCATGTTTTCTCGAATCCCGGGAAATTCCACAAATTGGGAAAGTCTCGGCATTGTTGGGGTTTGACAGACTGGATGCTGCATTTGTCATCCTCCAAAAAAATGCATGAACCGTTGGATTGATCCTGAAGAGCTAATCCTTTTCGGGACTCGTTCAACCTTGTGGAATTCTGAATGAATGTATTTTCATCCTGTTCAAGAAATGCAGCAATGCGGGTGATTTCATCCTCTGAAAGCTTTACCTGGCCTGGCCAGCGACAACAGGCAGTGCAGCGTTGACATTCATAAAAAATGGGCATTTCAAGATTTGGTCAAATCCGTTGTTCCCTAATCCAAACGTATCTCAATGCTTGCTTCCCTCTTGAGCTTGTCGAGGTACTCAGGTAACAGTTTCTGAACATTTTCAGCTTCCAATTGCAACTTGATACGCTCGGAAACTTCTGAGAAGGGTTGGTATTCCTTGGGAAGCTTTTTAATCAACTTCACAACATGGTAGCCGGTTCCAGTGTTGATCACAGTAGACACCT
>KB911912.1 GCA_000383715.1 Verrucomicrobia bacterium SCGC AAA164-E04
AATCGATCAAACACGCACGATGGATTCAGGGTAATGTCAAGGAATGTCGCATCCCGAATGACCGACATAAGATGAAAGTTCAGGATGTTTTCCCTGCGCTGAAACAGCTGATTGAACAGGGCACACAATTTGACCTGATCATGGCGGATCCACCCTTTGGGGAGAAAAACATAAACAAACGCTCCCAATCGCTGTCACAACGTTTACTGGATGTGGCCGAATTACCCAGGATCTTGAGTCCTGATGGCCTTTTCCTAATGGGCCACACCAAACGAGATGATGTGACCATTACCCCGTGGTGGGAATGCAGAAAAACCATGAAACATGGCGATTCTATGTTTGAGTTTCTGGCACCAGTTTCATCTAAAAATCCAAGTTAAGGACGATCAGGCTGGATTGAGTTTGATACATCAAGCCAGATCAATGAAGGGAATCCTCATTGGACACAACGGAGATTCCAGAACTTTTGGACCAGCATGCCTGAAAAGATAACCAACAAAGTGCAGAATCACTCCCGGCTGGCCTGGGTGGATAACCTGCGGACCTTCATTATTTTCCTTGTCGTCAGCATGCATGCATGTGTGACCTATAGTTATGTTGGCGGGTGGTACATCAATTATCCTCCGGGGCCTTCTCCATTCGAGCAGATCATATTTATTCTCTGGCAAGCTCACCTCCAGTCATTTTTCATGGGCTTGCTCTTTTTTATCGCTGGAGTGTTTGCACATCGAACAATGAAAAAGCGTGGGATTGGGGGACTCATGAAAGAACGTTGGATCAGGCTTGGAATACCTTCCATGCTCTACATGATTTGCATGCAACCCTTGATCGTTTATGCAACGCTCCAGAAAACAAAAGGCCCAGACCTCCCCTCGTTCATGAGCTATTGGTACGAATATTTGAGCTCAGGCAGTGTTCTGGGAGGGAGCGGGCCCATGTGGTTTGCCGTGGCGTTGTGGATTTTTTGTTGTGTCTATGCAATAAAACAGATGTTCGATGGAGAAATTCGATTAATGACACCTCGCTCACAGCCGCCAAAGCCCTCTGATATGTGGCTTTTCGGATTTGGCCTTGTATGCTGTTCCTTTCTGGTGAGGCTTGCATACCCACTGGGCTCCCACATTTTCAACATGCAATTAGGTTTTTTTACGCAATACATTGCTGTGTTCAGTCTAGGAATTATTGCGGACCGAAAAGGTTGGTTTGAGGCACTGGTCATTTCCAATCATGCGCGCTCAGCGGGATGGATGGGGCTCATCATTGGCCCTCTGTTTTTGGTTGGTTTAGTCGCAGCAGGTGGGCCTCCACCGCAGGATGGCACCATTGTCTACAGCGGCG
>KB911913.1 GCA_000383715.1 Verrucomicrobia bacterium SCGC AAA164-E04
TTCAAGTTTATCCAGATTTTGTCGCCGACTGATGTTGTTCGAAACTTCTGTGTTAAAGGATTGGATACCAATTTCAAACTGGATACTGCCCTCCGGGAATTTGGCAATGATTTCCCTCAAGGGCTCAGGCAATCGATCTGGAATCATTTCGAAATGAAGAAATAATCCAGGTTCTATTCGCTCAAGGAAAAAATGGAGTATCGCTTTGCCTGTATTGATGTTCAGATTGAAAGTTCGATCCACAAATTTAAAATGACGCAATCCTCGCTGGAATAGTTGATCCATGGCTTGCAGAAAGGATTCAATCGGGAACGCTCTGACAGGCACATCCAGCGAGGAAAGGCAAAATTCGCAAGTGAATGGGCAACCCCGAGATGCTTCTACATAGACGATTCGGTTTTGAAGATCTGCTGAAGCGTATAAATCATATGGATGATGAATGCTTTTAACATCAGGGATGGCCGCGTGTATTACTTTTTTTTGAGTCAAACGACCAGCTTCCGGCTCAGTGAGCAGGTCTTTGCACAAATCATAAAAGGCTAAGTCAGCTTCACCAGTTATAAGGTAATCAACCTGCTTGAGCCATTCCTGTTCCGAGTGTTCATAGCTAACTTCAGGTCCACCTACGATGATTTTTAAATCTGGTTTCAGTTTCCTGAGGATTGATACTAATTTGGAGATCGGCTCAACATTCCAGATATAAATACCGAAGCCAAGAATTGTTGGTGATTTGTCTAATATACTTTCTGCGATATCATTAATTTTCTGATTGATGTCAAACTCAAGTATGCTGGTTCGATCGGCAAGATCCTGCATATTTGCATGCAGATAACGTAACCCGAAAGATGCGTGAATATACTTCGCATTAAGCGTGACTAAAATGATATTGGAATGCATTCAGAGAAGAAATAAAGAGTGCGATGAAAAACACGTCAGTCATTTTAACGCAGTTAAACTAACTGACAAAAAACGTATTTTATGACTATGAATCTAAACCTTACCCTGCTTTCTCCAGCGATATAATGTCGTAGGATGAATTCCTAGTTGCGCAGCAACCCAGCCAAGGTTTTGGTCCGATTGAGCAAGAAGGTCTCTCGCTAAAGCCATTTTTTGCTTTGGAGACAGTGCGGGTGGCGTTGGCCAATAGGGCTGTTGTTGATTTTGCCCGGGAACTTGAAATTGGCCTGCCCCGTATGAAGGCTCCCCTGCTCCACCTACATTTGGCATCCCGTAAGCATTCGGGGCAGGTTGTCGAGTCAAGGGATTCGAGTGAGGTGTCATCTCATTGAGGCCAGTGGACAAAACCGATTCCATTCCGGGATGA
>KB911914.1 GCA_000383715.1 Verrucomicrobia bacterium SCGC AAA164-E04
CAGGAATAGCAATATTGCCCTATGAAGCCCTTGACATCGAAAACAGGATCTGCCGCCCAACCAGAGAGGCAACCTGAAAGCAACGCGATGATTCTGATGACGTTTCCTGACACAGTCGGGATGGCTCTCGGAGGGATCAAGGCAGTTCACGAATCCTCAGTTTGCGGAAAATGATGGGAGAACCTTCGCTCTCCAAACAAAGAAAACCTTGAGATGGATCACAATCAGTACCACCGGAAACCTCTTCGCCATTCACCCATAATCGCACTTCGCCATTGATAGCGCGTATGTAGTAATGATTCCATTCACCATGCCCCTTTGCGAGATGCTTGCGCGGAAAGCTACGCTGTCCATTGGGTGAGACGGGAGGAAATGGGGTCATCTTCACACGCACAGGAAAAACGTCTCCATTAGTCCCGAACCAATCTGTTTTACCACCATTTGCTTTGACGCGCTCGGTGTAGCCATGATCGAGGATTTGAACTTCGATGCCATCAGGCAATCCAGGTTTCCCTTTGTCCGTCAGGTTTTTGATGGATTCAGGGGTGACCCACACAAACACGCCAGAGTTGCCAGCAGATTTCTGATGACTCCACTCCACCACCATTTCAAAATTCTCATACTGCTTTGTAGTTCGCAAAACGCTTACAGGTTTTCCCGTGCAGTGAAGCACCCCTTCCTTCCAAGACCATGTATCTTTCGCGCTGTTGACGTGGGTGAAATCACCTTTTGTCAACGCACGCCAGCCCGGTTGCTGGTCGTCCATGAAAGCTTTAACCGTTTCAGTGTTATCAGCTGAAACATCAAGTGCACTTTGAAAAGAAACGATAACTCCAATTAAGATCACTGTGAACATCTTCATCACCGACAATCACTACCACTTTTTCATGTTCAGTCCCACTGCAAAGTGAGCTACCAAAAAATCACCTAATGAAAAAGTGCGTGCGTTTAAATATCAACCGACCAATCGGAGATCTCTCCCTGCTCCATGCAAGCGCGCAAGCGAAAAGGTCTGCAACAGTTTTCACAATCAGAGACAAGTTCAGAACTCCCCTCAACCATGTCTACTGGCACCACACATTCCGCTCCGCAAAATGGGCATTCAAGTTCGATAAATGAGTGCATTTAATTTATAAAATTTTCGCATTTACAGTGAGATGAGTGGCATTCAAGCGTGGGAGATCCAACGATCGATTGAAAGGCAAAATTGATATTCCATTCAAGAAGTCGAATTGATGTGACTCATACCCATAGATGAGGACAGCGATCCAGATACTCCAATAGCGCGACGTCTGCTTCAGGGAATGA
>KB911915.1 GCA_000383715.1 Verrucomicrobia bacterium SCGC AAA164-E04
ATTTTGGATTACAGGGAGAACAACCGACACACCCGGATTTGTTGGATTGGCTGGCGGTGGAGTTGATGGAGAGTGGATGGGATCTTCGCCACATGCTGCGGCTCATGGTGACGAGTCAAACTTACCAGCAAAGCAGTCACGTGGTTCCTGATTTGTTCGAACGAGATCCTTACAATCGACTCTGGGCACGAGCCTCGAGGCATCGGCTTCCGAGCTGGATGCTTCACGACGCGGTTCTTAAAACCAGTGGTTTGCTCAATCCGATTTTAGGTGGCCCCTCTGTCAGGCCGTTTCAACCTGTGGGGATCTGGCAGGATATATTCATGGGGCGTTTTACCTACCGGCCCAGCCCCGGTTCAGCGCGTTACCGAAGGATGTTGTATTCCTTCTGGAGGCGAACAAGTGCGCCTGCGTTTTTATTCGATCAGGCCCAGCGCCGTGTCTGTGAAGTTCGGACCCGGCTTACCAATACACCGCTTCAAGCGCTGACTCTTTTGAATGATGAAGCCATCCTGGAAGCTGCCCATGCGCTTTCGGGTCGATTTCTTTTGGATGGTAAAAACGAGGAAGAAGGTCTGCGTTTGATTGGGCAAGAGATCCTTTGTCGTGATCCTCATGACCAGGAGTGGGCGGTCATCCTTTCAAAATGGAAAGAAGCCAGAAAGCATTATTCTGGTAACCCCGATGAAGCCCGTTCTTTGTTGACTATCGGTCAACAAATTCCCATTTCATCGTTGGATGCGGTGGAGCATGCTTCCATGATGTGGGTGGCGAACATGATCTTTAATCTGGATGAGGCAATCACACATGAGTAGTCAAAAAAACATGCAGGCTGCACGAAGGTTGGACATTACGAGACGTTTTTTTCTCGGTAAATGCACGGGTATAGGCCTTGGGGCCATGGCGCTGGCGGATTTATTGAAATCAGGAGCCAAGCTCAATGCATCGACAACCGACCAGGAGCTTCATCCAGCGATAGGCCAACTTGCACCTCGGGCCAAACGAGTCATTTTTTTAACCCAGTCGGGTGGGCCTTCTCAGATTGAGCTCTTTGATCATAAACCCGGCTTGCAAAAGTGGGCTGGCAAGGAATTGCCCGAGAGCGTTCGCCAAGGGCAGCGATTGACGACGATGACGTCGAATCAGAAGCAATTGGTCATGCCCTCCCGCACTTCCTTTGAGCGATGCGGGCAGAGTGGGGCAACGATTGGTGAGTGGATGCCGCATCTCAAAAAAGTGGCGGACGAACTTTGCTTTATCAAATCGATGACTA
>KB911916.1 GCA_000383715.1 Verrucomicrobia bacterium SCGC AAA164-E04
GAATTGCCAGTCGTGCTTACATTTTCCCAATTTCCGTTGACCTGGTCACTTTTCTGCAACTGCCCTCCATCGCCTTCCCAGCTAAGAGTGATCTGATCTCCAGTCGAGGCAATGTTCAGTGTGATTTCTTGAGGTTTCACTAAAAGGGTGGCAGGCACAAACATCATGTAATTCAGATCCACATTGTTGTCGGCTTGCACTGCTGTGAGTCTTAATGTTTGTTCTCCACCCAATTCCATCACCAAGTCACGTCCTTGGTCATCTTTGAGCGGGAAAAAACCGTAGCTGCCACCCGTAGATGAAACACTGAATTGTCCAAGTTCGGTAACCGTTTGATTGGATGAGGTAGCTCCTGAAACAGTGCCCAAGGACAGAGTCTGATCTGCGCGGACACGTGCTCTAAGAAAGATCTGGTAAGTCCCTTGTGTGATATTGCGGGTGTAGTTATACCATTCACCTGTATTCACCCGTTCGATTTCGAAATCACGGATGCCTTCACCGACGTCCATGAATTTGGCTCTCAAGGAATCTCCAGATGTCCATGTGTCAACCAGCTCGTCTTTCAAAGCCCCAGATCCAAAGCGGTATCCATTATCAAGGAAGGCATCGAAGTCGACATTGTCATCGGTAGGGCGATCGTCGGTGCCATCGTCATTGGCATCAATGCCAATTTCACTCACACGGTCAAAGTAACAATTTGCCTCTGAACCACCGGGTGTTTCGCAAGGAACGGGGTTATCAAAAAATCCACCTCCACCAAAATTGAAATCCTCGGCCTCAATTGCATAATTATCCAGAGAGATTGTATCAAACGTGAAATCAAAGGAGTAAGATCGCCCCATGCTGTCGGTCGCACCAATTTTGCCTTGATAAACCTTGTTCTTTTCGAGGCCAGTAAAGCTACCTGTCCAGGCATTTTCATCTCCTTCGAACGTGGTTTCACCAGTGACGCTCTGTCCATTGAGTTCGAGCGAGATATCCTCCTGCGCTACTGTTGCATCACCCAGAGGTGTGACAGTGAAATCGATGGGTGTGCCAGTTGAAACCAGTTCTTCGCTTTCTATTTTACTGATGATATCCACCGCAGGAGGTCCATCGGCATCTTCTCCCCGACTCAAGGCCTGGATTTCATCTACGCTCAATGCTCGGTTGTAGACCCTGAAATCATCAATGCGTGTATCACAAAGGCGGGTTAAGAAATAAGATCCACCTACTGATAAAGGCTGAGCCCCTTCCTCTTCACTGATGTTTGTCAAAACGGGGTTACCTACCCCCCCAGATTT
>KB911917.1 GCA_000383715.1 Verrucomicrobia bacterium SCGC AAA164-E04
ATGCTGCAGAGTAGAGGGGAGGAGCTGATATAAGGAAGGAAGGCCGTTGGGGTCGTTTTTAGAACAGAGGACCTTGGCCGGTTTATGGAAGAGAAAGTATTGTTTGAGTCTGGGACGCAGTGTCTGCCCCTCTACAGAGACGCAGTCAATGTTGGGATCAATGGAGTCACCAATCTGAGCCACTTTGGATTGATTGAGAAGGACTTTTCCTTGAGCAATCAATATTTCGGCGGCGCGACGCGAGCAAATACCGGACTGGGCAATATATTTCTGTAGCCTCAGCCGCATTTCTCAGAATGTGTTAAGCATCTGGTTTGGTCTTTTGAAGACCAATGACCCGATCACCTTCGTTCCAAAGGCCGCGTTTTTTGAGCAACTCAACTCTTTCAAATCGTTTGAGCACGCTGCGTTTAGCTGCCATTCCGCTGGGACCTCTTAAACTAGGATGTTGTGACATAATATTAACTTAGTTTGGATTAAAAAAAAGCCGAACCCTTGAGTTCGGCTTTAGAAATAAATTTGGCGGCAACCTACTCTCACACAGGCTCTACCTGCACTACCATCGGCAATGCTGCGTTTGACGTCCGAGTTCGGGATGGGATCGGGTCGGACCACAGCTTTATGGCCACCAAAAAAACCGTTGAGAATCATGTTCTCTGAAAACTACATATAGGAAAAACCAAGACCTACATTCGCTTTGAAAATCGCTTTACCACCGAAGTGGAAAAAAGCGATCAAGCCGAACGACCGATTAGTATCAGTCCGCTAAATATGTTGCCACACTTACACGCCTGACCTATCAACCAGGTAGTCTACCTGGGGTCTTCAGGGAAACCTTATCTTGGGAAGAGCTTGGCACTTAGATGCTTTCAGCGCTTATCTCGTCCGCACATGGCTACGCAGCGCTGCTCCTGACGGAACAACTGCCACACCAGAAGTGCGTCATTCCCGGTCCTCTCGTACTGAGGAATGAACCCCTCAAGTTTCCTACGCCCACGGTGGATAAGGACCGAACTGTCTCACGACGTTCTGAACCCAGCTCGCGTGCCACTTTAATCGGCGAACAGCCGAACCCTTGGGACCTTCTCCAGCCCCAGGATGTGACGAGCCGACATCGAGGTGCCAAACCGCGCCGTCGATATGAACTCTTGGGCGCGATCAGCCTGTTATCCCTAGCGTACCTTTTGTCCGTTGAGCGATAGCAATTCCACATTCTACTATCGGATCACTTGGGCCTGCTTTCGCATCTGCTCGACGTGTGTGTCTCACAGTTAAGCACTCTTCTACCCATGCGCTCGACGCACGATTGCCAACCGTGCTGAGAGTACCTTCGCGCTCCTCCGTTACTCTTTGGGAGGAAACCGCCCCAGTCAAACTAACCCGCAGGCACTGTTCCCCGCCTGGCTTCACAGGATCGGGGTTAGAATCCTAATTAATAAAGAGTGGTATTTCACTGGCGACTCCACGACAACCGAAGCCATCGTTTCAAAGTCTCCCACCTATGCTACGCATTAAGAATCAGAACCCAATACCAGCTTATAGTAAAGGTGCATAGGGTCTTTCCGTCCTACCGCGGGTAGGCGGCATCTTCACCGCCACTACAATTTCGCCGAGAACCTCTCCGAGACAGCGGTTCGGTCGTTACACGATTCGTGCAGGTCGGAACTTACCCGACAAGGAATTTCGCTACCTTAGGACCGTTATAGTTACGGCCGACATTCACGAGGACTTCGGCTCCGAGCTTCGCCTCAAGGGCTAACAAGTCACCTTAATCTTGTCGCATTGGTCACGTGTCACACCCTATACGTCGTCTTCACGACTTAGCAGAGTGCTGTGTTTTTGGTAAACAGTCGCCAAACCCAATTTACTGTGACCCCACTTGCGTGGGGTACCCCTTCTCCCGAAGTTACGGGGCTATTTTGCCGAGTTCCTTAGAGAGGTTTATCTCGCGCGCCTTAGTGCATTTACACTCACCCACCTGTGTCGGTTTACGGTACGGGCGGCCAGGGGAACAATAACAAGCTTTTCTCGGTCAATAGTCCGGTGATGCGCTTCGCCCGAAGGCTAGGCTCTGTCTTTCGATGACTTAGTCACTTTTTTATTCACGTCCCTTGTTACCTTAACCCTTGCCGGTGCAGGAATATTAAACTGCTGTGCATCGACTACGCCCTACGGCCTCGTCTTAGCTCCCGACTAACCCTGGGCGGACGAACCTGCCCCAGGAAACCTTGGGTTTACGGCGGCCAGAATTCTCATCTGGCTTATCGCTACTCATGTCTGCATTCTCACTAATCAGCGCTCCACTTTCCTTTACAGTCCAGCTTCGCAGCACTGATTATGCTCTCCTACCACCCCGCATAACGGGGTCCGTGGCTTCGGTATATGATTTAATCGCCAATCATTTTCGGCGCGATATCACTCGATGAGTCAGCTATTACGCACTGTTTAAATGGTGGCTGCCTCTAAGCCAACATCCTCACTGTCTAAGTAACATCACATCCTTTCCACTTAATCATATTTCGGCACCTTAGCCGACGGTCTGGGATGTTTCCCTCTCGCCTGTGAAGCTTATCCCCCACAGACTCACTGCCAGATTACACCTTACGGCATTCGGAGTTTGATTGGTTTTGGTACCCTGGTATGGGCCCTAAGCCATCCAGTGCTCTACCTCCGTAAGTCAGCATCTGACGCTAGACCTCAATCTATTTCGGAGAGAACCAGCTATCACGGGGTTTGATTAGTCTTTCGCTCCTATTCACAAGTCATCCGAGCACTTTTCAACGTACACCGGTTCGGTCCTTCACAGCGTATTACCGCTGCTTCAACCTGCTCATGAATAGATCACCTCCGCTTCGGGTCTATTGCCTGCGACTAAATCGCGCATTTCACACTCGGTTTCCCTTCGCCTCCATCCCATAAGGACTTAGGCTTGCCACAGACAACAACTCGCAGACTCATTATGCAAAAGGCACTCCGTCACCCCACAAGGGGGCTTCGAAACTTTGTATGCAACGGGTTTCAGGTACTATTTCACTCCCCTAGCAGGGGTTCTTTTCACCTTTCCCTCACGGTACTAGTTCACTATCGGTTGCCAAGGAGTATTTAGGCTTATCCAGTGGTCTGGACAGATTCATGCAGAGTTTCACGTGCACCGCATTACTTGGGATACCTCTAGGGCACTTTGAGCTTCACACACCCGACTGTCACGGTCTTTGGTTGAACTTTCCAGAACATTATATTCACTCTCGGTGTCCCACATTAAGGTCCCACAACCCCTAGGAAACAAGTTTCCTAGGTTTAGCCTGTTCCGCTTTCGCTCGCCACTACTTACGGAATCACATTCGTTTTCTTTTCCTGGGGTTACTGAGATGTTTCACTTCACCCCGTATCGCTTCACTGGACTATGAATTCATCCAGTGATAATCCCACATAACTGGGATTGGATTGCTCCATTCGGAAATCCACGGGTCAAGGCCTACTTGCGGCTAACCGTAGCTTATCGCAGCTTGTTGCGTCCTTCATCGCCTCTTGGCACCAAGGCATCCACCTGTTGCACTTAGTAGCTTGATCACAAAAATTGAACTCTTATTCTAAAATAAGAACTCAGCGAATTGTAGATTATTTGGTTTTCACCTATATGTAGTTGTCAAAGAACAAAACCGATTCAACAACCGGTTAAAATTAAATTGGTATGGTGGGCCTGACTGGATTCGAACCAGTGACCCCACGCTTATCAAGCGTGTGCTCTAACCAACTGAGCTACAAGCCCTACCGTAAAGTAATACCCTTGATAATTGTAACTCAAAATGGTGGAGCTGAGGAGATTCGAACTCCTGACATTCTGCTTGCAAAGCAGACGCTCTACCAACTGAGCTACAGCCCCATCAAAAGGCCTGGCCATGGCTCCTGTTTTCAGGATCCTATATACCTTATTTGAAAGCTGAATTGTGCGATCAGCAATTACCCCATTCCGTCGAAACGGAATTCGACCTAGCTATGGTTTATTCAACCATGCCTACTCCTTAGAAAGGAGGTGATCCAGCCGCAGGTTCCCCTACGGCTACCTTGTTACGACTTCATCCCAATTACCAGCCATACCTTCGGCACTTGCCTCCCTTGCGGGTTAGCTCAGCGACTTCGGGTACAACCGGCTTTCATGATGTGACGGGCGGTGTGTACAAGGCCTGGGAACGTATTCACGGCGCCGTAGCTGATGCGCCATTACTAGCGATTCCGACTTCATGTAGTCGAGTTGCAGACTACAATCTGAACTGGGCCTGGTTTTGAGGATTTGCTCCACCTCACGGTATTGCTTCCCATTGTACCAGGCATTGTAGTACGTGTGCAGCCCTGGCCGTAAGGGCCATACTGACTTGACGTCATCCCCACCTTCCTCCTCGTTGAGACGAGGCAGTCTGTCCAGAGTGCTTTCCGCGTTAGCGGAAGTGGCAACAGGACACAAGGGTTGCGCTCGTTGCGGGACTTAACCCAACATCTCACGACACGAGCTGACGACAGCCATGCAGCACCTGTGCAAATTCCCCGAAGGGTCACGTGCTTTCACACGCTTAGAGATGCATGTCAAGGCCAGGTAAGGTTCTTCGCGTTGCATCGAATTAAGCCACATACTCCACCGCTTGTGCAGGCCCCCGTCAATTTCTTTGAGTTTTAATCTTGCGACCGTACTCCCCAGGCGGCACACTTAACGCGTTTGCTCCGCCACAGAAGGGGTCGAATCCTCCTACAGCAAGTGTGCACCGTTTACGGCTAGGACTACCAGGGTATCTAATCCTGTTTGCTCCCCTAGCTTTCGTGCCTCAGTGTCAGGAATCGTCCAGAGACTCGCCTTCGCCACTGGTGTTCCTCTCGATATCTACGCATTTCACTGCTACACCGAGAATTCCAGTCTCCCCTCCGATCCTCAAGCCAAGTAGTATTCAATGCATTTTCCGAGTTGAGCTCGGAGCTTTCACATCAAACTTTCCTGGCCACCTACGCACCCTTTACGCCCAGTAAATCCGAACAACGCTTGGGACCTCCGTATTACCGCGGCTGCTGGCACGGAGTTAGCCGTCCCTTCCTCTTTTGCTACTATCAGCTTTTGATCTATTAAACCAAAAGGTTTGTTCACAAATGACAGGGGTTTACAATCCGAAGACCTTCATCCCCCACGCGGCGTCGCACCATCAGGGTTTCCCCCATTGTGAATGATTCTCGACTGCTGCCACCCGTAGGTGTCTGGACCGTGTCTCAGTTCCAGTGTGGCCGATCGTCCTCTCAGACCGGCTACCCGTCTTAGCCTTGGTGAGCTTTTACCTCACCAACAAGCTGATAGGGCGCGGGCTCATCGTAAAGCGCCAGGCCCGAAGGTCCCTAGCTTTAATGGAACAGGGATGTCCCTGTCAGATCACATTCGGTATTAGCTTTGATTTCTCGAAGTTATTCCGAACTTTACGGTAGATTACCCACGTGTTACGCACCCTTTCGCCACTAAAAATACCCAGTATTGCTACCGAATATTCTCCGTTCGACTTGCATGTCTTATCCACGCCGCCAGCGTTCGTTCTGAGCCAGAATCAAACTCTCCGACTAATTATATATGTTGAGCATTTCAGTATTGCTACTGAAAGCGCATTCTTAAAACTCTTGTTTTCCGAAGAAAACATCAAGGGCTCATGCTTAATCGCACAATTCAATTTTCAAAGAACATTGTTCCTTTAGGACAGGAACATCAAAGTCATTAGGGGCCAAAAAAACTGAGAGCCGATTTCTTTCGAAGTCGTATCGGCATCTCAGTAGCCAATTAATGACGAGCTGTGTTTTATGTTTTTCAGCTTCGTCCGTCAACAGTAATTTAAATCTTTTTTACAAAATTTTTTAAACCACCTTGCCACATACGTTCTTGGTTTTAAACGTGTCGCGACGACGGAAAGCAAACTATGTTTTTTCGCTTCATCGGTCAACAGGATTTTAAATCTTTTTCTTCAACCTATCGGGCTGCATGGGGCAGGTTCTTGTTTAACGTAAGCCTGTGAAAAACCGAAGTCAGAACAGATTGACCCCATGCAGTGTTGCATGGATTACTGTTGTTATAGGTTGCTTACCTACAATCAACCACAATCTACCCCATGGAATTAATGGCTTTTCCGCATTAAATATTTATTTTTCAAGCCCAGAACTGCTCCGCATTTCTGTTACACCATGAGGCTTATCAATGGGGCTTGAACCAACAAAGGGTGTCTGTGACTTCCCTCCTACCAATGTGGTTAAATCTGTGAATAAGGTGCTGGCTTCAAAAATGTTTGGTTAATTTTGGAGACAGTGTCTGCGTAGCGTTTGTTTTTTCTGAGCACCTGCCAGTCAGGATCTTTGGAGAAACGACCCCATGCCGCTTTTCGCTCTGCCATGTCACTGTAGGCAACAAGGTAAATTAAATTAGGCAAGCCTGGTCCGGACAAAGCCTCGCCACAAAAGACGCTGTCAAGGCCTACATTTTTAAAAATGTCGAATTCGCCGCTATTGAACATCTCCACTTTCAATGCGGCTTTTTGCTCATTGTGACTTTCATACACACGGAGTTCAAAAATCCGCTCTCCCGTTCGTGGAATTTTAACGTAGGGATAGTCATCAAAAGGGCGCATGAGTGTACTTTCGATTCTTGTATAAGCTGGATCCCCTTTCGGCGTGGAGAGGTATTCCTGACCGTTTTCAAAGAAACCACTGTCCTCACTCAGTGTCCGCCGCATGTCGTAATAAGACTCAAGCGTCGGATAAGGAATCAATGCATGAATGGAGTGGTCTTGTTCTCCATCTTTGGGTTGAGAATGGAAGACACCTACAGGCTTGATGCCTTGTCTGTTCAACGCCGGAATGGCAGCATTTTTTAAAAATCGATCCACCATCACTTGTTTGGAAGCGGATTCAATATGCCAACGTCGCCACTCAAGTAACTTGGGGCTTTTTGCTTCGTTGTGGTGATCTGCTTTTAGCTGGTGAGATTGGGTCATACCCACCGCAGCAGCGGATGCAGTAGCTGAATGAATGAATTGTCTTCTGTTCATGATCGTTTTGGATATCATGTCACAGTTAGCCTCGAAAGAGTCAAAATACAAGCTTTCAAATCACGAAGCTTTGCCAACTATTTACTCCTCTATTCTGAGAACCACAAGGGTGGCTCTGCGACAGCATCAAAATGAATTTACAGGCGCGCGAGTTTTAAAACTTTCAACATCCTTTTTGAATAATGAAAGTTTCATGCCTTTGAAGTGATAGTTATCGCTGGACATCCTTCTTCAAACAGGTCAACCCATGATCGTATTTGCGGATACGTAAGAAAAATAAATATTTGGCAAGGATGTTTTCCTGTCGAGGCGTGCAATTGGCAAAACTAAGACTCTGGGTTGTTTGTCACTCGGCAAAATGCAAAATGACATCAGAATCACTCTCCCCAAGGAACATAACACACTGACAGCAAACGCTGAATCGAGCCTTTTCAGATAGTTGGCTTGCAGG
Source organism: Verrucomicrobia bacterium SCGC AAA164-E04 (assembly GCA_000383715.1). GTDB lineage: Bacteria > Verrucomicrobiota > Verrucomicrobiia > Limisphaerales > AAA164-E04 > AAA164-E04. Next base: position 7,513 of record KB911917.1, read on the forward strand.
AAGATGCAAGACGGTTGAAATCCTTTGAAGCATTTCGATCTCAACAGGCTAGCGAAAGTCTTTTGAGTTCTTAACCGCATGGGCCAGTGTTACAAGTGCCGGATCCGATCACGATATTTATCGGCAAGCCGAGTGTTGTGATCGTCTCCATTGCTGTTGCTACTGATGTAGATTTCAGGATCGATTCCATTTGACTTCATGTGTGAAACGGCAGCTACCATTACCAAATTCACCAAGAGAGCTCCGGTGATGGTTGACGTCGGAGCAACCCGTCCAGGCACGCCGTCGATTTCAAGAGCCGCATCCCCTTCGATGCCGCAGTTATCCAGGACCAAATCCGCCGTTTCCGCCAGGTTCCCCCCCGAAGAATGACGTGTCGGCCAGGCTTTGCTGTGCTCCAAATTCACCAGAGCGATCACCTTTAACCCCAGCTCCTTGGCATGGAGCGCCATTTCGATTGGCAGAGCGTTTCGACCTGAGTTGGACGCAACCAGAAGAACATCACCTGAAGCAACTGGATACTGACTGAGTAATTCTTTCGCCGCTCCCTCTTTCCGTTCAAATGCTGTCGCAGCTTCAGCCCCGGCCGTAAAATAAACCATTGGATCGAGAAAAGGAATGGCCCTTGCCAGGCCGCCTGCTCGATGAAAGACCTCTTCAGCCAACATGCGTGAGTGTCCCGTGCCGAAAGTGTAAAACCAGTGATCACCCGCAAGGGCATCGCCGATCCATTGCCCGGCAGTTTGAATCGAGGACCATTGGGTTTCACGAACCTGACGGATCTGACTGGCAACGATGTCCAAATAACGTTGCGCATCATTCATGGGATCTTTCATATGGGTCATTGGTTCCTAAAATTCTTCCGGCTTCAAGTTTTTTCCCAAATAAAGCACTTCTTCCCTGGGCAAATCCGCATACTCCAGTTTGCGGAACCCTATTTTTTTAAAAAAGGATAGCGCACTGTGGTTTTCCGGATGCATTCCCAGATGAACGCCGGGACAGCCTTGCTTTTGAAGCACCTGAAATAATTCATGAATCCAGTTGCTTCCGTTTCCCATGCCTCGAACATGCTCGAGCAATGCAATATGAAAATGAGCAGGATAGTCATGCAACCATTCGGGACGATACATTGAATAATCGAACAGGGAAGCCAACAAGGAATCGTCTGGACTCTCAGATGTTCCATCATGAAGCTGAACTTGCCTGCCCTTTTGGATTCCTGGAAGCCACTCAGTCAAAAACCAGTTTTGATAGCTTATTGTGTCACTGACGGCCGCAAGGTATCCACAAAGCCCAAGATTGTTCTCCATGACCCAAACCATCTCTGGCTGATGATGCAGGTAGGAGCCCAGGTAAAGATCACCAAGCAGGAGGGTATCTTCATAAATATGGCGGGCATCGTGACCTGCATTTGCAGTTCGGATACATATTTGATAAAGAGCCTTTTTGTCTCCAACTTGATAAGGGCGTTTGTCGGGGCGATTGTATTGTATTAAGCTCATTTGCGGAGTTTACGATCTCTTTTACCTTCGAAGCCAAAGACCACAGGAAAAACGACAGATTGATTGAGATAAAGCACGGCGTTACAGAAACAATGACGTCCATGGTATAGATGGTTGCATCAAACATGCGCAAGGTGTAACATCTACATAATCTACGATGCCAAAGAACGCACCAAAAAATAACAAACCAGACGAAGATAACGAAAATGGCGAAATGAAAGTTCCGCCAAAGACTCTTCTGATCTGGATAGCCATCCTGGGACTTATTCCATTGATCATGTTCCTGCAACGCCAGAATGAAGCTGGTAATCAGGAAACCATCAACTATGCCGAGCTACAGTTCATGGTCGAAAACGACCTCGTGGAAAAAGGTGTGATCAACTACGATCCGCAGAGTCGACTTCAAGAAATCACTGGTCTCTATAAAGAGCACACAGTCAGCAACAACGGGCAGATAGACTACATTTTGGATGAGGATCAAGCTCAGTCAATGAAGGCCTTTCACATCAAAACGGTCTTGATGGAACCTCTTGAGATAAAGATGCTCGAAAGCTCGAAATTTCGAGCTACCCAACCAAATACCATGCTGACGGGTTTCCTGTTCTCAATTTTGCCGTTCCTGATCATTGCAGCTCTGGTATACTTCTTTCTCATCAGACAGATACGCAACGCAGGCAAAGGAGCCCTGAGTTTTGGGAAAAGCAAGGCCCGCATGCTGAGCAAAGATAAAAATCGCACCACTTTCAAGGATGTTGCAGGTGTAGATGAAGCAAAGGAGGAGGTTTCCGAGCTGGTAGAATTCCTGAAGGATCCGAAAAAATTCCAGAAACTCGGGGGTCGTATACCGAAAGGAATCCTGATGATAGGTTCACCCGGCACAGGCAAGACACTCCTAGCCAAAGCAATTGCTGGGGAGGCCGATGCATCGTTTTTCAGTATCAGTGGATCCGATTTCGTCGAAATGTTTGTTGGTGTAGGAGCAAGTCGAGTAAGGGACATGTTTGAACAAGCCCGCAAGAGCACCCCGTGTCTTATTTTCATTGATGAGATCGATGCAGTGGGTCGCAGTCGCGGTCATGGACTGGGCGGAGGCAACGACGAGCGTGAACAGACACTGAATGCATTGCTGGTGGAGATGGACGGATTCGACACACAGGAGGGAATCATCATTATTGCGGCAACCAATCGCCCGGATGTGCTGGACCCAGCTCTGCTTCGGCCCGGTCGATTTGATCGCCAGATTTCGGTTAATCTACCCGACATCAAAGGTCGTGAGCAGATCCTTAAAGTCCATGCCAAGAATGTCAAACTAGGCCCAGATGTGGACCTGGGCGTCATCGCACGCGGCACTCCGGGCTATTCCGGCGCAGAGCTGGCCAATCTTCTCAACGAAGCTGCGCTCATTGCCGCACGCGCCAATCGTAAGTCCATCGGCATGTTGGAATTGGAAGAAGCTCGTGACAAAGTGAGGTGGGGTCGTGAGCGAAGAAGTCTGGCCATGACAGATGAAGACAAGAAAATCACTGCATGGCACGAAGCAGGCCATGCCATTGTCAATGTCATGCTGGAGCACACCCACCCTCTTCACAAGGTCACCATTATTCCCCGTGGGCAGTCTCTGGGTTCCACAATGTCGCTTCCAAAGCAGGATATTTTAAACCGTCAGAAAAAAGAAATGGAGGACATGATTGCCGTCACCATGGCGGGCCGCATCGCAGAGGAAGTTGTCACAAATGATATGTCCACAGGAGCCGCAGGTGATATTCAGCAAGCCACCCAATTGGCGAAGGCCATGGTCTGTCAATACGGCATGAGCAAACGCCTGGGAATGGTTCAATATGGAGGAGACGACAGCGATTACGTTTTTCTGGGTAAGGACATGGCAAGATCAAAGGCCTACAGCGAGCACACGTCTCAGGAAATCGATACAGAGGTGAAGCGCCTGATCGATGATGGTTTCAACACAGCAAAGACTTTGATCGATGATAACAGGCCAAAACTTGAATTGATTGCCAACAGCCTTCTGGAATACGAAACACTAGATGGGGCTCAAGTCGAAGAAATCGTTCGTACAGGAAAGTTCAATCCACCTCAAGCACCAACGGATCCGCCCACTCCACCCATGGGGGCTCAGGCAGTCACGTCGACACCGGAGCCTGAGACACCCAAAACTGAATTGGACCCAGGATTTGGAGGAGCGTCTCCAGCGACTGCCTGACCTAGGAATTACTGATGAGTGGAGAGGACACCCGCCATCCTTTGATCGTCGCGCCGTCCTTGCTAGCGGCGCATTTTGGGCATTTTCAAAGGGATTCAGAGCGTGTCAGACGTTCTGGAGCGGAATGGCTTCATCTGGATATCATGGATGGGCATTTCGTGCCCAACCTGAGCTTTGGTCCAGATGTGGTCAAGGCCCTGAGAAAGCACTCTTCCTTGCTATTCGACGTTCACCTGATGTGTTCAAAACCTGATACCCTGCTGAAGCTATTTAAAGAAGCAGGAGCAGATGCCATCACGATTCATGCAGAGTTAGGCAGGAGAGTAGAGGATCTCATCTGGCAGATTCGCTCATTGAATCGGAAAGTAGGTTTGGCGGTGAACCCGCCTACTTCCATCAAGGATGCTGAACCTTATCTGGATAAGATTGATCTTCTTTTGGTGATGACAGTCAACCCAGGATTCGGAGGGCAATCGTTCATTGAAGAAACACTACCCAAAATCCAACAAGCTCAAAAATGGAGGAAAGACCGCAAGCTCAATTTCCGCATCCAGGTAGACGGAGGTATCAATGACAAAACAGGCGCCATGTGCGCTCGCGAGGGTGCAGATACATTCGTAAGTGGATCCCATTTATTCAAACAACGCAACATGCGGTATGGAGTGAAAAGATTGCGTCGCGCCTGCCATGAGGCAACGAAATTTTCAGAACGCATGAAAACAGTCCAGTCATAGGGAACATTTACATAGCCGATCGAATCACGATTCTCTGATTTCTTACTCAGTATTTTTGGGAGGCGCTGTTCTGGTAATAAATGCAACGATGTCTTTCAAGTCTTGCAGTGAATACAAGCGGACGATGCTCTGCATTAATCTACCCTCAGTATCTCTAGCATCATAACCACGCATTCCGGATTGGTATTTCCTTAATTGCTCCATCAAATACCAATCTTCCTGCACATTCAATGGTGGCGCCTTCAGGCTCTGATTTCCCTGCCCTTGAGCCCCATGGCAACTTGAGCAAACGGCAAACAGCACTTTCCCTCTTTCAGGATTCCCTCGTATCAACTTGAGATGATCGGGTGCCGGCAGAGATTCGATATGTGCCGCAAGCTCCTTCCAGATAATGGGATTGTCGTATTGCTTTACGACGGAGTGCATTAAGAATTCACTCTTATTTTGTTCTTTTGCACCACGGATCCCTTGCTTGAATTTGCTTAATTGATGCATCACATACCAGGAAGGTAACCCATCGAGGATTGGACCGCGTTGCATCTCCCGCGTACTATGGCAAACCATGCATGAGTCATATACTTCAGATGGTCTGGTGCTTGCCCTCGAAATTTGTGATTCAGCAAGCGTGGGGTTCAAGGGAACCATCAAAAGCGCGACACAGGACACGACTCGTTTGAGCTGGGACATGCCTGATCGAAAGATTTGGTGTATTGCAAAACCTCGCATCTTTCCTACCATAGCCCAATGCACAGCCATGAGCCAGATCATGATTGAATGAACAGAAGAACACGACAGCACCAAGCAGCATTTACACTGATCGAATTGCTGGTAGTGATCGCGATCATTGCCATTCTGGCCTCCATGCTGCTGCCAGCGCTGAGTAAGGCAAAGGAACAGGGAAAACGTGCCGTCTGCAAATCCAATCAACGTCAGGTCGTGTTGACGATGCTGATGTACGCCAATGACAATGAGCAAAAATTTCCGGAAGGTCTGAGAGACAACGGCATTGAGCATTTCTCTTTCATACACTCCGGAGTCTTTGATTACATGCGTGTCAGAGGCGGTTTATCGACAAATTCCTTCAGTTGCCCAAACAACCAGAAGTGGTTTCGTGTGCAGCCCGGCGTAGGTTACCGTCTGGGCTATTACTTTCTCTGGGGGCACAGGACCGACAAGGACCTACGTGACCGCAGTGCCGATTATCAGGATGATCCATGGCCCTGGGACTCCCCTCAGCGAGCCACAGATGATCCAAACCTTCCCATGATCAGTGATGTTATTGAGAAAGGCACCGTGAATCCCCCCATTACCTCGTCACCTCACGGCGGCACAGGGCCGGTGAAAAGTGGCGAGAACTCATTTCCTGAGCCTGAAACCATCAAATCTCAAGGTGGCCATGTCGGCTTGGTTGACGGTTCCGTCAACTGGCGAAAACAATCAGAGATGCGACCCCACAATGCCACAATCCCTTCAGGTCGCATCATTGGATATTGGTAATCAAATATCGAACACCCCCCCCAAAGAAAATGTCACCCACAAGTTATGCTTTAGGACTGGATTACGGCACCAATTCAGTGAGATGCCTTATCATTGACGCTCAAAGCGGCCAGGAAGCAGCAAGTGCTGTGGCCCTTTATGAGCATGGACAGCAAGGGATTGTGAGCAACCCAAAAATACCTGATTTGGCGCGCCAGCATCCAGAGGATTATTTGAAGGGGGCCGTTGCCTCGGTGAAAAAGGCATTAATATTAGCAGCTGAAAACAATACACAATTCCATCCTGATCAGATTCTGGGAATTGGTATCGACGCGACTGGCAGCACTCCCATGCCCATCGACAAAAATGGGAATTCCCTTGTCAGACAACCCCAGTTTGCTGATGAGCCTGCTGCCATGGCGTGGCTATGGAAAGATCATACGGCATCCGAAGAAGCACAAAAGCTGACTGCAGCAGCCTCCGTGGATAAACCTGAGTATCTGGAGAAATGCGGCGGCAACTATTCATCAGAGTGGTTCTGGGCAAAACTGTGGCGCTGTGCGCAGTCAAATCCGGAAGTGGTTGCCGCTGCATATAGCTGGATTGAAATATCCGATTGGATACCGGCAATTTTAACGGGCAAAGAACAAAACCCAGTTCGAAACATTTGTGCTGCTGGCCATAAAGCCCTCTACAACACAGATTGGGGGGGCTATCCTGACGAGGCCTTTCTGGCAGCACAGCACCCAGAGCTGGCAAGAATCAGAAGATCTCTGGACAATGCCATAGTCCAGCCAATCCACGAACCAGCAGGACATTTGAGTCCATCCTGGGCATCGAAATTGGGGCTGAAGCCAGGAACTCCCATTGCGACAGGAGCATTGGATGCCCACATGGGAGCAGTTGGCTGTGGAATCAAGCAAGGTACGATGGTCAAAATCATGGGAACTTCGACTTGCGATATTATCGTAGCACCACAAATACAGGAACTGCCGTTCATTCCTGGGTTATGTGGAATTGTGTCTGAGTCCGTCTTACCCGGTCATCATGGATTGGAGGCAGGACAATCTGCTGTTGGCGATTTATTTGGTTGGTGGGTAGATAATATTCTAGGTGATTCCGCTCATACGCATGCTTCCTTGACTGATGAAGCAATTTTACTGAAACCTGGAGAAACTGGTTTATTGGCTCTGGACTGGAATAATGGGAATAGATGCCTGCTGTGCGATCCACAGCTCACGGGACTGATCCTAGGCCAAACCATACAAACCAGACCATCAGAGATATACCGTGCATTGATCGAAGCAACTGCGTTTGGAGCGAGGATGATTCTTGAGCAAATGGCCCGCCATGGGATTCCGGTAAATAAAGTCATTGCTTGTGGTGGCTTGGCTGAACAAAACCCCATGCTCATGCAAATTTATGCAGATATTACACATTGCGAGATCCTGATTTCCGGCTCCAATCAAACGTGTGCACTAGGGGGAGTCATCGCAGGAAGTGTGGTTGGAGGCATTTACCCAGACATCATGACAGCTCAAAGCCATTTGACCTCTACCAAATCAATGAGTTACAAGCCGAACCAGGCCTCAATGATCGTTTACGATTGTTTGTTCAATCTTTACCGGCAGCTGCACGATTCATTCGGCGCTCAATCGAATCCCAATCCCAGCATGCACGGCGTCATGAAAGAGCTTCTACTGATCCGCCAAAAAGAACGGATTTAAGCCGTTTTTTCTTTCATAACACTTCCCATAATCAAGCTCCGATGCATTGAAACTCTCAAGCCTCCATCAGAATGCGTGAATGGAAAATCGAATACGATCGCCCAAAGGGATGCAAATAAAGATAGTGCCGCTGAAAAGTCACCTCCACACAACGGTTTCGGAAGAAACTTGAAATGAACTGATTTCTACCTAAAGATTTCGTTCTGGAAATCATGAGTTTCAGAAGCTCAAAGGCTCGAAAAGAATCTTTCAGTGTTTTTTGTTAAAAAAAGCTCATTACCGAAATATTTGGATAAGAAGCAACCAGAAACATCTACTACCTGCACGCACAAAGAATATTGCCAAAAACCACACCAATCCATTTCGATGTGAGAATCCGGCCACCGCTCAGCCGAAGCAGCGAAGACATGCGAGAAACAGTATGATTAATATTGCAGTCAGATATATCTTTCAAATTCGTCGAAGGAATGGCCACTGGAGATTCGAGCGGATTTCACAATAAAAAAATTTAACGCGAGCATGACTGAGAATCTGAGCAAGGAAATGGATGAAGTGTCCACAAAGTTAAAGGGCCTTTATCGTGACATTGGGAAGGATGGCACCATGGAATTGGTTTCAGATTTTCTGGAGAGCACTCCTGAGCGGTTGAATGAAATGTTAGAGAGTCTGAGCTCGCCTGACCTGAAAAATTTAAGAAGACTGGCCCATTCTTACAGGTCTGTGTGCCAGATCTACGGCTTGAATTTGATGTCAAGCATATGTGCGGATCTGGAGAAATCTGCCTTGGGGGAAGACAAGGTGTCTTCTGAAAAACTGATTAAACAACTTAAAGAACTCTTCAGGGCGGTCGTGCCAGTGATGAAGGGGAATCATTGCTCGGAAGAAATGGGAGAGAAATAAAAAGCTGTATTGAGCTCAGTCCATTTCTCGCTCAGAACACTTCTCAAATCTATTTCAGCTCCTTCTTCTAACAGGCAGTTGTTGACTTCCCCGCACGATCTCCGTTTCAATCTTGCCTATGATTAAGTCGATGACCGGCTATGGCCGGGGAGAGAGCGTGGACAAAGGGTATCGAGTGGTTGCGGAAATCAATTCTGTCAACCGAAAACAACTCGAATTCGCAATGTCTTTACCTCGGGAATTTGACGCCCTGGAAGGCAAGCTACGCTCTTACTTGAGTGGTTTTCTGTCAAGAGGACGTATTCAGGTAAGGGTACAACTATCCGATCTGGAAGGCAACGATTGCGCAGAACCCCGCATCAACCAGCAATTAGCTGAAACCTCTATCAAATCGCTTCAATCACTCGCGTCCAAGATGGGCACGAGGACGGAGGTCAATTTGGAGCTTCTGACCCGTATTCCGGGTGTCTTGAAAATTGATCCGAAAATCCCGGATGCAGAGAGCATCTGGTCGACCCTGAAATCAGCCGTTGAACAAGCCATGAAAGGTTTGATTTCAATGAGAGAAACCGAAGGCAAGCACCTTCACAAGGATTTGACAGAACGTATCAAGTCCATGCGTGAATCCCTTGCACAAATCCAGACAAAAGCTTCAGAGCTACCGGCTAAGCATCGACAACTATTGATGGATCGATTAAAGCATGCGGGACTTGATCAGATCGACCTCACCGATGAGCGCATACTGAAAGAACTGGTCTTGTTTGCTGACAAAAGCGATATAACCGAGGAAATCACCCGGCTTGAAAGCCATTTTGAACATTTCAACTCACTTTGTGAGAAGCAGCAACAAGTTGGACGCAGTCTGGATTTTCTGGCTCAAGAAATGTTCAGAGAAATTAATACGATCGGATCCAAAGCTTCCAACCATGAAATCGCACACATTGTGGTAACGTTAAAGACAGAATTGGAAAAATTCCGCGAACAAGTTCAAAATCTTGAATAAGGAGCCATACTATCGCTACCAGTCAACATATCCCCCTTTTGCTTTTGATTACGGCGCCTTCAGGTTCTGGCAAAACCACCCTGTGCCAGAATTTAATGAATGCAGAACCACAGGTAAGCCGGGTCATTACCTGCACCACGCGCTCCCCCAGAGCCAACGAAAGGCAAGGGGTTGATTATCACTTTCTGGACAAGAAGGCTTTTGAAGAGGGAATCCAGAACGCCGATTTTCTGGAATATGCCGAGGTCTATGGAAACCATTATGGAACTCGAAAGAAGGATATCTTTAATCAACTTGAAGAAGGCCAGGATATATTGCTCAATATTGACGTGCAAGGGGCAGAAAATATTCGTAACCACGCAAAACATGACCCCAAACTCCATAAATCTCTCGTCACCGTATTCCTGAGCCCTCCGAGTTTTGGTGAACTTGAAAGTAGGCTAAGAAACCGGGATACCGATCAACAAGAGGTGATTCTCAAGCGACTGGCTCACGCAAAAAGAGAAATTGAGCATTGGGGGTTCTTTGATTTCCTGATTATATCAGGTTCTGTGAAAGAAGATTTACGCAGGCTGCAAGGCATCGTTCAATCGGAACGCTTGAAAGCGCATCGTCAACAGCTTCCCGCTGCGATTCAAAATGCGTTGGAAAATTGACTTAATAAAACGCATAGGAAAAAATGAGCAAGAAGATCGCACTCGGTGTCACAGGCTCAATTGCTGCTCACAAAGCCATTGATATTGCCAGCGAACTCACCAAAAAAGGACATCAAATCACGGTCATAATGACTCAGGATGCACAAAAATTCATCACTCCTCTGCCGTTCAAAACACTTTCACGCCGCCCCGTCATCACCGACTCATATGACGAGGAAGATGGTTGGAAACCTGCGCATATTCGTTTAGCAGATGAGGCAGACCTGCTTTTAGTCGCGCCCGCCACAGCAAAGACAATAGCTGGTTTATCACTGGGATTGGCAAACGATGCACTGACATGCGTTGCACTCGCTTTGAATCCAGAGGCGAAAATCCTGCTCGCTCCTGCTATGAATGGTAAAATGTGGCAGCACCCCGCCACTCAAGCACATGTCAGCACCTTGGCTGCACGAGGAGCTCAATTTATTGGCCCTGAGGAGGGTATGTTATCATGCGGTTACGAAGGTGTTGGCAGGTTGTGGAAAACCCATGAAATCGTAGATAAGGCATTGGAATTGCTAGCATAGATCCAATGTCCTGATCTCGCGCCATGTCATTCGATCGATTAGCAAGTTTCTTCAAAAAACGCTGGCCTCATCTGGAAAAAAACCGGGATGTGGAAAGCAAACGCATCGCAAGCCGCATCAAAACAGTTGAGTGCGACTTTGGGCTACCCGTCAAAGCTTGCCTACTTCTACTACTTGGCTACTACCTGTTTTTTTCAAACTGGGTGCACGATGTGGCCAATACCCGCGAGGTAGCTTTGACCATTGTGCGCCAGTTTTTCATTATCTACACCTTCCTCAACATAGGCTGTGGAATCATGATTGCGGGAATGAAGCAGCTTCCACTTTGGTTCAATCAACTGATTGTCCTTGCCATCAGCGTCCTAGATATGCTTTTCCTCTCTGCTCTGACGCTGGTGACAGGAGGATTTCAAAGCTTGCTGTTCTGGCTTTTCTTGCTCTTGATCGTTCGCAATGCTCTAAGTATATACGCTCCAACGACCCAGATCACCGTAAACACACTGACCGTCATTTGCTTCATGATGGCAGGGCTGACAGATCTTGCGATAGCCAGAGTCGAATTGGAATCCGTGAATACCAACACCGATTCTTTTGTTTTGAGACTGGTGATTCTGGGTACCATGACCTTGTGGTGCTACGGCTTTCAAACCTTGTTTGACAAGCAGAGACGGGCTGAGGATGAGTCAAGAGAATTCAAAATACGTCAAGAGCAGCTTCAGGCCACAGGCAGACTAGCAGCTGAGATAGCCCACCAGTTAAAGAACCCGCTCGGAATCATCAACAATGCTGCCTTTACCCTGCAAAGAACGGTTAAAGAGGGAAAAACGATTACGCAGCAAATCCACCTGATCAGAGAGGAAGTCCACCGATCCGACCGCATCATCACCGACCTCATGGGTTTCGCCCAACTTGCAGAAGGTTCTGTCGAACCTTTGAATATTCCAGAAGAAATGGATCAAGCCGTTGAACAGGTTTTTCCAGAAGCAGCAGATTTCAAGATGAAAATTGAACGCGACTACGCACCAGCTCTTCCAAAAGTTTTTATGCAGAGAGGGCATTTCAATGAAATCATGGTCAACATCCTTCAGAATGCAAGAGAGGCCATACCTGAAAATTGCAAAATTAAACTGACAGCCTCAGCCGGTGAGGATTATTCAATCCTCGTCACCATTGAAGATAGCGGTCCAGGAATGTCGCAAGAGTTATTGGATCAAGTTTTTGAACCTTATTTCACGACCAAAGAAAAAGGAACCGGATTGGGCCTGGCCATCGTCAGACACAATGTAGAAATTTACGGAGGACATCTAAAGGTAGAATCACAGCTTGGCGAAGGCACCAAGTTCATACTACAATTTCCCGCTCGAACGTTGATCAAATTGCAAAGAAATCAGGGATGAACAGAAATCTACCCCCCATCCTCATCGTTGATGATGAGAAAAATATGCGCATTTCGCTCGCAACCGTCATGAAAGATGAGGGCTATGAAACAATAGCCGCGGAATCAGCAGAGGAAGCGCTTGAAATGCTCAAGACGGAGCCATGCTTTCTTGTCATTACAGATGCTCGGCTGGGAGGGATGAGTGGCTATGAATTTCTCAAGGAGATGTCCAAGGGCAAACCTGATCTTCCCATTTTGATGATTACAGCTTATGCCACACCGAAACTCGCTGTTGAAGCAATTAAGTCGGGTGCCATTGATTACCTGGCAAAGCCATTTGCCCCGGAGGAATTACTGCACGCAGTGGCTCGATGCGCCGAGAGGCATGCACTCATTCAAGAAAATCTGGCATTGAAAAATGCCAGTAAAACCTCCTTTGGCTTGGAAAAAATCATCGGAGAATCCGCAGGTATAAATTCCATGAGGGAACTGATCAAAACAGTCGCCCCCACCAATGCCACCGTTCTGGTTCTAGGAGAGAGCGGAACCGGCAAAGAACTCATCGCTGGAGCCATCCATGCACTCAGTCAGAGAAGAGAGGAAAGCTATACGCGCATCAATTGTGCTGCCATTCCAGACCAACTTCTGGAAAGTGAACTCTTTGGTCACGAGAAAGGAGCTTTCACTGGGGCCATTAAAAATAAAGTGGGGCGTATGGAAGAGGCCGATGGGGGAACAGTTTTTCTTGATGAAATTGGTGACATGAGCCGCCCTCTGCAGGCCAAGCTGTTGCGTTTTTTAGAGGATGGAACATTCACTCGAGTTGGAGGTAACCAGGAATTACAGGTCGATGTAAGACTCATTGCCGCTACAAACAGAGATATCGTTGAAGCCATTCGTGGAAATCAGTTTCGGGAAGATTTGTTCCATCGTCTGAATGTGGTTCAATTCACTCCACCCGCTCTTAGGGAGAGGGGAGAGGATGTGATTACTTTAGCAAAGCATTTCCTCAAGTTTTTTTCGATGATGATGAATAAAACGATCGATGATTTCACAGACGAGGCAACAAGCCTCCTTCGCACGCACCACTGGCCCGGAAATGTGCGTGAACTGAGAAATGCAATCGAAAGGTGCGTTATTCTGGAAACAGGAGAGCAAATTAAGCCCTCGAGCCTTCCGGATTTCAAAGTGGAATCGCGTCTGGGAAATTCAGAACCTTCCGGGGCAAAGTCCGACGCATCCCTCGAAGAGCAATTAAAAGAGACCGAACGAGATATTATCCTGCAGAAACTTTCAGCAACAGATTTCAATATTGAAACCGCTGCTGAAACGCTTCAGTTGAAACCCCATGATTTGCGTTACAGGATGCACCAGTTGAAACTCGAGCTTGATTCGGACTAGATTTCAGAATCAGGATTAGACAACCTAACTCCCACGTGTTAAAAAACTTTTTCATGATAGAATTGAGATCAATATGGTTCCTGGCACAGTCCGATATTAATCGGATGGGATCCAGCATTCCGACTCCGGATTCGGGAACCCGGGAAATCCGATGGTTCGATGACATGGCCATCGTGATGGGGATTGGTTTACTTTTGATGCTCGCTTTGGCTCTCTGGATCAAGTTTTTCCGTAAATCCTCCAATACAAGGGTTAGAGAAAAAGACGCATTCAGGAGTGTTCCTGATGGCTCTTCCCTTTCCAATGAAAACTCGGAGACGGAGAGGCGCCGGAAGAAAAGAAGACGCAGACGACGCGATCACAGACCACGTAACCCCACACTGGCTGAAACTGGGGGACTTCCGGCACCAAAAGAGCTCGACGAGCAGGATTCATAGAAGACATCAATGAGTCAGGTTCAGGCCAGTAAAAAAGTCACGAAAAAAAGCGCTTCCAATCTGGCGCTAGCTTTCGTGCTGCTCCCTAAACACAAGAAGGAAGCAATGTGCGCTCTCTACGCGTTCTGTAGAGAGGTGGATGATGTTGCCGACAGCGAGAAGCATTCTGTCGAGGAAAAACGAGTTGAGCTGAAGCGGTGGCGTGAAGATTTACAGCGAGCTTGTCAGGATGAGGAACCAAACATCCCCATTGTCAAAGAGCTCAAACCAGTCATTCATGAATGTGATCTACCAGCAGAGCATCTTGAGGCTTTGATCGATGGTATGGAGATGGACCTTACCAAAACGAGATACGATTCATGGGATGATTTGGCCAATTACTGCTATCATGTAGCCTCTGTCGTAGGTCTGTTGAGCGTTAAGGTATTCGGTTACAATCATTCCTCTCTGGATGACTATGGATACCATCTGGGGCAGGCTTTGCAACTCACCAACATCCTGCGCGATGTGAGAGTGGATGCCGAAAAAGGCCGTATTTATCTTCCTCAAGACTTGCTCAGAAAGCATGGAGTTTCGGATGATGACATTCTGAATTACAGATTCACTCCAGACTTTCGAGCAGTTGCCAAGGCAGTTGCCGAAAGAGCAAGAGGTCATTATCGCTCGGCAAGCCAATACGTCTATCCTGATAAGAGAAGGCTTCTGGTTGCATCCGAAATGATGGCAAGCGTCTACTGGAGAATTCTCCTGAAAATTGAAAAATCAGATTATCAGGTTTTAAGCCCAAAACTAACCAAGCTGACAAAGGCTCATAAACTTGGCATATTAGCTAGAAGTGCCGTCAGGTATTGGCTGAATATTAATTCTTCCGATTACGGGCCACGTTAGCTCTGGGCCTCATCATTTCGTCGACTTCATGACTTGGCAGTGCCTACTGCCAATGAATTTCCAGCTGGCCCGGCAAGCTGATTTTCGTTGGATAGATGATGTAAACTGTTTGGCGCGAGGATTGCCAAGCCTTAATAAAATGTTCCAGTGGATAACTACGCTGAACCTCAGGACAGGCAGCTGGATCATTAATCATTGGATCACCCGATTGATCAAAACCAACCACCACCACAAGATGTCCGTCATTGTTACCTTTGACAGCCTTCCCCTTAAGTAAATCATACGAGACAGAGGCAGCAACGGGCACACCGGCGTCAATCAGGGCCCTCAGTTCATCTATTGCATTGAGTCGGTTCACATGAGCCCGCATATTTAAGTGCCCGCCTGCAAATGCCACGTTGAAAGCCCAATTTCCGGTACCTGGCCAACCTGGATCATAAACAAGATTGGCAGTTTCCGAAACGGAGTATCTCAAATCAGACCTTGCAAGTTTTTTAGACCAATAATGCATGATCATTGTAACGGAGGTCGGACTGCACCAAACGCCCCCACCAATGTAATCACGCTGACATAAAATTGGAACGTCAATCAATCGGGTCTCCGGGATTGGCGAAGGTCTCAGCAGTTTATCCAAAGCAGGAGGAGGCGAAAGACAGACACCAAAAAAATCAAGGGTTCCTCCCTTGTCCTCATTCCCTGGATAAAGCCGTAATTCTACTTCACAATTCGTCGGAGTTTGCTTGAAAACCAAGGTGTCAGTATACACAACACCGTAATCATTTTTTTGGTCATTGATACTGGTACGAGGCCCCATCTGATCGAGAGATTGCCCACCCTTGGCCCAACGTCCCATATTAAACATGCGTGATTTCCCTGACAAAAAAGATGCGTGAATAACAACATCAAGAAAACCATCTGAAACCGATTGCAGATTCCATGACGGAATTAATTCACTCACTTGAAAATCAGGAAGAGGAAGAGGGAAGCGATAAACTACTTTTTCCCGATCATCACGATGCGAGAGACGATGATTATCCGGGTTTTCCCAGGCCAGAAAGTGATGCTTTTCTCCCATTACCAAAAGAGAAAAAATGCAGGAACAAATAACAGCTAAAAAAGTACCCTTTTGCTGCTGAATAATTGAATATTTCATCGGAAAAAACGGTTCTTTTAATTTTTTAATCTTCTGCAAACAAACCCTTCATGAGTTGAAACTCCTGCTGAGCCACTTCCTGATATTTGAATTCCCTGGCATGCACTTTACCATTTGTCCCTGAGCGCTCCATTTCCCCTGAATCATCAAGCAAAGAAAGCACGGCTTGCGCTGCCTGCTGTTTAGATTTCATTGGAACAAAATGTAAAACATCCGCAAATAATTCCTTGAATACAGGTAATTCATAAGCAACCACCGGCAGTCCAGCGGCTAGAAATTCGGTCACGCTCAAACCCCACCCTTCCTCAAAGGAGAGACTTAAACCTAGCCTGGATTGTCGTAGCAGTTTATTTTTGGTGCCTTCATCAATTCCACCGGTAAATGTGACGGAGTCGAGTAAGCCTCGAGCTTCAAACCCCTCCATCAACGCCTTTCTATGAGGGCCCTCGCCGATCACTACCATACGCGACTTGGGTCTATTCTTGAGCACCATTCCCCAGACTTCCGCGAGATCGAACACACCCTTTTGCTCATGCATACGCCCCAGGAAAACGAGGTCAAATTGCGCTTGTTCGCGAGGAGTATCGTCTATTTCGGTGAAATCCAAGCCACAACCTATCACGTGCGCTTTTCGCTCTTTTAACTTGAGTTGAGCGGCCAAGGCAGTGAAATCCTTTTCAACAGGACGACTGAGGCACATGATCAAGTCTGCATGGCGACAAGCCAGGCGCATGCTCCATTTTTCTGACTTCAAAAATAAACGATCGAAAAAGGAATGACGCCCTGCTTGAGAATGAAGTAGGTGTTGTATTTTGACGACAAGTTTAGCCTTACAACGACGAGCCATGATGAGTGCAGGATACACCTCGAAAATAAGAAAATTCGAGGCGTAAACAATACCGTAATCGCACGAGGAAGAAACAAGATGCGCAGAAATCAATCGGAATCCAAATGCAGGAAAATAACGCCAGGTTTGATCAATGTATTCACTGGCGTCAAAAATTGGATCAGAACACAGACGCCCACAAAAAGGCAATTGAGATGCAACCTGCGGAAAACCAGCCTTGGCCATCATGAAATCGACCTGATGCCCCATATCAACCCAAGCTCTGGCCATCAGTAAATAATGCTTCAACACTCCAGACATGGAAGTGCCATCGTTCAAGCTGTTATGAACTATGAGAATTTTCAATATCCGGCTATTCTGAGCCATGCATCTGCGACCAATCAACTCTTATCATATGGATCACTGGATTCATTTTTTTCAAACAAGAAGGAATTTATAGCAGCTATCAAATCCTCTTTGGGAGAAGGTTTAATCATCAGGTGATCGAAAACCGAAGTTTCAGAATGATTGAGCGCGCTTTGTTGAGCATCAGCGGTCAAGGCTATAATGACAGGGCGGACCATCCAACATTCTGTTGAAGATAAAGATTTTATCTGTCGTGCTGCCTCCCTTCCATCCATGACCGGCATGCGAATATCCATCCAAATCAGATGCGGCCTCCATTCCTGCGCCGCATTCACTGCCAGTAAACCATTGGTCACTATTCTTAATTCATAACCATAAGGCTCCAGCATCACTCTAATCAACTTGGCATTTACAGGATCATCTTCAGCCACCAGAATCCGTGTTTCCGTCGAGGAAAAAGTTACTTCACTAGGTAGCTCGGCCTCGAGACTTTCATCCCTAGCAGGATGTCCAACATCAACCAGGGAGGAGACTGGTAATTTCAAGTGTACCTTGGTTCCGAGCCCAAGTTTGCTCTGAACCTTCATTTCACCACTTAGTAGTTCAACGTAATGTTTGCAAATTGAAAGCCCAAGCCCAGCGCCCTTTTGGGTTTGTGAATCTACTCCCCCCTGAAAAAAGGGCTTAAACAAGTTAACCATATCATTTTCAGAAATCCCCACCCCAGTGTCGGCAATCGTTAATTCTATTGTCGTCGGCCTCAAATACTCATCTTCCTTCTCCAGACCGGATGAAAACTCCCATTCACAATCAACGGATATTGAGCCACTTCGGGTGTTCTTCATTGAATTGCCAACGAGGTTTAAAAGTATCTGCTTGATCTTGTCGGGGTCGCTTCGAAACCGCTGAGGCAGGTCATCCGGAATCCTCCAATGCAATGGAACATCACCACTGGACTCATGCATCGAAAGCATCCCTTTCAATTCGTCAAATAACAGATTCAGATCGAATTCCGTTTCAACAACTTTATCATTACCTGCATCAGATTTGCCTAATTGAAGGATATTATCGATTAAACTCAACAAGTGATTACCACTGGCACTTATAATTTGTAATGATTCCTGCTGGTCCTTGGTAAGATTTTCAGCCTTCGCTACCAGTTGACTGAATCCGATAATAGGGTGGAGAGGGGTTCTTAGTTCATGGCTCATGCTGGTGAGGAAAACACTCTTGGCTTTATTCGCCTCATTAGCCTGTGCCATGGCAATTTCCAAGGTTTTGGTCCTTTCACTCACTGTGGATTCAAGCAATTTACGATGCAATTCAAGTTCCTTTGTGCTTTGATTAACGAAGGCGGTCATTCTGTTGAAAGAGGAGGTAAGATAACCTATTTCATCCATACAAAGCACTGGAAGCGTTGTGTCTAAATTCCCTTTATTAACTCGACGCACTCCGCCCAATAGGTTGAGTAGAGGCCGGATCAGTGACTGGTGAAATAATATAGGTATTCCTACCAGCACAATCAGACAACCAATGAACAAAGATAATATGAAAATCTTGGCATTAGGAAATCCCGCTTGGCCTATCATCAGCCTTTGATCATAAACTATCCCATTGGAAGTGATGCGTGAACTAGCAGGAGATCTCTCACTGAAGTGCAATCGATCGGGTTTCAGGGAACTATCACCCCGAACGAAACCGTATAGGCGCACATCTACGGGCTTGTCTACTTGGCTATAAATAATATCCCTTGATTGCATTTCACCATAATTGAGCTGGATTGTTCCATCGCTGTGCAGAACAATTTGAAATGAATGCTTCAGTGCCTTATTTCGTCTGGACGGAATATTAATCCATGAGAAAACTGCACGCTCGGCTGAGATGTTCGTAAAAAGACCTCCTCCTTTCTTGGTTGCTTTATCATCGGTATCGACCAAAGCCGCAATAATCAACGGGCGATGACCGTAATGAAGGTCGAATGCCCCAATTTTGACAGCATTCTGAAAAGAAACGTAACCGTGAATGGAAGCAAAAACGCTGTGATATCCCTCTCCGAAGTATGGAAATTTGAAAGGTAATACCAACTTACCGTTCTCAGGCTTGTGACTTGATCCAATGTCATTTAACCAATTTAGCGGGCCACTCTCTATGAGGTAATCTGTCGTATCATTTTGAGAGGTGATTTTAAAACTCTTGTTTTCGGGCACTTTCAAAGCACCTCCCTTTCCAGAGTAACTCAGATTATTGAATGCAGTGTGACGATCGTTCCGTAATATAAGAACACCACAAAAGTTTAAGAGGAGCAGGATTAAACTCAGAAAAATGCCTACCAATTTAACCTGCAGGGATGTTCTCTCTGCCGATGCGCTCAGATAGAAAAGGACGAAGACAGAAAAAATTATCAAGGTGGCAGATGCGACGATGGTAGGATCAATGACAAGGCAAACTAAAAAAGGAATGAAAAAAGAAATTAGGCATAAATTTCGAGCTGACCGCAACTGCTGATGTTGAGGGTTCAATAAGCGCAAGACCAGAGACCTTTTTTTGGCCTCAGGGAATTGGTAGGATGCCTGCCTAAAAAAGAGAACGAATGTCCAGATGAATGAAACACCGGGAGCCGAATACTGGAGGATATTAGCCCAATGTGCATGATCGTCCAGAAAGCTTGACCGGAGTAGATTAGTGCAGTTGTAAGCCGTAAACAATCCGACTGCGGTCATGATCAGAAGGGTTATCTTTATCTCCCATGGGTGAACCTCTAACTTTCTTGGGAAGTGATATGCAAGCCAAGTGGTGCATGCTGAGACCCCCCATAGAGGAATGAGATACAAAACCGAGCAGATGAAACCCCATTTTTGATGAAAGAAACTAAGACCGAAGGAACAAATCGCAAAGAGTAAAACAGAAAACCCAAATGCGGCAAAGGAACACTTCGCGGGAGTACGCGGTCCACGCAAAAAATCGTAGAGACCAAATGCAAATACTGACGCTGAAAGGAGCGTCAGCGAGAGATAAGTGAGTGTTGTTTCCGTGAAAATGAAGTCCATACTGCGCACAAATAGACTTTTTTGTATAAAAAGTCTATTTCTGTTATATAACAGTATCAACCTTAATATGAATTGCCCTTGAATATTATAGCTTATCGTGCACAACTAACTTCCCTTTGAATCTTATCCACGCCCAACAGGCAGCAAAGCCAAAGGGCAATAGTAACCAAGCTGAAACTCCTAAACCCGCTGGCAGGTAGCCAAAAATCACGGCAAGTCCCCCTGCAACCAAAGCATATGGCATTTGAGTCCTGACATGGTCCAATGGGTCACACCCACTGGAAAAAGATGAAACGATGGATGTATCACTGATGGGCGAACAATGGTCACCGAAGACAGCTCCCGTAAGGACCGATCCGATGGTTACAATCACGACATGGCTCAACTCTTGTCCCAATTCCCAACCGGTTAAACTGACCGCCACCGGAATGGCCAATGGCATCATGATTCCCATCGTTCCCCAGGATGTTCCTGTACTGAATGACATGACTGATGACAGCAAAAATACAAGTGCAGGCAGAAGCGCAACAGGCAGCCAATCTCCCAGAAAACCAACAAGCCACTCTGCCGTTCTGAGATCCTTGATTACATTACTGAGCATGAAAGCAAAAATCAGTATCAACATCGGCATGAACATGTGACGCATTCCTTCGAAGAAAATCTGCACCGGCGATTCTTTGCTACTCTCGGGTGAAATAAACCTTGTCAGAATGATTGCAGCAACCGATGCAAATGCGGTAGCACAGATGAAAACAATGTCAGCTCGTGCTCGCCCAAATACTTGAATAGCTCCAGACAATGAAAACTTCTCGTTCAACCCACCACCCTCAACATATAACCCTCCAAATACTCCGCATATGAGGATAAGCAATGGAATCAGACCAACAGCCAGTTTTCGTTTGGCATTCGTCGCCTTTTTTTGTGCTCGTATCGGTCGAGCAGGACGCTTTTTGCGTTCAAAGGCAAGCATGGGGCCATACTCTCGCCCCAACCAAATCGTTAAAAAGACGATAGCCAGAGCAAAATAGTTATAAAAACGATAAGGAAGGCTTTGAATCAAGAGCTTGTAGGGTGCAATGGATGGATCCGATACGGTCACTCCCGCATTTTCAAAGCCTGCAAGTATCAATCCCATTTCTGTAGCAATCCAGGTTGAAATCAATGCAAAAGAGGCAATGGGAGAGGCGGTCGAATCAACAATAAAGGCGAGCTTTTCCCGTGAAACACCCGCGCGATCCGTAACCGCACGCATGGTTTTGCCAACCAGCATGCAATTTGCCAGACCATCAAAAAAAACAAGCCACCCCATTCCAAATGCTCCAAGCCCGGCTCTTTTGCGCGAATCACCCGTTCCCAGAAACTTTTGAGCGAGAGCATGCATGCTTCCGCTGCGATTCAGGACCTCTACAAAACCTCCCATCATGAAGGAGAACAAAATAACGCTGACTTTCGAGGGATCTGCCAGCACAGGAACAAGATGCTTGGCAAACAAATCGATGAATGCCCGGAAGATATTTCCATCATTCAGTAGAACAGTACCGGAAAAAGCGCCAATAAATAACGAAACGTAGATATCCCTTGTCAAAAAAGCCAGAAGGATAGCCACGACACTCGGCCAAATAACAGAAGGCCCCTGCAAGCTCTCCGGCAAGACAGCCCAGAGAAAAGTCGTCAAAGGCACACCCCAGATAATCCATTTTGTTCGTTTGGTTAGCTTCATCTTATCTGAATTGAGTTTGAATAACACAAAAGCAGACGACCAGGCAATCTGTTGCTTACTAAAAGTGAGCAGAGCTCTAGCTCGGAACAGCAGGTTTTCGCGTCTTTTCAGGAAATAAACGCTCATACTCTCGCATGACATAAAGATCCGTCATTCCAGCAAGGTAGTTGCAAACAGCTCGTGGTATTTTGGTTGAGCCTTGATACCTGCCAAATTGAGATCCCATTTCATGAGGCTTCTCCATGAAGTAATGAAAGAGAGGAACCAGCATCCTCACAGCTTTCAAGTTCGGTTCATGTACAACAGGGTTGTAATAGAGATTGCGATAAAGATATTCCCTGAGCTCAGCATTCCAGCGTTTGCGCTCGTTACTGTAATCAACCAAATTGTTCTTGTGAGCCCTTACTTCGCTGACATGACTGACACCTGAGGTCCTAAGGCAAGTTTCCGTTGTGTGGACCACATCTTTGACCATGTCATCAATGATGCATCGAATGATGAAATAACGGCGTGATTCATTCTTGAGATCGCCATATTGCTGCTGAACGCGCTCAGTGGACATCCGCCATAATTCAACGTGTCCTCTAAGTTGCGATTCACGGATTAAACCAGAATCAAGTCCATCGTCCAGATCGTGGCTGTAGTATGCGATTTCATCCGCAAGATTTGCGACTTGTGCTTCCAGAGATGGACAATTGAAGGTTTCCACACTTCCTGAATCAGAAGCCCCTGAGAATTGGTAATGTTTGGCAAGCCCCTCCCGCGTTTCCCATGTTAAATTCAGCCCAGGAAAACACGGATATTTTTGCTCTAACTCTTCAATGACCCTCAAGCTTTGTAGATTATGCTCAAATCCACCATGCTCCTTCATTAACTCATTAAGAGCTTCTTCGCCCTTATGACCAAATGGAGAGTGCCCCAGGTCATGAGCAAGCGCAATGGTTTCACAGAGGTCTTCATTGAGGCGAAGCGCACGGGCAATGTTGCGGGCAATACCAGCAACTTCCATGGTATGGGTGAGTCGAGTACGAAGGTGATCACCTGTGCCATTGAGAAAAACCTGCGTTTTATACTCAAGCCGTCGAAAAGCCCTCGAGTGAATCACGCGATCCCGGTCCCGTTGAAAATGGGTGCGCCACTCCGGGGGATCTTCCGGGTGAGTGCGTCCCAGAGAATCGCTGCTTAATTGTGCAAATGGAGCCAAAACCCGCGACTCACGCTGCTCCAACTCCTTTCGATCGCAAGGCATGCAATTATTGTTTTGAAAGACCGATCGCCTCTACGGGAAAGGCATCTTCCAGAGGGATCATTTTGAGCTCGAACAAGCGCCGGATCGTTTCTTCAATCAGATTATTGGGGCAGCTTGCTCCTGCGGTGATACCGATCGTGATATTTCCTTCAGGCAGCCAGTCTGGTGTGAACTCCTCTATTTGCCTATGCTGATTGAAATGCTTGATTGTCTCACAGGACTTCATCATAGCCGCATTTTTGATGAAATAAGTAGGTAAGCAGGCTTCCCCCCATTTCGGCAAGATGTGAGGTATTGCTTGAGTTATACCCCCCCACCACAACAAGCAGATCCATGGGCTCGGTCAGCAGTTTTTCCAGGGCGTCTTGACGATCCTGAGTTGCGCTGCAGATAGTGTCAAAATAACGGAAATGATTCCCCAAATCCTTAGTGCCATATTTTTGTTCCATGGCCTCTTTTAACCTGCGCTGAACTTCCTCAGTTTCGCCTCTCAACATGGTAGTCTGATTGGCAACACCAATCGCTTTCAAATGAATATCAGGATCAAACCCCTCAGAATAAGCTCCTTTAAAGATCGCCAGAAAATCCGTCTTATCGCCGCCATGGAGTATGTAATCACAAATACGGTCTGTTTCCTCCAGAGTAAATGTCACTAAGTAATGTCCATTGGAAGCAGTAGCTTGAGAACTAGTGGCCTTGGTCTCCTCATGCCATGCCTTGCCATGAATAATACTGGTCACCTTATCCTTGGAATACTGCTTAACTCGTTTCCAGACACTCATGACATCACCACATGTCGTATCAACCATGACACAACCTTTTTCCTGGATGATCTGTCGAGTTCCTACCTCCGTGCCAAAGGCGGGTATGATCACGACGTCCTCCGATGTTAATTCATCTAATTCCTCCATGGACGGGCGACTTGAAATAGCAAGGATTCCCATCATCTCAATTTGTTCATTAACCTCGGGATTGTGAATAATTTCTCCCAATAGAAAGATGCGGGTTGGATTCGGGAAAACCTTGCGAGCAGCGTAAGCCAGGTCGATGGCTCGCTCAACCCCGTAACAAAACCCAAATTGCTTGGCCAGACGTATGGTCATTCTGCCGGGTAATACCACTCGGTTTTCGTGCGCCCTTATGTATTCTACGAGGGAGCTGCGATAATGAGTGACGACCTCAGCTTGAACTTCCTTCATGACGTCCGGTCGTCTGAGATTAATTTTTTTAGGTTTTGTGGAGACAGAAGATGTCATTGATTAGAATATTACCATGATGGCGCGTGAAGAGGAAGTTGATTTTAGATCAAAGGAGAAAGTAAAACAAGCATGCCGGCGAGTATCGCAAAGCGCCCCGTCATGAAAGAAATCAAGCATTGAAATCAGCTTTGATTTCGTTGCAAAAATAACAATCAACTGGCATAAGACGTCGATGTATTATCGCCGATTTGGCAAAACGGAACTTAAAATGCCGGTGTTTACCTGCGGTGGTATGCGCTACCAACATCAATGGGTCGATACCGCTCCGGAAGACATTCCAAAAAAGAATCAAGCAAACCTTGAAGCCACAATTCACAGGGCACTAGAACTCGGAATTAACCACATCGAAACGGCACGAGGATACGGCACCTCAGAAATGCAACTCGGGTGGCTCCTCCCCAAATTGCCTCGTGAAAAAATGATTGTGCAAACAAAAATCGCACCCTTTGCCAGTCAAAAAGAGTTTTACGAAACCTTCAACCAGTCCATGCAATATCTTGGATTGGATCACGTGGAACTCTTGTCCATTCATGGCATCAATAATCATCAACTACTGGATTGGACGACTCGAAAAGGAGGGTGCCTCGAAGCCGCCTATGAATTAAAAAAACAAGGTCGAGCGAGACATATCGGATTTTCAACACATGCAACTCCGGATATCATACTGGAGGCAATCAAGACCGACGCGTTCGAATACGTCAATTTGCATTGGTATTTTGTCAATAATTTGAATTGGTCTTGCGTTGAAGCGGCTGCAGACCGCGATATGGGAGTGTTCATCATCAGCCCCAACGACAAGGGAGGGATGCTGTATGATCCACCTGCCAAATTGGCAGGACTCTGCGATCCGCTCAGCCCGATGGCGTTCAATAACCTCTATTGTCTGGCAAGGCCTCAAATTCATACCCTGAGCATTGGGGCAGCCCGACCAAGTGATTTTGATGCGCATCTCGCTTCATTGCAACACTACAGCAATGCCACCCAAACAATGAAACCCATTGAGCAAGCATTGCGGATTGAAATGAACCGAGTGCTGGGTAAGGAATGGTCTGAAGAATGGCCGGAAGGGCTTCCCGAATACGTTGACATGCCGGGCGAAGTAAATCTGGTAGAAATCCTCCGACTCTGGACCTATGCCAAGTCTCTCGATATTGTCGGATGGGGTAAAATGAGATATAACCTTCTGGGAAATGCTGAGCACTGGTTCCCTGGTCAAAATGTCAGTCACTTGCCAGCAGCAGCCTCCGAGTGGGTTCACCTGTTGAACAGGAGTCAATTTAAA
The DNA here is from genome assembly GCA_000383715.1 of Verrucomicrobia bacterium SCGC AAA164-E04. Classification (GTDB taxonomy): domain Bacteria; phylum Verrucomicrobiota; class Verrucomicrobiia; order Limisphaerales; family AAA164-E04; genus AAA164-E04. The sequence continues at coordinate 33,301 of KB911917.1, forward strand.
GATCAGATTCCGGGCATCCTTCAGGAGGCTCATCAGATGTTATTCGAAAAACCGGTACAGAGAATAAGTCAGTCCTGATGGGGGGGGCTCAGCGGATTCAATCCATCAAAAAAGCCACCGCATATATATGCGGTGGCTTTTTTGTGAAAGAATTAAAATCGAACCGGTCCCGATTACTTCATCAGCAGCAGCTGACGCGCTTGTTTGATAGAGCGACTTAGGCGCCGCTGAAATGGAGCAGGTAAACCGGTATATTTGCGAGGCAGGATCTTGCCTTGTTCGGTCACGTATCGTCGAAGCAAATCGACATTGTACGGTGCCAAAGCATCAATGGTAAAGTCGACCACAGGCTTGGGCCTCGGTGTGCGTGTTGTATAACGCCCGGTGGTCTCACCGCGGCGTCCCTTTTCCTTGTTATTCTTGCGTGGCATATCTTAGATTCAATTGGAATTAATTTTTAACACTCAATCTACTTAATCTCACGATGGAGGGTGTGGCGCCGAAGGAATGGGTTGTATTTCTTTTTTTCAACCTTTTCAGTCTGCAATTTTTTATTGCGTGAGGTCATGTAGCGTGAGGGCGGCTTACCTTCCTTACGTGCTTCTGTGCATTCAATAGTGACTATTTCTCGTGGCATGATCTTTAATCCTTGTCTCGATTCGGTTTACGATCGGAATCCTCATCATCCGATTCTACAACGGGCGTAGCTCCTGGCGAATCAACAGAGCCAAGTGTCCCAAGTCGTCGCTGGCGAGCAACGCCATCTTTTTCTAGCTGCATTTGTGATTCCACCGTGAAACGAGTCCAGGGAATAGCTTCCAAACGCGCTTTAGGAATTGGCTTTCCGGTCAATTCGCAAACGCCATAAGTTTCTTTTTCAATTCGGCGCAAGGCTTCTTCGATTTCATAAACCGCATCCTGATCGGATGACAGAAGACTCAACGCAAAGTCTCGATCAAAGTTATCTGTCCCGGAATCGGCCATGTGGAGACTATAACTTTGCATCTCTTCAGCTGACTCTTTGGCCAACCCATCCATCTGTGCCATCAGACGCTCGTGTAACTCCAATAGAGTTTTGTAATATTTCGACCATTGCGGCTTCACTTTGGTCGTACTCCAGTTCTTGGATTTTGCTGACTTGGAGCTGGTTTGTGTTTCCTGAACAGGAATCCCCAGAATGGCTGCTGTTGTCGCTGTGGCAACAGTTGATCCACTCTTTTTAGCCTTGGCTCCAGTCACCTTTTTTGCTGTATTTTTCTTCGTTGTCACGGGTTCTAATCCATGTAGTTCAGCCAGTTCCGATCAGGTCTGGCAGTTCAACAGAACGCCAGAAATTTTGTTACAAGCGGTGGAATTTAGCAAAGCCTTTTCAAATTACCACCTTTTTTTGAGGGATAAGTAAATTTTGTATTCAGAAGAGGCAAGCAATCTCCCCATCCGCTGCCCAACCTTGGTGTGCCAGTTTGAACGAACGATGGTTACGTAATGATTTATTGACGAGCCTTGCGGCGACGCATGTCTTTCTCTTTAACGAGCATGGCAGCTTTGCCGATACGACCACGCAGATAAGTCAACTTAGCGCGTCGAACAGAGCCATAGCGATCAACGTCGACTTTGGCAACACGAGGTGAGTGCACTGGGAATACACGCTCAACTCCTTCACCGTAGCTGATGCGTCGGACAGTGAATGATTCATTCACGCCTGATCCACCTCGAGCGATGACAATACCGGCAAACACCTGAATACGCTCTTTATCGCCTTCAACCACACGGACATGCACCTTCACGGTGTCGCCAACCGAAAAATTCAGAGGCTCCTTACGAAGGCTGTCGGCCTCAATTTTTTTTAACAATTCCTGATTCATACAACGTTGTGATTTCTCAACGAGGGGAAAGCCCCTCTATTTTAAATATTTTACCAAATCCGGGCGCATCGCCTCGGTTCGTTTGATCGCCTGTTCGTGCCGCCACTTGGCTATAGCCGCATGATTGCCCGACATCAAAATTTCCGGAACCTTCATGTCCCTGAAAACTTGAGGACGCGTGTAGTGCGGGTATTCCAGCAACCCATGGCTGAACGATTCGTCCACAGAGCTTTCAGCATCTCCCAGCACCCCAGGAACCAACCTGGTCACACAATCGACGATTACCATTGCGGGAAGCGCACCATTTGTCAGAACGTAATCTCCAATTGAAAACGTCTCATCGATCAGCGCTTCCCTGATCCTTTCATCGAATCCTTCATAACTCCCGCACAGCAGTACCAGATGTGGGCACTTGGAAAGCCTGACGCCATCCGCCTGCTGAAACTGCTTCCCTGAGGGAGCCATCATTATGACAGCAGTCCCTTCGGTTTTCATGCTTTCCACAGCATCGAAAACAGGCTCAGGCTTGAGAACCATTCCTGGTCCCCCACCAAAAGGCCGATCATCGACGACGCGATGCCTGTCCTTGGTAAAATCTCTAAGGTTGTGGATACTTAAATCCAGCAGACCTTTGTCCTGGGCTCGCTTTAGGATACTTTCATTGAGCGGTCCCAAAAACATTTCAGGAAACAACGAAATGATGTCTACCTTCATATAATCTTTAAGGTAACGGACACCATAATGCGATCTCTGGTTACAGAGCCAGACCTACCCTCAACTGAACAAACTTAAACTTCCAATTCGGAAACCTCGAGAACACACCGGGCATCCGCCTTCGCGCTGCCTGCTTGCATCAGACCGCGAATGGCGTTGATGGTGTTACCCTGTTTTCCAATCACCTTCCCCATGTCATCAGGATGAAGTTTGACTTTGAAAACTGTAAGACCATCTTTGTCTTCAGCTTCAATTTCCATTGAATCCGGGTTCTCAATGAGCCCCTTGATTACGTATTCTACATAAGTCTGCATGGTCTTATCAGCAAAAATCAATAACCGCTCAGCTCAAAACTAGGCAGTCGCAGCATCTGCTTCCACCTCTTCTGCAACAGCTTCAGTAGAAGCCTTGCGTGCCTTACGGATGAAACTCATGACCGTGTCAGACGGTTGAGCACCGCAAGAGATCCAGTAATCGATTCTCTCCAGATTTAGCTCGAATTTTTGACCAGAACGGGAAGGATGATAGGTTCCCAATTCTTCTATGCACTTGCCGTCACGCGGGCTGCGGCAGTCTGCAGCAACAACGCGGTAAACGGGATGATTTCTCGCGCCCATGCGCTTTAAACGAATTTTTACCATATTCAGTTACAACTCAAATGATTTTTCACCTAGTCAAGGTGATCAGGTCTTGTTTAAGTTTGCCCCGCAAAAGGGGAACGAGGAAATTATGCATGGCACCTGGGAATGGCAAGCTCTCTTTTTAAAAAAAAAACCTTTATCAAGGCATTGACAAAATCTCTAAACTTTAGTTCATTAAAGAAGGTAATTTACTTATGATTAAACCAGCATCGGAAAAAAAGCTATCGCATAACGAAATCCTCAAGGAAAACGATCCCCTTTTGGCAGGCAATCTTGCAGCCACTCTCAGCGACCCTGAGGTAGATCGCTTTTCCAATGATGACGGGCAATTTCTGAAATTTCACGGCATCTACCAGCAGGATGACCGCGATAAACGCAAAACAGGCAAACATTACATGTTCATGATCCGTGGACGGATCGCTAGCGGGATCATGGCGCCAGACCAGTATAGAGTTTACGATGATCTGGCCACCAACTACGCCAATAACACCTTGAGACTGACATCCCGGCAAAGCATTCAATTTCATGGTGTCGTCAAGACGGGACTGGGCCCCCTGATGAAAACCATCAACGAGGCGTTGATGACCACCCTTGCGGCATGCGGTGATGTGAACCGCAACGTAATGGCATCCCCTACACCCGCCACTGACACGTGGATCAACGAAGTGCACGCAGATTCAGAACTGCTGTCAAATGGATTACAACCCACCACTCAGGCCTACCATTCCATTTGGGTTGAGGGAGTTCAACTGGATCTGGAGGAGCACAAGGATCACGAGGATCCTCTCTATGGAAAAACCTATCTCCCGCGTAAATTCAAGACGGCATTCGCAATCCCTCCTCTGAACGATGTCGATCTCTTCACCAATTGTCTCGGATTTATTGCGATCGCCGAGAATGACAAACTGGTTGGTTACAACCTCACGGCCGGCGGCGGCCTGGGTATGAGCCATAACAACCCGAACACATTTCCGCGGAAAGCAGATGTGATTGGCTACATCACCCGTGATCAGATAGAAAACGTTGCCAAGGGAGTCCTGACGATCCACCGTGATTTCGGAGATCGCACCGACCGCAAACACGCCCGCTTGAAATATGTGCTGGAAGAAAAAGGCGTTGAATGGTTCAGAAATGAACTGGAAAAGCGCATAGGATTCAAACTGGAAGATGCAAAACCATTTGAATTTACCCGCCAGGGAGACCGATTCGGATGGCACAAACAAGCCGATGGAAACCATTTTCTGGGACTTTTCGTTGAAGCTGGAAGAATCAAGGACACTGATTCGATTCAATTGAAAACAGCGATACGCAAGGTAGTGGATAGCTACAAAACCGAAATCCGCCTCACACCGACACAAAACATTCTCATTGTGAATGTGGCGCCCGAATCGTTAGAAGGGATCAACAAGATCCTTGCGGACCACGGGGTTCAAACGACACATGAAAAGTCACCGGTGCGCAGTGCCACCATGGCATGCCCTGCGCTTCCGACATGTGGATTGGCTTTGGCTGAATCAGAAAGATATCTTCCTGGATTGATTGATCGTGTTGAAGGCTTACTCGGAAACGCAGGTATTCCTGAGGAAGAAATCATTATTCGTATGACTGGCTGCCCGAATGGATGCGCGCGTCCTTACATGGCAGAACTGGGCTTCGTAGGCCGCGCCCCAAAGAAATACAATGTTTATGTGGGCGGCAACGAATCCGGAACTCGATTGAACCGACTCTACAAGGTGAGTGTCAAAGACGACGAAATGGATGAGTTACTCGGCTCATTGCTGCACCGCTTCAAGGGCGAGCGTCAAACGGACGAACGCTTCGGCGACTGGAGCGCCAGAGCCCTCTGGAAAGAGCTCGATGAACAGGAAGAGGCATGATCCAAGCAAATTCTGTTTACACATGGCAGTGATCCTCTGAATGAACGATATGCCCGATCAAACGGTAATGACTCATATGGCGAAAAAGCCCCAAGCAAAACAATGTAGGCTCTACGGCCTGGAGCTTCAGGAAGAAAACGCCAAGCTTGAATCAGCATCTGCTGAGGAACGCGTCGAGTGGGCCGTTGGGCATTTCAAAGAAAGCCTGGTACTTACTTCAAGCTTTGGTGCACAAGCTGCCGTTTGCCTGCACATGGCTACCAGTCAGTTGGCAGACATACCTGTTATTTTAGTGGATACTGGGTATCTGTTTCCTGAAACCTATCAGTTTATCGACAAACTGACAGAGAGGCTTAAATTGAATATCAAAGTGTATCGCTCAGATATCTCACCTGCATGGCAAGAAGCAAGGCACGGGCAGCTCTGGGAAAACGGACTCGATGGAATCACCACCTACAATCAAATGAACAAGGTGGAACCAATGAGGCGGGCATTGAGAGATTTAAATCCGAAAGGGTGGATTGCAGGCCTGAGACGCCAACAGAGTTCCAGCCGTAAAAAACTCAATGTCCTGGCTGTTGACGACGTGCATCTAAAAATTCATCCCATCGTTGATTGGACAAGCAAGGATGTTTTCGAATATCTTAAAAGACACGATCTACCCTACCATCCCTTGTGGCATCAGGGATACCTTAGCATTGGCGATGTTCACACCACCAAACGAGTGGATGAAGGAACGACGGAAGAAGAATCTCGATTTTTCGGATTGAAGCGAGAATGCGGTTTGCACGAAACGGCGTCCAGCGACTTCAGCATTTAAGCCCCCCCTTCATACGAATCCATCAATCAAAACAGCAACGGACATTATGTCTGAGGAGAATATTCATCCCATCTTCCATCGAAGCCTCGACAGATCAAGCAAGGAAACTTTGCTAGGGCAGAAGGGCTGTGTCATTTGGCTATACGGACTTTCGGGTGCGGGAAAAAGCACTTTGGCAATCGCACTGGAGAAGAAGTTGCACGCAGATGGCATCATGACTCAGTTGCTTGATGGGGATAATATCCGAACGGGTCTCAACTGCAATCTGGGTTTTACGGATACGGATCGTAAAGAAAACATCAGGCGCATCGCTGAGGTGGCCAAACTATTCGCGAATGCCGGCATCGTTACCATTGCTTCATTTATTACGCCCAAAAAGGAATTGAGAAACCTAGCTAGAGAAGTGATCCGTGAACCTGATTTCAGAGAAATTTTTGTGACTTGCTCGTTTGAAACCTGCGAGCAGAGAGATGTGAAAGGGCTTTATGCAAAAGCAAAATCAGGCGATATCAAACATTTTACAGGGAAAGATTCGGCCTTTGAGCCTCCAGAGAAATCTTCTCCTGCAGATCTTGAATTAAATACCGATGAAAAAAGCGAACATATTTGCTTGGAGGAACTATACACCTTCGCAAAAAATGTTCTGAGATAAATACAAATCACCCGAATCACCCCTTTATCCGTAAGAAATATAGACTCAATGCACACATACCGATTGACTCATTTAAAAGCGCTGGAAGCTGAAGCTATCTTCATCATGCGTGAAGTTGCGTCTCAGTTTGAAAAACCCGTCTTGTTGTTTTCTGGAGGCAAAGATTCCATTGTCATGGTGAGGCTGGCCCAAAAGGCATTCCACCCTGCAAAGATCCCTTTTTCTTTCATGCATGTTGACACTGGTCATAATTTTCCAGAGACCATTGAATTCAGAGATAAACTTGTCAAAGAAGTAGGCGCCAACCTCATTGTACGCACGGTTCAGGAATCGATTGATAAGGGTCGAGCTACCGAAGAAAAAGGACCTCAAGCCAGCCGGAACATGCTCCAGACAGTAACACTTCTGGATGCCTTGGAAGAGTTTCAATTCACGGCCGCCATTGGCGGTGCAAGGCGTGATGAGGAAAAAGCACGTGCCAAGGAACGGTTCTTCTCTCACCGCAATGAATTTGGTCAATGGGACCCGAAAAACCAACGACCCGAGCTGTGGAATTTGTTTAACGGGAACATGCACATGGCCGAACATTTTCGCATCTTCCCATTGAGTAACTGGACAGAAATGGATGTCTGGCAATACATCAAAATGGAAGAGCTCTCATTACCTTCCGTTTACTTTAGCCATGAACGAGAAGTCATCCACCGAAATGGCATTTACCTGGCCAACTCTGAGTATCTGACATTAGGCAAAGATGAATTTGTTGAGAATATGGTTGTCAGGTGTCGAACTGTTGGGGACATGACCTGCACGGGAGTCGTCGCTTCACCCGCTAGCAATGTGGACGATATCATTGCTGAAGTCGCAGCCGCCAGGGTCACCGAGCGTGGGGGAAGAACCGATGACAAACGCTCTGAAACAGCAATGGAAGACAGGAAAAAAGATGGCTACTTTTAATCCCCGGTGTCCTGAATGCTTCATCAACTTACTATAATTTTTTACTGAAATGACCACTCAAAAGGGATACTTAGACATGGACCTCCTGCGCTTCACAACAGCTGGAAGCGTGGATGATGGCAAAAGCACTTTGATTGGACGGCTCCTCTATGACTGCAAATCTATTTTTGAAGATCAGTTGGAAGCCGTCGAGGAATCCAGCAAGAAGCGAGGTGACGCGATCGTCAATCTGGCTTTGTTGACCGATGGATTGAAAGCCGAGCGTGAGCAGGGAATCACCATCGATGTCGCCTATAGATACTTCGCCACACCCAAGCGGAAGTTCATCATCTCCGACACGCCGGGACACATCCAATACACACGCAACATGGTGACAGGGGCGTCCACTGCAAGTCTTGCCATTATTCTGGTGGACGCGCGCAAAGGGGTCATCGAGCAAACATGTCGCCACTCCTTTATTGCCTCTCTTCTTCAAATCCAGCACGTGATTGTAGCGGTCAATAAAATGGATTTGGTTGATTACAAGGAAGAGGTTTTCGATCAAATTGTCAAAGATTACGAAGGCTTCTCCTCACGTCTGGAAATCCCCCACATTGATTTCATTCCTATCAGCGCCCTTCATGGAGACAACGTGGTGGAAAAATCGGCTGCCATGCCGTGGTACAAGGGAGGCACGCTTCTTTACACGCTTGAGCACGTTTTCATCGGAAATGAGCACAATCACGTGGACGCCCGTTTTCCCGTACAATGGGTGATACGGCCTCAAAGCAAGGAACACCATGATTTCCGAGGTTTCGGCGGACGGGTCGCGGGTGGCGTTTTCAAGAAAGGCGATGAAATAACGGTCCAGCCTTCCGGTTTCAGATCAAAAATCAAGGGCATCCACACCTTTGAAGGAGAAGTCCCCGAAGCGTTTGCTCCCATGTCAGTAAGTATCACTCTGGAGGATGAAATCGACATCAGCCGGGGGGACATGATTGTCAAACAGAACAATCCTCCAAGGGTAGAGCAGGATATTGACGCCATGATTTGCTGGTTTTCTGAATCGACCCAATTACAGCTGGGACGTAAGTACACCATCCGCCACACGACTCGAGAGGCGAAATGCATCATCAAAGAGACCAAATACAAGGTCGACGTCAACACACTGCACAAAATTGAAGATGATTTGGAAGTGGGATTGAACGACATTGCTCGTATTTCATTCAGAACATCCACTCCCCTGCTCCATGATTCATACAAACGAAACCGCCAGACCGGCAGTTTTATCATTGTGGATGACGCTACCAACGCGACGGTTGCTGCAGGAATGATTATCTGATCATAACGATCATTCAAACGGCGGGCATGGCTTCATGCTCGCCGTTTTTTGGTTTCATTTGGATTCAATCCTGAAGTAACGATGAGTGCCTTGCGTGTCCAGATCAATGAACTGAGTCATCGCGGTGTCGATTGGATCCCAGTGAAACAAAACCTTCCACTCTGGAGCATTCAAATCATCCGCACTCAACAATTCATGGAGCACTCCAGGTTGCGCATCGAATGAGAGACGCACCGTGCTTGCATTCAGCATCTTGATACTTGCAGGTTTCACTGAGGGAAGAATCACAGTCCCGGGGCTGCCACCTGCAGCAACACTTGATCGCCAGGATAATGCGTCAGATTCAGCAAATGCAATTCTCTCCAGTGAGGCTCCCTCTCCATCAGGTTCCTCAGGCCACCCATCTTCATCATCAAATTGAATCTGTTCGATGATTCGTCCCGCTCCGTCAAGTAGGACAATCTTTTCACCTCCATTTGAAAGCTGCCCATTATAGGGCCCAAAGAGGCTTGCTTCCATATTTGGATAAAGGATCTTCAGTGCGTCAGGATTGGATGCAAGCACAAGGCTTGCTCCTGGCTGTAGAATATGATTTCCAAACGTGAACTCGATGGCATCAGAAACGCGCACGCCTTCCATGAGCACTGGCGCCGTACCGGCATTCCACAATTCCAAAAACTCGAAATCATCCTCATCCAACCCCGTTGGCAATAAAGGCGATACGGGGTGGTACATCACTTCGGAAATTTTCAGGGACGGTAGTTCACTCGCAACAAACATACCGTCAATCGCTCCACTCCATTCATCACCGACCAAGGATCGCAAAATAAGCCTGGTTGTACTTTCAATACGAATCTCGGGGCGGGCACGTGAGAGGATTTTTGCTGTTTTTGACCGAACGCCTCCTGGAAGTCTCGGATCAGTGCCATCCGTTGTGTAAAACGTCCTGCCGGGACCTGGAGTTATCTTAACGAGCCGATCCTCAGCCAGCACGCCTGGCTGAGTGACGAAATCAGGTGGAACGACATATTGTTGATCCATCCATTCAGCCCGATTTTCGACCCAATTCTTTAGATGCTTTACTTCGCTTCTCCATGCAGTAGTACTGCGGAGCAAAGGCCATTTACGGAAATTGCGTACTTGAGATTCTTCCAATTCGGCGGCCATACGATCAATGATGGCATGCATGTTTTGAACCGACATCACATTGCGCCTCAGGTAGTGCCATCGATCTGTGTAAGCTTGATCAAAATTTGGATTACGGAAAATGGAACCCCACCACCCAAAACGACGCACAGTGGACCACCCTACAGGGTTAGCCGCACGACCATCATCATCAGGGCCAAGAGTTCGGTCGAAGTCCCAGACAGGCCCAAAGGTCAATCGACCACCTCTTGGCAAATGCATGTAAGTTGAAAGTCTGAATCCATCAGGGTTTTTGGTGAATTCGTTGAGTATGTGAAAATCGACCCATGAACCTTCATCGATAAATTCCGCGTAATCCGGAATCAATTTTTCATAGTCACGATCTCGAAGGGTCCGGTTCATGGCATTCAAAAAACTGACAACAAACTTCCTTTGATTGGGTTCGATTTCATCCTCTTTGGGTTCAACAAAAGCCAAACCCTGACCGCCCCCCGAGAATCCAGTGTCTCCCGGGTCAAGTCGATCTATCTTGAAAATATAACCCCCAGTGCGCTCGGGGGATTCCGTATGCTTTCGAAGCAATCGATCAATAGGCACACGATCGGCGCCTCTCTTGATCTTTTCCATCAGTACATAAACGCCGACGTATGATCTTTGATCGAGCGCCCGCCCACGGGTATTGACATACACTTCGCAAAAACGGGTCCTGACAGCATAGCGTCCCAACTGGTTACTCAGCTCATACACAAAGGCATTGCGCATGAGCGCTCGATCAAAATTGTAGGGAGCATAGAGAATCCAATCGGAATCTTCCGGCATTTTCAGGAGTGAAACATCTCGGTCATTACCAAAAATATCCTGAATCTCCATGGAGTACGCCTTTTTCGGGCGGCCCTCGGTACTGGATCCACGTACCTTGAGAGACGCCAGGCCTTGGAAATCAGATTCCGATGAAATCCTGGCCCTCCCATCTTCCCCTCTGTCAAACACATGCATCAATGCCTGAGTCCGGCTTGTCGCCGAAATACGTGCTCCTTCGGTATCCAGCAGAATGACGGGAACATCCGAGTTGAATTCCATGAGATCCGCATCTGTGATCAGGAAAATCTCTGTTTGAACCGGGCTCGGCGCCATGTCCGGGTGGAATGCCCGCACATTCAGCTGAGCTGAATCTTCAATTGAGAAACTTCCCTCAAAACGCGTGGATCTCTCGGAGGGGATACTGCCATCAAGTGTATAACGCAGCACCACATCGGAAACAGGGTGTTCCAATGTCACTGCGATCGGTGCATCACTGAGTCGAGTGCCCGCATTAATGTCAGGCTTGCTCAATGTTTGGGTAAACAGCGTTGTGTTTGGCGCCCCCGGACTTGGTTTCAATGTAAATCCGGGAGTCTCGGAGACTCCCTCAAGACTTTGCCATATTTCACTTTCCATTTGGAACAGAAAATCCCGGTCCGTGGACCGCGTATTGAGGCCTTGGATAGCCAGCAGGTTGTCTCCCGAAATCAATCCATCATTCGCGGTCAACATGAACTGCTCCACCTCCAATGCTTCTCCACCTAATCGGGAACCCGATGATCTAGAATTCCATTGCATGCGTCTGGGGGCGTTGCGCCGCACCAACTCCCGACCATTGAGAAACATGACGTATCCATCGTCATACCGTATTTGTAATTGCATGAACACATCGGGACTCAAAACTTCAAAATGGTGGCGAAGGTAAATCGATGAGCTAGTTGTGCGCATGATCGAAGCAACATCACTGTCAATAAAAGGCGTGAGATTTTTCTCCACACTTCCATCGAAACCTATTCCACCCTGACCTTGCCCCCATCCCGCGTCATCAAAGCCGGGTTCGATCCAAGTCTGATTCAACTCGCCATCTTCTGGAACTAAAATACGAAACACAGGCTGACTCTGGGAGATCGACTGGGTCTGATGACGGAAACCAAATGAAGCCCCTTCACTCAACTTTGGATACTTGGGACTAAATCCACTGACTAAATCCCCGTCTGGAGAAAACAAACCTAGGAATTCGCCCCGAGAGGAAAGTTTGAAATTGGTATGGAGGATTTTTCCCGCATCCCGGCAATCCTTACCGGAAGCAAATACGACCAAAAAAGATTTGGGTTTGAGAACCATTTCAGGGAACACCCATTTACGAGCTTGTCCTTCCTCGTCTGATAGAGACCAGCCCTGCAAATCATGAGGCTCCTCAGCTGCATTATAAATTTCAATCCAATCGGGTGCATCGCGATCCTCATCAAACAGAACGCTCACGCCCTGCTGAACCATGATTTCGCTGATCATCAATGAATCCGCATGCAGCAATCCAGAAGGACTAAGGCTGAGCAATCCAACCAATAGAGCATCACAGACCAATACAGCAGGGCCCCATGAGGGGGCTATTACTGCAAATAATGCTTCAGTAATTTTTTTAAGACATCTGAAGGGATTCACGGGGAAACCATGCATAAAGCCATCATCTAAATCAATCGGATTTATGATCAAGCCTGGCCAGGATCCTCCGTATGTCCATGCCTCCTCGTATGGATGCCATCCTGAAGCGCGAACGTGCCTTGGGGCTACTGTCCAATTGAGCTGAGCGGCTCATTGGTGGCTTGGCCAGATCGCATGGACAACAGAACAAAGTGATTCAGATGAATTCTGTCATTCAAACTTTGAGCTCAGACGAAAAAGTTGATTGTCCTGTGCCTTGCGGCAGAACCAGGGTGGCTTACCCAGAAAGGCAGAAAATTATGCTTTGATTTTGCGCGTTCTGCCCTGATCAACACCACCAATGCATGTTGAAATTTTTCTCTAATCAGTAGAAGGATGACTGGCGCATGAAATCGATGTTGCGGTGTTAGATAGCCTGACATGACAGGTAAACATATCTAGCATACCTTGGATCAAATAACCCCACCATGCATTTAAGGAGCTGGCAGAAAAGCTCAAAAATCAATGAGGTAGTGGTGTTAAAGTGGTGCCCACGAGAGGAGTCGAACCTCCACCCCATTGCTGGGACTAGAACCTGAATCTAGCGCGTCTGCCAATTCCGCCACATGGGCAACGCCACATTGCTAAAGGAAAACCAACAGGGTCGGCAAGGTTAAAATTACTGGATTCGTCCAGAACACTTGAAATTGCACTCGAATTCATGATCTTTGGTTGTTTTGATTGCAAGTTGGAGCATGGCACCCGCAATGGAGCTAAAGAATGATGAGGAAATAACGGCTTGTAAAACAACAGCAGGAAGCTCGTTTCATTACCTTCTTCGTATCGGATAAACTCCCGTAATCCGATCGCTTGCAGCATCAAAAAACGAGGAGACGTTTTCAATCTTTGAGTGGAGAAGACAAAAGCTCAGGATATTTTCCCTTGATCACAGAATAACCCTCTCTTTTCTATTCTTCGGAACCAACGCAGAATGCGCTTGTCAAAGACAAGCCGGATTTCCCATCCTATCTCTCTTTCAGAACACATACGATTTGTTTTATAGTCTCAAAATAAAAGCATGACTTCAGTTGCCCCAGCTCTTCCCGATCCTTCACTCAGACATATTGAAGGTATTATTTTTGATATGGACGGTGTCATCGTGGATAGCGAACCGCGCCATCAGCAAGCTTTCATGGATATATTCCATGAAATTGGTTATGCCGATAATCACGGAATCCAATTTGAAAATTATTTGGGCAAATCCGATCGGGCGGTGTGGGATGATTTCATCTCGATGCATCAGCCACCGTATTCCATTGCGGATTTGACAAGCCGCAAGCAAAACCGGCTGATTGATCTCATCCAGAAAGAAAAACCTATTTTCGAAACATTGCCCGCACTGGTTGAGAAATTAGCCCGGAAATTCACGCTTTCAGTAGCATCAGGTTCCCTGCATCCGGTCATCGATGTCGTTTTGGAACTGGAAAATCTCAGAAACTTTTTTCCGAATGTGGTCAGCTCGCAGGATGTCCCCAAAGGTAAGCCCGCGCCGGATATATTTCTGAAGGCTGCAGATTCAATGCGGATCTCTCCAGACAAAATCTGTGTCATCGAGGACGCAGCTGCAGGCGTTCAGGCTGGTAAATCAGCCGGAATGACAGTAATCGCCATCACCAACAGCCTCCCCTCGTCTGCATTGAGTCAGGCAGACATCGTGGTCAGCGATTACGAGTCCATCGAATCGCTGCTGCTGGGAAGGCCTTGAATGGAATAATATCCACTATGTTCCTCGAAAATCTGGTATTTCGTTGATCTATGATAAAAAAAGATCAAAACTGTTTGACCTACGCCAGAGTGGGATAGTAGTTATTTCGCGCTATGGAACATGGCCACGCCATAATACCGAATCCTTGGATGATGCTGCCCTTTGGGTTGCTGCTCGCAACCATTGCCCTGGGGCCGCTGTTTTTTCTGCATTGGTGGGAGAAACACTACCCGAAGGTTGCCTACGTGCTTGGTGCCATTACGTTGACTTATTACCTCGGAGGCCTGCATGCCTACGAGACAGTAATGCATACGGCTATTGAATACGTAAGCTTCATCGCTCTGGTGGGATCGCTGTATGTGGTCTCAGGGGGAATCCATATTAAAGTCAAGGGAGAGGCTACTCCATTCAACAATGTCCTGTTCCTTCTTTTCGGTGCGGTGATTGCCAATGTTCTGGGAACGACTGGAGCTTCCATGCTGCTGATACGCCCGTGGATACGCATGAATAAATACCGTATCACAGCGCACCATGTCGTTTTTTTCATTTTCATCGTTTCCAATGTAGGTGGCTGCCTGACTCCCATTGGAGATCCTCCGCTGTTCCTTGGTTTTCTGAAAGGGATTCCTTTCTGGTGGGTCCTTGAGCATTGCTGGCCCATGTGGCTGGTAGGGATAGGTGTTTTACTTACCATGTTTTACGTGGTGGACTCTATCAACTATCGCAAGGCACCCAAGGAAGTGCGTGAAGAGCTTGCCGAGCCTCCCGATGAATGGCATTTCGAAGGCCTGATCAATTTGATCTTCCTGGGAGTTATTCTGATTGCTGTATTTATCTCAAAACCACTCTTTCTGAGGGAGGCATTGATGATTGGTGCAGCATGCGGCTCCTATTTTCTGACGCAGAAATCGATTCATGAATCCAATCATTTCAATTTCCACCCGATTCAGGAGGTAGCCATTCTTTTCATCGGTATTTTTTCAACGATGATGCCTGCTTTGGACTGGTTGAAAGCCAATGCAGGTGCCATGGAAAAAACAACTCCGGGGATTTTCTACTGGGGAACAGGACTGCTTTCTGGCGTTTTGGATAATGCCCCAACCTATCTCAGTTTTCTGAGCGCCACCGTCGGTAAATTTGCAAAACCAGAAATGCTGGCCGAGGCTTCAGGACTAGAGGCAGGAGCCGTGACGGAGATTGAGCAGATTCAATACCTGCTGGCAACACCTGCACTCATGGAATATGTGGTGGCTATCAGCGTGGCAGCCGTCTTTTTTGGAGCAAATACTTATATCGGAAATGGCCCTAACTTCATGGTTAAATCGATTGCAGACCAACAGAAGGTCAATGCGCCTTCATTCCTGGGTTATTTCTTCAAGTTTACCATCCCCTACATGATCCCAACAGTGTTGATCATATGGTTTATCTTCTTCCGTTAGATGGAATGCAATGGTGATCAAGGATCACGCCTAATTCGATGAACATCGCATGCCTAAAAAGAAACGAGACGATCGAAAAGCTGATGGAGATCGAAGCAATGATCCCACAATGAGCCAGACATTGGTGGAGTGGTTTTACCGCATCCTGCTCAATCTTGGGCTTGTCATATCTGCCCCGTATTACTTCCGGCGCATGCAACGGCGTGGCGGATGGAGGGATCGCGTGGGTCAGCGTTTCGGAAAGTATGATGCGGATTTCATCAAGCATTGTTCAAAGGGAAAAAGAATCTGGATACACGCCGTCAGTGTAGGAGAGGTACATCTGAGCCTGGAATTAGTGAAACGCCTCAAGGCAAGGCTGGGAGACTGCAAAATCATTGTGTCAGCAACCACTACTACCGGCATGGCAGAATGGCAGAAGAAGTTACCCCCCGATATTAAAACCTGCTTTTACCCTATCGATCGTCGCCCATGGGTTCGAAGCGCCATGGATGTGATTCGTCCGGAGGTCATCATCCTTGCCGAGGCAGAGATATGGCCTAATTTTTTCTGGGAAGCAAGGCAACGCAACATACCCACCTTTCTGATCAATGCCCGCATCTCTGAAAAATCTTTTGGATGGTATCAACGGATAGCTTTCCTCTTCCGTCCATTATTTCAGTCCCTCGCCCAAGTGGGCACTCAAAACAAGTCTGATGCGGATCGGTTAGCGTCTTTGGGGTGCAGGCAGGATCGAGTGCAAGTAACGGGCAATATGAAATTTGATGCTGCACTTTCAGGAACCAGAAAACCCACTTTGGATGTGCCTCAACTATTCCATGAGTCAGGCATCACTGATAATGCTTTGATTTTAATGGGCAGCAGCACGCATCCGGGAGAAGAGGCTATCCTGGGGAAAATATACTCCGAACTCAAACCAGTATACCCCCGACTGAAACTGGTCCTGGTGCCACGTCATTTCGAAAAGGCACGCGCCGCAGGCGACACGCTCAAGGCGGCAAGCCTGAACGTTTGTTACCGATCGGAATGGAAACCAGGCACCGATCTCTCAGACAATGATGATGATGCTTGTTTGATAGTCGATTCTACAGGCGAACTGTCATCCTTTTATGCCCACGTGGATTTGGTATTCATCGGCAAAAGCCTGACTGCAAAAGGGGGGCAAAGCCCCATTGAAGCGGCAGCGGCAGGCACGGCGATGATCATGGGACCGAACATGCAGAATTTCCGTGCGATTACTCGAACGCTTCTCTCGAACAAGGCTGCCGTTCAAGTGCCTGATGCAAACGGACTCAAGGATGCTGTTTCCAAACTATTGAAAGATAGCGATGCTCGCAGCTCTATTGGCAGTCATGCGAAACAGGTGGTCCAACAGAATCTGGGCGCCGTTGACCGGTCACTCGAGATGCTGGTATCGCATTCGTCGTTGAGTCGATTATGTGAGGTTCCCAAAAGCACGTGACCAGCTCCTGTCATTGTTGAAATGGATCGATTTCCAGAAGCTTGCAGCACATTGGTTCGTGTAATGCATGCAGTTCCTACTTGATAGATGATAAATGCAATTATTCTGTTTTTTTCTGGCATATACATCCTGGCGATATCTTCGATAATCCAGAATGACTCCATCAATAACGCTCTCAGACCTCTGTGAAACTATCATCATTTCACCGAGCGATGCGTGTGAACCAGGAACATTCGGCTTGATTGAAAGGCAGGGATTCTGAAAAGAGAACTATGAAATCAAGATAGGGGAAAGAAAAGGAGTTTCAACAAGCACATCACACAAATTCCACCAACCGAAAGCGAGTGATTCCGCATCACGAAAAAGGGCGGTCAAAATGACCGCCCTTGAGAGTTTGATTAAATCTGATCCTGATAGAGTTTGAATAGCGCCTGAGTGCCATCATCCTCACAACCACGGTCAGCAAGTTTTTCATAAAGCTGTTTTGCAAGCTGTAAGCCAGGGAGATCCAGACCCATATTCTCAGCCGAGCCGATGGCGATCTTCATGTCCTTGATAAAATGTTTGACGAAGAAGCCTGGGGCGAAATCTTCTTTGAGCACACGAGGCGCCAGATTGGTCAGCGACCAACTCCCTGCAGCTCCACTTTCGATACTTTTAAGAACAGTCTCCGGTTTTAATCCAGACTTTCTGGCATAAGCCATGGCTTCGCTGATGGCCATCATACCCGAAGCAATCGCGATTTGGTTGCACATCTTGGTGTGCTGACCTGATCCAGCGGGACCTTGAAGCACAATATTTTTACCCATGATCTCAAAAAGCGGTTTGATTTTTTCAAACACTTCGACATCGCCACCTACCATGATGGAGAGGCGAGCCTCACGTGCTCCGATGTCGCCTCCAGAAACTGGGGCATCAAATGAGCTGATACCTTTGGTTTTGGCCTGCTCGGCTATCTTTTGGGCAAGGTCCGGGCAGGAAGTCGTCATGTCGATGACGGTACTACCCGCCCTGGCGTTGGTTAAAATACCGTCGTCTCCGAGGTAAACTGCTTCCACATCATTTGGAAATCCAACGATGGTGATGATCACATCTGAAACAGCTGCTACTTTACCCGGTGAATCCTGCCATTGAGCACCCTTGTCCAGAAGATCCTGCGCTTTGGCTTGCGTGCGATTATGTACGTGCAGGGGGTATCCTGCATTTAATAAATGGCCGGCCATGCTTCGTCCCATGACCCCGATACCAATAAAACCAATGACTGGCTTGTTATCCATAATTATAAGCGTGTGGTTAAATTAAAATTGATTGACTCCAACTGATGTGATTGATCAGTCAGCAGCGCTCAAACATTTGATGGCATCTCGAACTTCAGCGGCGCGCTCATAATCCTCTTTTTGAACCGCTTCACTCAGCTCTTTTTCAAGTTTTTCCCGTTTACTCATCGGACGTGAGTCGGATACCTCTTCGAGCCAATGTTTTAACGCGATTAATTCACCATTTTGATCCGCAGCCTCCTGGGGCATGTGGTCCTTGAGAAAGGCCTGAAGAGCTTCGATACCATCCTGCACATCTGTGATGGCCTGATCGTAATTTTCGCCGTTCAAGGAGATAGCCGATACAGCACGCGTGCGCATCAAAAGCAATTGCGGGCTGAGTTGCCGAAGTGTCCAGGACATCTGATCTGAAGGACCGTATTGCTCTACCATTTCGATGGCATCAAGATTGCGGTCAGCATCCTGAATCACATCCTCATAAGCCTCCAGCTGAAAGAAACAAATGTAGCGATGATGGTATTGAATGGCTTCCTGCTGGAGTGCCACACACTCCTCCTCACTTAATTTGTATTTGGAGTCGTCTCCATCGAATTCGTTTATATGCGATTCGAGCTTTTCAATGTGAAAATCCAATAAAGACTCCATATCGTGAGGCCTCTGTCCATCGGGCCGCCCCACGGCATGCATTTGGAGGACTCCCAGATCGATACGCATCTGGATCAATTCTCTATCATGCTTGCCAATGATCTTGCGAACCATCGCTTTCCCAGGTTCATACACCCAGTCATCAAGCACATGCGATATGTCCAAATCTGTCATGAGTGAATTCTGACACGATCCATTCCCTCAAGTCAATGAACGCTTGATCTTGAATAGGAATGCCTCGGGAACATTGCAGGTCAAGCTGTTGAGGAGAAAACAGCGTCATTTGGTGTCGACCGCATGAAGAAGCAAAGCAAGGGACGAGAAACAGCTTTCACATCCACAAGCTGGCTGCCCCAAAAACACCAGCCTGATTTCCCAATGCTGCCTTAAGAACCGAAATGGATTGTTTCCTGATAAGATTCGCTTGATCCAAATGCGATCGTATTGAGGACGCATACGCTTCAAAATGGTAATCCATTAAACCGCCACCCAAAAGAATGCACTCGGGAACAAAGGTATGGGCCACAGTCCATCCGGCAATACCCGCAGCTCGGATTGCGTTTTGAACAATCCTGACCGCATCGGGTTGCTGCAAGTTGTTTGCCTCAAAAATGGAGGCTGCATCTTTAAAACCGAATGTTTTGCCTTGAGCTGCAATACCTGAGCCCGACGCCAGCGATTCGAGCGAACCATTCACCCCTGAATAATCTGCTGGCATATCTGGAAAAATGGGCATCAATCCAATCTCGGGATGTTCACCGTCAACCCCTCGATAAATCTTACCGCCATTCATGACGGACCCTCCAACACCGGTACCGAAAGTCAGCATCACGACCGGATTTCTTCCTTTGCCTGCTCCAACCCAGCACTCGCCCAACAATGCCGCATCCGCATCGTTTTCCAGCCGAACGGGCAATTCGATCACCGACTCAAGCGAGGCCACCAGAGATTCATTTTCCCAACCTGACAGTGTGTAGGGGTTCAGCACGACGCCTGAATTCAGATCCAAAGGCCCCGGGCACCCCACACCAAGACCGCGAATGTCGGATATGTCAACGTGATTGGATGCGAGCAGTTCTTTGATGCATTGACGAATGCGAAGGGCTGCATTTTTCTGCCCCTTGACAGATTCGGTGGGGAGGTTTGATGACTCGATCAAGCGACCATCATTCCGCACCAAGCCGATTGCCATCTTGGTGCCACCGACATCGATTCCCATTGCGTAATTTCCAGTGCTTTCCATCCCTTTTTCCCTGTGGAAACTAATACAACAAAAAAGCGGACCGTCGCTCGATGAACGAGTTCAGATTTTTATTCCAACCACTCTCAATAACATCCAGCTCGGAGCCCGATAAGATATGACTCTGAGTTGGCTCATCACGCAAAAGCCTGTTGAGGTTTTTTGTATCCCACGATTCGGGATAGAGGGCATGAAGGGTTCTGGCGATTTGGACTCCTATTTCGACAGGATGAACCAAGGAACGATCCGTCACGGAAATATAAACCCCCTGACAAATCTCATTTTTAAACACGCTTGCACTGGGCGTAAATTGAATGGGAGTAAAAGCCACACCCTCGATGCCCAGAGCATTCAATGCTTCGGCAAATTCCATGTCACGAATGAAAGGCGCC
This sequence comes from Verrucomicrobia bacterium SCGC AAA164-E04, assembly GCA_000383715.1. Lineage (GTDB taxonomy): Bacteria > Verrucomicrobiota > Verrucomicrobiia > Limisphaerales > AAA164-E04 > AAA164-E04. The sequence continues at coordinate 53,953 of KB911917.1, forward strand.
CCCACCAGTTCAAATGGCGTGTCCGTTCCTCGACCGACGGAAAGGGATGTGAATTCCAGAATACCTATTCCAGGGTAAAGAATGGCTTCTTTGAGGTTCCTCATGTTCGGAGAGGGAGAGGTCCAGGGCTGCCCAGTGGAATCAAAGTAAGCCAGCCTTTCCCAACCACTGACCGGAATGATCTCGAGATCCAAATCCAATCCCTTTTCATGCATGAACATCAACGCCAACTCACCCACCGTCATTCCGTGCCGAATGGGAATGGAATGAAACCCCACAAAATCTGTTCCCCCCTGTAGAACGGGACCTTCCACATCGATACCATTGATGGGGTTTGCACGGTCTAAAACAATGAACTTCAGTCCCGCTTTGGAGGCGGCTTCCATTGCCAATCCCATCGTGGAAATATAAGTGTAGAAACGGCAACCAATGTCCTGGATATCAAAAACAAGAGCATCCAATCCATCCAGATCGCTGGCTTGTGGCTGGCGGTGTTCTCCATAGAGACTCAAAATTTTCAGGCCAGTCTTGGTATCCACCCCATCCTCGATCTTACCATCCAACTTACCTCTGATACCATGCTCGGGACTGAAGAGTTTCTCAAGTTGAACATTTTTTGATGCGTGTAATAAATCGATGGTGCTGGTCCTGAAACGATCATGCCCCGTATGGTTGGTGATCAAACCTGTCTTCAAGCCCCTGAGCCTCCGGAAACCTTGCTCCTTCAACACATCAATGCCGTTCAAGACAGGTTGCCCCACATCAGGGAATGATTCCGAAACGGAATTGGCGGCAATGGTTGCCAATGTTCGACGCAAGGCAACGACACTGCCTTCTTCAGTCGGATGATTCCGGTTGGAAAGGAAGAGCAAAAAGGTGTCCGTCTGAGGTACGATCCAGATAGAAGTCCCAGTCCATCCGGTGTGTCCGTATGATCCGATTGGAAAATGATACCCTCGAGGGCTCGAGTAGGGAGAATCAATATCCCAGCCCAGACCACGTTTTTCAGAAAGGCCTTTCGGGCTTTGTATACGGGTCATGAGTGAAATTGTCTCGGGCCTGAACAAACGAACCCCTTCGAGCATTCCTTGACCCAGCATCATTTGCGCAAATCGCGCCAGATCAGCGGCGCATGTAAACAATCCCGCATGCCCGGCAACACCCCCCATTCGCCGCGACGTTGGATCATGTACGACTCCCCTCAGGTAGTCATCTTTGAGCTTCGTCGTTGGTGCAATTTTTTCAATCCATTCATCAGGAGGTAAAAAACGCGTGTGCCCCATTTTCAAAGGTTGAAAAATTTCCTCACTCGCAAATTGATGCAATGGTTTGCCGCTGACTCGACTCACGATCTCACCTAACAGGATAAAATTGATGTCGCTGTATTTAAACTGGGTTCCGGGAGGTGAAATCAGTGACTCATCACAAGCTCGTCGAATCGCTTCAGGAATTCCTTTCCAGGGTTCGCGCAGCGAAAGCCCGGGACGCAGGCCAGACGTATGCGTCATTAAATGACGGATTGTGACATTCTCCTTTTGTTTCGCTGCAAAAGCAGGGAGGTATCTGGCGACGGGCGCATCAAGATCTATCTGATTTTTCTCAACCAGTTTCATGATACTGGGCGTGGTGGCAATGACCTTGGTGAGTGAGGCCGCGTCGAAGATCGTATCCTCTGTCATGACCTCCTCTCTTGGTGCAACGGATCTCTGACCGTAGGCGCGATGATAGCGTTTACCCTGATGCTGGAACCATATCACGCCGCCCGGAAGCTTGCCTTTTTGTATGGCTTGCTCAACGGCTTGATCCAGAAGCAGGAGGTGCCCTGATAGAAAAGTGAAGGATGGTCCCTCAGGGGAACGATCCTGGACGCCCAATGTCTCAGTGACTTCAACGGAAGGTATGGAGGTCGTTGCCTTCGACGCCTGGCCAGAGGAACGAGCTGAGGTAGCCGCTTGGGAGTGAGAAGCAGTCTGGCACCCTGCCCCGACAAACAATCCCACGATGACCGAGAACCCGTAATGGAAAAATATCTTCATGATGTTAACAAACAAGCGCATACCATGAATCCACCTCAAGTCCAAATGAAATCAAACACCTTAAAAGCAAAACACCCGACTGCCATGCAGTCGGGTGTTTTGCTTTTAAGGTGTGAACGATCGATCTTGTTTATCGGCGCCCTCGTGACCCTCGTCCACCATTCTGTTGATTGTTTCGACCTTGACCAGGGCCACGTCGTTTTCCGTCTTGATCAACTCCCCCACGCTCGCCACGTTCGACTTTTTCACCGCGCTCGCCCTTCTCCCCCCGTTCACGTCGCTGGCCATCTCGTCCCTTGCGAGGTTCTCCGCTTCGTTGAGGTCTTCCCTCTTCGAGTTCATCGCTTCCCAGAACACCATCATTATTGGTATCGATTTTTTCCAGCAAGGCAGCCCAATGTTCAGTTGCCTTGACATCATGTTTGGCAGTGACTTCCTGAAGGGTGATATTGCCATCATTATCGGTATCATTATGTTCAATGACGCCGTCGACGCGTTGATTCAACATTCCAGTGCCGGCATCCAAAAGTTCATCTGATGTAATGGTGCCATCTTCATTTCCGTCGAATTGTCCCAGGACATAGCGATGCCCGCGACGACCGCGGCCTACGGCTTCAAGCTCTTCCACTGACAGGTTCCCGTCCTCGTCCGCATCCCATCGAGCTAAAACCCCCATCAAACGTTCTTCAATGGCCGCAGCATGCACATCGCTGATTTCAGCCGTCGTGATTGTACCATCGTCGTTGATGTCATATTGAGTGAATAATTTGTCAGAACGTTCAGCTGCACTTGCAGCTACGGCGTCCAGGTATTCCTGCTCGGTGATCAATCCGTCTACATTGACGTCCATCTTGGCAAGTTGAAGACCATGCCCCTTCACTTTGTGATCGGGTCGTTTTGGGCCTTGATTCTCATCCTGCTGCGCCTTGGCATGATGAACATTGATCATGCAGGTCACGGCTATCACTGCGATTCTGGCATTCCATTTGTGATTCATAATATTTTATTTGGTTCTTGTTTTTGTTTTGGCGCCGGCTCTCTTTCGGACTCCCGAAGGATTCAACGCCTTTGTTTTGATCTTTGTAAGCAAGTTGACTTTCTCGTTCTTGTTACAAAACAAATACAAGCAGGGTTGGCACCGTGATACCCCACCAGTTGTCGTATTGAGTACGACAACCCCTCGACTGATTGAGGATTGTGGGATAGTCAATGGGTGGATAAGATGTCGTTGAGTTAAACCCCAAAGCTAGTATTTTCCACATAAACAATTCATTTCCATATTGTTAACAAATAAACAGGAACTCATCTCCCCAAAGGAACCATGAAACATCAGCGTGCAGAAAGTAAAAACCAACAAAGTGTGGCAAATCGCCTTTGGTGGATTCCGGCATTGGGTTTTGGCATTGCACTCCTACTTCTGGTTGCCAATGGCTGGGTCGCCATGGAGATGACTTCTCAATTCCGAGAATACGGAAGCGAATTCTTAAAAGAGCAAACGACGGAACAATTGAAAAGCCTGGCTGAGGAGGAATCTCAGCTCATCGAGCTGGCTTTACAGTCATTGATGCGCGGTCGATCCCCGAACGATCTACTTACTGAAGAATTCTCAATTTTATTCACGTATGATTTGGTTGCTGTCATCAATCGAGATGAATCCATCATTGAGGCTTATCTTTTCAATGAGAACGGCAGACAAAAGATAGAGGAGGGATCTCCCTGGCACATTGAATTGTCAAACTCAACTCATCGCCTTGATTTTCGTCCGGTCCATTTTCGATTCGTCTCAGCAACATCAGGACTGTATTTAATCTATTCCATTCGAGATCCGCGTGAGTTTAATCAAGTATCATTGGTTTTAGGTAGAAAGATGCCGGATACATTTGAAGCATTTTCAGGCAATTCGAAACATTCATTCAGGGTAATAGCCGGTCCCGGTGAATCAAACGATATGGGAACTCAGGAAATCTGGGATCTGTCAAAGATCCCTATGAGGGAGATACGGAATGGGTTTGATCGGCGCAGAGTTACCCCCCCCGGAGTCGAAAGTAGGCGTAGATTTGGACGAGGAGGTCCCCCTGGAAGGGGGGGGGCCCGGCGGAGGGCAAGACAATGCTTACCCTGCCCCATTGACAAACAGGATTATTCAACAGGATCTGATCCTGGGTGACAAAAATATTCAAACAGACAATGGTGATTCACGTGCCATGGTGTTTTCCTCCATCGATGGATCTGCAAATTCTGAAACTGTTCGAATTGAATTCCTTATCTCGAGAGATTTCCCTGAAACACTGGAATCCACCATCAATGCTATCCGACGCAATTCGATCGGTGTCAGCTTCCTGGTCTGCCTTTTCACATTGGTTGTGGTCACCGAAATGCGAAGACGTAAGTCTGCACAGAACAAGTTACGAAACCAAAACGCTGCACTGAATGAAGCAAATCAGCGCAAGGACCGCTTGTTGGCCATCATATCCCATGACCTTCGAGCCCCGCTTACCGGCGTCAGTAATCTGAGCGGATTGTTGATGAAACAACCGGAATCGTTCACTGCGGATGAAATTCAAAAATTTGCAGGAGAAATCCAGGGGACCAGCAAGCACCTGACTGAACTGCTGGATAACCTTCTTAACTGGGCACGTTTGCAAACGGGGCAATTACCCTATTTCCCTGGGAGCATTGACTTGGAAAGAGTCGCCCATCAATTAATTACCTTGTTCACCTCCACCGCAAAGGACAATGGCGTTCGATTAAAAGCGGAAGTAAAACAGCGCACACAACTGGTCAATGACGTTGAGATGCTGCGCACTATTTTACGAAATCTAATCTCCAACGCCATCCGCCATACTCCGAAAGGTGGGAGTGTCCTTATTCACTGTGAGCCTACTGAAGATGACATGCGCATAGAGGTAAGGGACACCGGAAGCGGAATGACAAGCGAAGAACAATCCCAACTCTTTCAATTGCCAGATAAACCTCGTGATCCGACAGAGGTAGGAAAAAAGGGAGCTGGTTTTGGTCTCGTCCTATCTCACATGTTGGCGAAGCGAATGGGCGGTCAATTAAACGTGCTCACATCAAGTGATGCAGGAACCATCTTTCGATTGGAAATTCCTCTGCAATGGCTACCCGAAGAAAATTCAGATCCGCTCTTGCCAATTCAAGGATTTCAACATGCTAACAAATCAAACCCATCATGAGCGAAGTCGTTCAAATGCCTGAACCACCATGGAGCACCGTGCTGGTGGAAGATCAGGCACTACTCCGAAATGTCCTTTCCAAAACCATTCAACTGGATGAGCGCTTTGATTGGAAAGGAGATGCAGAGGATGGTCTGGAAGGCCGCGCTTTATGCGAGAAACATCAACCCCATTTGCTGGTGACCGATCTGCATCTGCCGGGTATGGATGGTATTGAATTGTCAAAACAGGTTCTCGAAGCATGGCCTCAAACACGCATCCTGGTCCTGACCAATTTGAAAGATCCCTACACCTTACATCAGCTCCAGGAAATAGGCGTGCATGGTTACGTCGAAAAAGATCAGCCCCTGGAAATTTTTGAAGAAGCCATGGTGGAAGTAGCCACAGGCCACACCTATTTCACGGCCCTGCTCCATCGCAATCTTTCCGAACTGGAACGAGACGAAAGATCTTTTATTAAATTCCTGAGCCCAAAAGAACAACGCATCGTGGCATTGGTTGGGGACGGACTGACCAGTAAACAAATAGCAGAAAAACTCGGGCTCAGTCCTCGCTCCGTTGAAACCTATCGCTACCGCATCATGCACCGACTCGCATTTCAGAAAGCTTCTGAGCTGGTGGAATACGCACGCCAGCAGGGACTCACCGGGGAACGTTTCAAATAATACTGTTTACCTGACAACAGTGACTCCGAAAGGTATCAGCGTTGAAGACATGAAAGCTCGTATTATCCAAACTTGCGAACCAACGACTTGATCTCCTTTTTGTAAAATGCATCGAAGGCCATTATAAGGTTACCGAACCGTTTCACCACGACCACTTCATCATTGGGATGAAAAGAAAGGCGCCTGAACCAGCATGCCGATAGAAATAAAAAATTCGAAAACCGACCACATCCCTATTTCGCACTTGTTAATATCCGGACATATCAGATATTCGGATCATGTGCAGGCTTACATCTCTTCATCAACCATACTGGGGCAGGATGCCCTTGCTCTTACTCGCAGCACTACTTTTTGTCGTGTCGCATCCAGTCCAAGGCGCATCTTTGGAAATCCCTGCTGAAACTGCTTATCTGGAACCGGACCATGGTGATGCCCGGGTTTCAAGGAGAGGTGGTATCGTGGACTGGGCCAGTAGCTCGACGTCGATCCAATGGTTTGGGAAAGCCAGGGAGGCAGGGACAGTCGATGTAAGCTTACGCATCAAGGGCAACGATGATGGAGAAGCAATTCTTCTGTTTCAGATCGGTCAGAAAACAATGCAGAAGGAAATTAAGATCAAGCAAGGTGAGGAAACCATGGTTTCCTTTGACTCATTCCCCATTCCTTCCCCAGGCTACCATGCCTTCAAATTAAGTCGGGTCAATCAGCAACAAAGCAATCCACCCTCCATTGACGTCCTGAAGTTGGAACTATCCGGCGACCTCGCTCATCAGATTCATTTCAATCTGAAATCAAGACGCAATGCGGCTTCTGTCCACCTGGCCTACCCTGTTCAGAGCGATAGGGAAGTAGCCGCTTTCTACTGTGAAATGACCGCGCTTGAAGATCCTGTTCACTCCTACTACATGGCTTGCGGCTGGCACCGGGGTTACTTTGGAATGCAGGTCAACAGTTCCTCGGAACGTCGCATTATCTTCAGCGTATGGGATCGAGGCAATGAACCGACCGATCCCAGCAAGGTTGAAAACGAAGACAGGGTCAAGCTGATCAAAAAAGGGGATGGCGTCTTTACCGGACGTTTTGGAAATGAAGGCACCGGCGGTCACAGTCATTTGAAATATCCATGGAAAACAGACAGCCTTCAAAAGTTTCTGGTCACAGCCAAACCCAAGGATGAAACACACACGGTTTTCAGTGGTTATTATTTTCATCCGGACAGCCAGCAATGGATGCTGATCTCAAGCTGGAGTACTCCGGGTGAGGGTGGTTACATGCGCGGGCTCTACAGCTTCAGTGAAAACTTTGTGGGACGCAACGGTCATTTACTGCGCAAGGCTCTCTACGGTAACCAATGGATCCTCGACAGCAAAGGTACGTGGCACGAACAAACCACCGCCAAATTCAGTCACGACCCTACCGGCAGAGAAGATCGCCTGGACCGTTACATGGGGCTCGAACAAGGACAGTTTTTTCTTTCTCACGGTGGGTTTCTCGATGGGTTTACGGCATACGGCACGCTTTTTCAACGTCCAGCTTCCGGCACCAGACCCAAGGAATTGATGAATCTCAGCTTGGATCAATAAACCGGATGCGCCCTTCAATCCGAATCCAAAGGGTAAATGAAGACGCTATCCTGCCCTGAACCAGAGAATGTCCAGCACACGCATCCCGAGAGCGCCTGTCACATAAGCAATCAGATCGGACACAAGAAAGCCTTGTCCCAACACGAAATTGAAGGGAACCGTTGTTCTAAGTTCCTGAGCCCAATCCGCTTGATATAATTGAGAAAACTCAATGCCCGTGGCTCCAGCAATGGTCAGCCCAAATACAAACCATCCTGAACGGGATCTCAATCCCAACAGCAAAACCCCGTAGAGAGCCGCTGCCCACAAGACATCCCCGCCATAGAGCAGCATCCAGTCCGGAGACCAGGCTCTCGCAAACGTTCTGGAAGCCAGTCCTGTGCCAATGATCAGGACAAGTGTCCACAGACAGCGCCATGGTCGAAGTGGCCTGTTTTGCGAGGATCCTTCATCGGTTGTTGCGTTGGACATACGGGTTGCCTTATAAAGATAACTTATGCCGACGGTGGGTGAACAACTTGCTTCCGCCAGGGAAGCCAAAAAATGGGTTCTGGACGATGTGGCTCGTCTCACCAAGTTGCGGAGCGATCAGGTTCTTGCGCTTGAGGAGGGGCGGTATCATGTCTTCTCTGCACCTGTGTACGTTCGCGGTTTTGTTAAATCTTACGCCAAACTGGTCAACATTGATCCTGCACCACTTCTTGAAGAGCTCAACGGCGAACTCAACAAAGATAAAAAATTTCAACAAGCCGAGTCACTGACGGGCCCTCAGCGCGGTTTGATTGAATGGTGCGCCTATGCCCTTTCAAGGGTTCCGTGGAAAATTGTCGTGCCTCTGGTTGCAGTATTGATGCTGGTTGCCGTTTTTGTCTGGGGCATGCAGTGGTGGGAATCCTACAAGAACCGAGACCCACTGGAAAACCTGCCTCCGGGTTATTACCAATCTTCAAACCCTCTCCCAGCGGAATACATCCCCCTGGAAGAGTAGGTTCGAAAGGCCTTTCCCTGAAAAGCCAATCACACTTTGACCGTGCGACCGGTGCGAACGGATCGGTAAATGGCTTCGATCACCTTCAAATCACGCATGCCTTCCTCACCGGAAACCTGTGATTCTCGATCCTCGAGAATGCACTTTGAGAAATTGTCCATTTCATTGGCAAACTGATCGATAACCGGCTTTTCAATCACGTCTCCCTTGCTGGTTCGTCCCTTGATGCCCCCATAGCTGTAGGCCGGGTCCAGACTGAACCAACCCTTGTCGCAATGGGCGGAAAAGCGATTGATACCACTGAAATTGTAAGTCGTGCTGCAATAGGCCAGCACGCCGCTTGGAAACTTCATGGTCCATACGATGGATTCATCCACCTCGGCAAATTTCACCGGATCGGTCTTGGTTTCCTGCGCAGAAATTTCGACGGGTTCCTCACCGGCTAAAAACCGACAAGCCTGCAGCGCATAGATCCCCACGTCCATCAATGCGCCGCCACCGGCCAGATCCGCTTTCAAGCGCCATTGATCAGGGTTACCAATCCGAAACCCAAAACCAGCGTCGATCATTTTCAAATCCCCAAACACCTTCTCCCGCGCAAGACGCATGCATTCGACATTGTTGGGTTCAAATTGACATCGATACCCGATGGCAAGCTTCTTGCCTGCGTCCTTGCAGGCATTGATCATCGCCTGACAATCCGAGGCGGAATTGGCCATGGGTTTTTCACAAAGCACATGTTTGCCCGCCTTGGCGCCACGAATGGTGTATTCGGGATGCATCCCGTTGGGTAATACAACGTAGACGACATCGATATCCGGATTGGTGGCAATTTGATCAAAATTATCGTAATTGTAGCAATTCCTGGCGGGGAGCTTGTATTTGGCTTTCCATTTTTCAATCTTGGAAGGGGTACCGCTGACAATACCTGCCAGCCGGGAATACTCTGTTTTCTCAAGCCCCGGGGCAATTTGATTCGTGCTCAATCCCCCCAACCCAACCAGGGCATAACCCAGTTTCTTCTTTTCCTGCGACTGGACCCTCGGGGCCCAGAGACCGGTTTCACCCGCGACGACCGCACCCGCGGCAAGTGTGCCTGCTTTTTGGATAAAACCACGACGATCGGTTGATTTTTTCATAGGGGATGGATTGTCTTTCATGATTCGATTGTCTGAAACATTGGTCACTTTGCCAAGTGTGAGTTTTCAAATATTACAGGGAGAAAGGTTGACGCCTTACCAAGGTTTATCTAGTCTCCACGCTCCTTCCAATCCCGAAGGAAACACCTTGCTCAACTTCCAACGAAGATCCGCAATCTAAACCCATGTTTCAGTTAATTTACCGTAAGTACGGAAACCGTCTCCGTGCCAAGGATGATTTGTTATCCGGATTAACCGTCGCTCTGGCCCTTGTGCCGGAAGCGGTAGCCTTTGCATTCGTCGCCGGTGTGGATCCTCTGGTGGGCCTCTATGCTGCCTTCATTGTCGGACTCATCACGTCATTATTTGGTGGACGCCCCGGAATGATCTCGGGTGCCACCGGGGCACTTGCCGTTGTGTGCGTCTCCCTGGTCGCAGAACACGGCGTCGAGTATTTGTTTCCAACGGTGGTGTTGATGGGGTTGATACAGGTGGCCGTCGGACTCCTGCGGCTGGGTAAATTCATCAGGCTGGTCCCCCACCCTGTGATGCTGGGATTTGTCAATGGACTGGCCATCGTCATCTTTCTGGCCCAGATTCCCCAGTTCACCGTCGATCCTACGGTTGCAGATGCCGCCTGGAAAACCGGGATGGATCTCTACCTGATGCTGGGCATGGTGGGCCTGACCATGGCGATCATTCATTATCTCCCTCGATTGACCACCGCCATTCCTTCGTCGTTGACGGCCATTCTATTTATTACCGGGCTTTCGATCGGTATCGAAAAAATGACAGGTTTTCATACTCGAACCGTGGGAGATCTGGCTCCCATCGGTGGTGGGTTACCCTCGTTCCATTGGTTCACGGTTGGCATGAACACTGAAACGCTTGGCATCATCTGGAAATACGCGGTGATCATGGCTGCCGTCGGTTTGATCGAATCCTTGATGACTTTGTCATTGATCGATGAACTGACAGAAACCCGAGGGCGAGGAAACCGGGAATGCATCGGTCAGGGAGCATCCAATATTGTCACTGGGTTTTTTGGTGGCATGGGAGGCTGTGCCATGATCGGTCAAAGCATGATCAATATCCGATCGGGTGGACGTGGCAGACTGTCCGGTTTCTCGGCTGCGATGTTTCTCCTGATCTTCATTCTGTTCACTTCGCGCTACATTGAAATGATACCACTTGCCGCACTTACCGGCGTGATGATGATGGTTGTGCTGGGCACGTTTGAATGGGCTTCGCTGCGTTTGTTCGGGAGGGTTCCAAAGGAAGATTTATTTGTCGTGATCCTGGTGTCCGTGGTGACGGTGTTCACGGATCTGGCCGTTGCCGTACTCACAGGTGTGCTGGTGTCCGCTCTGGTGTTTGCCTGGAAGAGCGCCAAGCATATCGAAGTCAAGGAGACCACCAACGATCATGGCACGAAGATGTATCTTCTGGAGGGGCCTTTGTTTTTTGCATCCATCAAAAATTTCCAGGACAAATTTGATCCTGCAAACGATCCGGAGGATGTGATCATTGATTTCAAGAATTCACGCGTCTGCGATCATTCGGCCATCGAGGCCATCAATGCGCTCACGGAACGCTACCTGACCAACGGCACCAAGCTGCACCTGCGTCACTTGAGTCAGGACTGCATTCAGCTTCTGGACAAGGCCGCTGATATCGTGGAGATCAATATCCTCGAAGACCCCAACTACCACGTGGCAGACAACAAGATGGCTTGAAAGGTAGATTTCCGAAAAGGCCATGAGAGGCCATTTTTTGCTCGGTTTTTTGGGACTAATCGGAACTTGGCTTTGAAAGCAGCCACACCACATGAGCGAATGCTTCCCGTTTCATGGTTGAACTCGTCTGCCGAGGAATGCCTCTCTGGATACATTTGCTGAAAAGATTGATGGCTATAATTGGTGCAATAAGCATCTTTATTCCAGCCAGCCATACCTAACACACACCACAGACCCTCGAATTCCACCATTACAAATTCAAGCTGGATTTGTATTCGTTGAATGAAAAAACACTAAGAATCCGTCAGGAGTGTGCATTGTCTCCGTCACATTACAGCTTGATCAAAATCTCCATTCCCTGTTCCATGACAGGGTTATTCACCCTGAACCTCTGAAATAAATCCAATGTTGAAATTTACCCAACTGCTCACACTCACAGGGGCTTTCTTCCTGATCCCCATGACAGGCCTGCTTGCGCAGGGCGCCACTCAACACAAGGCCGAACTTATTTTCCCTCTGGAAACATGGCACAATCATGGTTCCTGCATCGTGGAGGCTTCCAATGGAGACCTGATTGTCTGCTGGTTCCATGGATCCGGGGAAAGGAAATCGGATGACGTAAAGATCCTGGGTGCCCGCAAACCCAAGGGGGCCAAAACATGGAGCAAACCTTTCTTGATGGCTGATACCCCTGAATTCCCCGACACCAATTGCTGCATGATCATCGATCCTCAGGACCGCCTCTGGTTGCTCTGGCCGACCATTCAAGCCAACCTGTGGGAATCGGCGCTCATGAAATACAAGATCTCCTCGAGTTACACTCAAAAAGAAGGACCTCCTGAGTGGGATACCGAAAAAGTGTTGCATGTCAAACCGGGTGATGCATTTGCGGATGTGGTGAAAAAGAAAACAGCCAATTACTTGAACAGTCAGGAATTGACACCCGGCATGATCGAATGGGCGCATGACAATTTCCGGCAGGCAGAGGACAAGCTCACGCGCCGCCTGGGATGGTTCACGCGCGCACATCCTTACATTCTGGATAATGAACGCATGCTGGTGGGGCTTTACTCCGATGGATTTTCATTCTCGATGGTGGCCATCACCGATGACTGGGGACAGTCGTGGCAGTTCAGCGAACCCATTGTTGGAGGCGGAAGCATTCAACCCAGTTTTGCCCGCCGCAAGGATGGTACACTGGTCACCTACATGCGGGACAACGGCCCTCCCCCCAACCGCGTGCTGGTATCGGAATCCAAGGATCAAGGTGTCAGCTGGTCAATGGTGTACGATCACCCCCAACTCGCCAACCCGGGGGCCGGGCTGGAATTGATGCAACTCAATGATGGAAGATTCCTTTCCATTTACAACGATACCGAGGATGGGCGTCATCAGTTGGCTGTCTCCATTTCTGAGGATGAGGGGAAAACCTACACTCACACACGCCATCTGGAAAAACGCGCGCCGGGCGAGGGCTCATTCCATTACCCATCCATCATTCAGGCAAGGGATGGAACCCTTCATTGCACCTACAGTTATTTCACACCCAACGGGCTTGACGGACGCGAAGGAAAGTCCATCAAGTATGCGACGTTCAGCATCGATTGGGTCATGGAAGGTGATTGAATCACCCCCCTTGAGTCAGGAGAAAACCTGACTCAGTTGGCATTGGTTTTGCTGGTCAATGGTTCAAAAACAAATGTCATGACTTCATTCCCGCATTTCAAAACGGCACTTCTCGCGCTGTGCTGCATTCATTTCGGCTGGCACCCCTGCAATCTCGAAGGCCAGACATTGCGTATCAATGAATGCATGGCAGCCAATTCGAATGGACTGCTTGATGAAGATGGAGATACGTCGGATTGGATTGAGATCTGGAATTATGGATCGTCACCCGTGTCACTTGCTGGCCTTTACCTGAGCGACGACCCTCAATTGCCTGACCTGTGGCCGCTCCCTTCCATCCGTTTGGATGGCAATGAGCATCTCATTGTCTTTGCTTCCGGCAAGGACCGTCGCTCACCCGAACATGCACTGCACTGCAATTTTGAATTGGATCGAAAAGGTGAATTCCTTTCACTGAATCAATTCATTGAAGGCGAATGGATGGAGCTCAGCGCATTCAATCCCTTTCCGCCGCAAAAACAGGATGTGTCCTATGGGTATGTGGGGAATGCGAGTTCCGTGAAGACAGCCCATTTTTTAATCCCCAGCCCCGGCACGAGGAACCGGGGTGAATCGGTATCTGGATTCGTGAAGGATACTCGTTTCAGCATGGATCGGGGATATTACGATGCTCCCTTCGACCTTGTCATCTCGACCGTTACCCCCGGAGCAACGCTCGCCTACACGACCGATGGCACTCTCCCCTCTCCGACCAACGGAACACAGGTCCTCCCTGAAAACATGACCGAACCAAGCATTGCTCAGCTGAAGATCACCGATTCCACATTGCTGCGAGCCATGGCATACAAGGACACATATTCTCCCACCAATGTGGATACCCACTCCTATTTCTTTCATGGCTCCCTGTTGAAACAAGGCGACGAAGGCGAACCATTCGATCAATCGGTGCGCTGGGGGCACGCGGGGCCGGATTGGGAGATGGATCCGGAAATCGTCACCCATGCAGACCCTGAAATCAAACCTGCCAAAGAAGATTTCCTGAGACTGCCCACCCTTTCCATCGCAATGCATTTCAATGAAATGTTTGGTCGAGGGGGTATCTATATTGCAGGGCAAAGTGTTGAAAAGCAGGTATCCGCCGAGTGGCTCAATCCTGCATCGGATCCGCAGGCTCCCAACAAAGTTCAGGGCTTCCAGAAAGACGCCACCCTGCAGATTGTTGGCGGGAGCAGTCCGTCGCGCTGGAAATCAGACAAGCTATCCATGCGACTGAAATTTGATCAGGACCTGAATTACCCTGTGTTTGGAGAGGATGCAACAGACCGTTTTGACACCTTGGTGATTGATGCTCGATTGAATAATGTGTGGCATTATGGAGGGGGTGTGGAACCAGTGGGCCAGCGAGAACGCGCACAATACGTACGCGACCAATACGCCGCCAATCTCCACAATGCCATGGGCGGAACCTCACCGCACGGCAGACACGCACACGTCATGATCAACGGAATCTACTGGGGCATCCACACGATCCACGAACGCCCGGACGATAATTTCGTGGCCAGCTATCTGGGTGGTTCGAATGAGGATTATGACTCAATCAAGCATCGTCCCAATGACGTGCTTCAGGGAAGTTCGAATAATTACAATCAATTGCATGCCCTCGCTGAAAAGGATTTATCGATCGAGGAAAACTACGCTGCGGTGAGTGCTCTTTTGGATATCGATGATTTCATTGATTACATGCTGATGAATTATTACATCGGTAACGGCGACTGGGCACACCACAACTGGTATGCCTCATTCAACCGTGTCGATCCCGATGGAAGATGGCGTTTCCACAGTTGGGATGCAGAAAAAGGACTGCATGGCGTGAACAACAACGTCACCGGCAGAAACGATCGCGGTGGCCCTACCTTTCTTCAGCATCAGCTCATTCGCAATGAAGGCTACCGTTTTAGATTTGCAGACCGTGCCTATGATCAGTTGCGTCACGGGGTCTTGACCCCGGAGAGGACGGCCCAGCTGTATCGCGAAATCACAGACACCATCGACCTCCCGATTCGCCTGGAATCGGCACGCTGGGGAGACAATCAAAAGAGTCGACCCTACACTCGCCTGGATTGGATTGAGAATCGTGACTCGCTTTTTGGCCTTGCAGCCAATCGACAACTACCTACCCACGATTTCTTCAAGCGCAGAAGCGAAATCGTTTTGAGTCAATTCAAGCAGCGCAACTGGTTACCCTTCATGGAACCTCCCGTCTTCAACCAACACGGCGGGCACATCCCGGGAGATTTCAAGATTGAGATTGAGGGAGCAAATCAGGGTTCCATCCTCTACACCCTGGATGGTTCAGACCCCATGCCTGCAGTTCAAAACACCCGTCAGACGACGTTCCATCTTGTCTCCGATTCACATGAAAAGCGTGCGATGATGCCGGAAGACAGCCGTATTGAAGACGATTGGATGCAAGTAAGTTTTGATGACTTGGGCTGGCCCAGAGGAAACAAAGGTGCAGGATATGAAAATGGATCGGGTTATGAGGCTTTCATTTCAAGCACCTTGAATTTCCAGGATTCAGTCAACCAAAGCGATACCGAAACAATTTACATGCGAGTTGAGTTCGAGGTGGAGGAGGAGATTCCATTTGACCGCATGGAATTGAGCATGCGCTTTGACGATGGTTTCATCGCCTACCTGAATGGGTTCGAAATCGCTCGGGCCAATGCACGCGGCACCCCGGATACTCCTGGCGCATGGAACGCATCCGCGGCATCGAGCCACTCCGACGCCGAAGCCGTCATTTTCCAATCTTTTGATGTCACTTCTTCTCTGGAGCACCTTGAGCAGGGAACCAATGTGCTGGCGATCCACGGATTGAATGTATCGGCAACCAGCAGTGATTTCCTGATTTGGCCCATGCTCAAGGCCAGTGTCATCGAGAAAGACCCACAGGCACCGACGAATGATCAGGTGATGACTTACGCCTCCCCCCTTACATTGACGCAATCCTCGACCCTCAAGGCCCGTGTGAATCGAGCCGGCAGGTGGTCCGCACTACTGTCCGCGGATTTCATTGTTGATGCCATGCCCGTGACTGGAGGAAATATTTTATTGTCTGCTATCCACTATCACCCCACGGCACCTGTCACCTCCGAAATGGAATCGGGTTATCAAAACCGAAGAGACTTTGAATTTCTCGAGCTTCATAACCCTTCTTCTCAATCCATTGACCTGAGAGGGCTGCGATTTACTGCAGGCATCGATTTTGAATTCGATGCATCTGCGTCCATCCTTGAATTGCCCCCCGGGAAATCCTTGATCATTGCATCCAATCAAGAAGCCTTTGAATCTCGTTTTGGCACGACCTGGAACATTGCCGGAACTTTTCGCAGGAACACAAACCTGAACAATGGCGGTGAACGCATTGCAGCAATCAACAGCGCAGGTCAAATCGTTCTGGATGTGACCTACTCAGATCAGCCACCCTGGCCCACAGCCCCAGACGGTCAAGGTTCATTCCTCACACTTTCAAACCTTCGGGAACCAGGCCTGGCCAGCGCATGGGATGCAGCGTCAGAATCAGGAATCAAGGTGCCTGCAGGGGCTCTCCAACCCTATCTCAAATGGCTGGAAAACTATTTCACGGCAGATGCATTGGACAGGCCCCGGATCACCGGATGGACCGCTGACCCGGATCTCGATGGAATGAACAACCTGCTGGAATACTTCCACGGATCAGATCCCTCAAGCGCGATACAATCTCCTCACGGTTTGAAGATCGCCAGGGACACAGCAGAGGGCGAAGCAAAGTGGCAGATCACCTTTTCAAAAGTTGCCGAATTGCCGGGTATTGAATGGAGCGTCGAACATTCAACGGACCTTCAGTCATGGGTAACAATCACTGCCCCAGCACCCACCGCAAGCGAAAGCCGCCATCACTATTCCTGGATAGAATCAGCATCCGGTGCGGCAAGGTTCTTCAGGTTGAAGCTTACCGCAAAGGAATAGTTCATTGAAAGAGATGGCCGCCCTCTCGAATCGCTGCAACTGCCATGTTTGGAGCGCGTCGGCTACCATTCCAAAACCCCATTCCATCCGTTGAAAAGCATGCCCAACACTTCAACGGGCCAGTAGTTTACGCATGGCAGGAAGAAGCACATCCTCGACTTCGGGAGCCACCTTGGAGGCACGGGGACTGTCCTCGTAACCGCCCTGACCATACTGGGATTTTGCACAGATATAACCTGGCGAATAGTCGCCGTAGGCAGCCATGGCAACAAATGTTTCAGGGCGCATGGATT
>KB911918.1 GCA_000383715.1 Verrucomicrobia bacterium SCGC AAA164-E04
GAAAAGTAATCCTTTCAAGGTTCATTTCCGATGAAATGAAACGCTACATTTCTGAACGCAGATTAAGCGGAAGAGACCAAATTCAGGCTGAACTGGAAGTCTTGGATACGCACTATGTCGAATTAGGGGGAATCATTGCGGAACATTGGGGATTACCACCCGAGATCGCCATCGGGGTAAAGTATCAACATGATCCGGACAAGGTGAAAAAGGCCACAAGTGACGTGACCCATGTCTGCTACAGATGGATGGAGTTTCTTTCAAGTCCAGCTTCCTCGGGAAACGGGGAAATAAAAATCAATCCAAACGTCATTCAGCGCTTGCAGCCTAGTTCAAAGGCTTGGTTTGAAGTCATGCAGACACTCGTTAAAGAACGTTATCAAAAGGTATGCGGTGACTACGGCCTGCCCGAACAAGGGCTGCTTCCAAAACAATGGGCCTTCGACGAAAGAGGCAATGATAGCATGAATGGAGCTGCATGCGCCTGAGGAACTTTCATCAAAGGGAACAAGCCTTGATGAATTTGAAAGCCCGCTTTATTTCTTCCCGTTCTGAGGCCTGAGCAGAGGGCATCTCACCCAAAGGGTTTTTAGCTCTTCAGGAGAGATAAGGTGAGTATCTGAATCGAACTGAGATTCGTCAATTAGAGACTTGCCAAAGAGAAATCTAAGGCTTATTTTCGATGACACTTGACCTTAAATGTATTTGCTCCCCTACCGAGGAACAACTGTTATGAAGATAAAAGAGATAAAAGGAAACCAGCTTGCGATTGCGCAAAGAGGCTTCACATTGATTGAATTGTTGGTGGTTATTGCCATCATCGCCATTTTGGCGGGCATGCTCCTCCCAGCTTTGAGCAAAGCCAAAGAAAAGGCAAAAGGCATTCTTTGCATGAACAACACCAAGCAGCTGATGCTTGCCAATCACATGTATACGGGAGACAACGAAGACAGCTTCCCAAAAACGCGTCACGGTGGTGGCAGCGAAGTGAACGAAGGCTCATGGGTTACTGGATCAATGACCTGGACCACTTATCAGGGCAACACAAACGTGGCTTATTTGCTGGACCCCAGGTATTCCAAACTCGCTTCTTATTTCTCAGGTGCGAAAAACATTTTCAAATGCCCATCCGATCACTTCTTGAGTGCCGCACAACGACGCGCAGGTTTTACAGAGCGTGTTCGCAGTGTTTCTGGGAATATTCGAATTGGTGATGACTCCAACGCCTGGGATACAAAAGCATTTCCTCGATACACGGCGAAGGCCTCCGGCTTGACTGACCCTGGACCATCC
>KB911919.1 GCA_000383715.1 Verrucomicrobia bacterium SCGC AAA164-E04
TGTCCCGAGTATCAGAATCGCTGCTGTTTTACCCTCAAAACCAAATAACCAGGTCAATAAAATCCCCACACACGGGCCACCCACCAGGCGAATGATGAGGGATTGAGTCAAGGGTCCGCGTAGTCCCCTTACTTTAGTTTTCGAAAGTTGAACTCCCAAGGTAATCAAGGCAAATCCAACCAGGCCTTCGGCCAAATATTCCAAAGGTCTCCAAAGAAACACTGCCTCCTGAACGGGGACTTCCAGGCCTTTTAAAATCCATGCAAGCGTGATCGCATAGATGGCTGGCTGACGCAGCACAGGCCCCAATGATTTTCGCCAATGCCCCGCGCCTTCTGCGATGGATGAGTGAGCAATGAATAGCCCGAGTGTGAAAGTAGATACATTCATGGTCATGAGTACAAAAACTTGTACCAGTGGACCTACAGTTGGAAAAGCCAGAGTCATCAAAGGAATGCCGTAATTCCCACAATTGTAAAACATCGTGGATAGTTGAAGCGCTTTTCGGGTGGGAAGGTCATTACGAAACCATCGGGCAGTCATGCTGCTGACGAACCCCATGCACGCGATGGAAGTCAGAGTGAATAAAACGATCTTGAATCCCGTACGTCCATCCAGCTGAGCTTCCGTAACCTTGACAAAAATAAAGGCTGGCACAAACAAATAGATGTTGAGCCGCACCAATGTCTGGAGGTCGAAGTTGAACTTACGATCCAATGCCCAACCTGTCCCGAACAGCACCACGATGGGCAGGCAAACGTCCCTGAACAAAACGACCAAAGTCATCAATTGGGACGGTTGCGAGTCCATCATCCAAGCCAATCTGCGGTATCCGATCGGATCAACCGCAGATCAATCAAGACTCTGCGCTTTCTAAAGCTTCGAGACTTTTCTTCGTATGCTCAAGTTTGTTTCGCCAATCCTCCATGCGTTCGTGATGTTCCTTCACCACTTCCGCTGGGGCACGGTCAACGAATCCTTTGTTGGCGAGTTTCTTTTCGACCTTTTCAACTTCCTTGGCAATCTTTTCCAATTCCTTGGTCAAACGCACCTTCTCAGCTTCCACATCGATCAATCCTTCCAAAGGCAGGAACAAGGTGCCCAGTTTGGATGGAACAGCAGGTGTGCCTTTAGGAGCCTGATAACCTGATTCCACATCGACAGTCTCGGCATTCAGCAGGATGCGCAGCGTATCAAGTTCGTAATCAGACAGGGTGTCCGATGGTTGGAGCACATATCGAATTTTCTTCCGACTTGGAATATTGAACTCACCACG
>KB911920.1 GCA_000383715.1 Verrucomicrobia bacterium SCGC AAA164-E04
CAGAGTGTGGTTGGAAAAATCTTTAACCAAATTTTTCATGAAAAAATGACATGAAAAGACTAATTCAAAACGACCGTTGGGTGCCAGTTGAATGTGATAAAAAGAAAGCGACGCAATGACTTGCGTCGCTTTCGTAGATTTTTAAAAAGGTCGAGTCTGGCTGACTTCAAGCGTTTTCTGCTTCGCGGTATTCGCGATCTCTGACAATGCCCGGTTGCGGGATTGGATAGGTACCATCAGCAAGTTTGCTCAAGGGCGCATCCGACTCGAGTGTCAGTTTATCGACATCTGGCGCAAATTCATGATCACTGTTGTAGATTTGATCATAAGTAATTTCCTGGCCAGTGTGAGCGGCCATGCGACCCATGGATGAAACCAGACTGGCAGTCGCACCCCGCTCGACTTCATTGTAAGGCTTGTCATTGCGGATAGCGTCCAGCAAATCATCCCATTCAAGTTGATACGGATTTTTTTCAGGCTGAGGGTAGCTCCAGATCATGTTGCGTCGGGATAGGTTCTGACCGTTGAACGTGCGGCAACGTCCCGGGGAATGTGACGAGGTGGAGACGATCCCCAGCCCCTTGGTTCCATGAGCGTAACTTGCGAAATTATCATGACAACCCAGCATGGTACGACCATTGAGTTGGAACTTCGATCCGTCTTCAAAGGTATACTCCACTGCATAGCTATCAAAGTTTTGGTCAATGGCATCCTCTGCACGGTAATGGCGGCCACCCAAGGCATGGGCCTTGATAGGCCAGGCGTTCTTCATCCAGCAACACTCGTCGACCTGATGAATATAAAAGTCATTGTAGAGTCCCCCACTTGCCCAGAGAAAACTGTGAAAGCGTTGGATTTGATACATCAACTCACTGACATTCCCTGGGTTGGGTCCGGAAAATGCAGATCCAACGGGACCATGCATACGGTAAGCGCGCATATTGAGAATATCTCCAATTTCACCATTTTGAATGCGGTCAAAGAGTTCCTGACGCGCGCGACAGTGGCGTACCATGAGCCCGACACCCACCTTGATGTTTTTTTCCGACGCCTTTTTGGCCAGTTCAATCATGCGTCGTGTGGTTGGCCCATCCGCTGTCAGCGGTTTTTCCATGAAAACGTTGACGCCCTTTTCAATGGCATACTTGAAATGAACCCAACGGAATGCAAGTGGGGTGGTGAAAATAGCAACATCCCCTTTGTTCAAGGAATCGATGGCGTGCTTGTAACCATCGAAACCGATGAATTTTCGGTCGGGAGGTACTTCCAT
>KB911921.1 GCA_000383715.1 Verrucomicrobia bacterium SCGC AAA164-E04
GTGCCAACAAGGGGGTGGATGTCACTGATATCATTCTATTGAGAAAGCACATTCTGAATCGCGAAAAACTTCCTTCCGCCATGTCGTGGGTTGCGGCTGATCCCACCCGTGACAATTCTATAGACGTTGCCGATATTGTAGAAATGCGTAAGGTTATTCTCAACCGCACCAGTAGTTTCTCAAAGGACTCGGAAGGCAAGCCTGAGGATGTCTTTCGCTTCGTGAAGCTTGGCTTCAGGGACACAGAGGCAAATCTGAGTTTCGACGCCGTTGCTGATGCTGAGTTCATTGGATTTGAGGGCACTTCAGGCAGTCTCACCGGAGTGGACTTTGCCGGTGTCAAGCTGGGAGATGTCAACAGTGATTGGAAGCCGTCTGCAAGCAACTCCACCACTCAATCTGCATTGCCTTTGGCAGGTTACCGACCAATGGCCAGCGCTTTGCTGCACTTTGGGCAGATACGCAGCAACAACGAGGGGCAACTGGAACTACCTGTCCATGCGGCAAGCGACCAGGCAATATTCGGGATTCAGTTTGAAATGAATTGGGATCGTTCGGTGTTCGCAATTGAAAATATCACCTCGTCTATACTGCCAGGGTTCAGTCCTGATTCTCATGTCAATATTGGAGATGGCAGTGCCAAAGTTGCCTGGGACGATGCCATGCTTAGTGGAGTTGAGCTGAACAGCAATCAACCACTTTTGATATTGCATTTATCACGCCTGAGCGAGGGTCCCAGTGGATTTGAACTGGAGGCACCGCTTATGGCAGGAGCAGGCGGTAGTCTGGGGCTAATACAGCCTGCATCAATCTACCTCCGGCCCGACGGCACCGCACGGTCTGCCTTGAGCGGCGCCATTAAATCCATTGAGTTGCATGGCAGTCAAGTGCGCCTGCTGGTCGATACGAAAGAAGGGCAGCATTACCAACTACAGGCAACACAGGACCTCGAAAACCCCAGCTGGCAGAACCTGATTGAGCTGGAAGGCAGCAGTGCCTGGCAGGAAGTGATCTTGCACGCCGAAGCCAGCAGTGCCTTCCTCAGGCTTGTGCCAATAGAGGCGGTGATTAGGTAAGGCGCTTGAGGGTGGATGTATCCGAGAACGCCTTCTTCAAGCTTGATTTGAAGCCTTGAGTTTTTGGCTGATCTTAAGTGAACTTTATGCCAAATGCGGCTGGATCTTCTCTGTATAGTTAGAGATAGATCCGGCCGCTTCGCTTGAGTTTCATCAGATCGTGGGCTTGATCACAGT
>KB911922.1 GCA_000383715.1 Verrucomicrobia bacterium SCGC AAA164-E04
CGTCAGGTAAACAGGACTACGATTATTGATGGCCAGCGTACGCGCCAGATTAAGATCATCGATCAATTGGCGATTGGCCGCCTTGAGGGCGTTCGATTTGTTGAGCCCCTTCAGAGACGGGAGGGTCACAGCCGAAAGCAACCCAATAATTGCTACCACGACGAGAAGCTCGATCAGAGAGAAACCCCAATCAGCTCCACGAAACCCTTCCGGGGCTTGCTTGCAAGACGCCAAGGGAAGCGTCCCAGAAGCAGGAAAGTTGGCAGCGTTCACTTTCATGATTTATTCCCAGCTGAGAATGTTATCCTTGTTGGCTGAACTGGCTTGCAAGTCTGGCCCAACAGACCAGATCATGACATCACCAGCATACTCAAATGGGTTATTGGTATTGTTGGCGACAGGCGCCAAACCACCGAAACCAGCAAGGCTGTTCTGCTTTCTGGATACCGCAGGATTGCTGTAGAATCCATCACGGCACTTACCATCATAATTTAAATCAAGAGTGATGATGTAGGGAGTTCCCCAGGGATCTCTGTAAACACCTTGCGCATCAATTCCACCCGCATTGGGATTTTCTGTTCTTTTCACTCCGTCAAGAAACGGAATTTTCTGCGGGTTTTGAGAGTGCCCCTGGTTTTGAGTGGGTATTCCATTTGGATAGGCTTCCCAGTCCATGAGGATAGCAAGAATATCTGCGTTGCTAGCCTGTAAAGGGATGTTTCGATTGCCAATCCCCCCCCCACTCATGTCGATGTTGGAACCATTTTTATTGCCTAGAACCGTGCCTGCTGAAGAGGCATAAAGGTTGGCGGTTCCATAGGTGAAATCCGGATTTGTATTGTTGTTGAGACTTGCCCTTACCTGTTTTGATGAGGGCAGACGACTGTATGTGGCATTGTATTGCTGGATAGCACCCTCCATTGCTTTGATGTCGTTACGCGCAACAGCTATTTTTGCCTTTTCCTTGGCTTTGGATAGAGCAGGAAGAAGCATACTGGCGAGAATACCGATGATTGCGATAACCACTAAAAGTTCGATCAAAGTGAATCCTGATCGATTGCGTGAAATCCAATTTGTTTGAGTCTTCATGATTTTTGACTGTTTTTGATACTAAAAATATAATCACCCTTTTGCGGTTATGGTTGGGTCAATGCTTCAAAGACCTTGGGCTGAGTGCTCCAGTTATTGACTCGGTAAATTTTGTTTCCAATCACCAAGTCAGCCCATAGGTCGAAGCTTTGCTGGTTGAAAC
>KB911923.1 GCA_000383715.1 Verrucomicrobia bacterium SCGC AAA164-E04
AAGGTCTGGAAAATTAATTATCAGAAACACCGCTTCCCTGCATTGCACTCGCGCCTTCTCTGAGGAGATTGAAAGGAGGGGTCGAAGGATCTGCCACAATGGTGGTCTTCTCCTTAGTAGCCGCCTCGAGGGCTTCAAGCCCCAACAATAATTCCGCCAGCTCAGGGTTTTGTTGAAACACCTTGTAATATTCATTCGCCTGAGCTTCTGCATCGCCTTCGATTTCAATGGCCTCAGCTCGTGCTTCGTTGAGAATCCGCTTGCTTTCAGCATCAGCCCGTGCACGAATTTCCATCGACTGACGTTCGCCCTCACCTTGATATCGCTTGACCAGACGCTGACGATCCTCGCGCATTCGCTCGAACACCTTTTGCGTATTGCTTTGAGGGAGCCCCAATTGCTTGATACCCGCGAAGGCAACTTCAATCCCGTAGCTGTCTTTGGCTTCGGCGCGGATAGCTGCGGTAATCTCTGTTTCGATATCGTCAAATTTTAATTCTTCTTCCCGAGGTGAAATCAGATCACTGAAAGGATGCTGCCCAATCACACTGTTCTTGGCATCACGAACGAGGCTTTCCAGGTTCTGCTCTGCTTTCATGATATCACCATTGAAGCGCTCGAGGAAAATACGTGGGTCAATGATTTTCCAACCAATGTAAACTTCGATGATCAGTGGCTTCGCATCACCGGTCGTTGTCTGCTCAAACTTGCGCTCGAAGTTCTGAAGGCGGTTATCGAATTTGTATACTTTCTGGATTGGCCAGGGCATTTTGTATTGCAAACCTGGCTCAGAGATAGTTCGTGAATATTTCCCAAAGGTAGTGACTACGGCAACCTCAGATTGACGAACCTGAAAACAGAAAAGGATCGAGGCAAAAATCAACAGGAGGATGATTCCAGTAGCAAACGAAATAGTGTGTTTGTTCATAAATCGAATTCGGATTGAAGTATAGTTGTGTTATTTTTAAAGAATGGTTAACGATCTTCGGGACGAGCGCTCAACAGGTCGTATGCAATTTTGTCTTCGAGGTTCAAAATGAAGGTTTCGTTTACTTCTTT
The DNA here is from genome assembly GCA_000383715.1 of Verrucomicrobia bacterium SCGC AAA164-E04. Lineage (GTDB taxonomy): Bacteria > Verrucomicrobiota > Verrucomicrobiia > Limisphaerales > AAA164-E04 > AAA164-E04. The sequence goes on from KB911923.1 coordinate 1,060, forward strand.
TGGAACAATGACATATTTTCGAACGTTGGTGAGCGAGTTCGCTATCACGTCAAAATATTTCCGTTGTTTGAAAACATCAGGCGCGGACTGATAGGCCTTGACAAGGTCTAGGAACTGTTTGGCCTTCGCTTCTGAGGTTAACGTACGTTCGAACCTCGCTCCTTCTGCTTCTGATACAATTTTGGC
>KB911924.1 GCA_000383715.1 Verrucomicrobia bacterium SCGC AAA164-E04
GATACGTTGCCCAGCAATGTCTCCCACCATCATTTGGCCTTTAAACGGACCAAACTTACCATTGGTTGCGTCAAACACCGGTTCGGAAGGAGAGTTACATACCAATCCATGGGGTAGTTGAATGGCCGCAGGTGTTCTTAACTGGTTTAATCGATCCACCCCAAATTCCAATGGATCCCCATTCTTTGGGAAAAAAGATGCATCCCAAACCAAGCTGGACGGATGTCCATAAAAATGACCTTTTTCAACATGATAGATGGGAGATGTTCCACGCCAATCCCCTTGATTATCGGTGACCCAAAGATCCCCTGAAGGACTCATCCCGATTCCATTGTTCGCTCGAAAACCACTCGCCCAGGGAATGATGCTGCCATCAGAAGTCACTTTCACCACCCAACCTTTGTCTTTTACTGCAGAATAATTTCGCCCTCGACGCCCCGTTCTGGAGAATTCGCCTCGCACGTAATCAAAGGTGGGGCCATTGTGAGACGCCGTCCCAATAGCAACGAACCAATTACCTTCGCCATCAGGAATCGGTCCGGCATTGGTCTCGTGATAGTTCCCGCTGACCCCCCACTCCGTACTGACCGCTTCAAACAAGTCCGCTGTACCGTCCCGATCAGTATCGACAATCCGTGTCAACTCCGCCATCTGGGGAATCAGGAGTTGATGATCCGATTCCACGAGAATCCCCATGGGGTTATGCAAACTATGATCTGTAAATGTCCGCCATTGAAATTGACTGGGATCCTGATGAGGCTTGGCAATCAGGATCCCTGACCTTCGTGTCAATACGATGAGTTCGCCTTTGCTGTTGAATTTCAATCCACCAATCTCAGGAGCCACTCCAACAGGCAAAGGGATTTCCTGCACCTCATAATACTCGGGTGGCATTTCAACGGCTTGACCAACATAAGGCAACACAAGGGCGAAACCTGCTAAAGCCTGACTAAAAATGTTGAGAAATTTTTGAATTTTCATGGAGTCTTTTTCCCAAGATTTTGCAACTCATGTTCAATCGTAACGCAGGACCAGTTGAAATTTTCTGGCTTCCTCTGCGGTGAGGAGTAATTCGTTGCCCTCCCAATGTCCGATGGATGATTCAACACTAGGACGTATCGCTGGATCCAAGCCGAATCTTATCAGCGAGTCGTTCTGCATAGCCCTAATGGAGTAATCGAATTGCACCGCCTTATTCCCGGATGGAGTGACACGTTCATGTACGGTATAAGGTCCGAATGTAT
>KB911925.1 GCA_000383715.1 Verrucomicrobia bacterium SCGC AAA164-E04
CGGTCCATGCAGAATACCCGCATCGGGTGTCAACATGACAAAACATCCGCCTCCCCCTTTGAGCCCTCCTAACAATTTTCCATTGGTTCGGTTGTAGATGAGTGGGGATACCCTGCCTTGCGGAGCTACCAAATGTTCATCGGAGGCAAGCAGTGCACCTTCAAACGTGGCGTTGTCGATTCGCTTGACGAAATGTTTGTCCGTAGAGAGCTTTCCTGTCGCGGCATCGATGGCGCATAGATAGGATTCCTTCCATGGTAAAAGACTTGCTGCGAAATAAGCCGTATTATCCCGAATGAGAACTCCAGTGCGTATGGGCCAAAAAGGGATCAACTTGCCATTGTTCAAGATTAGTTTTTCGAGAGGTTTAGGGCGAAAAGACCAGATTAAAAGGCCATTCTCCGCGTCAAGACATCGAACCATGCCATCATCCGACCCGAAAAAGATCCTTCCATCATGATGCGATGGCGCGATCCTGATGGGGCCGTCTGTGTGATAAATCCAACGTTCATTGCCCGTTTCCGCATCCAGACAGCGCACGGAGTCATCCACACTGGATCCGAAATACACATTATTGCCTGCGGCAATGACATGAAAAACTGGGTCGTAATTCCTCATGGACTTCAGTCCGCGAATGCCTGCGTAGGCATCCCACTTGGCGGGACCTGACCATGCAGGATGAGGAGGGTGTGCCGATTTCCACGTCCAGGATGTCTCCAGCGAACTGGCGGGCAGTTGCTCCGCTGTTTTGGCGCTCCTGTAATTATCGTGCTGGTAAACGGGCCAATCTTCTCCGACAGCCTCAAACGTCAAAAAAGCAGCGATGACACAAAAGGTTGATTGAATGTTTTTCCAGTGAAACATGAAGTGATGAAGTGAGGGCAGGTTCAATTGAAAACGCATAACATATTGAAATTTAAATATCGCAATGGGCTGTTCTGTTCGATTCAAATTCGAGTTGACGGTCCTTAAGTTGAACTATGTTGACGGATACCCTTCAAGTCAATCGATCATCCGCTCTAATATGCCTTGTGAAGTCCCTGAAATTAAAACACGATCAGGCCACGTTTTATTGAAAAAAAGGACTCCATTTTATGAAACTTCGCTACTCTCTATCGATCCTCTGGATACTCGGTTTCAATTGCTGCCTTCATTCCGAAGATTGGAAAGTCATGGTTCCTCCAAGCGAATTAAAGCTTGCTGGTTTTTACGAGAAATATGTCAGTGTGAATG
>KB911926.1 GCA_000383715.1 Verrucomicrobia bacterium SCGC AAA164-E04
GGTGGGGGCGACAGTGTAGGGTGATATGGCTCCATCTACAGGAGTGAATATTCCTGTGATGGTTGAGGCTGCCTCGAGTTTGCCGGTAAACTCGATGGTGATACTGCCGCCAACGGATTGCGTTATCCCGGTGATGCTGCCAGCGCCCGTTGGAGGAGTAAATGCAGCCGCTTTTTCAGTGATTTGTTCGTCGGTAAGCACTCCTTCATGGACTGCCCACATATACATCACACTACCGTCGCCCATGGGGTCGGTGTCTTGTGAGATTCTAGCGGCCATGACTTTGCCTTCACCAAAGAAATCGAAGTTCGTTTCAATGAACCCGGCATAGAGTCCGTTGACATAAAGTCTCACTTCTCCTTTTGAGAAATCGTTCACAAATATCACGTGAACGTCTTCCTCAAAAACCGAAGCGATACTCCCGGGACCCTCTTCCTGAAAAACATGATCCAACACACCAAATTCCGTGAGTCCAAAAACTCCCTGTTCATTCCATTGATCCAGCTTCAGTCCCCACTGATCGTTTCCTGCGATGGCGGTGGAAGCACCGTTCTTGACGGCTCGAAACGCGAATTCGTATGTCGCGTCATCAAAGATTTCCCCGAAATCCACAACCGTTGGCTCAGCGATTGCCCCATCAGGAATGACAGGTGGATCTTCCGGTGTTTCCGGTGTATCCGGCGTTTCCGGGACGGTGGGCGGGTTGATGGGTTGGCGCGGTTCGGCTGCTGAGTAAAGGTCCAATATTTCCGATTCACTCAACGCGGAGGGGTGCACAGCCCAGTAGTAGAAGACACTGCCTTCACCCATCGGATCCGTGTTTTGATCGATTCGAGCTGCCATGATTTTGGTGGCACCAGAGAGGGCGAAATTGGTCAGAATATAACCGACATACTCCCCGTTGACGTGCAGACGTACTTCTCCGTTGGTGACATCGTTGATAAAGACAGCATGGACATCTTCATCAAAAACCGTTGCCTCACTGCCATTACCCTCCAGTTCGAACAGATGGTCGGCCACACCAAATTGAGTAAGACCGAATTGAAGGGTATCCGGCCACTGTTCCAGCTTCAGTCCCCATTGATCGTTCCCTGCAATGGCGGTGGAAGCGCCTTGCTTGATTGCTTTGAAAAAGAATTCGTACGAGGCATCCCCATCAACCACCCCCATGTCGATCGCAGTGGGTTCCGTGAAGGGACCGGTAGGATCGAAGGGTTGGGCTGCTTCCGCCAT
>KB911927.1 GCA_000383715.1 Verrucomicrobia bacterium SCGC AAA164-E04
GTCATCACGCAGCGATTGATCCCCAATGCCCCTTGACTTCCCCCCGTCACCAACAGCAAAGGATGACCTGGTTGAAAACCAAGTTCGCGGTGACATTGATCACGGTTTAAATTCCTTAATGACTCTCTGACAGGAGTCCCCGTGACTCGACACTTCAGTCCAGAGAACGATTCTTTGGCACATTCAAAACCCAAAAAACCAAGGTGCGCACTGGAAGCTAATTTACGGACGGCTCTTCCTGCGATGGTGTTACTTTCATGCAGAAACACGGGAAGTCGCTGCATCCGAGCCATCATGACGGGAGCCAGGCTGGTGAACCCTCCCATGGCCATGACCGCATCAGGCTGATGCCTGCTGTAGATTGAACGGCAGGTAAGCAATCCCTTGCCTAATTTCCCCACAAACTTGAGCTTACTGCCGCTCTGCCAGGCAGCAGATGGCAGGGTCACTACCGGATGATCCACCGCGTCGGCGGCTTCCCGATCAACCTGCTTATCGGATAGAATCAGCAGGGCTTGATGCCCCATGTCACGAAGCATGTCTGCAACGGCGACCCCGGGAAAAAGATGCCCTCCTGTACCACCGCAAGCAATGGCAACTTTCAGAGCTTTCTTGGCTGATTTTGCAGAGGTCTTCATGCTCGGAGCAAATCCTGTGACTCAACTGGTGCCGGCCCCCTTTGTCGCATCGATTGAACGGAATGATTGGCGATACTGATCAGAAGACCAACACCTGCCATCATGAATATTAAATTGGAACCACCATAACTGATGAAAGGCAGAGAAAGACCCTTGTTGGGTAACAAGTTGGTGACAACAGCCATATTGATCAATGCCTGCATTCCGATCAAAAACGTGATTCCAGAGGCAGCCAGGAATCCAAATCGGTCCCGAGCATTCCAAGCGATGTATAATCCACAGGCAACCAGAACGGCAAAAACACAAATGACACCAATGGAACAGAACATTCCCAATTCCTCACCAATCACTGCGAAAATAAAATCCGTTTGACGCTCAGGCAGATAATTAATTTTGAGACGACCGTTGCCAAGGCCTAAGCCATCCAGGCCCCCTGATCCAAATGCCAGGAGTGATTGCCATATCTGATAAGCATGGCCTTGTTTGTGTTTCTCTGGATCCAGCCATGCCATTAATCGATTACCAGGATTTTCCTGAGTAGCAAAAATGACAGTTAATGCCACAACTCCTACGCCCACAAGTAGCAAGAACCC
>KB911928.1 GCA_000383715.1 Verrucomicrobia bacterium SCGC AAA164-E04
AAAACTCGGATTGGCAGCCCTCGGATGACCGTTGGGAATCGTTGATGCAACAATTTGATACCCTGCCTCAAACGCTGAGATACCGTTTACTGGCCGTCAATGAACAGACAGAACTGGATTCAGGTATTCAACTCGCAGACCTTGCCATCACCACCACCGAAGAGGGGCGATCACTAAAACTGGTGGCTGATGTCGCCCAGTCACAGCTATCGGAGGAAGCCATCATCGCAACCCGCACCCTCAACGGCCTTTCCTCCGGTGTAGAAATCCCGATGGAAGCCGCACAGGTACGTTGGCAGGATCAATGGGATTTAGGAACCAAGGAAGAAGCAGGATGGGGATCTCTCAAGCTTCCAGCCGATGGAAACCTGCGCAACAACACACTCCATTTTGTTTACGGAAAAGCACGCAGGCATCGATCACTTGTGGTGGCCAATAATACTTATGGAGGCAATGTGCTGTCGCTGGGCTCGGGTTCTATTGCTGGAGATTCATTGGAACCATCGCAACTTATCCAAAGGCCCTTTACCCAGTCATTGCAAACCGACGATGTCACATTGATCATCTGGCAGGGCACTCTTCCCGAGGGAGAACAGGCGGATCAACTCATGCAATTTGCAGCAGAGGGGGGCGTCGTGATTTGCCTCCCTTCCACTTCTCAGGAGACCACGGAACAAGCTTTCGCAGGCATGCGGTGGATGAATGTGGAATCGCCTCCTGCCGAGGAGACATTCTTCGTCGGCCGCTGGGAGAAAGAGACGGGCCCACTGGCTGATACGGACGAAGGTTTCAGCCTGCCTGTGGATCAGCTGGATACGCTCAAGCGAAGGCGCGTTCAACACACGGACACCGTTCTTGCAGCCTATTCTGACGGAGAACCCCTTTTGATCCATCAGAAAACCGGTCAAGGTTCAATCTACTTCCTCACCACGCTTCCAATAGGAAACTGGTCCAACCTGGATCAAGGTCCAGTGCTTCTCCCCTTACTGCAACGCTTGGGACAGGAAGGCACCCGCAGACTGGAAAGCACGCTCTTTCTGACGTGTGGTGAATTAAGCGAAATTGAGATGGGTGCAGGATGGAGGCCTATCGAGGAAGATTCTACCCACCAGATTGCCTGGCATGCTGGCATCTATCGTTCGGGGAATCGACTTGCCGCGGTGAACCCGCCGGCTTCTGAATTTGAACCAGCAATGATGACAAGCGAAACCGCTGCCAACATTTTTGAGGGCCAGGCATTTCAACTGTTCCTCGAATCTTCCGGACAGAACGAATCCAATCTGCAGGGTGAAATCTGGAGAGTGTTCCTGTTTATGCTCATCCTTTTTCTCATGGTGGAGAGCTGGTTGATGATGACCGGACCCAGCACGACCACTCAACAAGGGTTCAAAAGAAAAGCGCAACCCATCAGCGGAGGAGTCTCATCATGAGCCATTGGACATTCGCTACTTCGCCTTTGCTGATCATTGCTGCCTTTTTACTGGGCATGTTGTCTGTCTGGTTCTCTTACAGGATCTGGACAGGGAATGCCAGATCGAGACAAATCATGGCGTTGGAGATTTTCAGGCTGATTATCATCATCATGCTGCTCATCACTCTCCTTCGGCCTGAAAGAATTCAGACCATTCAATGGGCGGAAGAACCCGCTGTTGTGGTTCTTAGTGACGCTTCAGGCAGCATGACTACCAGAGACGTCATCTATACCAATCAAGTCGTTGCACGACAGGAATGGATCACAAGCAAGCTCGGAACGGACACACTCGCTCCTATTCAAAAAACTTCCAGAGTAGTGGTCGATGCTTTTGATGCCCCCCCTGACCAGGAAAAGCCCGAAGGTGTCACCAACCTCATTGAAGGTACCGATCTCAATCAAGCACTTGAGTCGGCTTTGCAACGCGAATCCAACCTGAAGGCAGTGTTGGTTTTAACGGATGGAGATTGGAACCTTGGTGACTCCCCTGCCCTCGCCGCCGCGCAGTATCGCAATCAATCTATTCCAATATTCGCCGTTCAAGTGGGACGTGAATCTCCGTTACCGGATGTAGAGTTGAGCGCCGTAAGCGCCCCCTCTTACGGTTTGATGGGCGAGCAGATTTCACTCCCATTCCATCTTCACAACCGCATGCAGAAAGATTTCAAATTCAAGGCGCTATTGAAGGACGGAGACGAAATAGTAGCCGAAAAAGAAGTCACCCTCCCTGCCGCCACCGACCTTCAGGAAACCATCGTCTGGTCTCCACAGCAGGTCGGAGAGCGCAATCTGACTTTGGAAATTCCTGTTCAGGGTGACGAAGCGTTGACTGACAACAACTCAACTGCGTTCAAGGTGAACGTACGCATGGAGACCTTAAAGGTTCTGGTCATCGATTCATATCCTCGCTGGGAATACCGCTACCTTAGAAATGCACTGGAACGAGATCCGGGTGTAGACATGAGCTGCCTGCTTTTCCACCCCCAGACAGGCATGGGAGGTGGCCGTGATTACCTTTCCAGCTTTCCCAGCAGCAAGGATTTGATTGCACCTTACGATGTCATTTTTCTGGGAGATGTCGGCGTGGGTGAAGATGGGCTTAGCACGGAGGACGTGACACTTATTCGCGGGTTGGTGGAGCAACAAGCCGGCGGATTGGTCCTCATGCCGGGCCGACGCGGACGCCACATCACATGGCTGGAAACGCCTCTTGAAGAATTGATCCCCGTGCAATTTGACACCAGTCGCCCAGAAGGCATTGCTCTACAAAATGAGGCTCAACTGGCACTCACACGACTGGGCTCGGGGCATTGGCTCACACGGTTCGACATTTCAGCTGAGCGCAATGCGGAACTCTGGAAACAGCTACCCGGATTCTACTGGTCAACAGCCGTCGAAAAAAGCCGTCCAGGTTCCGAAATCCTGGCCGTGCATGATTCCATCCGCAACAATTGGGGACGCATCCCGCTGCTTGCCATTCGCCCGTTCGGCAACGGCAAGGTCCTCTTCATGGGCACTGACAGCGCGTGGAGGTGGCGTCGTGGTGTGGAGGACTTGTATCATTACCGCTTCTGGAGCCAGGTCGTGAGATGGATGGCGCATCAAAGGCATATTTCACAGGATGAAGGCATTCGACTTACCTACACGCCGGAGAAGCCTGAAATCGGCCAGACAGTTTACCTCAGCACAACCGTGATGGACCGAAGTGGATACCCTTTGCAGGAAGGCAGAGTCGTCGCAAGCATCACCACTCCAAGTGGAGGCAAGGAAACCTTTGAAATGCAGGCAGAAGAAGGAGGCTGGGGTGTATTCAGAGCGAGCATGGAAGCGCGCCAATCTGGCATGCACATCATTGAAGTTCGATCTCCAGAAGAAAACCGTCAACTGGAAACGCGACTTGAGGTCCTCAGACCTGTGGTTGAGAAAATAGGAAAACCCGCACGTGGGGATGTGCTTGACGAGATCACGAGAATATCACGGGGCAAAAAAGTGGATACAACCGGACTGAATGGATTGATAGAACAGATATCAGTCCTCCCTGAACCAAAACCCATCGAAATTCGATTTCGACTTTGGGCCAATCCATTCTGGGGCGCTGCCCTTCTGGGATTACTGGCCTTTTACTGGATTGGAAGAAAATATTTTGGTTTGGTTTAAATTGAATAAATATATGGCATGATGAAATGCGTCCAGACGCGTTGACGAACGAGAACCACTTGCACAGTATGAAGTCAGTGAACAGCAATCTCCCCATCGAGCCGCACCATTTGCCGGAACGACTGAAAAGTCAGTTCAGCAAATTGAAGGCAAGGCTCTGGCGTATTGAATTGGCTCTTGGGGTGGCTTGGGGCATTTTTGCCGTTTTGGTTTCCTTCCTGACCGCTTTCGCACTGGACCGGTGGCAGGACACACCGAGCTTAATCCGTGGCAGCTTACTCCTTGGCGCGTTGTCGGCTGTCTGCCTGAGTGGTGGATGGTGGTGCTGGCGCTGGGTCATTGCCCAGCGCAACCTTCGAGATTATTCACGATTGGTGCAACGCCGTTACCGCATCCTGGGTGATCGTTTACTGGGCATCGTTGAATTGACTGAGGACAAGAGCGAAGAAACCTCCTACTCAGAAGAACTTTATCTGGCTGCTGTTCAACAAGTGGATCTGGATGCGCGAGGCTGCGATTTTACTGCTGCGGTTTCAACACGCCTCCTTTCGCGGCTAGGCGCTGGATCCGCTGTTCTTGCCCTTTTGACTTTCATCTTGCTTGCCATTCTCCCCGGGGCATTTTCAAACACCTTGAGTCGGTGGATCAATCCAGGTGGCAATACACCCCGCTACACACTGGTCACCATCAAGCCGAATACCAGCGAGCACCTTGCGATTCGGGGGGAATCGTTTTTCCTTGAAGCAGATGTGAATTACTTGTCCTTTTGGAAGCCACGCACGGTGACGGTTCAACTGGATTCCGGATATCAAGTAATGGGTCAAGTGCAGGACAATCGAATACGCTTGGAAATCCCCGGCCAATTCAAGGAAACTTCCATGCAAATGACTGTGGGCGATGGCATGGCGGAAAGTAAGATCAGGCCCATGCAACGACCGACTCTGGTTTCACTGAACGCTTCGATCAAGATGCCCGCCTACTTGAACCTGGAGGATGCATCCATTGACGTGGAGTCAGGTGGACTGGATATCCTTAAAGGTTCTGAAGTAAAAATCGCCGGTGCCATCAACCGCCCTCTGCAGGAAATTGTTTTGAACTTGGGAAGCACGAATCGTGTTCCTGTGAGCATCAGCAACGTCACCTTCACCACCGATTGGTTAAGCACAACGAACGCATTCGAGGCTGATATTCATTGGAAAGACCAATTTGGCTTCACAAATGCACAGCCATGGAAACTGAATATCCGCCAACGGGATGACGCAGCTCCTACGTTCCAATTCCCAGAGCTTTATCGGGAAATGGCGATCCTTGAAACCGAAGCACTGGAACTGAAGACAGAAGTGCGCGATGATTTCGGGGTCAAAGAGTTTGGCATCGATTGGGAAACGATGAATGGCGTCAAACCATCCAGAGATGTGCTGGACGTGGATTTCAAGGATTCCTCTCTCCATGCTGCGCAAAAAGAACTCAAAGTTTCGTTCTACTTCAGCCCAAACCTCTACGACATCGAACCGGGAGATGTCGTCGAGCTCAGGGGTTATGTGACGGATTACTTCCCTGATCGAGAGCCTGGAAAGACCGCGGTCTACCGCATCCACATCGTCAGTGCGGTTGAACACGCAGAACGTATCCGACAGCAGCTGGAGGCCCTCCTCACCCAACTTGAAGATGTTTCACGGTTGGAACAATCGATCGCCACAGCGACAGATGAAACCCTCGAAAAGATGGATACACTATCGGAGGAAGATCTGGCAGCGCGCCTCCAGGATCAGGCAACCGATCAAAAGCTCAATGCTTCTCAACTTTCTGAAATGGCTCGCAAGGGCATGGAAACCCTCAAAGAAGCCATGCGCAATCCCACATTCACGGATGAAGTCATGTCTGAATGGTCTAAAACCTTGAGTGAAATGCAACAGCTCGCCGATCAAAAAATGCAGGACGCTGCCAAAGCGTTGAGTAAAGCATCCCAGAGTCCACCATCCCAGAGTCCACCTTCGCAAAGTCCACCTTCGCAAAGTTCACCTTCGCAAAGTTCACCTTCAAAAAGCACACAGAAACAGGCCATGCAGGAAGCTCAGGAAACCGAACAGGAAATCCTGGAAAGTCTTGAAGATCTGCAAGCTATGGTGAATGAAGACCTTGACCAGCTGCAGGCTCTTACCCTGGCTCAGAGGCTCAGAGGTTTAGGAAGAACTGAAATGGAACTTGAAACGACTTTAATGGAAGGCGCAGAGGATACCATCGGCCTTTTCCCTGATGAGTTGGCACCTCGATGGCGTGCTCTGCATGGCAAATTAGGAGATACTCAAAAAGAAACCGCTGAAGAATCGCAGGAACTCCAGGACGAGATCGGCCGCTTCTTCGAACGAACACAAAAAGAGGCCTATGGTGAAGTCAGCGAAGACATGAAAGCCAGACAGACCGTGGAAGGTATCCTTACCACTCAGGAGCTTATCCTGAAAAATATTACCATGGAGGCCGCCGACCAGGCAGCCATCTGGTCGGCACAATTTGAAGATTGGGCAGGCCAGCTTGAACCTCAGGATGATTCTGAGGGGAGCGGCGGAGGTGAAGGTGGGGGCGAAAGCAATCAGCAGGACCTGACCAAACAGTTGATGGCTTTGCTTCGTATGCGAGAAAGCGAACTCAACCTGCGCATGCAGACTCGTCTTCTGGAAAGACAGGATACAGGACCTGAAACCCGTATTGAAAAAGGTCGCGAACTCTCAATCAACCAGTCAAAACTACAGGAAAACCTCTTGGAGGTTCGAGAGGAGATTCCCATCCCCTTCCTCGATCCCATCTTCGAGGAAATTCATGGACACATGGGTAATGCCGCCGATGCTTTGGCTCGAGGACAAACGGATGATCGAGCAATACAACCTGAAACCGAATCAATTACTACGCTGACCGATGCCATCAATATTCTCAATGAACAAGCGCAGCAAAACAGCAGCAGTTCCTCCAGCTCAAGTCAGGCGATGTCATTCATGATGCAGATGATGATGGCAAAACAAGGCATGGGCAAGGAGGGCAAAGGAAATACAGGGGGGGGGAGCATGGCCGGCGGTGATACTGCGAGAGATTCATTGAACCAAGGCGGCGAGGATGATGGAGATGCAGGGGAATCCAGAACTGTCTCGCGGGGAGGCGGCCAATCATCGGATCTACCGACAGAGTTCAGAAAATCCTTTGAAGCCTATTACAAGAAGCTGGAACAACTGGAACAACCCACCCAGAGGAATACACCATGATTGTTTTAAGATCATTTGCCATCCCAATGTGCCTGATTGCCTTCATGCTTTTCAAGGCGGGCACTTCCAGAGTGTTTTCCCAGCAATTATTTACAGATCAGATTGACCTGGCAGCCACAGAAGTCGACCGCATTTACGTAAAAGGTCTTCAGTATCTGACTGCGTCCCAAACGGAACGTGGGAATTGGGGAGATCGCCCCTATGGCATGGAACCAGGAGTCGTTGGCTTGGCATTGGTCAGCATTTTGGCTCATGGAGATGACCCGAACCATGGACCTTATGCTCTGACAATAGAAAAAGGCATTGATTTCATTCTCGGAGAACAAAATTCGGAAACGGGTTACATTGGACGTACGATGTATAATCATGGATTTGCGACATTGGCGCTGGGAGAAGCTTATGGAGCTGTGATTGATGACCGAATCGGTCCAGCTCTTGAGTCGGCGATCGAACTCATACTTACTTCTCAAGCAAATAATCCAAGCAATGCCTGGCGCTACTCTCCCGAAAGCACGGATGCAGACACCACTGTCAGCGGAGCCCAGATGGTGGCCTTGTTTGCAGCGCGAAACGCGGGATTATCCGTACCACAGGAAGCCATAGAAAAAGGTGTTGCCTATTTTCAGTCATGCCAATCAACAGATGGAGGATTTGGATACACCTCCTCCTCAGGGCCCAATGGCCCGCGCACTGCCATCGGCTGTCTGGTGCTGGCTCTTGCGAAGAAAAAGGAAACGGCGCAATTTCAATCCGCATTCAACTTCCTGAAAAAAGCTTCAAAATCGAGTAGTTACTACCATTACTTTCTTTATTACGGTTCTCAGGCATTCTTCCACGCGTCTCCGGAAGAATGGAATGCCTGGAACCGCGAGAACATTCAAGAGTTGAAACAATCTCAGAACCCGGATGGTAGTTGGGATGGTCAATTTGGAAGCACTTTCAGCACAGCTACCTCACTTCTGTCTCTAGCATTGAACTATCGTTTCCTCCCCATCTATGAACGCTGAGGTTTGCCCATCACAAAAAACAATCCTGCGCTGCAGCCGGTCCAGCAGATGTTTGCCAACAGGGCCGACAATCTGGCTTTCAGTGGTATTGCTGTGCTGCATCCCTCTCAGGGGGCAAAACAATCAGGGCACTGTCACAGGCAATGAATCACCCAAGCATATCATGGAATTTTTGGACGGTTCTTATTTGCATGGGGATATACAGCACCTTTCAGCAGAGAATGGATTGGATTGGCAGCATCCACTAGCGGCAAACCCAATGCGCTTCAATCTGGACAATCTATCGCGGCTTCGTCTGAATGCCAGCAACAGCATAGCAAGCGAGATCCAGCCCGAGTGTCGGTTTGAGTTCGTCAATGGTGACCTGATCTATGGGAATTTACAACGTCTCAGCCGCGAGGAAGTGTCATTAAAAACATGGTTCGGAGGGGAAATGAAAACCAGCAGGGCAGCTCTCAGGCGAATTGCTTTCTTGAAAAGTGGATACAAAGTCATTTACGAGGGCCCCAATGGGATTGACGATTGGATGTTGGGTCAGGGCCAAAACGGTTGGACTTATGCCGATGGAAAATTGCGTATCAAAAACCGGGGAGTCCTCGGACGAAATTTCCAGCTTAAAGATTCATGCAATCTTTCCTTTGACCTCGAATGGGATCAACCCTTCCAACTAAGCATCACGATGTTCACAGACACCCTCAATCGATTTGATTACCGTCAGGGATCTTACATCTTCTTTCTGAGCCCACAGTTTGTTTCCTTTCAACGTGTTCAACCAGGGACTGGCGTCCTGACACTGGGTCAGGTCCGCATGGACCAATTGAGTAACGTTTCCAAAGCAAGGTTCAGCATTCGAGCACATCGGGAAACATCTAAATTCGCTGTCTATATCAACGATGAATTGGTCTCCACCTTTCGTGATAATCGTGGATTTGTTGCAGAGGGCAAAGGTATCTCACTTGCTTCACAGCTGAGCGCATCCTCTTTTGCTGTCAGCGACATACTCGTCACGGAGTGGGATGGCACTGATGAATCCGACCTGAGTTTTGAAGCCACCGAGAGTTCTGATGTATTGCACCTGATCAATCAGGACAAGCCCAAGGGAGATGTGGTGCAGATCCTCGATCAGAAAATCCACTTTAAACTTCGAAAGGAACGCGACATCCGAATCCCACTTGAACGCATCAAGCAGATACACTTTACAGCTGAGGATCAACAAAAACCGCCTGCAGAGAAATCCACCGACCGCATCCGCGCACATTTCGCTGGGGGAGGAAGCTTGTCGTTTGACCTTGTTTCACTGGACGGAGAGAACCTTCAAGGCAACAGCGAGCATTTTGGTGAGTTATCTTTCACTAGTTCCGCCATTCGACAAATTGAATTCAACCTCAACCATCAATCACGCAAGCATGATCAGGCAGCAGACACCTACTGGAACATGGAAAACCAGCCTTAGTTGCCTCGGCCTCCTCTGGGTAATTTTCATGCCCAATGCACAGGAGTCAGCAACAAAGCCCCCAGCAAGGCCACCAAATAAACCGGTGGCCAAAGATATGTTACTGTTGAAAAACAGTGATCAGATTTCTGGTACACTCCAATCGTTTCATTATCCAGGTGTCGCCGTCTGGCAACGATCAGATATCGATCAACCCATTGAATTCAAATCAGAAGCTGTCGATGAAATCCTGCTGGGAGATCGCCCCAAGCGATTGAACATACAGCCTGAGCGCGTGACGATCAGGCTCAACAATGGCGATACCATCACAGGCAACTGGAAATCTCTTGGACCAGAACACTTAACATTGAAGACGACTTTCGCAGGTGAACTACAGATCCCCAGAAACCGATGGCAATGGGCATCATTCCGTCATTCCGATGCCAGTTACCTGTTCGAAGGACCGACTGGTGAAGAAGGTTGGACCGTGGGTGAAGTCAATATCGGAAAGCTTGATGGCGGACAATGGGCGTACCGCAATGGAGCATTTTATGCATTGAAAGCAGCCTCCATAGCAAAGCTCATAGGAATGCCTGACCGCATGCGCATGGAATTTGATATCGAATGGAAAGGATCGCTGAATCTTGCGGTCGCGTTGTATACCGATTATCTGCAGCCCGTCAGTCTGGCAGACAAGGACTCAGAACCTGACTTCGGGGGCTTCTACAGTCTGCAGTTGACCAGTTACGCCGTTAACGTGCTGATGGTAAAGAAAAAGGAACCCCTCCAATACCTTGGAATGACTCAGACACCCGTATTCCGACAGGCAACCAAGGCACACATTGATGTACGCACGAACAAGGCAAACAACAGCATCAGTTTACTCGTCAATGGCAAGCTCGTTAAAAGGTGGATCGACCAGGGAGGGTTCGCAGGTGAAGGTTCGGGTATTCGATTGGTTCATCAAGGACAGGGAGCATTGAGGTTCAGCAACCTTAAAATGCGAGAGTGGGACGGACGCTTCGAATCACCTCCAACCAATCGCCCCCAGGCGACATTGGACCTCTTGACGCGAAGAAACGGAGACAAGCTTGTTGGTTCGGTGGTCGGTTCCATGGAAGACCGAATCCAATTCAAGATAGGTGAAACAATCACTGAAATTTCTTTTGATCAGATTGAGAAAATAGAAATAGGCGGTTTACCCAATGCAAACCGCCCTGTCTTTGATGGTGAAGTGGATGCAACGCTGGTCGGAGGTGGTAATCTCAGGTTCAGAGTCGATACCATTGATGGAAACCAGATAAAAGCCTCCAGCGAAATTTACGGACCTGTCAACATGCAACTCCCCATGTTTGAACGACTTGATTTCCAACGTGTCGCACCAGCTGAAACCCCTTAAACCTCAAACAATATTTTGCTCGCAGGTATGAGCTTCGAATCAAATCTCAACAGTATTCAGGAAAACATAAAAGCCGCATGTGATCGCGCTGGACGCGCCCCATCGGAAGTCAAACTCCTTGCCGTCAGTAAAGGACACAGCATCGAAAGCATCCGTGAGGCTGCAGAGTATGGGGTCCATCATTTTGGAGAAAACAAAATCCAGGAATCCAAACTCAAGGTCTCACAAGGTCCGCGCTCGGCTGAATGGCATTTCATCGGACACCTGCAAACCAACAAAAGTCGTGATGCGGTGAGATTGTTCCACATGATCCACAGCATGGACAGCATGCGGCTGGCAGAGGCAATCCAGGAAAACTGCGAAAAACAGGCTCGTACCGCTCGAATTTTGCTGGAAGTCAATGTTTCCGGGGAAGCTTCAAAGCATGGCTTCCGGCCGGATGAAGTCCTGGATCAGCTCGAGGACCTCAATGCATTGGATCGGTTAGAAATTCATGGCTTCATGACGATGGCCCCATGGACGCCGGAACCAGAAAAAACACGCCCGACATTCCAGGGACTGAACGAACTGAGGCTCCGGTGTGAAGACGCCATGGGAGTCCCCTTTCCTGTAATGAGTATGGGCATGAGTAATGATTACGAAATTGCCATCGAAGAAGGGGCAACCATCGTTAGAATCGGAACTTTGCTATTCGGTAAAAGAAGCTACAAAAACAAGCAGAGCAAACCCCCTCAAAACCAAACTCTTTAGCCGACACTCTGCTTCCTGCTCAATGGATTCAGCGCCCGGCTTTTTGGGAAAACTACTTGAGAATCACGTCTTCACTGAAAGTCGCATGCCTGATGGTAGTGCGTTCGTCTGACGTAAAAAGCACATGGATCAAACCGTCAGGAGTCTGCAGTGCAGTCGGGTATGCAAAAGACCCTTCGCCTGACATCAAATCGAGTTTGTAAGGAAAGCTCATACCACCATCCGTTGAAACTGCACAAGTCAGTGGGCTTCGATCGTCCATGCTGTTATTGTAAACAAACAACAGATGACCATTCGCCAAACGAATCAATTCTACCGCCGCATTCGGATTTGGGAATGTCGTTTCAACACCTTGAGTCCAGGATTTGCCACCATCGTAGGAATCGGAGCGCACCACATAGCCATCATCTCCCGGCTCATAATCGCCGCCACGCCGCGCGAAAGCCATGAGGTGTTGATCCTCAATCAAAACGGCGGCGGCTTGTAGATTACCCATCCGGGAATAAACTTTGTTGGAGCTCGTCCATTTTTTCTTGGCAGGGTCGAACAAGAGGAACAAAGAAGACGTGTCCACACCTGTTTTTTCCGTGTCAGCACCAGTTTCATGATAAATGGGTAGTAGATAATTACCATTCCCAACCACGATAGGTCGACTGCGGACCATTGTTCCCTCTTCCATGGAGACAACAAAGGCATCAGACCAGGTTTTGCAACGATCATCGGAAATCTTGGCCATGATTCTGGATGTAGACCAGGTATCTCCAAAACGAACGACAAAGAAAAGCCATACACGGCCATCCGGAGCCTGCCACAAAACAGGGTTCCCCATCGACTGAAACGGATTCTGAGCAATCGCTACCGGAGCTGACCAGGAATCGGAGCCTTTCACTTTACGCGAACCAAAAACAGCGGTATCCCACGCATACTCTCCCTTACCGCCATAATAAACGAGAAAGAAATCTCCGTTATCAAGATACTCAAAAGAGGAAGGATGCTTGTATTGCCCCGTGTCTGTTTCCGGACCGAAGACCTTCTCAACATGCATTGACTGGGCGTCCAGCAGATTAAACATCATGCAGGAAAGGAGTGAGACAGCAAAAATTCCCCATGGGCATTGGTTTGCAAATTTAGAATTTATTTTCATTTTTCCTTAAAGATTATTGGTCCGCCATTACTTGGAAGATATATCCAGTGGCAGCCTTTTATTCCATTGAGTCATCATCCTCAGCCACTCGTCCTTCTGAGCTGGCATCAGTTCAATCAAGTATTCCGAAAATGCCTTTGCCTGCTCCCAATTACGAGTTCGTTCCAGCATTTCCATCACTTTGATTCCCGCTTTGCGCACCCAAAAAGCATCTGGGTTTTCTCCCTTTTTCAAATTCTTCAGATAAACAATACTGAGGAAATGCTGCAGCGCCTGCTCATTGAGTTGTTTCTGCTGGTCCTCAGCATCCACTTCGGCCATCCGCTCTTTTACTTGGCCGAGAGAGTATTCCAACTGACTACGCATGGAGATACTTACATTATCGAACCCAAGGGCAAAACCGTAATCCTGAATTGCCTCCTGATATTCTTCTCCAAGGTAGTATTTCAAATCACCAGATCTCCCCCATGCAGTGGCCTCCCATCGATTGGGTCGGTGCACTGCATAGACCGCAATGTATGCATTTGTGGCCGCCCCTGCCCGCTCTGTCTGCTCCTGACTTCCGACTTCAGACTCACGGGCATGCGCAAAATGCGCATCTCCCAAGCTGAGGAAGACTTCCCCACCAAAGTCCCTGTCAATCTCTTTCCCGGCTTTGACTTTATCCGTTAAACTGTCACTCAAGGGTGTTAAGAGCTCAATCACTCTGGTAAAGTCTCGAAGGCGAAACTGGCATTTCCCCATCATTAAGATGGACTGTTCTTTTTGTTCTTCTGTGGATTGTTCGAATGCATCGGCAATTTTACCATAGGCTGCCTCAGCTTCACGGAATAAACCCCGATTGAAGTAGTAATCCGCGATCCAGTTCTGAGCGAGCGGCACAAACGCATGCTGTTCATGAACCCTTACAAATTGCTGAAACAAGGCGAGAGCCCTTTCAGTGTGATCAAGTCGGTCATGCACCCACGCCAGGGCATATTCTGCACGCGCGCGGTCAGGGCTGTCTTTGTATTTTTCCAGCCATTGTTCATAGGAGGTCAATGCGGAAGCCCAGGCACCTTCCCGTTCATAAGTGTGCGCCAATGCGAGGTCCACTTCTGCTCTTAACGTGAATTCACCAAACTGCTCGATCAATTTTAAAAACCTGTCACGGGCCTCAGAAATTTGGTCCAGATGGATCAAACGTTGCCCAAGCAACAAACGACTGCGCTGAGAGAGGGGGCCATTGGGATAAGAATGTATGATGCGCTGAGCAGCCCATTCCGCATCCTCCAATCGTTCTGCATCAATGGCGGCACGCAACATCTGGTAGAGCGCCTGTTCAAATAATTGCACGCGAACATCCTCATAGTGCTGATATTCGGTGAGCAATGTTTTGTAAAGCGTGAGCGCAGAATTAGCTTGCCCTAATTTGAGTTGAACGTCTGCTTGTTTGAAAAGGCATTCGGCATGTTCCATTGATTTATCAAGCCCCACCGCAGCTTGTGTAAAGGCATCCAGACTCAATGGATATTCTCCAAGCTCCCAAAGGCACCATCCCAGCGCGTAATAAGCTCGGCTGCGATAGGTAGAAACAGGATAATCTATCAACAGCGTATCGATATGCTTTCTCGCAACCATGAGTAAATCCCCAGGACTGAGCGACAGGCTCAATTCAGGTTCAGGTGATTTGACGGGCTGGAAATATTGCTTGAGGTGAAGTTCCGCCAAGGTTAGCAAAACGATATCCAAAGAAGCATCAGAGGATGATTGATTGAGCATTCCAGACAACAACTCCAGAACGGTTGCGTTTTCTTCATTCAGAAAATTCAATTCTATGATTTTCAAGCGAGCTTCTCTCCTGCGTGATTCAGGAATGTTGGGGGCAAGGTTGTCCTGATAGGTTTCAAGAGCGGCTTCAAGTTGGCCGTTCGATTTGAGAACATCTCCCTTCAGGGCTACTGATTCCGCAATCCAATCAACCGATTCAATACTTCTGGCCCATGCGAGCAGGCGGGAGGCACTTTGTCGTGCTTCGACAAGATCACCTTCTTTCAGCAGCAGTTGTGTCAGGAGAAACTCACGCCGCCAGACGAGTTCATCACTGAGTGACCAGTCCGGCACACTGTCCAGGATGCCTTTGGTGCGATCGAATTGTCCTGTCTTCAACCAGGTTTCAGCTAACAGTAACTGCCCTTTCAGACGCAGAGACGTCGCCCGGGGATCACCCGTCGTCTCTGTTTTCAGCACGGCTTGCGTATATGGGGCATTTTCATCAGTCAACAACTCGGCCACCCGCTCATATTGCTGAAGGTAAAAACGGCTCCACGCCTCACCAAAGGCATGGTCAAGCCTGTGTTTGGACTGCGGGTAGTCACGCAGCAATTGGGAAAAGGATGCAGCCGCCTTGCTGTAGTCCGATTCAGAAACCGCATGCTCTCCGCGCGCCCAGATCGCATATTCGGAGACGTTTTGGTGCAATTCATGCTCAGGAAAAAACTGAAGCCATTCATCGAATATTTCCCCGGCTTGATGAAAAAAATCTCCTTCAAACATTCGCACGCCCGCCTGAAATGTGGAGTAAGGGTCGGGCACATTCCCGGCATTAACCACAGAAGCTGCCTGATCAGGCGCGGAGGGCTGAGCGACGGCAATCGAACACAGCCCAGCAGTGGCATAAACCCAAACAGGCATGAGCCACCATGAGTGCCGGGATACAAGCGATCCCCGTAGTTTCAAAATCAAATTCATGACACAAATTGATTGATGGAGTGCATAACACAAAGACTCGAGACACACAATCTTGAGATGATTAAATTCCCATGAGGAGTCTACCGGTATATCCCTGCTACTTACTGCTCATGTCTTCATCCAACGGCAATCGCATGAGGTACCAGGTAACCCCTACCCCCACAGACAAAAGAATCAGGTGCAGCCAGGATCGGTCGCTTACAAACCAGGCGGAAATTAAAAGCGTGCCCCATAGTATCGCCAGGGTTTTGTTACGAGCTTTTCTGGGAATGCCATGCCCTGATTGATAGCGCCGAATGGTTTCCCCAAACCATGGATGTTCCATCAACCACCGGTAAAAGCGTTCTGACCCACGACCGTAGCAGGCCGCAGCCAGCAGTAAGAAAGGTGTCGTCGGCAACAGGGGAAGAAAAAGCCCCAGAAAGGCAAGAACTACAAAAAGAGAACCTAATCCGTTATAAATGTATCGCATGCTTTTGCTTCTATGTTTGTCGCGGCTCCTTTAGAATAGAGAATCGCTATGAATCTCCATGTAACGGAATGTGTACATCAGGCCTTGGATGGCCTGGATATAGAATTACCCTCCTGGGGCTTTGCCGATACTGGCACTCGCTTTGGCAAATTCCACCAGGACGCGGCCGCCATCGATATTTACGACAAAATCAAAGATGCTGCAACCGTTCACCGCCTCACGAAGGCCTGTTCATCGATGGCCGTGCATGTTTTATGGGATTTTTCAGATGAAAACTTGCCGGCCAGAGTTGTCAAAAGCGCCTCGCGTGAAGGGATCAGGATTGGCAGCATCAATCCCAATCTATTTCAGGATCAGGATTTTAAACTCGGTTCCTTTGGGAATCCCTCGCCGGATATCAGAAAAAAAGCAGTGGATCACTGTTTGAAAAGTATCCGCATTGCTACCGAATGCAACAGCGACAACATCACCTTCTGGTTTGCAGATGGCACCAATTATCCGGGGCAGGACAGTATTCGATTACGGAAACAATTGTTTGAGTCAAATCTTGGTAAATGCCATCAATCCCTTTCCCCCGGTCAGAAAATGCTCATTGAATACAAACCATTTGAGCCAGCTTTTTATCATACCGATATAGCTGACTGGGGCATGGCCTTGTGCCTGGCTCAAAAAACAGGACCTCAAGCAAAAGTACTGGTTGATACCGGGCATCACTATGCTTCTCAGAATATTGAGCAAATCGTTGCCTGGTTGCTTGATGAGGAGCGTTTGGGTGGTTTCCATTTCAATGACCGCAGGTATGCCGATGACGATCTTACCCTTGGATCCATTGATCCATATCAAGTGTTTCGAATATTCACCGAGATCCTTGCATACCACAGAGAAACAGGGACCAGGCCTGAAATTGCATACATGGTGGATCAATCACACAATCTTAAGCCCAAAATACCAGCCATGATCCAGACCGTCACCTGGGCCCAGGAACTTTACGCCAAGGCTGCACTGGTACCGTGGAAAGCACTGCGCATAAATCAGATCAAAGGCGACATCATAAGTGCTGAGCAATGCTTACAGCGCGCCTTTATGACAGATGTCACAGGCGCATTGGCATCGTGGAGAAAAGAGAAGGGATTATATCCAGATCCGTTGGAAGCTTACTCTAAAAGTGGTTATGAAGCATCCGTCACTCAGGAAAGAAAACAAAGAAGGCAAGATTTGGGATTGAACACCAAAACTTCCTATGCGTGATCCTGACATGCCGTCACTCAACATACAGAACCTCAGCAAATCCTACGGAGGAACGCATGCTCTGAGGAATGTCTCACTAAAAATACACGCAGGTGATATCCATGCACTATGCGGGGAAAACGGCGCAGGTAAATCCACCTTGATCAAAATCCTGAGCGGCGTTGAAACTCCAGACCAAGGCCTTGTTCAGTGGAATGGAAGCCACTTATCTCTTGGAAAAGTGCACGAGATGGAATCAAAAGGTATTGTGGCTGTCCATCAGGAGCCCGTGGTTTTTCCGGATTTAAATATCGTAGATAATTTATACGCAGGCCGTGAACTATCTTCTGGAATGGGCACTTGGCTGAACACTGCTTCAATGAAGCAGCAGACTAGGGATATTCTCGACTCATTGGGAGAGGATTTGCCATTGAATCAACCCGTGGGAGAAATGGCGCTGGCGCAACGGCAAATGGTGAGCATTGCACGCGCTCTTTTCAATCAATGCCGAATCCTCATTCTCGACGAACCAACTGCTTCGCTAACAACCCGAGAGAGTGACGCACTGTTCAAAACAGTAATATCGCTCAAGAAACAGGGAGTCGGTATTCTTTATGTAAGCCATCGACTGGAAGAGGTTTTTCAGTTGGCGGAATGGATCAGCGTGCTGCGCGATGGAATACTCGTCAGCACACAATCGTCAAAAGACTTATCGGAGGACGCATTGATTCAGCAAATGGTCGGAAGAAAGGTTGCGTACCCGAGTCGCCAGCAGCCAGTGAATACAGATATCACAAAGAATAAACCCGTTCTCGAATTAAAGGCTCTTTCACGCACTCCCGCTTACGATGACATTCATTTGAAGATCCATGCAGGAGAAATCCTGGGTATGTCCGGACTCGTGGGTGCCGGCCGCTCGGAAATCGCTCGAGCTATTTTTGGAATCGATGAATTCGATACTGGAGAGATTCTTTTTAACGGAAAAAAGTTCCAAAATCATAGCATTCGAAAAGCCATTGATTTAGGCATCGCGATGGTTCCTGAAGACAGGCAGCGTCAAGGACTGGCTCTCCCTCTCTCGGTGGAAACAAATTTATTACTTCCTTCACTCAACGCTTTCCAAGGAATGACAGGTTTGGATCGGTCGCAGATGCGGTCCATATCAGGCCAACTGATTTCGAAACTCGGTATCAAAACCGGTTCACCCGACAACCCGGCCAGTGCGTTGTCGGGTGGTAATCAACAAAAAATCGTTCTGGGTAAGTGGATACACCAAAACCCGAGCTTATTCATATTGGATGAACCCACTCGTGGAGTCGATGTAGGAGCAAAAAGCGAAGTACATCGAATGATTATTGAGCTGGCGAAACAAGGTTCTGCAGTGCTTTTAATATCCTCGGAATTACCAGAGATACTATCCTTGTCGGATCGTATCCTAGTGATAGCCAAAGGGCACGTCAGCGGAGAATTAGCAAGGGAAGAGGCCAACCAGGAGACGCTTCTCAAGCTCTCGCTTCCAGAGGAGGCTAAGCAATCGCCATGAATCATACGGATGATACCAGAAAAACATCTGGATGGCTTCGCATGATTACCTACCTTCTGAGGCATCGAGCGATCGGTTTATTTTTGTTTATTGGACTGCTGACCACGGTTGTGAGCTGGATCAACCCAGCATTCCTCAGCGGACAAAACCTGCGAGACATTGCAGTGCAAGCGGCTCCGATTTGCATCATCAGTTGCGGAGTCATGCTTGTATTGGTAGCAGGTGAAATCGATATTTCAGTGGGTTCCATGATGGGAGTCCTGGCAGCGAGCATGGGAATCATGGTTTCAGCATCGAGAGCTCAACTTCCGCCACATGTGGCTATCGCTCTGACCTTGTTGATCGGCATCGGAATGGGTCTTTTCAACGGCTTGCTGGTGGCATACGTGGGTGTTCCTTCCATCATCGTGACCTTGGGAATGTTGACGGCTCTCAGGGGCTTGACCGAAATCATCATGAACGGAGCCTGGATCACGGACCTTCCCGATGAAATACGTTTTCTGGGGACAGGCACCATCTTATCCATACCGCTCAGCTTATGGACGACGGCCTGTGTCCTGGCTGTGACCATTTGGCTCATCCACCGCACTCCCATAGGTCGACGTATCTATGCGACAGGCAGTAATCCTCAGGCGGCTCAACTTGCGGGACTTTCCATTAAATCCATCAAGCTCTTTGTTTTTGCCTGGACTGGTTTACTCACCGCCGTGGCAACGCTGGTCAGTGTACCTCAGTTGTCCGTAGTGGATTCGGGAATTGGTATTGGTACTGAATTACTGGTGGTGACTTGCGTCGTTGTAGGAGGCACCTCGGTGAATGGCGGAGTCGGTACTTTGAGTGGTGTTCTGTGTGGTGTCGCGCTGATGACCATGATTTCAACGGTACTCATTTTTTTAAAACTCGGAGAACACGCCACCTATTGGTCTCGAGCCATTCAAGGTTTGTTTATCCTGGGAGCTATTCTTGCAGACCACTGGATTTCAAATCACAAAAAATAATGAAAGCGATTTTCCTGCGAATCCTGAGCTTGCCTGAGACTTTTCTGAGCTGCCTGATAATCACGCTTTTTGCCCTGATCAGCCAACTTGATCCGTCATTCCTGCAATGGGAGGTTCAACGCAGTCTTTCGAGTCACATATGGGAACTCGCCATCATAGCAATACCCATGACGCTTATCATCCTCACGGCAGGCATCGATCTTTCAGTGGGCTCCATCATGAGCTTGAGTGCCATCACCGCCGGCATGCTGTTTCAGGCGGGTTCATCAATGCCCCTGGCTTGCGGTGCGGCGCTATTGACGGGCACGATTGGTGGATTTCTGAACGGGTTTTTCATCGCTCGCATGAGAGTCCATCCCCTGATTATAACGCTGGCAACCATGGCTACCTATCGCGGGATCGCAGAAGGCATCAGTCAGGCAAAGCCTGTATCGGGTTTCCCCGCGGGCTTCACACGCCTTGGCCAGGATGAATGGTTGAACCTACCTTTTGCCGCTTGGTTATTTCTTATCATGTTTGTTTCAGTTTTCTGGGTGATACACAGGCGCGCATTGGGGCTTCATGTTTATGCCATCGGAAACAATGACACCGCTTCACGTTTTTCAGGGATCCATGTCGATCGCATTCTGATTGGCCTTTACACCTTTTCCGGCTTTGCCTCGGCGCTGGCAGCTTTGCTTTTCGTGGCCCGCCGCAACACAGCCAAAGCGGATATTGGAATGGGGATTGAATTGGGAGTCATCACCGCCGTGGTCATTGGAGGTGTGAGTATTTTCGGGGGACGCGGCACGCTGGTGGGCACCTGTCTTGGCCTTCTTCTTATTCACGAGACACGCGAGTTCGTCAGCTGGCATTGGAATCGGGATGAATTCATCCTGATCGTTCTGGGATTACTCCTGATTGTTTCGGTTGTGTTCCAAAAACTTTTACGTCATAAACAAAACTCATCATGAAAAAGTCAAACCCAAGGAAAATGCATCATCGATTTGTTGTACTCTCGCTTCTTGCAGGAATAACCTTCATTTTTACCGCATGCAGCCCAACCCCACCTTCTGATGCATCTTCAACTCAATTAGTTTCGAAAGATAATAATAAAAAGAAAATCACCATTTGTCTGATTCCCAAAAAGAAAGGACTTCCTTACTTCACCTCGTGTGCCGAAGGAGCTGAGGAAGCCGCAATGGAACTTGGCAATGTGGAGTTGATTTACGATGGACCAACCGATGGATCACCCGAAAAACAGGCATCCATGATTGAGCAGTACACTTTGAAAGGTGTGGATGTAATCGCAGTTTCCCCCAATGACCCAAATGTCGTGGCTCCCGCATTGAGGAAGGCAAGAGCAAGGGGCATCCATGTCCTCTCATGGGATGCAGATGCAATTCAGGATTCCCGTGATTTCTTTGTGAACCAGGCGACCGCTGAAGCCATTGCTCACGGAATGGTCGATACAATGGTCAAGGATCTTGGAGGCCCCAAAACGAAAGCTGATGTTGCTATCGTGACAGCATACTTGACCGCCGCAAATCAGAATGTCTGGATTGAGCACATGAAGACGCATATTGACCAGCAGTATCCTCATCTGAACTTGGTAGCCATCAAGCCATCGGACGAAGATCAGAAACTGGCCTTCAAGGTCACACAGGACCTCATGAAAGCATATCCTGATATCAAGGGGTTCTTTGGTATCAGCTCAGTCTCTTTTCCGGGTGCTGCCGAAGCAGTCAAGCAAGCAGGCAAGACAGGTCAGGTGATGGTCACTGGACTTGCCACACCTAACAGCATGAGATCATATGTTGAGGGTGGCACCGTTAAATCGGTTGTTTTATGGAATACCGCCGAGCTGGGTTACCTGACAATCAAAGTTGGCGAAGCACTTGCCACCGGAAAATTAAAGCAAGGTGACACCTCCTTCGATGCAGGCAAGCTGGGCAAAAAGAAAATTGCAGGCGACCAGGTATTGCTTGGAGATATCCTGGTTTTCACCAAGGACAACATCCATCAATACGATTTTTAGTCCATCGCAAAGCCCCCTTACATCCATTAAAAAGACAAAACGATCATGCAGCTGCTACACAGTCTTTTCGGGATGATATGCATCATTGGCCTGGCATGGCTATGCTCACGCAACCGCAAGGCATTTCCAACACGAATCGTTCTCTGGGGTCTTGGACTCCAACTTCTTATTGGCATCCTGATCCTGAAAACATCTTTTGGACTCAAGGCATTTAATGTCGCACAAAAAATGGTAATGAAATTGAACGATGTTTCGCAAGAGGGAGCTGCACTTATATTCGGCCCACTAGCCAATGCATCTCAATTGGAAGCCAGCTTCGGGCAGGGAAACAGTTTCATCTTTGCGGTGTCCATCACTGCTACCATCATTGTCGTCGGCGCTCTATCTTCCCTTCTTTACCACTGGGGAGTGCTCCAATGGGCCGTGCGTTGTATGGCCATGGTCATGCGAAAGTTGATGGGCACGTCAGGAAGCGAGACTCTGGCGACAGTTGCAAACTGTTTTGTCGGTCACACAGAAGCTCCACTGTTGATCAAACCTTACATCAAACATATGACGCAGAGCGAGCTCATGGCTCTGATGACCGGAGGAATGGCAACCATCGCAGGGGGTATGTTGGCGGTATATGCGCAATTCGGCCGAGCTGCTGGTTTCCCTGAGCTTGCAGGGCACCTTGTCACAGCCTCTCTCATGAGTGCTCCTGCAGCGCTGGTGATTGCAAAAATAATGGTACCCGAAACGGAACAGAGCAAGCACTCAAGCGGATCAAACCTGGATTTACAAAAGAGATCCTCCAATAGCATCGATGCCATCTGTCACGGAGCGAAGGATGGAGGTATGCTTGCGCTGAATGTGATGGCAATGGTCCTGGCATTTGTCGCTCTGGTAGCACTGCTGAACTTCATCCTTCAATGGCCTCAAATGCGATTGGGGGTCAATCAACCCATTTCTCTTGAAGTAATCTTCGGTTGGATCAACGCTCCTTTTGCATGGCTCATGGGCATTCCCTGGGAACACAGCGCACTGGTTGGCAGTATGCTGGGTGAGCGGATCGTATTAAACGAGTTATTTGGCTACCTGTCCCTGACCGAAAATAAAGACACTCTGGACGCTCGTAGTTTTCTCATCACAAGCTACGCACTTTGCGGATTCGCCAATTTTGGAAGTGTCGCCGTTCAAATTGGTGGACTGAGTGCATTGGTCCCCGAACGAAGGAGTGAATTTGCCAAAATGGGGTTATGGTCAATGTTTGCTGGCCTTTTAGCCTGCTACCTCACGGCCACCCTTGTCGGATTACTCATCTGAAGAGAATAATTTCTCAGTCATTACAGGACATTCAATCTCGCCTATAAGGGTCAGACGTAACTATTGATGCATTGCGTCGATAGTTACGTCTGACCCTTATAAATCAAATTGGTTTGCCAAAAAGGGCTAGTATCCCTATCCATATTTAACATGAAACATTGCACCAGACGTGGATTCCTATCTAAAGGCGTGATGACGGTCGCCGGTGGCGTCATGTCCCAGACCATCACCCAAAGCGAACCACACTCTCACCTTGCAGCTAAGAGGCCGGTGTTTGTGTCCACATGGAATTTCGGGCAAACCGCCAATGAAGCCTCTTTGAGGAAATTTGAAGCGGGTGGATCGATTCTGGACGCAGTCGAGGAAGGCATTCGATTGACTGAATCAGATCAAAGCAATGCATCCGTCGGGGATGGCGGCAAACCCAACGCAGCCGGGAAGGTACAACTCGACGCCTGCATCATGCATGGACCAGGGGCCAAAGCTGGAAGTGTAGGAGGCATTGAGGACATTGCACATCCCATTTCAGTAGCAAGAGCTGTCATGGAAAAGACTCCACACGTCATGCTTGTGGGTGAAGGCGCAAAAAAATTCGCACTCGAACAGGGATTTACTGCAAAGAACCTTCTCACGAGCAAACAACGCAAGGAATGGCGCAATTGGAGACGTGAGAAGCGCAAAATGGAGGCGGGCAAGGATAATCATGACACAATCGCCTTGGTTGGACTTGCTAAAGATGGCACGCTGGCTGGAGGTTGTTCCACCAGTGGTCTGGCCTACAAGATGCCCGGCCGGGTCGGAGACTCGCCCATCTTGGGAAGTGGCCTCTATGTAGACAACGAAATTGGAGCTGCGGGTGCAACAGGTGTGGGTGAGAACATCATGCGCTTTTGTGGTTCATTCATGGTGGTTGAATACATGCGACAGGGTTTGACGCCTGAGGAGGCTTGTGCAGAAACAATCCGACGCATCGCGAGATTGGATGGAAGACCCATCGAAGATCTGCATATAAATTTTATAGCCCTGGATAAAAAAGGACGTTTTGGAGCCGCCGGTACAGGACAGGGGTTTCCTTATGCTGTTACATATCCAGGGTATAGTGACGTGCTTCAAAGCAAGGCGCTGAGCCGAAAACACATTGGCAGCGAAGGCGGCAACGATCCAATAGAAGATCAATTAAAATAAAACAAAGAATGAGTCTTAAGTCTGACAAAAAGAATCGTATGAGATCCAAGCAAATCCTTTTAGTAGACGCCGTATCCTGGACTTCAGATTATCCAGAAGGCCATGCATTGCGCAGTGTACCGAAATGGTTTTCAAACGCACTCAAAGGAGTGGAGGGAGTTGATCTCCATGCCTGTCACATCGAAGATGATCTGGACAAAGCGATCGATCGAGACATACATGGGGTGATTATCTCAGGTTCTCCCAGCAGCGCCATGGAAAACGAGGCTGCCAATCAGAATCTGCTCATTTTTCTGCGCAGTTGCTTGATGCATCGCATCCCTGTGCTTGGTGTATGCTACGGTCATCAAATGATCGCTCGTTTTCTGAGAGGGCAAGTCCAGACGCATCCAGAGGGTCTGCAACTGATGAACACCGAAATTGAACTCACGCCAACTGGACGCGCATGCCTGCTTTTCAAAGGCATGAGGACCAAGTTCAAAGCCATTAGTGGACACGCGGATTATGTACCGGAACTCCCTCCCAATTGCCATCGAATGGCGGGAAGCGAGCTCACGCAGATTCAGGCTTTCAAGTTTCAGAATCTATTGTATGGAGTTCAATTTCATCCGGAATTCACCGAGGAAATCATCAAATACCTATGGGCTCCACGCGTTGCACAGTGGAAGGATAAGGTTTCGTTTGATCTAGCGCATCGCATCGATACCATGAAAGATCCCAGCCCAACGCATACAATCATTCAAAATTTCGTAAAATACCTAGCCATATAAATCATTCAATATGCGCACAGAAGCCGCTTTTTCCTTTCCTACCCCGGTTCGATTCGGAGCAGATGTTTTGGACGAAATCGAAAGCGATCTCAGGCGTTTTCAAATCAAGCGCCCTCTGGTGGTATGTGATAAATTCCTGACAGAAACCGATGCTTTTAGGTTGCTTGAAGATGCGCTGAAAAACACACCGACCACTATTTTCCGTGATGTGCATCCCAACCCGCTGGAGGCAGATGTCAGCGGTGCGGCTCAGGCATATCAAGCAGCCGACTGCGATGGCATTATTGGCTTGGGTGGAGGGAGCGCTTTGGATGTTGCCAAAGTCTGTCGCTTGAAAATTCAATGTTCAGATTTCCAACTGCAGGATCAGGCAATGCTGGAGCGCGGTCAGTGGGATCAGTTACCACCATTCATAGCCATACCAACGACTGCCGGAACCGGGAGTGAAGTTGGACGCAGTAGTGTCATTACATTGGAATCGACAAACGCAAAAGCCGTCATTTTCCATGCCAGCCTGCTGGCAGACTTGGTCATACTTGATCCGAGAATCACAGTTTCACTCCCGGCCAAATTGACTGCGGCAACAGGGCTGGATGCATTAACCCACTGTATCGAATCGTTCACCTCACCTGTCACACAGCCGCTTTGCGATGGGATCGCGCTGGAAGGAATCCACCTGATTGCAAAGCATCTGATTCAATCCGTGAAAAACGGATCCAACCTCGAAGCAAGAGGAGGCATGCAGCTCGCTGCCTTGATGGGTGGCATTGCATTCCAGAAGGATCTCGGCGCCACTCATTCGATGGCTCATCCCCTTTCAAGCCTGTGCGGATTACACCACGGATTGGCCAATGCACTGTGCCTCACGGAAGTCATGCGATGGAATAGTGCCAAGCAACCAGGACTCTATCGCAGGATCGGATTATCGGCCGGATTGAATGTCATTGATTTGCCTGATCCATCAGCAGACAGTGCAGCGATCAATTGGGTGGACCAATTGATCGCTGAATCAGGAATCAAACTGGGATTGTCCCATTATGGAGTAAAACAAGAACATATTGCCCCGCTGGCACAGCTTGCTGTGAAGGACAGCTGCCACCTGACAAATCCGATAAGTATGGAAGAGGAAGACTTTCGGGGACTCTACCAAACGCTATTATGAAGTCATTGATCACAAGCCCATTCATCAACGGTCATTCCATTGAGTCAAAGGGCAATGAACTGATTCCTCAAACGAACCCGACCACGGAAGAAGTTTTCGTGGAAGTGCACGCAGCTGGTCTGGAAGAATTGGAAATGGCCGTTCAGGGGGCAAAATCTGCATTCAACGACTGGAGGCAACGCAGCCCTAATGAGACGGCGGACATGCTGTATGCCATTGCACATGCCATCCGCCAACAAAAAGATACCCTTGCCCGTTGGGAGACACAAAATATCGGAAAGCCCGCTCAAGACGCAAAAGACGAAATTGAATTAGGAGCTCGTATTTTTGAATATTATGCAGGTGCAGTAGGCAAGTACTTTGGTCACACGATCCCTGTCTCAAAAAAAGGCCTCAACATGACGCTGCGAGAACCTATGGGCGTGGTAGCAGCAATTGTGCCTTGGAACTTCCCCTTCCCCATTGCCTGCTGGAAGGTGGCGCCTGCATTAGCCGCAGGCAACACGGTAATACTCAAGCCTTCCTCTCTTTCTCCCCTTACCGCACTCGGCCTGGGGAAACTAGCCATTGAAGCAGGGCTTCCAGCAGGTGTTCTTCAGGTGGTGCCAGGAAGAGGTCGATTGATTGGAGAAGCCCTTTCCCAACACCCTGATGTCAGAAAAATTTCTTTTACAGGTTCGACTCAAAGTGGAACTCGGATCATGGAATTGGCAGCAAAAGGCATCAAAAGAGTTTCATTGGAATTAGGAGGTAAATCTCCAAATATTATTTTTACCGATGCCGATCTCGACAGCGCGGCCTCGGATTCGCCCATGAGCGTTTTCGCCAATGCTGGGCAAGATTGTTGCGCTCGAAGCAGGGTATTTGTCGAAGATGCCATTTTTGATGAGTTCGTGGATCGCTTCATCGCTGCCACCAGAGAATTGAAAGTCGATGATCCAGGACTTGCAACCACACAAATTGGACCCATGGTATCAAAATCTCAGCGAGAGAACGCCGAAGCATTTATCGAACAGGCACGCTCCTCCGGCCGTCAGATAGCAATTGGTGGTCATCGTCCACTGGAAAAAGGCTATTTTCTCTCTCCCACTGTCGTATTGGAGCCAGAGGTGGGAGATTCTTGCTGGAGAGATGAAATATTCGGCCCCGTTGTGTGCATCAGACGTTTCAAAGATGAAGCAACCATGTTGCAGGAAGTCAACGACACACCCTACGGACTGAGTGGATCGATTTGGACAAACCAGCTTTCACGCGCTCTGAGAGTGGCGCGGGCAGTTGAAGGTGGCGTGCTCAGCATCAACACTCATTCCAGTGTTCACGTCGAGGCTCCATTTGGAGGCTACAAGCAAAGCGGTATTGGACGGGACCTTGGAATGCACGCGCTTGATGGATATTCAGAAATCAAAAATATATTCATCGCCGAATAAAAAACATCATGGATACAAAAACGCTGAAATCAAAAATACGCAAAGGGGAGATAGATACCGTGATTGTGGCTTTCCCCGATGCCATTGGGCGATTGGTTGGGAAACGTTTTACTGGCGCCTTTTATTTGGATCAAGTAGCAGAACACGGCACACACGCCTGCAATTATCTGCTGGCGGTCAATATGGAAATGGATCCGTTGGAGGGATTTCAAGTCGCAAACTGGGAGCGTGGATTTGGTGATTTCGAAATGCGCCCTGACGCAAAAAGCGTCAAGATCCTCACATGGCAATCAGCAACAGCTCTGGTAGTCTGCGATTATCTGCACCACGATGGATCTCCAGTCGAAGAAGCACCACGCTCAGTTCTCAGGAAACAGTTGGACCGTCTGGGTAAGCAAAAAATAAAGGCTTTCATGGCCAGCGAACTCGAATTCCTGCTATTTGATCAAACCTACTCGGAGGCATTCGATGCTGGCTACCAAAACCTGCGTCCATCCAGTGACTACAGAATAGACTACCATATTCTCCAGCCCGGACGTGACGAATCCATCATTCGCACCATGCGGAATGAGCTCACTGCATCAGGCATTCCGGTTGAATGCAGCAAGGGTGAATGGAGTCGCGGCCAGCACGAAGTCAATGTCGAATACGCGGAGGCTCTTGAAACTGCCGATCGTCACGTCATTTTCAAACAAGCCATCAAGGACATCGCGCACAATGGCGGTAAATCCGCCAGTTTCATCCCAAAATTTGCCGAAGAAGAAGCCGGCAACAGTTGCCACATTCACATATCCCTTCAGAAGAACGGAAAAAATATCTTCTGGGATTTTCAAAAAAAGAAACCTAGTAAAACGTTTCAATATTTTCTGGGAGGTCTACTGAAATACAGTCCGGAACTCTGCCTTTTTTACGCCCCATCCATCAATGCCTACAAACGCTATCAATCCGGTAGCTGGGCTCCCACAAGCATGGCTTGGTCGATGGATAATCGTACGGTCGGTTTCAGGATTGTCGGTCATGGCCAGTCTTTCAGGATTGAAAACCGGATGCCCGGGGCGGACGCCAATCCTTACCTTGCTTTTGCGGCAATGATCGCATCTGGATTAGCTGGTATCGAAGAGAAGATAAGTTGCCCTGAGGCCTACGAGGGAAATGCTTACTCCGACGAGTCTCTACCTGCGCTGGCAAACTCACTGGAAGAGGCAACAGACCTTTTGAACAAAAGCACCTTGGCCAAAACTGTGTTGGGGAGTAAAGTCGTCGACTTTTACGTCCACACGGCTCGCCTGGAGGCTAAGGCCTTCGCCAGCGCTGTGACTGATTGGGAACGGAAACGATATTTCGAACGTATCTAATAAAACCATCGTGCAGATGGACCATGCTCCAACTGCATCTCCATGTCTCAAGAACCTGGGGAAGTTAGATTGAAAACCTCGAGAGTCCTCTTGGGCAGACTGAAGAGACCATTCCTTTATTTGTGGGGAGATGGGTCATACTTCTTGTCTCTTCAGCTCCATGGTAAGTGACGGGGATTACTAAATCAGGGTGCAACTGAGAAGGAATAAGTTTACTTTGGGAGAACTTTGGAGTCCTTACATCCTCCTTGCTACTGCAGGAGCCCGTGAATATGTTTTTGTCTGAACAATTTGAATCTATTGGCAAAACCTGGTCCGACAGGCCGAATACAGGCCATGGGAATCACCGATGAATCAAACTGAACAAGCATCCATTTCCGAGGGGGTGAAGCAAAGCCCAAGCAAGTCAAAGCTGCTTGCCATACGTGGATTTGGATTACTTGTATCCAGTATTCTGTTGTTCATGGTTTACAAGCGCCTGGAACCTGGCGCACTTTTAGACTCACTGAAACGGGCAGATCTCAGGTGGATAATCATGGCGGTTTGCGCCTTCGCAATAAATCTGATTTTCGCCTCCTATCGCTGGCATCTGATGCTGAGACTAAGCCATTTGACAATTCATCCTGAAGCAACATTGAGAGCAGTCAGCATCGGCCATTGTTTCAATACGTTTCTATTTGGTACAGCGGGAGGAGATTTTATTAAGTCCGTCATTTATTCTCGTTGGTACCGCCTTTCTCTGACAGATGTTCTGGCAATAGCACCCCTTGATCGTTTTTTCGGATTACTCGGCGCATTGGTTTTTGGAGTCTTTATGGCTTTGATTGGCTATCTCACAGGAGGTTTTGATGACTTTGACTGGATTCAATTGCGTTTACCTGTTTTCTGGGCCATTGGATTGGCAGGGGTATTGGCAGGAAGCATGTGGATATTGAGCCACTGGAAAGGCCAGGGCACCTCCAGGCTTGGTCTTTTCTTGAATCAACTGCGACGAAGCGCCGGGATTCTATGGAACAATCCTCAAGTCGCACTGAAGGCAGCTGGTGCAGCTATTATCGTCCACTTGAGCCTGAGCCTTGTGATGGCTTTCAATTTAAAAGCTGTCAGCCAGCATGCATTTGAATGGTGGAATATATTATGGATTTTCCCGGTTATCTCCATTTTTTCTGGACTTCCTGTCAGTATTGGGGGAGCAGGATTGAGAGAGGGCTCTGCACTGATCCTTCTCGGCATCTATGCGATCCCGGGCGAGGATGCCGTCATGGGAGCGCTGCTCACACTGGGTGTTTACTTTCTTTGGGCCTTCATTGGATTGATTCTCTGGCAGCTGGAGAAGAGACGTCAGCGTAAAGGAATCCCATTACCCAAAAACCCAAGCGTCTCGATCGTAATCCCCACATACAATGAGCAGGATCAGATTGAGACACTTGCTTATCACCTGAGAAGACGAGCTCCGGAAGCTGAATGGATCCTTGCGGACGGCGGGAGCACTGACGCGACATTGGATCAGGCGAAAAAGCATCCTTTCAAAACGATTTCATCTCCAAGAGGACGTGGAACTCAAATGCATCATGGCGCCGCTGTCGCAACAGGTGACGTGATTCTTTTTCTACATGCAGACACGCAATTACCAGCGTTTGGGATTGAATCCATGTTGAGATGTTTGAAGGATAATCATGTGGCAGGAGGCGGTTTCTGGAAACAATTCAATCAAGCACACTGGCTCATGATCGGATCAAAATTCCGTTGTCTTCCTCGTGTCCTTTTTGGCGGTTATGTATTTGGAGATCAGGGTATCTTTGTTCGCAGGGACATACTTCAGCAATCAGGGGGGGTCCCCAAAGTTCCATTAATGGAAGAATTCGAATTGTGCAAGGCTTTGAGGTATCATGGACGCATCGCGCTTGCAGATTCGACCATCATCACGTCCTCCCGTCGTTTTTTTGCCAATGGCGTAATGAAAACATACCTCTTGATGGGAAGGTTGATACTTCTTTACCGACTGGGATATTCCACTGAATCGCTCGCCAAAGCTTATTCCAAACTCAAAAGCAGGTGAGCATCTCCATTGCGCTTAATAGTCACTGCAATTCTACGGACAGGATATATTCACCAATTTGATTTTCTTCCAAATGCCCAACAGAAATCAAATAATCCAAACCCTCCTGAGCAGTGAATGTGACTGACACCTCGTTCGAGTCCTGATCAAAGGAATCGACAACGTCGTTAAAGGAATCCCAGTCGAACACAAGGATAGTGGGCAAGAAACCGGGATTTTCAGGACCAGATTTCATGGTGATTCGAACGGCATCACCCGCAGTCAAGTCTGTTAGAAGATAAGCATCACCATATGCACCCTCTTCAATCAAGTCAGTGGCTTCAAGCACGCCGGCAACAACATCACCGACAGCAATACTTTCAATATCAACATCACTTTCATTATCGCTGAGGTCGACGGGCGGAATGTTAAACTGATAAAGCCCCGTTGCTGTGTCATCAACACCTGAAAGTCTGATACGGTAACTTTTGTCGGGGGTAGTCAGGAACGTGTGAAGAATTTCACCTTCCTGATGTTCAGTGGCTACCGACAATATTTGACCTGTCCCTTCATCGAGTATGGTCACTTTAGGCTCAAATGCCTTTTGACCCACTGCATATTGAAGAGTGACTGACTCGACAGTTTGATTGGCTGAATAAACAAAATCCCGGAAATTATTTAGATTACCTTTTAATCGAATCGCATGCTGAAAAAACTCGGGTGCCGGGGCATCTCTTGGTGGTTCTACGCGGATGCGGAGGAATTGCGATTCTCGGCTTGTGATTGGATTGGAAGTTTTGAAGATCCACTGATCGTTGTCAGTTGCATCGAACTCTCTATCATCGACAGAGGACCAGATTTGCAGATCAATTGATGATTCCACCACATAACGAACTTCCTGATTATTTCGCGCCCGTTTAAATTGGATACCGGGTAACAACTCTCCCCTGGGACCCGACGTTTGAACAAATTTGAATTGAGGGCGATCGGCACCACTGCTGGGATCACTTCCAAAGGCATACTCAGCGAAATCAAGGATACCATCCTCGTCCTTATCTCCCTGGATAGATTCCAATTGGTTTTCCAGTCGCCACTGGTCATAGCTTGAATACATCAAACCCATTATCTCATCATAAAAATAGGGAACACTGGCGTAAATCCCATGGGCATTGGGAGCCGCACAACCCAACGGAGAACCAAAACTGACTATACCAACCAGTCCCCACTCCCCATTTCCCATAGGAACGACAAATGGCCCTCCGCTATCTCCTTCGCATGAATCCTTACCCCCTTCAATAAAACCAGCGGGAAGCATGTCCGCGCTCAAATCAGTATCGTAAGCTCCTGTTGCGTTGGCCTCTTCGTGAGAAACAATAGGGAGTTCAACTTCCAGTAAAACATCTGAGGCATGTCCTCCATCTGTTGTCTTCCCCCACCCTATTACTGTGCCGTTCACCCCCGGTTGAATGAGTTCATACTGATGCACAAGCGGCAACACTGGGATATCAAAGACAGGCTCAGCCAGTCGCAGGAGAGCAATATCTCCGTCAATGGAGGGATCTAATGCTGTCTCATAGGCCGGATGAAGGTAAACTTCCTGAATTCCAATACGTCGGTAGGATTTTTCTGGATCGTTGCGTAAGTCGCGTATACCGATTGCAACTTCAAATGAATCAGCTGACTCGGAGGTCAAACAATGACTTGCAGTAATGACCCACCAGGGGTGGATCAAAGCTCCACCACAAAATTGGCTGTCTGCCGGATTATCTTCACCAACGCTCAGAAGTGCGACCATCCAGGGCCACTCATTTGCTTCCGTTTCCTTTCCCCCCACAATCCTTCGAACAAAATCATCACCAAAAACTGATGTTGACGAAAATGTATTTCCATACAAGAGACATAATCCCCATATGAAAGCCAAACAATGAGAGGAGCAATTAAACTTCATCTCGCTTAACGGAATCACAACCAATAAAACCAATCAAGCTTGAATTATATATACGAAAAAGCGCTTTCACTTTATTTAAAAAGCTTCCAACGACGGCACATGCTGTGCGTATCCCGAAAGCATGTAAGATTGTGTTTGAAACGGTGAATGTCTAGGTTGTAGGGAAGTATATGAAAACACATTCATTTGATTTCGACACTATAATCCTGGGAGGTGGCAGTGCAGGATATGCAGCCGCTCGGACGCTTGCAGAGGGTGGTTTAAAGGCCGTAGTCATCGATGGAGCCGAGGAACTTGGAGGGCTTTGTATCCTGCGCGGCTGCATGCCAACAAAGGCCCTGCTTTATGCAGCTGAGGTGAAGCATCTTGCTGAACATGGTGACAAATGGGGATTAAAGATTCCTGGTGTCGGTTTCGATTTCCAAAAAGTCATGGCCAGAAAAAATGCCATGATCGAAGACTTTGCCTCCTACCGAAGAAAGCAATTGAAGGATGGGCGATTTGAATTGATTCAGTGTAAGGCAACATTCAGTGACCCACACACGTTGATGCTGGAGAACGGCAAATCAGTCAGCGCCCAGACCATCCTGATCTCTACCGGGTCGAAAGTATCCCCCCTGCCAATCCCTGCGCTTGAATCCGCATTACCATGGACCAGCGATGATGTCCTCAAGTTACAGCGCCTTCCAGAATCGGTCATTGTTCTGGGAGGAGGCCCCGTTTCTCTGGAATTAGCTCAATTCTTTTTACGGTTTGGGGTCAAAACCACGGTCATCCAGAGGAATTCACATGTCCTGAGGCCCTTTGACGAAGACATGGTCACTCCTTTGGAAGCGTCACTCAGGCAAGAAGGGATGCACATTTTAACCGACACGCAATTAATCGATGGAGGCATCAAAGGAGGCAAGAAATTTGTTACTTTCAAACAAGAAGGCAAAGAACACACTCTCTTTGCCGATGCCGTCCTGCATGGTCTTGGAAGACAACCCAATACTGAATTCCTGAACCTTGAGAAAGCCGGCCTTGATGGCGGAAAAGGTCACATCCAGACCAATTTACAGATGCAGACGAAAGTGCCGCATATCTATTCTGCCGGTGATTGTACAGGCCCTCATGAAATTGTGCATATTGCCATTCAACAGGGAGAGGTTGCCGCACACAACATCTTGAATCCCGAGTCGATGAAATCCATGGACTATCGAGTCCTGGTCTCAGTCGTGTTCACTGACCCGCAGGCAGCCATGGTCGGAATGTCGGAAAAAGAAGCCAAGGCAGCAGGTAGACGGGTCATCACCGCAGATTACCCCTTCAATGATCACGGAAAATCCATGATCATGGAAGCGTTGCATGGCAGCGTCAAATTGATCGCCGATTCGACGACTGGGGAATTGCTGGGCGGTGCTTGCACCGGGCCGATGGCGGGGGATCTGATCCATGAAGTTGCGGTGGCCATTCATCAGAAAATGACCGCAGCAGCCTTTGCTTCGGTACCTCACTACCATCCAACCCTGGCAGAGATCTGGACCTACCCAGCAGAGGAAATTGCCGAATCCATCGCTTGAAAAATT
Source organism: Verrucomicrobia bacterium SCGC AAA164-E04 (assembly GCA_000383715.1). GTDB lineage: Bacteria > Verrucomicrobiota > Verrucomicrobiia > Limisphaerales > AAA164-E04 > AAA164-E04. The sequence goes on from KB911928.1 coordinate 34,360, forward strand.
GATTACCTCAGTTGATAAAAAGAACAGTAAAATGGAGCGTTGTTGATAAAAAACTTGGCAAGATGCCAAGCTTGCACAAGAGTTCGAGAAGATGAGTTTACCCGCAGATTATCACATGCACACACCTCTCTGCCACCACGCAGTAGGAGAAGCTTGGGAACTTGCAGCCAAGGCTGTGGAGAAAGGTCTCACGGAAATCGGTTTCTCAGAACACAACCCGATGATCCGTGGCGACTGGGATAATTGGCACATGGCCCTGGAGGACCTGAACATTTATGTGGAAAACGTGCGCAAGGCACAGATGGATCACCCGGGACTGCAGATAAAGTTGGCCTTGGAAGTCGATTTCATTCCGGGGCATGAAGACTGGGTGCGTGAATTGGAAAACAAAGGGTCTTTCGACTATTTCATTGGATCTGTCCACTACATCACAGATGAATTCGACATCGACAATCCTGATAAAAAAGATCAGTGGGAGCAAGGTGATGTAGACACTATCTGGGAAGCCTATTTTGATCGTTTAACCCAAGCGGCAAGCTCGGGGCTTTATCAGATCATTGGCCATGCGGACCTTTGCAAGAAATTCAACTACCGCCCCAAGAAAGATCCTGCCCCTTGGTATCGCCAGTTCCTTGCAGCAGCCAGCAGCCATGATGTCGCAATCGAGATCAACACCGCTGGACTAAGAAAAGATTGCAAGGAGATGTATCCCTGCCCTCCTTTGCTTCAGATGGCTCAGGAAATGGGGGTCGCGTTGACTTTTGGGTCGGATGCACATGCCCCTGAAGAAGTGGGCGCAAATTTCCAGGATGCCATTCAGTTGGCGAAAAGTGTTGGCTATACCCATTGGAGGAGATTTTCAAAACGACAACACACCTCGGAGGCACTCTGAAAGGAGTTGTGTCTGTTCATCTGAGCATTGCATTCAAGTAACGTTGATAGGCCCTTTCGGGTTGAAAGTCTTCGACCTGACCATGCTCGTGGATTTGAATACCGAACCGTAAACGCAAGGAGGACCCTCGTTTGATGATTGTCTGGTGATCTCGATTGGGTTTGATATCCACAGGAAAAGGATTCGCAACCAGCACACCGTAATCCCGGCTGTGAGACCAGATGTCAGGATTCCCTGGACCTGACATTAATTGAATCCCGATAAAATGCCGGTCTACCACTCCTGCATAATCCCACCAATCTGCGATCTTCCCCCAGGTACCTGACTCATTGATTCCTCCGTGAGAAGCGAGGATACGACCGCTCCCAGATTTAACCACCAATGGTGTGGCCACTCTCAGCGCCAAACCCATTTCTTCTTTCACACCGAAATAAAATTCGTCTTCAGATGCGTAACGCGTGTCCCACATCAATAGATAGCCATCGACGTTTGGCTGAAAACTATAATGCGTCACTTCTTCACAAATCTCAGCGCCTTCCGCATCAAGATAGCTCTGACTAACTGAAAAACCCGCATTATCCGCGTTCACATAAACATCACCGTACCCTTTATGTGCCACCCTGCCTTCACGATTGTGCCAGAAATTAATATCGTTCAACACAGCATATCCAAGAGACAAGCCGGGGTGCATGTGAGGATGATCCATAGAATCTAAACCTTCAACGGGAGGATAGCGCCGCGTAACCTGCCGACCACTTGGAGTTTTGATATGCGCCCAGAACGGACGATGCACCTCAGGGTGTTGATGATAAAACCTTGCAATCGTCTGCCCATTCAAATCCACGTCCACCCCATCGCTGAGGAAGTTTAACTCCAAAGCAGCAGGACGAGTGTTTTCTGTAGAAGTTCTGATCACTTGATCATTGGAAGGAAGATTTGCAGTAGCATCAGCCGATAAGACCGAACGCGATGAAACCAAACTTTCTTGATGAGATCCATGGGAGCCCTCATGCTTCAAGTAAGCAACCAGGTCGGCAATCTGCAAGGGTGAGAGCACATCACCCAACCCACCGGGCATGGCTGAAGATTCCGAGCTTTCTCTCTTGGCAATATCCGTCCTCAATATATCCACCGTTTGACCTGAAGGGTTGGCCAGAGTAAGCACTCTTCCCGATTCCGATACAATCAGTCCTTCATGTATTTCGCCTTCCTTGGTCTCAATGGTTAGAGAAACAAATCCCTCAGTAATCTCCGCACTGGGTTCCAATATGGACCGAATGATCATTTCAGCATCAGCTCGAGTAGAAATATCCTTCAAATCAGGGGCAAAGGCATTGCCCTGTTGCTCTAGGCGATGACAGGCACTGCATCGCACACCCCCGGGATGGTGGAACAAGGCCCGCCCACGTGCGATGTCACCCTGGCCCTTTTCTACAAGACGAAGCACCTCCTGGTTTTGAGTGGTTTTGACTCCTGGCTGCAGCAATTGAGGTTGTATGATCACAATGTAGCCAGACTTGGACGCTTGCACTCCTTCTTTGTTGGAACCGAGCTTCACCAATCCGGCAGGCATCTCTGCTGCATAAAGTCTGTGTCTGGAATCCTGCGTTTGTAGGAACATATCCGAGGCCGTAAATGAAGCACTCAACCAGCCGGGAGCTTTTTCACCTCTTGTGTCATCGGCAACAAACACTGTGGATGGAAAGAGTAATTCAAATTGCATTCCAGCTCCTTCTCCAGCATCCGCATCCGCATTGGCCCCTCGAATAAAGGTTTCTCCTCCCAGTTGCTCAGGAATTTGAAGCAAGCGATACGGACGGTCGGTATAGACAGGGACTCCTTGTCGAAGGGAAGCTTGTTCGTAATCTCTCCCTGATTCAGCTTCCAGACCTCGGACTAGCTCCAGCGCAAATGTTGAAAGATCATCTTCAGGTTGAAGACCTGGTTCCTTCGATGCTTTTTCTTCAGTCAGAGGGCTTATAGCAGGTCCCTTGATAACGGGAGCAGCTTTTCCTCCCAACCGTTTTTGAGCCAGAAATGCCGACGTGGCATCTGGATCCCGTGTCATCTCCTGAATCTCGGGATCCGACAAGGCGTCGTCTTCCAACAAACTGAGCAGAGCCGCTCTGCGCACTGAAGGCTGATGATTTTTAAGAAGCGCTTTTTGCTGAGAAACAGTGAACAAATCCCGCATGGCCTGCCAGGCGGAATAATACACGAGCCGATCATCTTCCAGCGCAAGCAAACGCACCAACTCCTTGTTCCATCGACTGTCCTTTGATTGGTGTAAGCCCAGGACCGATTCATGACGCAACCTTGCATTTTCTTCCCGCAGCCCAAGCGCCGCGTAGGCTGGAAAATTATTGGAATGCCGTTCCTTCACCTGAAATGCGACAATTCTCAAAGACTGCAGCCGACGGTTGAAGGTAGTTTGCCATTGCTCCTGAAAGAAGGCATCAAGACTCCGGTCATCGAGTCCAATTCTCCCCAGAGTCCATAGTAACCAGGTTTCGATCGCGCTGCTTTCTTCAGCCTTTTCCAGGGCTTTTTTAAGATAAGGAACAACCTGACTTCCCTGCTTGACGAGAGCATTCTGCGCATCCGCGCGCCTGACTGGCATGTGACTTGCCAACTGTTTGATTAATTTACTTGTGGATAATTCAGAAAATGATGCGAAGCGCTCGCTTGATGCAGTCGCCGACGTATCGAGTGATTTGGGCCATAGTTTGTAAATCCTTCCTTCGTTTACCATCCGGCCATCGCGCATCGAGGCCCCATATTGGCGTCCCCAACTAGAAATATAAATCGCTTGATCAGGTCCGAATTCAATATCAACGGGATCAAATCGACGTCCTGAGCTTGCCTTCATCGTGCGCCCCTTCCCCGCACTCGCCAAGGTCCCCAGGGATTCGTTCAAGGGACGCATCCAGGCACCTTTCCAATGGGGTTTATAAAGATAAACCTCGCGCTTCAACCAGTCATTGATCAAATAAACGCCTCGATAATGCTCCGGATAACTTTCTATATCACAAAAAATCACCCCCGTTCCGGAGCCTTCAAAGAGAGGTCCTGCGGAGGGAGCCGTCGGCAAGTGATCATCACCAAGCCAATCATAGCTCCACGGATGGCCCCAACCAAAATTGGCACTGTAAAAAGGTGAAAATATTTTATCTCCCAGGTTCTGATCATTGTCCGTTCCGATCCAGTTGAACTGTGAATCGAAGGCAATGTCCCACGGGTTGCGCATGCCCCTGGAGACAATTTCCAAACCTGAACCATCTGGATTGCATCGTAGCACTCCCCCATTCAATCCCCAGTCATCATTGGGGTCGTGAAACGTATTCCTGTAGGTAGTTTTGGTGAAAAGTCTGGGTTCAGGAAAGTCAGGAACATCCTCTGGCGCAGACATCCCCCAGAGTTCTCGAAAGGCCTTGGGTGCAATACGGTCTGGTGCTTGATTCAGCCCTTTCGAGTTTCCCTTGGACATATAAAGTTTTCCATCTGGCGCCCAATTCAAACCGTGAAGTCCATGTTCAATATTACCGAGATCGGTGTACAGGCGCAGATACTCGTCAGCCTCGTCATCCCCATCCAAATCTCTTACTACGGTCAGATCCGGTGAATTTGCGATCCATAACTGATCTCCCAGCCAGACCATCCCCTGAATATTGTTCAATCCCTCAGCAAATGCCTTGCGTCCATCCGCGACACCATCTTGATCCGAATCATAAAGCACGAAAACCTTGTCACCCTCCGTTTCAGGTTTGGGGCGTCGATATTGCGGTCCCATCCCCACGAAGAGTCTTCCTTTTGAATCAAAAGTGATCGCACATGGATTACGCACAAGAGGTTCTTGAGCAAAGACACGCACCTCCATATCGTCAGGTACGAGTGGAAAATCCTCTATTTGTGACCACACACTCAAGCAGCTCAGTAAATTGACAATAATGAAAGTCGCTCTCAGGTTCATACCGAAAGATTAAAACTTTCACATCAGGGTGCAAGAATTGAAAGAGGATCAATTGCTCATTTTGTGAGGGTCAAGCAAGTTACTGAAGGGCGGGTTTGCTTGGAGCTGATGAACAAGTAAGCCTCCGTGGAGAACGGGCATGAAATCCAAGCTCAGTTCGTGAAACATGTATGAATCTACCGTTGCCCATATGGATCCTGACCGGGATCATCCAGGTATGTTCCGGGTGGTAGATCGCCATAACCCTGAAACAAATCAGGGCGCAGATTTTCGGTAATCAGCATCTCTTCGTCAAACCACTTCCCTAAATCAACCCATTTACATCGCTTGGAACAAAAAGGCCCAAAGCCACCTTTGAACCACGCTCCCTTCTGGCGGCAAGTGGGGCATGCAACCTGAATACTTGATCTCATAATGCATGGCGTTTTCACCTTGGGATTCAAGCCTTTCGACAACTAACCACGACGAATTTCAGAACCTTGAAAACGAATTGAAATACGAAAAACTTTTTTCTCACGGCAATTGATCAGCCCCGTTTTTAAATCCACGCGCTCAGGAATTTCAATGCGATGCAGATCCACCACAGCATGAAACCCACGCTCTGAGAAAATGTCGATTAATATGGCCATAGCCAGATCGTCATGCAGGAGCTTATCCTCAGAATTTACGGTTGCCAGACCTGAAATTGCGTGGCGGAAAACAATGGGAAGGATTTTTTCCTGAACAAACTGAATCACCTGATGGAATAATTCGGGATGCTCCAAGGCATATGCGTCCAGTCTTTTTACCAGATCCTGACGCGCATGCAGGATAATTTCACTCGCGAGGGGAAGGATTCGCAGACTATCAAAGGTTTCTGGATCTAGTTCCAACAAACTTTGATAACGCACCTCGTTCAGAATATTTTGTTCAACTTCCTGAATCGACCCCTGTGCGTTGATGAAATGGTAGAAAAAAGTCTGCTTGAGGGATTGAAGTGCATCCCAGGTTTGCTCCTTGAACACTCCATAACGACGACTTGCTGCCTCGGGGTCACGATCGGTGGCTCGCAATTCGATTATTTCGCCGACTCCGGTAGATTTGACCTCTTCATTGTGCTCGGCAATTTGCTTCCCTCGCTTGATCTGTCGGTCGACACTTGTTTTTTCATCCACAAACAAGACCATGATGTGGATCGTGGGTTGCCTGAAATGGACACGTAATGGCGTATCATAATAACGGACACGTAATTCCTTCATTTTATCTACAAGCACTTTCAAGCATTCCACTTGAACTTTCGTTCTCGGAAAGCCATCAAGAATGGCACCATCCCTGTAGTCTTTTTCAAGTAATTTACGGAAAAGGATCCCCATTACCTCTCGATCCCCCACCATGCCACCTGAATTCTTGATTCGCCTGGATTCTGGACTGTTGAGGAGTGAACTGACCACGATGGAATCACAGGTCAGACCACGAGCTTTCTGAACGAATCGAGTGTGAGTCCCCTTGCCAGCCCCCGGAGCTCCACCTAATAAAATAATTTCCTTGGGGAACCGGAGATTCTCTGGGCCCTGCTCCTGTTCCAACTCCGTCCAGATGGTGTTGAAGATCATTTGCGCATCCTTGATCTCCAAGTCCTCCACAATAGGTTTGGTTTTCTTGGAAATCTTCAGTGTATCTCCAGCAATATCGGTGGTCTGTGTTGTAGAAACCATGTTTTAAGTGCCCATGCTTACCGGAGGTGACTCAACAATTCAAGGTTGTAAAATTAAGATCCACTTTTTTGTTTGATTGCTTGCATGAAAGGTAAGTGCTCAGTGCTTTGCCCTGATCATTTCCACAACATTGAGCAAATCATCAGCAATCCACCAGGGATGCTTTCCCGATCCCAGCTTAGCCTCAGTCTCCGCTCCATATCCGGTTCGGATCAGAACAGATGCCCTGACACCTGCATTTTTACCACACTCAAGATCTGATAGCTTATCTCCAACCATAAAGGATTGATCCAGTTGCAAGCCAAATTCCCGGGAAGCATCCTTCAGGAAGTTTGGTGAAGGCTTTCTACCATAACTTGGCTCTTCAGGTGATTCAGGGGCAAAGTAAATGCGATCAAACTCGATTCCTTCAGGTTGAAGTGTTTCGATCAGCCGGGCGTTCACCCGGTGCATATCTTCCAAAGTGTAATATCCTCGACCGATACCAGATTGATTCGTGACGATGAAAAGCCGGTAACCAAGCTGCATCAGTTGCGTCAGCGCAGGAACAACCTCAGGAAAGAGAGTCAACTGATCGGGATCACTGAGGTAGGATTTTTCTATATTCAGTGTTCCGTCACGGTCCAGAAAAACAGCTTTTTTTTTATCAGTCATCCGAAGGAAAGGTGCTCAATAATTCATCAACACTGGAAATTGCCGTCCCTACCTTACCAACAACCACACCCGCTGCATGATTAGCAACGATGGCCGATTCAATTGGAGAAGCCCCTCCGGCAACGGCAACGGTAAAAGCAGCAATAGCCGTGTCACCCGCACCCGAAACATCATAAACCTCCTTTGCCATCGTGGGAATATGAAACGGCTTTTGATTGCGCCGACAAAGAAGCATTCCGTGTTCTCCTAATGTGACAAGCATCATGGCCGGATTTGCCCTCTGCATGAGAAGTGCAACTACTTCCAGCAAGGCTTTATCTTCGAGTGGATTATCAGGCCCAGGAGTTTCGGTGCGCTGAACCAATGCAAAGGCTTCCTTGCGGTTAGGAGTCATCAGGGACAAACCATGCAATCGCAGTGAGCGCACTGGCTTGGGGTCCATGCTCAACCAGATACCACGGTCACGACAAAGATCCACCATTCGGTCCAATAGTTCCTGAGTGACGATGCCCTTTCCATAATCGCAAAGGACCACCGCAGCTACCTTGGGCGAAAGAGCTTTTTCAACCTTCGCAATCAGGCGTTCGGTTAATTCCTTGTTGAGTAGATCTTTTTGCTCGCGATCGACACGAACGATTTGCTGACGCTGCGCAACAATCCTTGTTTTGAGGCCAGTAGTGCGCTCTCTTGTCCGTATTAAGCCCGAGCATTTGACCCCCCATTGCCCCAGCTGTTCACCCAGCTGCTCACCAGGGTGATCTTTACCGATCACCGAATAAGCAGAGGTATGAATATCCCAGGCGGTAAGATTGCGAGCTACGTTGGCAGCTCCTCCGGGCATGTAATTTTCGCGACGAAAATCAAGGACAGGCACGGGCGCCTCAGGCGAGATGCGCGAGACATTTCCCCAGATGAATTGATCCAGCATGACGTCCCCTACCACAAGAATACGCTGTTTTTGAGCTTGTATGAATACTTCTTCAACCCTGTTTTGTTTCAGCAAAGATTTCATGCGATCACGGTTTGGTAAGGAATGCGGTTAAGGGGCTGGTTGGTTGTGCCGTTCGCGAAGTATCTACCGCACCAATTTCGAAAGCCTCACGTCCAGCCTGGACGGCTTTACAAAATGCTTTTGCCATGCGCACTGGATCATCGCATACGGCCATCGCCGTGTTAATCAGCACAGCATCAGCCCCCAACTCCATGGCCTCGGATGCATGACTAGGGGCCCCCAGGCCCGCATCAATCACCACAGGCACTTCTGACTGCTCGATGATGATTTGAATCTGGTCGCGTGTCACGATACCTCGATTCGACCCAATGGGCGCCCCCAATGGCATGACAGTAGCGGTTCCGACCTCCTGCAATCGCTTGGCCAACACAGGATCGGCATTGATGTAAGGCAACACGGTGAACCCTTCTTTGACTAAAGTTTCCGCTGCTTTGAGGGTTTCGATAGGATCCGGCAGGAGATAGCGAGGATCAGGATGAATTTCCAGTTTCACCCACTTGGGCAGCCCCGCGGCAACTGCCAACCTAGCCAGACGAACGGCTTCGTCGGCATCCATTGCTCCGCTGGTGTTGGGAAGCAGCAAGTATCTGTCCGAGTCGATGTATTCGAGGATATTGGCAAATGGATCTTTTTTCCCCGACAAGTCAGCTCGTCTCAACGCAACCGTTACAATCTCCGTTTCACTGGCTGCGAGCGCCTCACGCATCAATTCGGAGGAAGAGAACTTACCTGTGCCAGCCAGCAGCCTGGAGTGGAAAGTACGATCACCGATCTTGAGCAATGACTGGTTAGATTTCGTCATGTAGAAAAAAGGTAGGTCAATTTCATAAAAGGTCCAGAGTGCATTGAGTCAAACCGTCATTTCAAGCAGGCGTTCACTCAATTGACCACGCCAACGCTCAAAAAACGTCCATTCGTGATAAAGTGGAGTCAAGTTCTGAGATAACTCCGGAGAAATAGTATGATCCGTCTCGATGAGATTCCATCCCTCATTCAGAGATTCCAACTGTAACTGCAAGCGATCAATTTGCTGATTAATTTTTTTCAGCATGGATTCAACAAGCTGACGAATGCTCATACTTTTTTTCAGAAACAGGATTCGCGATAATTCCGAGGCGTCTTCACCGGGCTTGTCTTTGATGATTGTGTCTAAGTTGTGAAGCAGCGCTCCGATTTCCATGAAAAAATCTCCAAGCTCATCGGGCACCTGACGCAGATTACCTGGAGCGGAGCCAGTTTGAAGGGTAAGCAGGTGTTTCAATCGGGACGGGGTGTGAGAAAGGATGCGTTGAGCTTCATTGACCAACGCGGCATCTGGCTGCTCCGGATCCTCGTCCGGATGTCCCCCCTCCCGGTCAGGGTGAACGGAGACGGATAGTTTCAGGTAATTTGCCTTGAGCGCGCTTTCGTCAATGCAAGGCTGAACAGGCAAGCCAAGGATCTTGAAATAATTAAACTGTCTCATGCAGATAAGATACCAGATCGCCCTCAGGCGCTGAAACTTTCTCCACAGGAGCAACTGGTGGCCGCATTCGGGTTATTGACCTTGAAACCACCATCCTGCAGAGTTTCGGCGTAATCAAGCTCGGAACCGGTTACGTACAAGGCACTTTTAGGATCCACAACCACATTGACACCGCCCGATTCAACCAGAATATCCCGATTGGCAGGCCGATCTTGTAGATCCATTTTGTATTGAAGGCCGGAACAACCACCGCCAACTACAGCCACACGCAGCACGCCCTCTGGCCGCCCTTGGCGCTTCAATAGCTTGGATACCTTGCCGACCGCACTGGAAGTCAATTTAATCAAACGCTCATCGCCCTTTCGGACAACGACGTCTTCGTTTTTTTTCTGAACTTTACCTGCAATCATTTTCGAGGAGTAACCTATCCGTCTTTGGATATAAATTCAACGGACAACCGAGAAGAATCATTTGGCCAGTGATGCTTCCAGTAATCGACTGATGTAAACCGTGGCGTCACCACGAAAATCACGCAGGCAATCTTCCGAACAAAGACGCACCACCATGCCATTGTGATCAAAATCCACCGAGTGACCGTAGTGGTCCAGCGTGTTTCCATCTACCAGACATACATTCAGGGGGTAATTTTGAATTTGTTGCTTGATGGAAAGATCATACTCCTTGTTGATACGTGGCACGGTGCGTTGTGCCGGTTCACGATTTCCCCTCCACCCCCTTCTCCCACCCCATTGGGAATCCCTCTGCTTCATCTTCCAGCTGATGATGATACTCAAAATTAAAACGAGCGCGACTCCGTAAAGAATCATTCTTCCTACGACAGCCCAGATAAGTCGAATGATACGTTTCCCATTCATTTCAAACCTCTTTAACAGTCCCCCAGTGGACATCCAACCGCTTACTCAAAAATAGTTTGACCGCTCGAATAAGTGCCTTGGTTTCCATCTTCTGCCCCTTGGCAACGACATCCTTCAAAGTCATGTTGGGCTGAATGGAAAATGATTCCTGGGCAATGATAGGGCCTTCATCAAGGTGCATGTTGACGAAATGAGCGGTCACACCAGCAATTTTGACACCGTGTTCGTAAGCCTGGCGGTAAGCTTGCGGGCCGGGGAAACTGGGCAAAAGAGAGGGATGAATATTGATAATACGATTCTTGAAATGCCACACGAAAGTCGGCGAAAGAATTTTCATGAAGCGGGCCAAGACAATGAAGTCCACTTGATACTCATCCATCAACGCAAGTGCCCCCTCTTCAGCTCGCTTGCGATTTGACCAATCCACCTGTCGGAATGGTATTTGGTGCTTTCTGGCAAGTTTCTTCATGGAGGAATGATTTGAAACCATGATCACAGGATCTGCTTTGAGAGTGCCTTTATCCACTGATTCCAGAATCCCCTCGGGTGCATGAGATTCCAATGAAGCAAAGATGGCCATGCGTTGCCGCGTGCGGAAAGGGTTGAAATTAACCGCGATCTCCATGCCAAGGGAACGTCCCAAATCCGTCAAACCCGCCTCGATCATTTGAGGAACCCAGCGAGTTTCAGGCCAGCTAGCTTGAAGCGTCATGCTGAATTGCCCACGCGTTACCTGCTCCTCCAGAGCTTCGATATTGGCTCCATGCTCGAAAAGGAAATTTGTGACTCGAGCAATCACCCCTGTTTTGTCCTTGCCAATTACAGTTATTGTTCCAACGCGTAGTGAACCCATGGAAAACATTTGACCCTCCATGAAGGCCCAGAAGCAAGCAATAATAATCAAGTATTAGGGATATTCCGCATTTCCTTTGACCTGTGTCGCAACTTTCCCTATTTTGCAGCGTTTTTAGTGGCACATAGTACATACATGGCAACGCCTTTTCTATCCATAAAAACGCTTCTCAATCAGGCTGCACTGGTCACACCAGAGCAGTTCGAGATGTGGGGCAAGCAGTGGCGAACCGCAGTCGAAGGCGGTTCTGACGACTCTTTGATGACTTTTTTTTCAAGGGAAAAAGGCATTACCGAAGAACAATTCCTTAAAAAATTGGCAAAGACACTTGATTGGCCATTCATCGATCTTCAAGGAATCGGCGTGCCTCCTGAAGTGCGAGCACGCATTTCCACCAAGGTTGCCTTTCAATACAACATTATTCCTGTCTCTGAGGAAAACGGGGAATTACGAATCGCCGTCAGCAACCCATTTGAACCTGGCCTTATCAACTCAGCGCAATATGAAGCAGGTGGGCCTATTCAATTTGGTTTGGCTCCAAAAGCTGAAATCGAAAAAGCCCTGAAAAAATACTACGGTGTGGGTGCCGAAACATTGGATGAGCTTGAAGAGGATGAACCCTTTGAATTGATCGTCAGCGAGGATAAGGAGATCACGGATGGCGATCAGGAGGCAAGCGTCATCAAGTTCATGAACCAGATTATCTGGGAAGCATTTCAGGATCGCGCTACTGACATTCACTTTGAGCCCGCTGAAGACGAATTACGCATCAGATACCGTGTAGACGGCATCCTGCATCAAGCTCCAATGCCCCCTCAGCTGAAACGGTTTCAATCGGCTCTCATCTCTCGAGTCAAGGTCATGGCGGGCATGGATATTGCCGAAAAACGCCTTCCTCAGGATGGCCGAATCAACGTTCGCATCAAGGGAGAAGAAATTGATATCCGAGTCTCCACTGTTCCCACTGTCTACGGCGAGAGCGTTTCTCTGCGTCTGTTGACACGTGGTAAAATATTCATGAGCTTGGATAAGCTTGGGTTTGATCCAGATCATGAAGCAGCGTTACGCGAACTGATTGTCAAACCTCACGGCATTGTACTTGTCACAGGTCCAACAGGTTCTGGTAAATCCACCTCCCTGTATGCTTTCTTGAGCACAATCAATACCGTTCAAAAGCGTATCATTACCATCGAGGACCCTGTGGAGTATGAGCTCAAGGGGATTAATCAGATCCCAGTTCGCTCCGATATTGGACTCACCTTTGCCATGGGACTGCGCCACATCCTGCGTCAGGATCCAAACGTTGTCATGGTAGGAGAGATTCGTGATCTTGAGACAGCCGAGATCGCTATTCGCGCGGCATTGACCGGTCACTTGGTTTTCAGCACCTTGCATACCAACGATGCTCCCAGTGCGTTCACACGACTTATCGATATGGGCATTGAACCCTTTCTGGTTGCATCCTCGGTGGAAGCGGTCATGGCACAACGACTCGTCCGCACTATTTGCAAACACTGCAAGACCGAGCAAAAGGTAGACGAAACCTATCTCCACAAAATTGGTTTCCCTGAGGAGGACATCGGTAAATCGACATTTTATTACGGGGCAGGTTGTGAAGCATGCCATCAGCTCGGCTACCAGGGACGGATCGCTATTTATGAATTACTGGTGCTGACCGAAGCACTGAGACCATTGATCCTGAATCGCTCTGCAGCCTCTACTCTGGCTCAAAAAGCCATGGATCAGGGCATGCGTACCTTGCGCATGGATGGCTGGCGCAAGGTTAAGAATGGGGTAACCACGATTGAGGAAATCCTGCGCGTGACTCAAACAGAAGAACACATGGAGTTACTTGAAGAGTAATCTCAATCTCATTGCCATTGACTGACATGGAAGCCGCCACAAAAAAGAAGAAACAGCGAAAGCAAAGATGGAATGATTGTAATGTCATTCAGGTCTTTCCTGATTTGAAAAGGTTGTGGCATTTCAATGTCGCTGAGAAACAAGTCGCTCAAAAGGCAAAACTGAATCATTCCGGGGAAAACCCCATCCCGCCCAAACAGGTGGAACAAACCTGGCGTCAATTCCTTCAGAAAAGGCTGAACATTGCCTGGCTGCCAGCAGAGCATATTTTCCTCCGTATAGTAAACCTCCCCAAAGGAGAGGATCTGGATGAAACAAAACAAATGCTGGAGTTTCAGCTGGAGAAGCTGTCCCCTGTGCCAGTCAATCAAATTGTTTGGTCGTTTGAAATACTGCCTTGTCCGGATCCAGCTCAGCAAACCGTATTACTGGCTCTTGCTGAAAGTTCCAACATTGAAAAGTTACTGGGCGATCTTGAGGAATCAGGATTTCAAACCGACCGCATTGAATCCCCCCTCATTCACCCATTATCAACAGCAACGTTTGACAGCGATTGTGTGCGAGTGCACCTGCAGGAACACGATGAAGATTTTTTTGATTGCATCATTTCCTGGCATATCAACGGGTGGACACAGCATGTTGGACTTTCAAAACTTCCCAAGTCGGATCAAGGAGCCAAGTTGCTCATCGATAATCTTAACAATACGGCTTGGTCTGGTGAACTCGAAGGCTGGTTGTCAGAAGCTCCTGAATTAAGATTTATCGGCGGAGAGCATGTTCCAAGCTCATGGCTGGAGGCAGCAAAAGGCTGGACATCCAAAGAAATACAGAACGAACCGGCCCCCGAAGAAGACGAACAGGCACAAGTTTCCGCGGAGAGAGCCACCCGTAGCCTTTCCACCACCAACCTCATGCTTGAGGACTTGAGAACCAAATACCGTCAGCAATATATTGACGGTCTCTGGATGAGCAGCCTCGGTGGAGTCGCCATGGTTTATATTTTTGGAGTTCTTATATACTTTGTTGCACTTGAGTGGCGACGCGGGGACAACATCGACTTGCAGACCCGATTGAGAAGCAAAGCCAATTCCTACACCAATACCATGCAACTGCAGGCGAAGGTGAACATCCTTCAGGAACAGGTTGACTTGAAATACTCAGCTCTGGATTGCCTCAAAGTAATCTCAGAGATGATGCCGGATGGGATGTCATTGTTGTCTTTTAACTTCCGGCAGGGCAAAGTGCTGACACTGAGAGGAAAAGTTCCAACCGATGAGAGTATTAAAGTGACGGATTACCACGGATTTCTCATTGATGCCAAGGTAGGTGAAAAGCCACTTTTCTCAAGTGTCAGCGATCCGACAATAAGCAATGCGAGCAGCCGAAAAAAGAGCGCTGAGACCCCCACGTCCACCTGGAGCTTTAATTGTGAACTCAGAAGATCGGGATTCGAATGATGCAGTCCTTTTTTGACAAATATAATCTGAATGCTTTCGAGCGACGCCTCGTCGTCATCGTGGGCCTTGTGGTCTTCCTCATCATTAATATGGCTCTGGTCTGGCCGCAGTTTGCAGATTGGGGAGAGATAGGCAAAAAGATGGATCAAGCAGATCAAAAGATTGCCTCTTTTAATCGTTTGATCGGGCGATCGCCTCAGTTTAAAGCCAAACTGGCTGAATTGGAAGGTATCGGTTCCAATGTCTCCACCGAATCTCAAGCGAACGACCTGATCCGATTGATTCAGGGGCAAGCAAGAAAAAGTAATCTTCCCACGCCAAATATCAGTCCAGTGCGGATTTCAAACGAACGCAGCACCAACAACATGTTTTTCGATCAAAAGGCTTACCGACTGACCGTCACGACGGATGACGAAAGCCTCATCAGTTTCCTTGTATCCGTTGGATCAGGAGAATCCATGGTGCGCGTTCATGACCTTGATTTGAAACCCAAGCCACCCTACAACTCACAACTTACATGCAACATGACGCTGGTTGCCAATTATCAGAAGCAACCTTCGGAGGAATAAGGTGTTTGATTTAAAAAGTGACCATTGCGCAATCCATCTCATAACAGAAAAAACAACAACAGGATTCGATTTCAACCATGACCATCAAATTTCAACTTCGACGAGCCAGCCTCACGAAAACGAATCCAGCATTTATCAGGATCATGTCATCCAAATTAAATAAATCTTACATGCGCAAATCGCCAATGTCTTGCTTATGGCTGTTTCTACTTACCGCCACACTCATAACGAATTCGCTTGTTCAGGCACAAAGTCCTGGGGAATTGGACGCAAGATTGAGAGAAGTTCTGCAGCGGGCCATGAACCAGGACGGTAATCTCGAACAAGAATTACAACCTCTTGCGGAATCCACAGAGGCCATCAGTCAAGAATCCGTCAAGACACCAACACCCAAAGCATTGCCTGCACCCAAAGCATTGCCTGCACCCAAAGCATTGCCTAATGCGGGTCCCAAAACCCTACCAAGTTTGACTCCCCGCTCAAGCGCGACAGCCACTACCCCGAGTTCAAGCCAAGCGAATCGTAACACCATTCCAGCTCCTCAATCAGGCAATGTTCCTCCTACCTTGCCGCAGGGTGGCACGCTGCCATCTGCATCTTCATTACCCAGCATAAACCCCACAGCCAGCAATACCGCTGCAGCTGGAACTGAAAATCAAAATGGCATTCCAGATATTGCCGGCCTTTTAGCCGCGGCAAGGGGAGAGGTATTAGATGAAAACGAAGTAAATGAGGCTGATAATTTGCATTCCTTCAATTTTCCAGCAATGCCGCTGGAGCCCATCTTTACTATTTACAGTGAATTGACCGGTAAAATGGTGCTTTATTCTCCGGATCTGGGTGGAACGGTCAATCTAGTAACCGCCGCCGGGGTGGAATTGACAACGGAAGAGGCGATCGAAGCAATTACAACAAGCTTATCTCTGGCCAATATCGTTCTTGTGCCAATGGGAGAAAAATTCATCAAGGCAGTTCCTCAGGAAGAGGCCATGCAACATGCACCTGCAATCAGTATCGAAGATCGTGAGAATATTCCTGACTCAGGTGTTTTCCTGACACGAACCATCAAGTTGAATTCTTCCGCGCCTTCCGCGGTTGCCGATATACTGAGCCCAATGAGCGGGAATCCAGATGGTCTCATCCCAATCGATTCTACTCAGATCCTGATCATCCATGACTACGCCGTTAATATAAAGCAGATGCTTGAGGTTATTGAAAAAATTGATATCGAGCCCGAGCTGGACTACTCACTTGAAGTCATTCCTATCAAATACAGTAAAGTCACGGATCTCTATGGAACCATGAGTGCACTGATTGATGGTGGAGGAGTTGCTTCCGCGGTTGGAGGTAATTCAGGGAGCAACATGGGGTCCGGCGGTTTCAACAGTGGGTTCGGTGGCAGCCGTAGTGGTTTCGGTGGCAGCCGTAGTGGGTTCGGTGGCAGCCGTAGTGGGTTCGGTGGCAGCCGTAGTGGGTTCGGTGGTGGATCTTCATTTGGGGGATCTTCTTTCGGTGGTGGCGGGTTCGGTGGTGGCGGGTTCGGTGGTGGATACCGCCCATATCAATCCTCCTCACCTGTTGCAGTAAATCGCTCCTCGGGTTCTTCAGTAAGCAGCAATCGCAGCAGCTTTCAGGACCGATTACGCAAAGTCATCGATAAGGCGGCTGATGGCGAGGAGGAAATTGAACTATTGGCTAATGCACGGATCGTTCCGGACGAGCGCTCCAATTCATTGTTGATTTTTGCCAACAAACAGGATCTCACCATGATCACCAACATGGTTTCCAAAGTGGATGTACTACTGGCTCAAGTCTTGATTGAGGCCATCGTCCTTGAAGTGGGCATCGGCGATAATCAGACAGTAGGCGTCAGCATGGCTCAGAACCCGAAAAATTCAGGTAAATATTCCTACGGTGGAGCAATGGCTAACAATTCAAACCTGGATACAGGGAACAATTTCCTCAGCAACACCACGACCAATGGTTTTGGCGGGTTACCTGGAGGCTTCAGTTATTTCGGAAAGTATAATGATACTCTAGATGTGGCAGTGACAGCCATAGCTACGGATAACTCCGTTCAAGTAGTGCAAAGACCCCGTATTCAAACGTCTCATGGCATTCCAGGCTTTTTCACCCTGGGAGAACGAGTACCGATTGTGACGGGAGGTTTCACCGGCGGTTTCAACTCAGCGGGCAGTCAGTCTTTTGTCCAATATCTGGATATTGGTATACAGTTATCCGTGCAGCCCTTCATCACACCTGAAGGCTATATCGTCATGGAGATCAGCCAAAATGTGGATCAGCGCGGGGGTGATGTCATCATCGACGGCAACCCAAATCCCGTGGTCAATCAGCGTGCTGCACAGGCGACTCTTTCAGTGCGTGATGGTGACACCATCATGCTGGGCGGCTTCATCAAACAAACCAAGAACAAGAGTAAATCAGGCGTTCCCATTCTGAAGGACATCCCAGTTCTTGGTGCTTTATTTCGCACCAAATCCGACAGCAATGATATGACAGAACTGATCATTCTTCTGAGAGCGACTGTCCTCAAAACGCCAGAGGATGCTGCTTTGGTTGCTCAAGAGCAACGCGAATCGCTGCCCGGCGTCAAAAACATGGAAGAAGAAATGAAGAAAGATACGGAAAAAAGAGCAGAAAAAATTCTGCGTTCCAATCGCCGCAGCAAGAAATAAACTCCAATCATTTTCTGGCGGATGGCTTGCCCGGCCATCCGCTTTTTTTATGGAGTGAATACTGTTTTCTCTGATGAAAGCGCTATTGATTCAATCCCTGAACAGCATCTGGCTCGTGATCATATTCATCGGAGTACCAGCGGTCAGTTCTCTTCGACTAGGCTCCCTGCAAATTTCCTCGAGACCCGTTTGGCACATGCTCGTATTATCAGGGATCGCCATTGCGCTGGCTTTAAACACTGGGGCCTGTTGGAGAGGAGTCCATTCGAAAAAAGAAAAGCGTATCTGTCTTCGATGGATCTCTGGATACGCCTTGCTGGGTGTGACGTTTTTTGCCTATTCAGAAAAATGGATCGGATTCAAGTGGTTGAAAAGCCTGCTCCTGCACGCGCAGGGGTTCCTTTGATGAATCGCTCGATCACTGCCGTGACTTCAAGAATGCCAGCAGATCAGCTAATTCTTGCTGCGACAATTGCTCATCCAGCCCGGAGGGCATGACCGATACCTGACCGGGACGTATCGAATCAATGTCACTCTCTTCCAGGCGCATTTCATTCCCTGCTCCGGCCACCAGCCGGATCACACCCCTTCCCTCTCGAAGCATCACTCCCGAGAACTCTTCCCCATCATGCGTTTCAACAATCATGGGTTCATAACTGCGCACAAAACTGGCACTTGGAAAAAGAATAGCTTCCAAGAGGTCGCGCTCGTTACGCACGGATCCAATCCGAGTGAGATCGGGTCCAGTCTGCCCCCCGACGTAGCCAATCTGGTGGCAAGCTGAACAGGCGGTATTTTCACTCTTGAAGACAGCTTGTCCACGCCGCACATTGCCTTCAGGCAATTGTGCCAGCACCCCTTGCAATTGTCTTCTTTGTTGTTCCACATCAACTTCCATTGATTTCAACCAGAGACGAGCTTGATCTTGAACCTTTACAGGAAATGAATCGACAGCATGCAGAAGCAGATCCGGTCTGATCGATGCATTGGCAGGGGCTTTTTGGATGACTTGCATGAAGGCCTCACCTAGATCCGGTTCGGAATGACCATGAAAAAGATCCACCAGTTGCGATAGATGCAGTGGGCCTGAATGTTCAAATAAAGGCAGAAGGGCCTTCACTTGATGTGACTCCAATGAGGCATCGCGCCACATCTCAAGGGCCTTTTCTCTCAAAACAGGCTTGCTGGCATCCTTGTAAGCCGCCAAAGATGTCTTCATTGCTTCGTTCTCTAGATGAGGATTGAACCTGATGATGGAGCGGAAGATTGCCAGGCGAGCAGCCATGGACAACCCCTCTCGACTCGCAGCATATTCCAGTGCCGGCAATAGAACCTCGCGTTCACGCCCTGTGAGTGTCCACTGACTGACCGTTTCAATGGCAGAGCTGACTAGAGGCGATGCGTCTGAATACATTCGTCTGGAGACCGGTTCCAACCAAGTTGTTGGAATACTTCGCAAACTGTCATGACACATCACCTGCAGGATGAGTTGCTTCACCTCCAAATCCATCCAACTTTCATCCAGCCACTTGCCCATCACCTTTTGAATCTCAGGCTGTTTTACAAAAACCTCCAGTTGTCGCTGTAACTGAGAGAATGCGAGTGCCTTTTGATCTTTGTTGAGAAGAACCGATTCAAAATGGGAAGCAAGCCCCCCACCCCACTCGGGATGAAACCCTGCTACCCACATGGCTCGATCTCGCAATGCATCATCCTCGGCCGTCAATAAACCAGCTATGTGCGATGCATTGAGACCATTGCTCTCTAACTGACTCAAGGCCGTCAGGGCAATCCGTCGAACATTGGGGTGCTGAGCGGGCGCTAGAGCGGCAAACAGGGTCTCAGCACTAGCGTTGACCTGAATCAACGCATAGATCAAGGCATGCTCGTGCGCGCGGTCTCTGAGGTCATGGGCCTGCTGTAAAATGGCATCGGCAATCTCAGGTTCTCCAATACGCCCAATACCCTCAGCAGCTTTCCGACACACAAATGGATCTTTATGCCTCAGCAATGCTGTCAGTGCGGGCAATGCCTCAACATCGTGATGAATACCTGCGACATGAATCGCCGTGCGCAGCAATTGTGCATCGCTGGCATTCAACGCAAGCCGCACCGCTTTGCGTGCCTCATCCCCGGGTATTCGACTGAGTGCCCACAAGATATGCTGTTTGATGGAAATCGATACCCCCTCGGCTTCAAGAACGACCTTTGAAGGCTCGATTGCGTTGCCACCCTGCTCTGATAAAACCTGAACAGCCCGCTGATTGACCGAATGCCTGTCATCTCCGAGCAGGATCAGTAACTCAGACACTGAAAGATCGTTCCAGAACAGCCGAATGCCGTAGGGGTCCCTTACATCTTCATTTACCGTTCGCTTGACTCGATAAATAGCTCCAAGCACGTCGGGTTTGTATAATTGAGAGGTAGGACAACAAAGTTTGTACCATCCACCGGTATCCACAACCAGCATGGTCCCATCACCATCTTCAAGGACATCTGTTGGATGAAAATCATGATGAGAAGAAACCACGAAATCAGAATCAAGCGTCCGAAAACTCGTTCCGTCTTCGATCAGCTGATGTCGTTGTATCCTGCGCAGATTAAAATGGCTGCTGAACAAGTTACCTTGAAACTCACTGCCAAATCTACTGGACTCATAGCGCATCAGTCCACTCGGCGCGGCCGGTCCCAAATGTGTCATGGCGGGAAGGAATTCACCGGTCACTGTGAGCCCCTCCAGTACTCCGTGTTCCTTGGGATAAACACCTCCATAAATGGCATGAACCAGAGCATCGCGCTTACCGGCTCGCGGGTGTGAATAAAAGGTCGTCGTGAAAAAGATTTCACCGGCATCGTCAAAGGCAATCTCAACGGGATTGTCCATGCCCCCGCTCATGACCGAATCAAATTCACTTCCATCAGGCAAACAGCGGAATATATGCGCGGCCGAGTCTTTCATGATTCTACCATCGAACAATGTATGTGTCTGTTCAGCAAAAGCTCCTTTGCTCCAATAAATCCAACCATCTTTACCCATGTAAGGGCCATGGATGTCATTGGCACACCCCGTAAGCGTTTTGGCATCAAACCAAACCTCTCGTTTGTCCGCTACCCCATCGTCATCCGTGTCCTCCAATCGCCATATTTCAGGGGGGGCTCCACAGTAAACAGCTCCTTGATGCCAGAGCACACCTTCGGGAAACATGAGATCTTCAGCATAAACCACGCTCTCATCATAAATGCCATCACCATCGGTGTCCTCGAGGCGCACGATTCGGTGAGGTTTTGCTGCGAGTTGCTGCTGAACCTTGTCATTAGACCCCGAAGAATCAGCTACATAAAGGCGCCCCTGATCATCAAAATCAGCAACAATGGGACGTTCTACCAAAGGCGGACCGGCGACTAATTCAATCTCAAATCCTTCAGGTAGAGTAAAGGTATGGTGATCAATCTGCGTGGATGCCCCGGAGCAATTAATTACACCCAAATACCCCATGCAGCTAGCGAAAGCATGCATCCAAATCAGGAAGCCGAAGACCCTTGGTGTCATGATTTAAAACTAATCAAATTCCGCATCAAGACAAGATCGATATGCACACCTATCGATCCTTTTGGACATAGAGAACAGCTGTTCTTCGCGCCCTCAGAACTTATTCTGCAATAAAAATGAAAAATCTCTTGCAGTCCTCCCTCTCTACTCCTATGTTCCTGACCTCACCCGGTTCGCGGGGTGGAGCAGCCCGGTAGCTCGTCAGGCTCATAACCTGAAGGTCACAGGTTCAAATCCTGTCCCCGCAACCAATTTTTCTTTTTTTATTGTTTCCTGATGCCCCCTTCATTCTGAGGCTGAACACGAGTTTGGTTATTTCTGTTTGTTGTTCATCCAGCAATAGCATCGTCTGTATTCCGCAATGCCCCGTAATCGGTAATTTTCAAAGTGTCGGAATCAGTAAGCCCCTCGTTGGACCAATTGCATTTTTCGGTAGTAATCTCAATTAATTCCATCATCCCTGTCAAATCGCCACATTCTCACGATCTCTTCTATCCAGATTATTAAGGTCTTACTCAATGTCCTCATGTTTCCAGTCCTGAGGGTAAATCCATCAACTCTGGGATTTGGAGACGGCCCATGTCCTGATGGAGCGTTTGAAGTTTGTAAGTGAACCTGCAACGACTTGGCCCCCTTGGAGCATCTGTTGAGATCGCTTCCAAAATATTATTGCATCCCATGCTCCGTTTCAGGCCCTGCATTTCATCGAAGACAAAATATCGGTGTTTATGACGATTTCACATGCACTTAGGCTGCATCAACTGATGCATGGAATCGATACAATGCCGACATGATCGATTTGGAAAGTCAACGATGTTGAGGTGTTTTTCTGGGGCGATGAGAAAAGCGCACAGGTCAGAAAACACGGGAGGCTCCCGATCCATGAAAAGTCGCTGTGAAACATGGGTTGATTGAAGTTTGATCAATGGCAAATAACAATCACGCGTACTAGCAAAGATTTGATCTGATGCCTCCATTCCCGAGCAATACTTATCCACCCTTGCACTCCTTCCTTGTCAGACACAACGAATGATGGCTTTATTTGTCCGCTTGCGCGGGTTTTCCGCATCAAAGCGACCCATTTCAATGGATCCATTAGCATCTTTTCTTAAGGATCCTTATAGTTCGGTGGCTGACAAATGACTTGTCATGGACGAGAGCGTCTCATCTCATGAGCGTGCGGTAGGATTTCTTTTGACTTTAACTACTCTTCACTGCAAAGTTCTTTTCAGAATAATTAAAAGTTGAAATGAACCTTCGCATCCAACTCAAACACATCGCCAGCTTTGCTATAACCGCAGTTGTTCTTACAGGATCGATTACAACTGACCTTTTCGCACAAGAGACAACACCTGAATCACAATTGACCTGGAGTGATCTGGGCTTTGATGGATTTCCAGAGAACTTATCCACAGACGAAATCGAAGTGGTCGAAAGCCTCAACAGAGGACGGGGTGAATGGACATTTGAAATGACTGGCCAAGGCCCGGAAAAAACGCAATCTGTCCAGGGAAAACTGGAAATCCAGGGCAGCGCAAAGTTTGGCATGATTCCCGGATGGGGGTTAACACTGAACTGGCCCATTGAAAATCCTGAGAATATGGTCCACTACGCTTGGATGATTGTGCCTGAAAAAGACAAAATCGAAATAATGCTTTTTCAGATAGGCCCGATCAAGGTCGGATCTGACGGCAAACCTACCAAGGATGCAATGATGAAAGCTCAAAGAAAACCTTTCCGCGGAATCTGGAATCCAGCGCGCAGAACAGTTCTCTGGCAAGAGAAAGAGTTACCGAAGGGCCTCCCGGTGAAAACAAAGCAGGACGAATCTGAAATCAAGGAGAAGGGATCATTCGAAATGGTCCTTCAGAGCAACGGAGAAATTACCATTCAAAACCACACGCTTGTCAGTAATGGTCCGGGTATTTCGGGAAAAGCCACCGCAAGAATCAGCAAACCGCTGGCCGAAGAGAAGCTGTATTTCAACAAGGACATTCATTTCGCAACTTTTTCAGATATTCTGGAACCTCACATCAAACGTTTCCTTCCACCAAATGCAGTCAACATCACCCTTTATCTCCAAAGGAATGGACACTTTGCGAATTACAAAGTTTCAGAAGAAGATTTCATCAACTTCCTAAACGTATTGTGGGAAAAAGATAAATGGGAAAAGGGCAAAGCAGTGAGCAAGACAGAGATGGCAAAACAATTTCAAAAACTTGGATGGGATCCACTTGAAAACGCCATTTCATACAGCACCCCCATCCAACCCAATGGTGCCATGACCAATTATTATTTCGATGCGAAGGCTGGCATTGCCTATGAGAACACGGGCTATTGGTAAACAGCTGAAAAGAACCTCTTCATTCTGGAGTAATTGAGCTTCTGCCTGTCTCATCGTATTCCCAGCACTATGGACTACAAATGACGATCTCCGGACAAGATGCTTATTAACGGACATGAGATTGCTTTGTGATATCATCTGAGCATCGAATGATGATGGGTTGATAGAATAGCCAGTGATCTACCCAGCGTCCTGATTTGGCTAATTTCGAAGATTACCAAATATGTCGCATGATTCAAAAACAAGACGTGAAGCTGAACCTCTCAGGCCATTGCCAATGCTGGAATTGAATCTTCATAGTACTTTTTCCGTCCACAGGTATTTCACTGGATGATTGAACGAGCGAACAAACTTGGCTGGGCCCACTCGGTAGGCATAAAAAAACCCAGCGACCGCCGAAACAGTCCTGGGTGAGTAAATTAAAACTAAGTCTAGTAGGATTTAGCGTCCCTCCATGATGTTAGTCGGTAATCCGTGTTCCCAACCTCGTGGCTGACTCCATGGTCGTGCTGAGGTATTGTCAGGGTCAGGAGTTGAGCACCCAGTGTTGAGGGCTAGGGCAATAAAACCCAGAACAAAGCTTAGAAGGAAAAAGTGTTTCATTCTGTTGACTCTCTTGGCACCGATCTAAGATATCTCAGTAAAGAACCTCGTCGCCCACCTTGATGTCGGCTTGCAACCAACCAGGCAAGACATTAGCTACGGATCGATCGTTTTCGACCGATGAAATCTGAACTTTACCGACTAGCTTGCCACCACGGCTGACCATTAGTTCTCCGTTCTCTCGGACGCCGTCCTGTTCCCCTACATTGATGACTACAAATCCCCAATCAGTATCGACTGAGAGAATGGAACCTTCAATGCCGTCGCGCATGACGACTTTCTGGTTAGGGCCAACAAATCGGCTCAACTCATATTTGATCTGGTCGAGCTGGCGGATAAGGACTTCTTTTTCGGAGGTGATGGCTGCGATTTCTTCGTGAGCATCATTCAATCGATCTTTCATGGTGATCACAAATTGAGGTGTGACGCCTAAACCTTCCCAGGCTTGAATGTCGCGTTGAGCCTCGATGAGCTCAGATTTGGTTGAAGTCAATTCAGAATCCAGTTCATCGCCGCGAGCTTTTTGCATGGCACCAAACTGCATCGCGCCTTTCAATTTGTCATTCGCATCGGTAAGATCACCGCGCAGCGTTTCTGCTTCTTCTTCAGCATTACGCTGTGCAGTTTCGGCCTGACGCTGCGCTTCTTCAGCGCTGTATCGGGCATCGTTAGCCGCAGATAGATCTGACTCCAACGTCGAAATTTTGGGGGCGACTTGCAATTGAGCAATGCCCAATGCACCAAGTCCGAGTAAAATAACCAATATCAAGCCTGCTCTCAGCATAATCAAAAAAATTTAAGGTTTTGAGTGGCGACAGACTAGAGGAAAATCTGTATCCCTGTCAACTGTCGCTTGAATATCTTTGTTCGTTTCTCTGTAAAATTTATTAACTTAAGATGCGTTTACCCTCACTGAGGAATATTCCCTGAAAGTTCATCTTCAGTGCATCGGCGTTGGCGGCTTTGCTCAAAGCTTCTTCCTCAGTGACCAAACGGTCTTTCACGAGAGCTAACAAGGACTGATTAAAATTCTGCATACCATCCTCACCCCCTGTTTCAATGGCTGCCCCCAGTTTCTCCAATCGATTTTCTTCGATAAGCTTACGAACGGTGCCGGTATTGATCAATACCTCAATGGCTGGAATCACTCCACCACCAATACGACCTACCATCCTCTGACAAACAACTGCTTTCAAGGTGCCAGCCAATTGGCGACGAATCTGGTCTCGCTCTTCTGATTTAAAAAAGTCCAGAATGCGTGTCACTGATTGGGCCGCGTTAGTTGTGTGCAGGGTGGAAAGTACAAGATGCCCAGTGTCTGCAGCACTCATTGCAGCGGAAAAACTGGTCGCATCTCTCATTTCACCAATCATGATTACATCTGGATCCTGCCGAAGAACATGCTTCAAGCCGGCAGCAAAACTAAGTGAATCCAAGCCAACTTCTCTTTGTTCGATAACCGATTTATTGTCTGTAAAAACAAATTCGATTGGATCTTCAAGAGTAACGATATGGTTGCGACTTGATTCATTGATATGCTGAATCATGGCCGCGAGAGTGGTCGATTTCCCGCAACCAGTCGTTCCAGAAACAAGCACAATCCCACGGGGGGCCTCAGCAATTTCCTTGAGAACCGGGATTAGGCCCAAATCTTCAAAGCTGGGAATGTCTGTTTTCACGTAACGCATGGCCAGTGCAAAAGAGCCACGCTGCTGAAAACAGTTTGTCCGAAACCGCCCTACTTTCTCGGAGTAGTAGGAAAAGTCAATTTCACGTTGGTTTTGAAGCACATCCTTGAGGTGAACAGGGATAATCTGTTCAAGAATGTTTTCCATCCATTCAGCAGTTGGTTTTGGAGCCTCAACGTCGACTAAATTGCCATCAATTCGAAAGGTGATGGGACTGCCGACTTTAATATGAACGTCTGACGCACCGCCTTCAATGGCAATGCGTAGAATACGATTGAATAATTCCATAAATCTCTGATGGAGGGCACCTGCCCCCCCTTTACTGCGACATGCAATGCACGCGCGCCAATGACTCTACCTGAGATTGCGCTTCGGTATCCAAGCCCACGAACAAGATGGAGATGACGAACCCGCTATGGCGACTGCCACTGGAACCAACGACGATGCCATTGCAATGAATGGGCTCGTTGTTGCGGGGAGATTTGAGATCAATGGTTAACTCAGACCATACTGGAAGTTCTTGATTGGCAAGAAACTCAACACCATTGGATCGAACATTAACTGCCTCTGGCGGCAAAGTGAATTCAATTTCATTTGAACGAACCGTCAACGGTTCAAACATACCCGATTTATCCAATTTTGTTGTTTTCATACGACTAAGTCAGATAACATAACACGAAAATCATTTTAGTCAATCCAAAGCCAGACAAGAAGCTCAAGAATTGTCGTAATGGACAACCTGTACAGAAAAAATTTACCATTCAATGACGGCGGCGCCCCAAGTTAGGCCTGCACCAAAAACGACCATCAGTATCAAATCCCCACGTTCAATCACCCCATTCTCCACAGCTTGATCCAACGCAATTGCAACAGAGGCAGCAGATGTGTTGCCAAATTTATCCACATTGATATAAACTTGTTCTTTTTTTGCACCCAAGCGATCACCGACCGCAGAGATGATTCTTAGATTAGCTTGGTGCGGAATGATGCACTTAATTTGAGTAATGTCCAACTGACACCGCTCCAAAGCCTTGAGGGCAGCACGATGCATGGCCGTTACAGCGCTTTTGTAGGTTTCCTTACCATCCATTCGCAAATAGTGCAGGCGATTATCTAGCGAATCCGAGGTTGCTGGACATCGACTACCTCCGCCAGGCATGGATAATAAACCCGCCTTGCCACCATCCGCCCCCATGCAGGCAGTAAGTAAGCCGTGAGATTGTTCACGATTCTGCAAAACAGCTGCTCCAGCCCCGTCCCCAAAGAGCACACAAGTGTTCCGGTCTTTCCAATCAATGATGGAGGACAGTTTCTCGGCACCAATCACGAGGACTGTGTCGTAAGTTCGCGACATGATAAACTGCTGAGCAATTTCCAAGGCATAAATAAAACCAGAGCATGCAGCTTCCAGATCGAATGCGGCGGCGTTTACAGCACCAATGTTATGCTGAACCAAACAAGCAGTACTTGGGAAAGGCATATCAGGCGTGATGGTTGCTACAATTACCAAATCGATGTCTCCCCCGGTAACACCTGCCTTGCTCATCGCTTTTCGAGCCGCCTCCGTTGCGAGGTCGGATGTGAATTGATCATCAGAAGCAATTCGACGTTCTTTGATTCCCGTGCGGGTCGTGATCCATTCGTCGCTGGTTTCAACCATCTCCTCTAAGTCAGCATTGGTCAAGCGCCGCTCGGGCACATATGAACCAACACCAACGATGGAACAAGTCCTTCCCTTGAAATCATGTTCAGCTCTCGGGTTGACGAATGCCACGTCTTTCGGAAGTGAGTCTGTCATTGTGATGATTTTAAAGTTACAGAGTTAGAGAATTTTAGTTGTTCGTTCGCAAACGCAATTGCATCTGTCATTTGATCATTGATATGGTGCTCGAATGCCTGCGCTGTCATGCGGATCGCGTTCTTAAACGCCAGAGAACCAGCGGAACCATGAGCGATAAAGACGTTACCATTCAAGCCAAGGAGAGGTGCACCACCGTAAGCGTCAGGGTCCATACGACCCTTGATGGTCTTGAAGGCCCCCTTGGCCATCATCGCACCAAGTTTCCGTACGGTAGTGGAGGTTAACTCACGCTTCAACCAGGAGAACATACCGTGAGCAAGGCTTTCGCAAGTCTTCAACACTATATTACCGATAAAACCGTCGCAAACAACCACGTCCACTCTATTCGAAAACAGGTCATGCCCTTCGACATTGCCAATAAAATTCAGATCCAATTTCCTGCACAACTTGAACGCCTCAAGGGTAAGCTCATTGCCCTTGACATCCTCGGTACCCACACTCAGCACACCTACACGAGGCTCTTTGAGCTTGAGGACTTCTCTGGCATAAACCGACCCCATGACAGCATAATGCGCAAGGTGAAGAGGCTTGGAGTCAACGTTTGCCCCTGCATCGAGCATGACAAATTCATTTTCAGGGGCAGGGATAACCGTTGCGATGCCTGCTCTTTCCAGCCCTTGAAGTCGACGCAGTTTAACAGTGGACACAGCAACCACCCCACCCGTGTTACCCGGGGAAAGGAAAGCATCGACTTCAGCACGCTTCAACAGATCGACGCCTTTGGCAATGGAACAATTCTTTTTGCGCCTGACAGCGTCAACTGGCTTGTCAGCCATGGTTAACACTTCTTCAGCATGTAGAAAGGATATACGTCTATCGCGATCACCCATGGCCTCCAGCTCGCGCTTTATCTCGTCTTCCTTACCCACCAGAACGGCAGATTCTACGGAAGGCAGGGAGTCGAGCGCTTGGATGACACCATTAAGTATCACGCCGCAGCCATGGTCTCCTCCCATGACATCGACCGCGATTCGCATGGATAGATAGAAATTAAGTTAAAAGGAGCCTTGGTTAAGGCCGCAAAGGCTGGTCATTCGAAAGACTCTATAGTCACCACCTGCTTGCCTTTGTAAGTCCCACAGCTGGGACAAACGCGATGTGGCACGTACGGAGCAGCACACTGAGGACAAACGCTCATTTGTGGCAGTTTCAACACACTGTTGGAAGCACGTCGTTTACGTTGTGCGCTTCGTGAAGGTTTTCTTTTTGGGACACCCATATTTTAGTCTTTATCTTTTTCCAAGTTCAAATGATCCAACGCAATCCAAGGCGAAGAATCCTTAAGGTCCTCAGCATCATGAGGTTCACGGATTCCAGGAACCTTGGAACCAAGGCTTCTGCAGGCTTGCCCGCAAACCGGATGCTGCGGCAGAGCAAGCAGAATATCTTCTCGCAATACCGTGGTCAAGTCAACCATATCATTATTTACAGGTAAACTCTCTTCTCCCTCAAGGGCAACGAACCCACTCCAGCCAGGTATGACAACCGGAAGCTCGAATTTTTTAAGGCATCGGGAGCATTCGCAGGCGAAGATCTGCCTTATCTCGCCTTGAACCAAAAGGTTGGTTTCGTGCTTCTCAACAGTCAACCGATAATCAAGAGAACTGAGGGGGCAGATAAGATCATCAATCGAATCCAAATCAAGATCATCGACAGGAATACTTCCTTGGTATTCTTGTCCTTCCTGCTCCAGGTGCTGAATATTAACAGTAAAAGGCATAAATAGTTTATTCTATTGGGTGGAGGATTCATTGCTCAAACCATGACGTTCCGCCATTGTGCGATAAATGGGCTCAGGCACAAATCCCCTGATGTCTCCACCCAACTTTGAGACTTCTTTGACCATTCTTGAGCTTAAGAACGTGTATTTGTCTTTTGGCATCATGAAAATGGTCTCAATCGAAGAATTTAAATGGCGGTTCATCAAAGCCAATTGAAACTCAAATTCGAAATCCGATATCGCGCGAAGCCCACGTATGATAGCCTGAGCCCCCTGCTCTATCGCGTAATCCACCAACAACCCTTCAAATCGGTCAACTGAGACGCGTTCCATCTCAGCCAGAGACTCGGACGCGAGCTGACACCGCTCTTCCATGGTAAACATGGGGTTTTTGCTGTCGTTTTTGGCCACCGCAACAATCACTCTGTCAAAAAGCTTTTCTGCTCGCTGGATGACATCAAGGTGGCCATTGGTCAACGGATCAAAACTGCCCGGATAGATTGCCAATTTCATGGACACAAACTACTACAACAAAGCAAAAATGCCCAAAAAAATCATTATGATCGCAAAAAATGCCTTAAATGAAGATTTTGACTTGTCAAAGGCCATTGCAATTCGTTGAATACGCCCCTTGTCGCGAGACAACAGGTGGCTGAATAGCTCAGTTGGTAGAGCAGCGGACTGAAAATCCGCGTGTCCCCAGTTCGAATCTGGGTTCAGCCACCATTTTCATTTTCTCCCAGTAAACTCAGCGCTTGCAAGCCCCGGCGAAATCCCTACGGAGGGTAATGCCTGATAACTTTATCACTTCGATGAGGATCTGGTTGTTAGAAATTCGACCTCTAAAAGAAAGACACCGTTCATCATGTATCTTCTAACGGATATTTTTTATAAAACCCAAAACGCCCAGTAGATCCACAATTTCTTGATCGCTCCTGCCATGTAATAAACCCTCGGGCATGGCCGATAATTTTGAGGCCTGACGGTCTACGATCGCTGATTTCAGGATTCGGTGCTCATTGCCCTCGATATCCTTCATCTGAAGCTGTTCCTCTCCCTCCTCGATAATGAAACCCGATAACACCGCTCCCAATTCTGTTTCGATGGTAACCATTTCAAATGCAGGATCCATTGTTCTGGATGGGTAAAGAATATGTTCCAGGGCTTGCTCTATTGAATATTTCCTGGCTATGTGCGTGAGGTCGGGGCCAAATGCCCTGCCCTTCCCGTTTAATTGATGACAAGTCGCGCATTGGAGCGATGGATCTTCAAAAAAAAGTTGCTCTCCGAGGGCGAACTGAGGGCGGAGTTTGAGAATATCCTCTATCTTGATCTGTTCAGGGTTGATGATTTTTTTTTCAAAATACCTGCTTAAAATTTCTCGAGACAACAATGGCTCAATATCATTGAATACATTTCGAGCTGAGTTTTGCTGGGTTGCAGATAACCAGTCATGGTCCAACGCATACGCAAGCCCGAGTGCTCCTTGAGAATTTCCCAGTAATTTTTCCAGATCGCGTTCCATTTCTGACAATGCCTCCTGAGCCAGGATAGTTTTAATCTGCCTCAAGACCCAATCCTTCGAGTTGGTTGTCTTATCCTTGTTTACTGGCATGGAGCTGATCCAGTCAAAAATATGATTCAGACCATCGATATCCACCCTGGTTCGTCCAAGGTGCGGCATTTGACCTGATCCGGATTTAGCCATGCGATAATATAAAACGGAGCTAAACGGATCGCCCGGAGCGATTACTTTGGCATCCGCTAAATCAAAATTACCGCGCAAGGGCGATGCTTCAATCAGTGATGCGTCCTGTGTGTGTTTTTCGAAATACATTAACGCGTTGACCATCCCCCCGGCATTCTCACGATGGCAATGTGCACAATTTGCGTGGAGATACGATTTGGCTTTGTATTCCAATTCAGTCATGGCTTTTCTTTGCTTGAAAGCTCTGGGTTTTCTCCCAACAACCAGCTCCCGCTGGTTTAATGCTTTCCACGAACTCTTGACTGCGGTGGGTGCACGCGGGGTCCCCTGCAGCTGCAGTGAGTTCCAACCCAATGCAAATCCACTCCATGAATTATGGCAACGGAGACAATCAGAGCGTGATGAGAATTTCCAATAGTCGATATCGCCTGAGTTGATCAGTGAACCAGCCATCATCTCTTTCTCCGCCCCGGTGACAATCTGCCCTTCTTTTTCAATCAAATGTCCGTCCTTACCTTCGGCGTCCCATGCGTATGCATAGGCATTCCATGATTGACCGTCGTAATGGAGCATTTGCGTCTCTATGGGGAGAACACTCTTTTCCCCTGCCCCATCACCCGGCCAAAAAAGAGTTTTCAGAATAACCGCATTTGCTGGGAATACCGAATGCCTAGCTTTCACTTCAATCCCACTGAAGTTGGGCAACGCAATCCACCGTCTGGCAATGGCCCCGTTTTCCCAGGCTTGCATTTCGATCTCGTAAGAATGGACACCCGCAGCCATTTGCTGCTTGGCGGTATTTTCAAAAAGCCCGGTACGGCTCAGTTTTGTAGGAAACGGCAAATGCGCTTCATCCTCGGCGCGAGGCAGTAATTCAAATAGCCCCCCCGCATAG
>KB911929.1 GCA_000383715.1 Verrucomicrobia bacterium SCGC AAA164-E04
TTGAAGATAAGGAAATTGATTTAATTTCGATTGCCACACCAAACCATACGCATTCTCTGATCAGTGTCGAAGCGATTCTGGCTGGCAAGGACGTGTATGTTGAAAAGCCGGTCTCTCACAATGTCTGGGAAGGTCAGCAAATCGTCAATGCAGCACGCAAGCATAAAAAGATTGTTCAGACAGGTACTCAGTGCCGATCCAATCCGGGTATGCAGGAAGCGGTCAAGTTCATCCGAGATGGAAACCTTGGTAAAGTCCGCGTCGCTCGTGGTCTTTGTTACAAGCGCCGTAAATCCATAGGCAAAGTTGATGGACCTCAGGCGGTACCTTCCCGTATTGATTTTGATCTTTGGACGGGGCCTGCTCCATTGAAGCCCTTGATGCGCGACCGTCTGCATTATGACTGGCATTGGGTGCGAGACACAGGTAACGGCGATCTGGGCAATCAAGGCATTCATCAAATGGACATTGCGCGTTGGATACTGGGTGAAGACCAGTTATCGCCCGAGGTATTCAGTATTGGTGGTCGCCTCGGTTACATTGATGATGGAGATACAGCGAACACTCAAATCGTCTTTCACAACTATGAAAAAGCTCCGTTGATTTTCGAAGTGCGTGGCCTGGGGGCTTATGCTCAAAACAATGAACGCCCGAAATATCGTGGGGTGGATGTAGGGGTGGTGGTCGATTGTGAAAATGGTTATATGGTGATTCCTTCCTACAGCACAGCTACTGCTTATGAGCACAATGGAAAGGAGATCCGGAAATTCTCTGGAGGAGGGGATCATTTTGCCAATTGCATCAAAGCGGTTCGAAGTCGCAAGCGACGTGACCTGAATGCAGACATTTGGGAAGGACACGTTTCCAGCGCGCTTTGTCACACCGGTAATATTTCTTATTATCTCGGTGGCAATGCGTCTCCTGGTCAAGTGCTCGAGCAGATCAAAGGGGATGCACTGGCAGCCGAGTCTATTGGCCGCATGCTGGAACATATTCAGGTGAATGATGTGGATCTCAACCTGACTCCAGTCAGTCTGGGGCAGCACCTCAAGATGGATGCGACTCGAACGGCCTTTCTGGGGAATGAACGTGCCAACGAAATGTTGACGCGTGTTTACCGTAAGCCTTTTGAGGTGCCAGCGATTACTTGATTCGGATTCCAGAGAATTCTCAAAACTTTACAGTCAACAGGCGGATTCCAAAAGGAGTCCGCCTGTTTTTT
>KB911930.1 GCA_000383715.1 Verrucomicrobia bacterium SCGC AAA164-E04
CAGTGATGGAGCAAAGCATGCACGAGCGTGTCTTGCTCATGTCCGGCTGCGGGATGGACTACCAGTCCCGGTGGTTTGTTGATGACCAGCAGGTCGGTGTCTTCAAAGAGGATGCTCAGCGGGAGGTCGATTGGAGTCAGTTGCATCGGTCGAGGTTTTGGCGGCTGCACAGTGATGCGATCGCCTGATTTTGGTTTATGCGTGGCTTTTGTCTTTGCCGCGTTTACCAGGATATGCCCCAGTTTGATCCATTTTCCCAAGATGCCTCGCGAAGTATCTGGCATCCTCTGATGTAACCAGAGGTCCAGTCTTGTTCTGAGGTCCGTTTGCTCGACGAGAAACTCTTTTGATAACTCGGTATTTTCCTCCATGGATTCAGCTGTGCCATTAAAGGCGTTGCCTTGGGCAGTCATAGGCTATTCCTGGTTTTGAAGTTTTTCTTTTCTGGTCTGGCTGCTACAGAAAAACCATATCGCGATTCCCACCGACATAATCAGAATCCCAGTCAATTGGCCGGGAGTGAGAATCCCAAGGTGCTTCGAGGGCTCGTAATCTCCTCGGAACAGTTCATTGATGGCTCTCAAAAAGGCATAAGCCATCAGGTAAAGTGCAAACACCTGTCCATCGAATTTCTTTTTGCGGTAGATCCACGCCAATCCAGCAAATAAAGCGAAGTTGAAAAAGGACTCATAAAGCTGGGTTGGGTGAACTGCTATAGGGTGGGTGACATGATCTCTGGGAAACGTGATGCTCCAGGGGAGTGAACATGCTTTCCCATAGCAACACCCCGTCATCAGGCAGCCGAGTCTTCCGAATGCATGTCCGAGAGCAACGCTGGGGGCCAATGCATCTACCATTTTCCAGATGGGTATTTTATTTTTTCGAACATAAAAAATGGTGCATAAGGTGGCTCCCATGAAGCCTCCATAAAAAACCAATCCCCCCTGGCGGAACTTGAAAATATCCGCCAGGGGGGCACCTGAAAAATCCTCCTGCCAGTAGGTGATAACATACAGCATCCGCGATCCAACCAGGCCTCCTACAATCAACCATGGGCCGATGTCTGCAACAGACTCTGAGCTAAGGCCGTCCAGCGGTGCACGACGGCTTGCCGTCCAGAATCCGGCCAGAAACCCGATAGCTACCAAAATGCCATACCAGTGGATGGCGACGTTTCCGATATGAAAGGCAATAGGATGCACGAAAGGATCATAATCGTGC
>KB911931.1 GCA_000383715.1 Verrucomicrobia bacterium SCGC AAA164-E04
CGAGAAGTCATTTCTCGATTGTCACAGGAAAATATCAATGTGGCCGGAGGAATGGTTCAGGAAGGACGCACTGAATACATGGTGCGCACTCTGAATGAATTTGTAAATCAAGGTCAGATTGAGGACACAATCGTCAGGCGCGATACCACAGGCGAAATACGCATCCGAGATTTGGGAAAGGTTTACCGATCTCACAAAGACCGTGAAATCTTGACACGAACCAATGGAAAGGAAAGCGTTCAGGTCGATATATACAAGGAAGCCGATGCCAACATCGTGGCTGTTTCAGAGGCTGTCGCTCGTAGTGTTGGAAAAATTGAGAAAGGTGAGCTGTCACCGTTCATGAAGATGATGATGAAGATGAACCCTGCCATGTCATTCATGTTTCCAGAACGCATGGCGGCTCGATTATTCAAAGAAGAAGGAGCGCGCCTGGAGGTGGTAGCGGATCGGTCTATTTTCATCGAAAACAGTATTCGAGAAGTCAGACAGACGGCCATCATAGGTGGCCTGCTGGCTGTCATTGTCCTATTTCTGTTTCTTAAAGATATTAAAAGCACCCTCATTGTAGCCTTGAGCATTCCAATAAGTATCTTGATTACTTTTGCTCCATTGAACTTATCAGAGGTCACCCTCAACATCATGTCACTTGGCGGACTCGCCTTGGGAGTAGGTATGCTGGTGGATTCTTCCATTGTCGTATTGGAATCAATCTATCGCTGCATTCAGGAAGGAGACGATCTGAAGCAGGCAGCGATTCGAGGCACGCGTGAGGTGCGAGGCGCGGTTACAGCCAGCACGCTCACTTCGATCGCCGTATTCCTGCCCATGGTTTTCGTGGAAGGTATAGCAGGTCAGATTTTTGGTGATCTGGGAATGGCAGTCGTCATATCTTTACTCGCGTCTCTCATGGTAGCCGTTTACTTCATTCCCATGCTTGCAAGTCGCTCTATTCCTGAGATTGAGGAAAAAGAACTTTCGACCGTGAGCTGGAAAACATGGGATACATGGCAGGGATTCAGAAGTGACGTTGTTTGGATGCGATCCTCGTGGAAGTGGATTCTTCTACCTTATGCATTAATCAAATGCTTATTGGGACTAGCAGTGGAATTTCTGGGTAAATGCATTGCGGGCACGGTGGGTAATATTACCTCATTTCTGATCAGGGGGCTCATTCCGATTCTTGGAAATTTTGGAAGTATCCTTGTGAAATGGCCTT
>KB911932.1 GCA_000383715.1 Verrucomicrobia bacterium SCGC AAA164-E04
CACTGGGTCCCCGCGAAGTTCGCAAACTGATACGTGGAGACATCCAGTCCCCAAGAGAAATCATGCTTCCCGGTGCCTTGTCTCAGCTGAAGGACATCCCATGGAATCCAGATGAGAGGGAACTGAGTCAGGAGAGTGAGCGTCGACTCACTCTGGCAGAATGGATCAGTCACCCTCGCAACGGATTATTCTGGCGATCCATGGCAAACAGGATCTGGCAGCATCATTTCGGCTCTCCCCTGGCGGGCACTCCCAATGACCTGGGCCATAGCGGGCAAGCCCCGACTCATCCTGAGCTTCTGGACTGGTTGGCCTGCGAGCTGCGTGACTCGAATGGTTCGCTGAAGCACCTTCATCGACTTATTCTCAACAGCAGCACCTATCAGCAAAGTGCCACATTCAGAGACGCAGAAGCCGAGATCGATGCGAGTAATCAGTACTACTGGCGCATGTCACCGAGACGCCTGGATGCTGAATCATTTCGAGACACACTCCTGGCTTTATCGCAGGATCTGGCAACCGAGATGGGAGGCCCTTCTGTCAAACAATTCAACATGCGTCCAGGCATTCATGTGACTCCCATTGTCGACTACAAAGGCTTTGCCCCCGACGAATCCGCAATGACACGGCGCAGTATCTATCGCTTTTTGTTCCGCACCCTTCCAGATCCATTCATGCAGGCAATGGATTGTCCGGATGCATCCAGCTGGACCCCGAAACGGACCGTGTCCATGGGACCCTTGCAGGCACTGGCACTCATGAACGATGAATTCGTGATTCATATGAGTCAACGACTGTCCGAGACACTGAACAAAGATCACGCGAATGTTCCCTCAAGTATCACCGCTCTTTTCCACAAGGCTTTGTTGAGGGATCCCACCCCTGAGGAAATGTTGCTTTTTTCTGAATACACAAGCCAACACAGCCTGGCAAATGCGTGTCGTTTTTTATTCAACAGCAATGCGTTCATGTTCATCGAATGAGTATTCCCAAAACCATGCAGCGACGTGATTTCCTGAATACCCTGGGGGGAGGTTTTGGAGGCTTGGCCCTGAACAGCCTGTTGGCTGAGGAAGCCACTCAACCCCATATTGGTGATTACGTTCACCACAGACCCCGCATCAAACGGGTAGTTCAATTATTCATGAATGGTGGTGTAAGCCCCATGGATACCTTTGACTACAAACCTGCGTTGAAACCTCT
>KB911933.1 GCA_000383715.1 Verrucomicrobia bacterium SCGC AAA164-E04
ACCCGCTTTAGAAGTTTTTCTTGATAATCTCAGACTCGGGTTAAAACCTGGACCCAGCAAGCCCATTACCCCTTCCATTCCAGATACGACTGTGTTTGAAGCCCGTCAGCAAAGACTCATCGCGGCATGGGACAGACATACACAACAGACGCTCGTGAGGAGTCCATATATCAGGAAGGAATTCATGAAATCCCTGAATACTTCCTCTATCAGCTCCTTCGAAGAAACGATTGAGCCTTACCGGGATCTTTACCGAGATGAAATCATTGGCCACTTCAATGATCCGTTGCTTTCAATGAATCCACGCACACGTCAAACATACGAAGGTGAGAACTGGACAGGCTACGAGGTCGTACTGGATGTATTCGAAGATGTGATTGCCTACGGTATCCTGTGCTTACCCAACGACCTCAAGAAAGGAGAAAAGCGTCCTGTGGTGGTTTGTCAACATGGATTGGAAGGGCGGCCCCGAGATATCGTGCAAGGCGATCATCAGGCTTACCACGATTTCGCATCCAAACTCGCATCTCGAGGTTTCATTACATTTTCACCGCAAAATCTTTACATTTTTCAAGATAGATTCAGGACTTTGCAACGCAAAGCTTACCCGTTGAAAAAAACTCTTTTTTCGATCATTGTTCCTCAGCATCAGCAAATCCTGAATTGGTTGAAAACATTACCGAATGTTGATGCCGAGCGCATGGCATTTTACGGATTGTCCTACGGAGGGAAATCAGCAATGAGGATTCCAGCTCTCGTGAAAGATTATTGCCTATCCATCTGCTCTGCTGATTTCAATGACTGGGTATGGAAAAATGCATCCACTGTGACCCCTTACAGTTATGTGTGGTCAGGCGAATATGAGATTTTTGAATTTAATCTGGGCAGTACTTTTAATTATTCGGAGATGGCAGCCCTTATCGCACCACGTCCATTCATGGTTGAACGCGGCCACTTCGATGGGGTAGCCCCGGATGAACGTGTCGCTTACGAATTTGCCAAAGTCAGGCACTTGTATCAGGCAAAATTAGGAATGGGAGATCGTTGTGAAATTGAGTGGTTTCCTGGACCTCATACCATCAATGGCAAAGGAACCTTTGAATTTCTGCACAAGCACTTGAACTGGCCGCTTCCTCAAAATTGATGAATTGAACCTCCATTTTGAACCTGAAAAGGGATACCCCTCATTGAATCGGTT
>KB911934.1 GCA_000383715.1 Verrucomicrobia bacterium SCGC AAA164-E04
GGGAGGACGTCTCCTGACCTGCAGTGAAGAAGTTTTGAATAAGTCAATTATTGAATCGTCAAATCAAATCACATGGAAATAGTAAAAAAAATGCTAAGCACATTGGTAGTCGCTATGATGGTATGCGGCTTGAACTTGAAAGGTGCAGAAGAGGTTGATATCAGCAAACTTCCTGCTGCTTCCGACAAGAAAGTAGATTTTATCAAAGATATCAAACCGCTTTTGGAAAAATCGTGTTTCAACTGCCACGGCGTCAAGCCGAGGGCCAAAGGCAAGTATTTCATGAATAATCGTGAAAAAGCCATTGCGGGAGGCAGTAGTGATGAAAAAGCAATCATTGCTGGAAAAAGTGCCAAAAGCCCTTTGGTGCACATGATCACAGACCTTGTTGAAGAAATGGAAATGCCACCCATCGACAAACGTGAAAAGTATAAAGCTCTCACCAAAACCCAGATTGGTCTAGTGAGAGCATGGATTGATCAAGGCGCCAAATGGCCTGCTGGAGTTGAGTTGCAAAAAGCAGCTGAATAGAGCTTAAAATCATTTACAATTCATCACCAAGCCACCTCCTTAAGGAGGTGGCTTTTTTAATACTCCGGGCCCACCGATCCTCATTGACCAAATGACTATTTTAATCGGAAGAACAGTAAAAATGAAAACGTCAAAAAAAGAAGCAAAGGAGACGCTTGCAAAGGTGAATCCTCTAATGCTAGTTTTAACTCGGTTGCGCGAGTGGCGGAATTGGCAGACGCGCCAGATTTAGGATCTGGTGCCTTAGGGCGTGGAGGTTCAAGTCCTCTCTCGCGTACCACCTTCTTTATAAGTGTTTTACACGCTTACCAAATATACCTGACAGGAGCATTACTTGATTTTGGGGCCACTTTGGGGCCACTCGGTGCTGCTCTGAATTTAGTTTTCAGTAGGATGGCCACACCATTTTTTGGTGAATTTTGTCGCCCATCTTGAATCTAGATCTAACTGGTAATTATTTTACTTATTTTTATTCCTTCACTTTTTCATCAGGAATAACAGTCAGGCATAACATCTTTCGTTGTGTCAGCCGTAATATTAGTGTTTGAAGGTTACCTTTGAACTTGGGATTCTTGTGAGTAATTCGTCACAGCAAAATCAACCCCACTGTTTCTTGGCCCTCCGTTTCGGGCTGAAGGGCATGCCCAGATAAACATCCAAT
>KB911935.1 GCA_000383715.1 Verrucomicrobia bacterium SCGC AAA164-E04
TTTCATAAACTACCTTAGCTCGACGTACCAGACGACCCACGGGTTCTGGAATGATATAATCTCCATAGAAATCCGAAGGAAGACGATCCCCGCGATAAATATGTTGCCCCGCGCAGCCAGTGAAACGATTCAAGGTCAGAGTATCCTTTCGAAAACGTCCGCGACCACCCTGTACATCAGGAATCTGCACCAGCGGAAACACCTCGCGAAAACCAGGAGCTTGTTCTCCCGACAAGGTAAGTTTTCCATAAACCATGGGAATCTGGAAATGCATGGCAGGATTTTCACCACCTGCAGTGGAGTAAAAGTTCCTTCCAACATCATCATGAGTCACACCCCATTGACCAGATCCACCGGGAATTTTTTCTGATTCGATGTGATCACCTGCCCAGCGATAGCGCCGGTCGGTATAGGTTACATACATCCAGTTGTCCACGTTCCACTCCAGGCCACTTGGTTGATGCTCCAGATTACCGCCTCGTGGACCGCCTTCGTATACCCGTTGCTTCTCGTCAGCCACGCCATCTCCATTCGTATCCCTGTAAGCATGAAGATCAAAAGTGTCTGTTTCACGAATGATCACTCGATCATCCAAAGGTTGAATCATACGCGGCAATTTGAGCCCATCGACAAACACCGA
The DNA here is from genome assembly GCA_000383715.1 of Verrucomicrobia bacterium SCGC AAA164-E04. Classification (GTDB taxonomy): domain Bacteria; phylum Verrucomicrobiota; class Verrucomicrobiia; order Limisphaerales; family AAA164-E04; genus AAA164-E04. The sequence continues at coordinate 641 of KB911935.1, forward strand.
TCTTTTGTCCATACGGCCATCGTTGTCGGTATCCTCCAATAAAACGACGCGACATACAGGGTCATGTTGATTCTTCCCATCGATTTCCTGCATGTAGGTATTCAGTTCCGCGACATACAGTTTACCATCACCATCCCAGGCCATCGTCGCAGGTTCCTCAATCAAGGGTTCTGCAGCAACCAATTCCAATCGATAACCGGGCGCCAGGTCAATCATGGCCATACTTTCTTCGGGAGAATAAGTGCGGGCATGTTTTTGATACATGGCAGGATCAAATGGTTCAGCCATACTCTGACGGATGGAACCACTTATTAAAATGGCGAGCAGAGCCAAGGATCCTGCCGACAATTTTATTGGAAAGAGACCAAAGTGTTTCATGGGTGGTTTGATAATCCTCAATGAAGAAATTGACTGTCAATCTCAAAAACAATGTTTCCGGGATGTGATGCAATAGTTGCGGCACTGCATGAACATACCCTTGTGACATTCGTGAAACAAAAAAAGCAATCCATACCCGTTTAAAAGTTCTAAACACTCCTTAACTCCAAT
>KB911936.1 GCA_000383715.1 Verrucomicrobia bacterium SCGC AAA164-E04
CTGACCTCGATAACCATCCCGGAGGGCGTCACCAGCATTGAGCAGGAGGCCTTCTCGGACTGCATAAGCCTGACCTCGATCATCATCCCAGAGGGCGTCACCAGCATTGGGTCTTCGGCCTTCTCGGGCTGCAGCAGCCTGACCTCGATCATCATTCCTCAGGCATTTCATAGCCAACAAAAGGCATCTGATCTGTCCCTCCCCCATCTCTGGCCAGACGGCTTTTTCCCGCAAAGCAACTTGGGTCCGCTTACCTACGAGATTGCTGATGGTCAGGTGACGATTACGGATTGCGATGAAGGAGCTGAGGGTGAATTGGAGATCCCTGCAGAGATTGAGGGGGCACCAGTAACCAGCATTGGGGAATGGGCCTTCCGTTCGTGCAGCAGCCTGACCTCGATCATCATCCCAGAGGGCGTCACCAGCATTGGGCTAGCGGCCTTCTCGGGCTGCAGCAGCCTGAGCTCGATCGTCATTCCGCAAGCATTTCATTCCCGATCCGAGGCAAATCGCTTGATAATTACCCACCTCTGGCCAGATGGCTTTTTCTTGCCAAGTAACTTGAGTCCGCTTACCTACGAGATTGCTGATGGTCAGGTGACGATTACGGATTGCAACTGGCAAGCTAAGGGTGAATTGGAGATCCCTGCAGAAATTGAGGGGGCACCAGTAACCAGCATTGGGGAATGGGCCTTCCGTTCGTGCAGCAGCCTGACCTCGATCATCATCCCTGAGGGCGTCACCAGCATTGGGCTAGCGGCCTTCATTCATTGCAAAAGCCTGACCTCGATCATCATCCCAGAGAGCGTCACCAGCATTGAGACTTTTGCCTTCTTCAACTGCAGCAGCCTGACCTCGATCGTCATTCCGCAAGCATTTCATTCCCGATCCGAAGCAAATCGCTTGAAAATTACGCACCTCTGGCCAGATGGCTTTTTCTTGCCAAGTAGTATAACCCACACTCCCAAACTATCCATTCGGCTACCTCTCCAACTAATCCTGACAGGTGATGAGAATACTAAGGCAGCCATTGAAGCAACGGACACCCTCACTGGCCCATGGACCGAGTGGCGGACCATCGTTATAGGCGAGAACGGAACGACAGAGGTCGACCTAGATGAAGGCGCT
>KB911937.1 GCA_000383715.1 Verrucomicrobia bacterium SCGC AAA164-E04
CCTCACGGCCTTCCTGATTACTGGAACGCTTGTCAGTGGTATTCCATTGACCTCTGCTCAAAACCACGAACCTTCGACTATTCCCGAGACCCGTGAACTGACGATCGAAGGGGACATTGCATCGACGCTGGTAAGCGGCGTAGACCGTTTTCTACTGAAAAAACTGAAAGAATCGATCAAGGCAAGGAAACAACACTGGTCACGCGATTTTTCCTCGGCCGAAGCTTATCAGAAGTCCATTCAAGTTAATCGTACAAAACTCGCAGGCCTGCTTGGGTTGAAAGATCAGCGTGTTGCCTTTACGCATCCTAAATATGATTTGGAAATAAATGAGAAATCACCTGTTTACATGAAAACAGGAGCTTTTGATGCCTATAAAATAAAGTGGCCTGTCGTAGGAGACGTTGTCGCTGAAGGCCTCATGCTGGTTCCAAACCTGTTGACTTTCCGGAAAACTGAAATACGGGTTGCACCCGAGTTTACAGCTGCTTACAAGGAGCGTGCATCACATGATTCCTTTTACACGGCAGCTCATGTCATAGCTCTTCCCGACGCAGATCAGACACCGGAACAACTTGCTGGACTGGCGCCAGGCATTGCTCCCGAAAGCCAGTTTGCCAGACGCTTGGCAGAATCTGGATGTCGAGTCATCATACCTGATTTGATTTCTCGAAAAATGACACGCAGACAATCCGATTATGGTGGATGGGGCTCGGAATTGTCACACCGCGAGTATTTGTATCGCTCAGCTTATGAAATGGGTCGTCACATTGCTGGCTACGAAGTGCAGACCGTGTTGAGTTTGGTGGACTGGATTGAGGCTCACCAAGGCCCTGAACGTCGCAGGATCGGTGTCATGGGATACGGTGAAGGAGGAATGATTGCTCTCTATGCAGGAGCCCTTGATCCCAGGATAAACACGGTGGGAGTGAGCGGTTATTTTGGTCCACGGGAAAACATCTGGGAACAGCCCATTTCGAGAAACATTTTTGGACTGCTTGAACAATTTGGAGATGCAGAACTTGCCACACTCATCGTGCCACGTTCACTGGTCATTGAAGCAGCCCCTGGGCCAGTCGCAGACCTTCCTGGAAAAGGCGGAGCTCCTGCAAAACTTGCCGGTCCAGACCCGGGGGAAGTCTACACTGAAGTAGAGAGGGCTCGCCAG
>KB911938.1 GCA_000383715.1 Verrucomicrobia bacterium SCGC AAA164-E04
GATGGGATTGATGTAAGCAAGTGAAGCCATGACAAATCCGCCAATGACAAAAACCACACCAAACATGAAATTTTGATTGATCACTGATCTTGTTTGACGAGAAAGTTTTATCAGAAATGGCAACCGGCGCAAATCATTGTTCATGAGAGCGATTGTCGCACTGTGGATGGCAACTTCACTTCCAGCTGCCCCCATGGCAACACCAAGATCTCCGGCAGCCAGTGCGGGTGCATCGTTGACCCCATCGCCAACGACTGCAACGCGATATCCTTTGGCTTTCATCTTGTGAACATATTCCACCTTGTTTTGAGGCAAGCATTCAGCAACCACCTCTTCACACCCGATCTCACGGGCAACTCGGGCTGCAACAGGCTCACGATCTCCAGAAACCATCGCAATGCGCCGAATGTCGGCCCCCAGCAACTCGGATAGAGCCTCCTGAGCTTCGGGTCGGGTTTGATCCTGAAGACCAATCCATCCAATGAAGCTGCCGTTTCTGGCCACATATAGTAATGAGTAACCCTCAGCCTCGCTCAGATCCACGTTCTGCATGAAATCATCCGTCAGCCCATTGTCCTTGAGCCAGTTGGCTCGACCGACGATCAAGGTTTCTTCGCCGACTTTAGCCGTGATACCCTTACCGGCTGTTTCCTTGAAATCCTGTGGTTCGGTCAGGTCCAGCCCAGCTTCGTTAGCAAGTTGTGCCAAAGCTTTCGCTGTGGGGTGGTTGCTGTATTTTTCCGCTGATGCCGCAAGGTGCAGGAGTTCTGCAGGCTTGATTCCGTCTTGAGGTGCCAGACGACTCACCGCCAGCTTACCAGTGGTCAAGGTTCCTGTCTTATCAAAAATGAAAGCGTTGATTTTCGCAGAAAGTTCGATGTCGGCGACATTTTTGATCAATATACCAAGTCGGGCAGCCGAAGAAAGAGCGGCCACCATAGCAGTCGGTGTCGCTAGAATGAAGGCACATGGACAAGCAATGATGAATACCGTGATCACTCGACTGAGATCTTGAGTAAAGGCCCATACCAAAGCCCCAACCAGCAACACCAATGGTGTGTAAAAACCCATGTACTGATCTACGATACGCATGATGGGCAGTTTGGTCTTTTCCGCCGCCAAGATCAAATCGTGGACACGACCCAGAGTAGTGTCAGCGTCA
>KB911939.1 GCA_000383715.1 Verrucomicrobia bacterium SCGC AAA164-E04
TGTTCAAGACTCCAAGATTATATGGGTGTGATTTCATCTGTCTATCCCTAAGCACAGGGGGAATGATTCGGCTCAGATGAGATGCTTTATGGTTCGGGTGCCGCGATGGTAAAGCTAGTTGTTTATTGTAGTTTCGCCTGTTGTTTTATTTTTGCGTGAGCGGAGGGCAGGAATCCCGTCAGGATGTTTGCTGGGACGCTGAGCAGCTTCCTTCATTGAAGGATTATTTGTCTCTCTGATTTTGGGCGATGTTGAATTGTTTCAAGAAAGTTTGCATTATTTCTTTGACTCCCTCAAGTGTGACGCCCGTCATGCAGTGGGGTGTTTCAAACCTGCAATTGTCAAAGCAGGGTTTATATTCGCAGTCTTTCCCTTCCACAACCATCCCCTGAGGATGGGCCGGGCGAAACCATTCAGTAAGTTGCGGACCAAAAATGGTGAGTGTTGGCAAATCGAGTGCAGCGGCGAGGTGACCGGGGCCGGAGTCGTTCCCTATGAAGATATCCCCCGTCTTCAAATGCTCAATCAATGCTGAAACTGACTGTGGAACCATTGGGTGACGATTGTTTTTCTTCCACCAGGATGCCTGATCGGCATCGCAAATGAGTTGGATGTTAATATTCTGTTCTTCAATGGCTTTAATCAACTGGTGATACCTGTCTAAAGGCCAGACTCTTACAGGTTGCGCTGCGCCAGTATGAATAACCGCTGTTTTGATACAGCGAGCAGGGTTTGGTTCAACACTTCGATATTTCCAATCGGGTATTTTGATATCCAATGCCTCACCTGCCAATTTCCATTGGTCATACCGGTGCGCTTTTTCATTGGGTAAAGGCAAGGGGTGATGGAGGAGATGTTTGCTTCCAGATCTCGGGAAACCAATGCATTTTTTGACCCCACAAACGCGCATCCATGCATGATCCCTTGGATCCCATCGTCCTGAAACCGCCAGGTCAAATTTCTCTTTCCGTAAATGATGCGCCAATTGCAGAAGTTGTTTCCATGGCCATTTGAGTAAACGATATTTTCCACGGAATGCCGTCCAGGGCGCGACAAATGAAATGACCTTCGCTTTTGTCCAGAGCGCTTGTTGCAGGTCATTTGCGTAGGGTTTGGACAACACTGTGACTTCATACTTCTCGGAAGCTGCGGCAATGAACCGAGAGGCAATTGCTAAATCACCAAGACCCCAAAGTTCAAGGATGAGCAGCTTGGGTTTTTGGCTTATGGCTTGCATGCAACCAAATATGCGGACCATCCTGACCAGTGGATCTTTGAAGTGAACTTTTGGCGGCTGGGCGGAGCAAAGAACAAAATGGGGTAAGCGGCTGCAAACAGCCAGTTACGTGAGGTGCCTGAATGAGAAATATCGAAGCCTGCCAATCGACATTGTTTGGCCAGAGCTCCCATGCTGACGATATGGGTATGGGTCAAATCATCCCAGAAATTCATGGTGAAAGTGCCTACTGCGGGGCCTGTCACACTGCTTAAGCCCACCGTTTTTGGGTGTGGTGTTTCAATATACAAGCTTCCTCCTGGCTTCAGGACTCTGAAGGCTTCCGCAATGAGTAGTGTCAGATCTTCCAGATGTTCCACCAAATGCATACAGGAAATGGCATCTAGTGAATTTGCCTCCCAGGGCAAGTTCTCCTTGTTTAAATCGCCTTGATGAAATTGACATCCTTTCGGATAGGCCTCAGGAATACCTTCAATGTCTGTCGCATAGAATTTTAAGTCCGGCCTCATTTCGTGGAAATGATTCAAGGTTTCCCCATCTGAAGACCCGACGTCCAACAAGGAGCCAGCTGAAGGCACACGCGATAAAAATCGAGATCGCGTGTCCACCCAAGGTATATGACGGAGTAATTTCCAATTCATGATAGGTCATCAAGTATCACCATTCAGGTCCTTGCGTCAAATCTCAGTTCAAAGATTGATAAAGTTTATGATATTGCCGGTAAACCACGGTGGCCGATCTCATTCTGACGGATTCACGGATTTGTTGGGGTGATAGAGGGCGGAATGCTCCTTCTAAAATGCGTTTGAGTTGCTTTGCGAGTGATTTGGGAGTGTCTGGCTTGAAGTGAAGTCCGCAGCCATCGTGGACCAAATCCACATTTCCCCCGCTTTCGCTGACCAACGCCGGAAGTCCCATGGCTAAAGCTTCCATCAGTGCAACCGAGCACGGTTCATTGGTTGATGGAAGGACGAACCAGTCCGATTGTTTTAATTTGGATTTTATATCTGTCGTGGAACCCATGAGACGAAATTGATCACTGACACCGTTTTTTTGAATCAAAGCCCTCAAGGATTGGTCAAAACTCTTCGATTCAGGCAAATCCAGAGTCGGTCCCCAGATATCGCATTGGATTCTGGACTGATCCACTTTGGGAAGAAGCTGCAATGCCTTCACAATCAAATCCCATTTTTTCCAGCCGATGACATTGCCCACTCCAACGAATCGAATTGTATGATCTGGAATGTTCGGCGCAGGCTGAATCAAATCTTCGTCCAATAAAGCAGCGCTGAAACAGGCTGATATGACCTTGAGGTTCTTCATCTCTTCATTCAAACCGTAGTGTCTGGCCATGTTGGGAGTGAGAACCACAGTATGCATGTTGCGCTGTCTGGCAGCCCATTGATAAAGGCCAAGGCGTCTGGCGTAATTGTGATTTGTGAAGATCACAGGACGTTTCAGAAAACGCGCTGCAAGCATACCCACCAATAAAGTGCCGCGTGAATGTGCATGAATAATGTCGAAAGGCTCCCTTTGGAGTAAGCGCTTTAGATCTCCGTAGGCAGGAAGGGCCTGAGCGAACAGTCTCAGATGCTTCGTTGATTCCGCAATGACGGATGGACTGTATCTGTATTCCAGGGCTGGTTGACGTGATTCGCGGTAACCTTCTTTAACCCATACACAGTGATGCATCTCGCCTTCAGGCGTGACTGCCTGTAGATTACGAATGACTGATAGCACACCGCCTGCGTCCTCATGATCGCCTACCAGATGCAATACTTTCAAATTATAAGCTCCTTCTATTTGTCAGGCTCAGCATGGGCTTACTTTGCCGTAATCAATTCGGGTTGTGCAACAGTGAATCCTCTGCTTAAGTTCTAACTTTTTACGGCCAAGAAATGACTTTTTTAGATGTCTATCGTAAATCGATCGATTTAATGAGCGCGGGTCAGCCCTTTGTGCTTGCTACTGTGGTGCGCTCGCTGGGGTCCACGCCTCAGAAAGTAGGAGCCAACGCCATCTTTGAACCCAATGGAAAGGTACACGGAACCTTGGGTGGAGGTTGCCTTGAAGCGGAAGCACGCCGGCGTGCTCTTGATGCCCTGGACAGTGGGCATGCCTCACTTTTTCATTTGAAACTTGATGATATCAGCGGCTGGGATGATGGTTTAATCTGTGGAGGGCAAGCCACCATCCTGATCCTGCCTCAACCCATTGCACAAAGGCAAGCGATCAAACAACTCGTTGCAGCCGAACATGGTATTGCAAGTGGTGTTTTGGTGACAAGGATCACTCGTTCAGAATCGATAACCACTCAATGTGAATGGATGGATGACCCAGACCATTGGATTAATCTATGGCCACAGCATGCCGATGCGTTTGATTTGGCAGTTCAAAATGAAAAAGCGACCCTTGTTGGAAATATTTCGAAGGCAGATTCCGAGTTGTTATTCATTGAACCTTGTTGCCCGAAACCTGAATTACTGATTGCTGGTGCAGGGCACGTGGGGAAAGCGGTTGGTAAGTTGGCTGCTATGATGGGCTTTCAAACAGTGATTGTGGATGATCGACCTGAATTTGCATCAAGAGAAAATTTACCTGATGCCGATGAAGTCGTGTGCGGAAATATTCCTCAATCCATTGAGGACAGGAAGATCAAAAACAACACTTTTATTGTCATTGTGACCCGAGGCCATCAGCACGATGGAGCTTCTTTGGCGGCTTGTGTCAATAGTCCAGCATCTTTTATTGGTATGATAGGAAGTCGACGGAAAAGTATGCTTATTCGTAAAAGGCTTCTCGAAAAAGGAATCGCCTCGAAAGAAGTTTTAGACCGGATTGTTTGTCCGATAGGACTGGACATTGGTTCTGTATCTGTCAACGAAATTGCCCTCAGCATTGTTTCACAACTGGTGGCCTTCAGGCGAAAAAGATCTCTGGATGCAGCTTCAATGACTTACTCAAAATGATGATCACGGCTATTGTCCTTGCAGCAGGTATCGGGAGGCGGATGGGGCAACAAAAGCTTTTATTGCCCCTGGGGGAGCTTACTTTGATAGAACATGTGGTCAAACAAGTGATGCAGGGTGGAGTCGATGGCTGTATTGTCGTGACCGGTTGGGATCATGATCGTATCAAGCCCTTGATTGAAAATTTGGGAGCACGAACCGTCGTGAATCCTCACGCGCTTGAAGGAGGGATGTTATCCTCTGTGCGCTGTGGCCTTGCCCATGCAAACCCTGCTGCAACAGGTTACCTCGTTTGCCTCGGAGATCTACCCGGGATAAGTAATGTTTTAATAAAAAGGATGCTGAAAAAAATTCAAAATGACCAGCCGGACATCCTTTCTCCGGTGTATGAAAGCAAACGAGGACATCCCCTGTACTTTCAAGCAGGGTTTAGGGACGAGGTCATGGAGCGCTATGACGACGTCGGTTTGAAGGGGTTACTTGATGCACATACACGACTGGTTACCGAGTTTGAATGCTCAAATGAAGATATTCTGATCGATTTGGATACACCTGCCGACTATGAGAACTGGATGAAACGACAGGCATAATGACAAATATGATGAAGGCTTTTCACACCGCCGCTTGGATGAAGGCCAGACTCAAGAGCATCACATGCCTTTGTTGGCGCGCCACATGAGGACACACCCAATCGCCTGAAATAAGAAGTTTGGTAACCACATGATAAGGTGAGGAGCCCATTCACTATGAGATTCCAGCGCATTGGCAAGAACCACAAATCCGTAGTAAACCGCGACCAACATCAAGGCGATGGCGATTCCAATACTGGTTTCTCTTCGATGCGCACGAATGCCCAGGGGAATACCGATCAGAGTAAAGGCAAAGCATGCATAAGAGAATGCCAGTTGACGGTGCATCTGGACCTTGACAGGCGTTATGGGATCGAAGGGTTTTTTGAAATTCTCTTCAAGCTCCGCCCTCAAGTTCTCAATCTTAAATGAAGGGAGGGCCTTGATGTCCTCAGTCAGTTTTGTTCTTTCGACCAATTCCTCCTGAAGTTGTTTGAAACTCATGTGATGCAGTTTTGGTTTTCGAAACAGTTCTGAATCTCGTTCAATGGTAAAAGGGTCGGGTGCAAACTGCTCGCCCTTGAAGAGTAAGTAGCCGGTCGAGTCCAGCTCATTGGAATTTACTGAAATATTTTCACTGGAAGATGGCTTTGGCCTGAGGATGGTGTAATTCGTCATCGTCATGAACAGTTGACTGGTTTCCTCATTTGCCTGAATGGTTCCACCAGGAGCAAAGATTTCATACTCGTAAGACTCTCCATCATACTTGATGTACCGTATCCCTTTGAGGTAAACGGTATCCCCGACTTTCCTTTTACCTTTTATGTGGATGAACTGGCCCGGGATATCCGTCATAGGAACATTGGGTTGAAGTAAATCCGTCAACTCGCCCACCTTGACTTCTCGTATCAATTGCTTGTAGGTACTTCGGCAATAAGGTGCGATTTCCATGTTGATCCAGGCGCACAAGACACTCATCAACATACTGATAATTAAAACGGGGGTCGAGAGTGAGATCAGGCTGATACCGCCCGCTCGCATGGCAGTGAGTTCCTGATCGGCACTTAATCGCCCGAACAGAAGCAGAGTTGCGGTCAGCATCCCCATGGGGAGGGCGAATACCAGAACGAAGGGGACCAACAAAAGGAAGGCTTTCAATACAAGCCAAAGAGAAGCCTGTCCATTGACCAGCAATGTCAGGATTTCCTTCATGATGTTACCTAGCAGCAGCACAAATGCAAAAACGGCCACGGTCATTACCATGGTCGCCACGGTCTGCTTTGTCAGGTAGACATAAATTGTTCGCATGTTCTTTGTCCGGTATCGACTTTTCGTTGAGGCACCTCACCTTGCTTGTTGAGGTCCAAAAGATCAAATTGGAAATCCATGAAATCTCGGTTTGCAATGGATTGCGATTTATTGGCATGTTGAAGTGTATTAGGGATGGATGCATTGATAGATGATTTCCTGCAGTACCTTCGGCAAGAGCGAGGTCAGGCAAAGCAAACTCAATTAACCTATTCAGGTATTTTGAACCGTTTTGCTCAATGGGCTGACGAAGAGAAGGGAATCGATGATTGGATATTGGTTGATTTGACGGTCTTGACGGCATTTTTGAAGCACGAGCAGGTGCGTAAAGTGCCTTTTGGTCAAGGCAAGTTGAAAAGATTAAGTGTGGAAACGGTCTATCTGGAAATCGCTGCTTTACGCGCTTTTTTCAATTTTTGTGAACGAGAACATCATCTTGATTCGAACCCGGCTGAACATGTCAGCCTGCCTCGTCGCTGGAAACGATTACCCAAAAGTCTTTCTACTGATGAAATCAACACCCTTCTGAAGCCTGAAGAACCCGAAACCCCTTCAAGATTGTGTGATCACGCTATTTTCGAACTGGCTTATGCATCAGGGCTTCGCATATCGGAACTATGCCATTTAAGGTTGGAGCAGCTTCATCTGGACGCTGGGTTCGTTCAGGTCATTGGCAAAGGGAATAAAGAACGCGTTGTGCCCGTTGGTAGCAGCGCGACAGTGTCTCTCAATCGATACCTGCAGTCAGGACGGCCCGCGCTGGTGACGCCCAAAACACCAGGGAATGTGTATCTGACACGTCGGGGAACGGGGTTTGCCAGGGTGACCATGTGGTTGCGCATGAGAAAAAGAGCCGAACGAGCGGGGATTGAACGAGCATTGACGCCTCACATGTTGAGACATAGTTTTGCTACGCATCTTCTGGATCACGGGGCTGACTTGAGGGTAATTCAAGAAATGTTGGGGCATTCCAGTATTGCGACAACCGAAGTTTACACCCATGTCGCCCGTGAGAAGCTTAAGGACATACATCGTCAGTTTCATCCCAGAGCGTGATGGTCACAACGAAATTGGCATTTATCTGATGATTGTCAGAATGATGTGTCGAACAAACGGAAACAGTGATGAATGAATAATCCTAAACAACAATCAGTGGTTCATCGAACGGATAGGCAGGATAAGCTGCCTGTTTATCGAATCATGATGTTGGCAGGAGAAACAAGTGGTGACGGATTAGCTGCTGGCCTAGTGAAGGCGATCCATTGCCAAATCACCCCAGACCGGCGCCTTGAATTTTTTGGGGCAGGGGGCGAGCGGATGAGAGAGGCTGGGGTTCATATTCTTGAAGACCTAACCAAACGGACCGTTTTTGGGTTGAGCGAAGTAGTCAGTCAGTATTTTTGGTTCAAGAAGGTTTTTGATCGACTTTTGGAGGAGGCATTTGTTCGTCAACCCGATATCATCATCCTTACCGATTATGCCGGATTCAATTTAAGGTTTGCAGAGGCAGTTCGCAAACGACTGAATCTCATCAAGGGTGATGATTCCTCATGGCAGCCAAAAATATTGTATTACGTCTCACCCCAAGTATGGGCGTCACGCGCCTATCGAGTCTTCGCTCTCTCCCGTAGTGTTGATTGTGTATTGAGCTTGTTCCCTTTTGAAAAACCCTGGTATGCGCTGCGTGCACCTAAACTTCGAGTCGAATTTGTAGGTGACCCCATGGCCGATCGCTACCGCAGCGTATTCAAGGCTACAGAGGAAGGTTTGAACGGTAAACCGCAGGTCCTGCTGCTTCCAGGGAGTCGTAAACAGGAATTAAAACGCCATATTCCCATCATGGAAGAGGCCGTAAATAGGATTCATCAAGCTCACCCATGCCGATTTGTGATGGTGCTTTCAAGTCGAGATCAGCTGGAGATGGCGGAGACCTTGCTCTCCGAAAAGCATTTCATTGAACTCAGGATTGGTGGATTATCCGAAGCACTCGCTCAAACGACACTGACTTTGGCGTGTTCAGGGACTGTAACGCGCGAATGTGGATATCACGGTGTCCCAACGATAGTCTTTTACCGATTGGCCTGGCTCACCTATTGGATCGCGCGAGCGATTATTAAGGTGAAATACATAGCGATGCCTAATTTGCTCTTGAATCGTCTGGTGTATCCTGAATTGATTCAATCCGATGCCAGACCAGAATCGATTGCTGAAAAAGCAATCCAATTTCTGGATCACCCGTCGCTAAGACTGGATACCAGACGCGCATTGAGTCATTTGATGGAGACCATGGGCAAGCCAGGCGCCTTTGAGCGTGCTGCCAAGAAGGTGCTTGATTACCTCCCTCAATGATAAAGATGCGCTCAGGTTTCGGGAGGATGATCCAATTACAAAATATTTTCTTTTGCAATTCATTGGGATTGCATCATCATGACCGGAATTTCCCCGCAGAAAACTCAAGGGTTGTGTGTCAGCCCGAATCGTGTTGAACGCGTTTTGCAATTGAAAATACAGATATGAGTGAGCATCAAGATCGATTTGAAATGGAGAAGGCATTAATTGACTCTGTTGAGGGCAAAGGAGCCGTTGATAAAGCCAAGGTATTTGTGCGCCTATCTGGGCCAGGATGGTTGCAAAGTGCCATTACACTGGGAGGAGGCTCTCTTGCCAGTGGACTTTTTCTTGGTGTGATCGGTGGTTACCAAATGCTTTGGGTTCAATGGTTAGCCATGTTTTTTGGTGTGACAATGCTCTGCGCGATCAGTTATGTCACACTGTCCACCGAAACTTCGCCCTTTACCAACATACGACGCCACATAAACCCCGTCCTTGCCTGGGGTTGGCTTGCTGCTTCGTTGCTGGCCAATGTTGTCTGGGTTCTTCCACAGTATGCACTGGCCTATGGGGCGATTACCAATAACTTATTCGCAGCTACATTTGCTGAATCCAAGGGGGAAACTTCCACTCAGGTGATGATCACGCTCCTCTTAATGGTAATTGTCATTCCAGTCACCCTCAGTTACGGAGGTAAAGGCAAAGGTATCAAAATTTATGAAATGATACTCAAAGTGATGGTCGCATTGATTGTACTCTCATTCATGGGAGTCGCAATCGCCTTGTCAGGCTCGCTGGAATGGGGTCAGATTTTCTCGGGGTTCATACCAAACTTCTCGCTGATCAGTGAGCCCTCCGCCCAATATCGATCTTTCCTGGATGCCATCCCAACAGAGGGAGCGCGTGTTTTCTGGGAAACTGAGATATTGACGTTGCAGCGAAATATCATGATCGCCGCTGCAGCGACTGCGGTAGGCATCAATATGACCTTTCTGCTTCCTTTTTCTCTTCTTGCCAAAAAATGGAACCGTAAATTTCGCAATCTTGCCATCTTCGATCTGGCAACGGGCATGGTCATTCCTTTCGTGATCGCAACCTCGTGTATCGTGATTGCTGCAGCATCGCAGTTTCATGGCAAACCATTCACGGGACTGCTCGATACTTCTACGGGAGCCGTCGTGGTCAATGCTGAGAATCCGAAATACGGAGCCTACGATTCCATGCTTTCCAAACGAAACCTTACACAAGGACTGGAAAGTGTTGCAGTAGTGGACTCTGAAAAACAGATTGCTGCCATGCTTATTCAGCGCGGTACGGGTGATCTGGCCGGTGCCCTGAAATCTTTATTCAAGGGAAGCGACGTCGTATCCAATTATGTGTTTGGATTTGGTGTGCTTGCCATGGCCATTTCAACCATTTCCATTTTGATGCTCATTTCAGGGTTCTGTGTCTGTGAGGCCCTTGGTAAGCAACATGGAGGCTTGGCGCACAGACTTGGAACGCTGATACCGATCACAGGTGTTCTTTGGCCACTTCTCTGGACAAACGAATCCAAGGCCTTTTTGGCCGTGCCTACTTCGGTATTTGGTTTTGTTCTCATTCCAATCGCTTACCTGACCTTCCTCTTGATGATGAATTCCAAAAAAGTGCTTGGTGACCATCTTCCAACGGGCGGTAAAAGATTGGTTTGGAATGCATTGATGGGGCTTGCCTTCATCATCATGGCACCAGCTGCTGCGTGGAAGGCCTGGACGACCAATTTAACAATCGGGGAGCAGGTAATTCCATTTGGAAAGTATGCCCTGATTACATTTATTGTACTTGTGATCGCAGGTTTCTTTTTTAAGGAAAAGGAAAACAACGCTCATTCATAGCGTTCAATCCTGATCATTCATCCGTCTTGTGTCTGGAACGGGTCCCGGTTACCCAGACTCGACAAAGAGCAGAGCCATTCTTGGCTTGAGGGTCGCCGACTTGCCATGCTTGCTGATGGGATAATGCGTCTTCATAGACGAACAGTGGATCCGTGTCCAGAAGTGGATCAACGGACATGATGGAATTCACGGGTTTTGCCCGCCATGTGCCGCCGTCGTCGTCTTCAAGGTGTCGCCAGGTGCCTTCCAGAAAGCCCTCGCTCAACTTTCCCGTCAGCTGATATCGTGCATCAAGATACTCAGCATTCAATCGAATCAGGGGATCATTAAAAGACCCTTCCGTGATCCAGGCGAAACGGTAGTCGGTATCCTGATCGAATCGACCCACGATGGTGTGACCGATCAGAGTGATTTCCCAGTGGAGAAAATCGATGGTCCCATCATGATGTGTCGCCTCGCAGGACCATCGACCTGAAATTTCTGACACTCGTGGCTCGTCCCCGGGCGGTAACGCAAAAAAAAGCGGTTCTACAAAGTTCTCACGCCCCTGAGTCAACCTTCTGCTGAGTTTCATTGATCCATCCTTTCGGCGTGTTTGATAAATGGGGATAAACCCTCTGGGCCATGTTTGAGAAGTGACTGCGAAGAAGCGTGGTCGGGCCTCAGAAGCGCCTTGATGAAGGGGAGCTTTCTGGCCGCGTTTCACCCCTAGCCTTGTTCCGCCTTCCTGAGTTGGAATATCAAAAATCGCCGTCAGCGACTGGTGTCGGCTGTCATCCGCTATGGCTGCGACCAGGGCGCTGAATACGTACACCATCACTGTGGTGTAGATTCGTTTTGATGAATGCAATCGGTCAGATTTCACGATTGCCCTGTTTTCACCTGATGGCATGGCTCATCGATTACTACCAATCACGGGTGGTTCTGACGGGGGATGATTCCATATGGGCATATCTTCTGCCTGAATTTCTTTTTCGATGTCTGCGCGTCGATTTTGAATGAACTTTCTGATCGCGCTGAAATCTACATTCTTTCGCTGCGATTCAGAGAGGTGAGGGCGTAACATTGTCTCGATACGTTCCGTTTCCTTCAAGAGAGTCTCCTCATTCCAAAGTTCATCCATCAATGCTTTCATGCGGCGAGCATATTCTTTTCGAACCTGGGGGATTTGATATAACTTATGTGCCAAACGACCAACGGTTCGAACCGATCTCGGTGATGCTGGATCCACCCCAAGTGGACTGTGTTTTTCAAAAAGGCAATCTGCACCCCAGGGCATAAAGTGCAATTTGTCCGTTGCCGGATTTACGTAAACGAAAAAATTATTACGATTTCCAGAGTAGCCATCCCAAAAACTCAATAATCCCTCAATCGTCCAAAAAGTGTAAAACGCTTTCTTGTCCACCCATTTCCAAATGCCTTGTTCTAAATTAAAATCGCCTGTTTGCAGGTCTGCCTGCAGGAGGAAATCTGTGCTGCTGACGGTTCTGTTAAGTGCATGAACAGCCAGCAAGTTCCGACCCTTTTTGAATTTGTCAATGTGATTGCTGAGGTCAAAGCTGCTCATCGCATAGTTCACCCGGTCATCCGTGGCATTGGAAGCATTTGATTGCCAATTTGGGTTTTCAGGGGCGTTGTGACGGGCTATTTCCTGACCATTCAAGTAGGCAATGAATCCGTCATCGCAGCGTGTGCGTAAAACGATTTGCCCGGGGGTAATAGGGGTCAAATTATCCAATTGAAAGGGGAGTCGCAAATAGAGGGATGAAGTTTTTCCATGCATCTCATCCTCGAAATCATCTTTCGCTGAAAAATATGATTCGTAACCTTCACCGTGTTCATACCCAACTGCGTTGGCAACATCTCTCCATGAAGAGTCATCGAAATCCGGACTTACCCAGGTTTCATCGAATCTTCCATGAACAGGCACCCACGCCTTGCCTCTGGCTGACTCTCCCAATAATGAATTTCCATCCGCTTCATTGAGTGCATTGATGATATTGCTGAGGTGCTTCAAGCCTGAATCGGGATCTCCAACCTTCAACTCAAAGCTCTTCTCCCAGTTGGGGAAGAAATCTACCACGGTTCCCTCATACAAGGTGCCGTCCGTATTCCCGAATTCACGCTCCAATAGCTGTGAGCGTGCTGTTTCGACGTGACTGTATATTCCCAGGTTTTTTCCGTTGACTGTGACTTTGGCGTAACTGCAGCGTGAACCAGGAGAACCTGCCGCATCGAAAAATGCATAGCCCATGAACTGACTCATCAAGCTTCGGTCTTGTTTGTTGTTATTGAAAGTCAAGCTTGTCAATCCGTCGATACTCAGACCGCGATCAAACAGGTTTAGTTTGATTTTCAAAGAGGGTCGCTCTGTATCTTGAGATCCGAAGAAACCTTTTTTCCTCAATCCAACCTTGGGAAATACAACCCCATCAATTTTTATATCCGCTTCCACGTAACTGTAGGGAGAAGGTGGGGGGGCAAACTGGCGATCAGGACCCAGCGCGGACTGGAACTCTCGTCTTTGGTACCTGAGTTTGTCCCAGTTTGTTTCCGAAATGTCGATCTCCAGTGAAATCAACCGATCCGGGGGGAAGAGCTGGTTTAAATGCAGTTCTGCACCATCTATTCTCGGTGATATTGCCATGAGTAACCCCACACCCAAAGAAAAGCAGTGCCTGATCATGTGTATCGAAGTGGACATTTTATTAAAAACGTGTGGATATGGTTTTTCCTGACTGGGATTGGATCTTTTCATGGTAGAGAAGATGTCTATAGCGATTGGATTTCAGGTGGGGATCAACCTGCACATTGAACACACAGAACCGCATCAGGCTGAACTTCCAGTCGCTCTGCGTTTATCGGTTTCTTGCATCTCCCGCAGGTGCCATATGTTCCCTTTCTGATGCGTGCCAATGCACTATCCAGTCTCATCAAGTGCTGCTCTTTTCGACGGCGTAGTTCCAGTGCCATTTGCTGCCCTTGCATCGCGTCCATTCTGGACAAACGTCCAATCGAAGAGTCTAACTCCACGACCTTCTCGCCATCATTATTCTTGTTGAGGTCGTCCTTGATTTCCTCATAAAGGCAATGGATTCGCTCCTTGTAGAGTGCCGTTTTTGCAGGGGTCATAAAAAGTATGTTAACAGAGGATTCGGCAAGGGTCCATCAGCAGCTTCATGGAAGTGATGGGGATGGCTTTCCTGATTTTTCAAACCCGCCCATGGACCGTAGAATTTGAGTGCGTTTTTTTGTGTTTCAATCGAAATGATCATAATTCGCACTTGATTTGAAACAATGCGGCTGCCTAAATAATGCCTCATGACCAACCTAAACCGATATTCGATATTCGTATATTTCATGACGCTGATCAGCTTGATTGGACTCATAGGCTGCGCAACCTCTTCTTCTTTGGCCACTGCATCTGCCCCTGATTCCGAAGGAGACGGAGATTACGTGGTTGGACCTGAATTTCCCGTTGATCCAGATTTAACAGACAAGGGGAATCCCAAAGGGAAAATGTTTACATTCGGGATGCGGTTGGCTGACAGTAGAATATTCAAAGGAAATGATGCGACCCTTGAGCCTGAGAAAAAACCAGTGAGGGAAGAGCGTAAGATTTTTGTATATGTGCCCGCTGCCTATGAAGATGGAACGAAAGCTCCTTTGCTAGTGATGCACGATGGACCTGGTGGCCTGGATCTCGTTCGTCATGCGCTCGACAATCTGACCATCAGCGCCAATCCGGCCAGGAAGTTGCCCCCATTTATTGTTATCTCCGTTCAAAACGGAGGAAATGACGGTAAGAATAGTCAAAGAGGACTGGAGTATGATACAATGTCCGACCGATTGGCACTTTTCATCCAAGAGGAGGTTCTCCCAGCAGTCCTGAATAATGATGAAATCCGCGCAGCCTATCCTCGTATGGCATTTACAAAAGATCCATGGGGCAGGGGGGTGATGGGATGTAGCTCGGGAGGTGCNGCAGCATTGACTATGGGGTGGTTCCGTCCGGATTTGTTTCGGCGCTTGATCACCTATTCGGGAACTTTTGTAGATCAGCAGGATGACGATGCCCCTGAAGAAACTTCATTCCCGTTGGGGGCCTGGGAATACCATTCTAATTTGAAGTTGATTGAAAATACTCCTAAAAAACCGTTGCGAATCTTTACTCACGTATCTGAGCGCGACAACCGGGCAAACGATCCTGAAGAAACCTATCACAATTGGGTCATGGCCAATGAACGAACAGCAGCGGCTCTCAAGGCTAAAGGATACAGCTATCGTTACATTTTCAGTAAAGACTCGAAACATTGTGACCGCAGGGTGTTTGAACACACACTGGCAGACACTTTGGTGTGGATGTGGCGGGGCTACGATGTGGAATAGTCAATTCGTTCAAATAATGTGACCCACAAGTCCTTTTTGTGATTTCAGTTTTTTTTCTATCTCTCTCGAAGATGCGGAGTTTTCGAGGTGCCTGACATAATGCTCCCATCCCTTTTTTGTGTTCTCGTCAATCATTGATCTTTCAATAGACGAATCTGTGACCGGGATTCGATGGGTGTTTTTCATTCTTGGTTTTGTTGATTGAAGGTCTTGATGAAAACTGTAAACGAAATTTAAAGGATAAAAGGATACACGAATGACTGATCATTGATGGTTAGGTAAGCATCGTCCATAGGGATCAAAATGTCATGGCGCAATTAAAGTGAGGTAGGCAAGGGATGTAGCTTTGCAATGGTCCTCATGTATCTTACAGATTGTTCTAGGAATGAATTTTTTATGGAAATACAATATCACAAAATGCAAAAAACGCAAAATGAGGATACCATTTTTCACAATGCATATTCGATTCCTGAGGCTTTTGAGATTAGGGATTAGGATTACCTCTTGCCGCTAGTTCCTTGTAGAGAATTATTCTCATGATTGTAATTTGTTCATTGAAAAAAATGAACACGCACATTTCTTGGCAGAAAGTGATGACTTACTCCACGTCAATCCAGACTCCTGATTCACCTATCTCCAGAGGAATGGAGAACAAGTTTGCCCCCTTGCATGGGCCGTGGACGCATAGTCCTGTATCTGGTTCGTAAACCGCTCCATGTGTCTGGCAAAACAGATATTTTCCATCCTGTGTGAAAAACTCTCCATTGTCGAAATCCAAACTGATAGCAATGTGCCGGCACCTGTTTTCATAGGCCACCCAAGTGTCCTTCAAACGCACAAGGAAACCTTCACGAGGGACGCCGTTTTGCCTGTAATTAAACTTAAGCGTTTGCCCGGTGCTTAACTGATCTAATTTGGCGAGTTGTTGGCGAGACATTTTTTACAGTTAAAGTTCAGGTGATTATTGTAACCAGTTTTGAAGGACTTGGATTCTCTTTTTTGCTACCTTGCCGACGATCGCCAGGTTCAGATGTTGTGGTTTGAAAAACAAGTTAGCCGTACGATTGACTTCTTCTCCGGTTACGGCCATCAGTCGTTCACGTATCAAGCTTGAGGGGAATGGCTTGCCGAAACCAAGAATTTGTTCTCCCAGCCAAATCATGTGGTTTTCCGTGTTTTCAAGATGCAGATCGAGTTGCCCGATTAAATAATCCCGGGCCTGATTCAGCTCTTTGCGCAATGGCTTTTTACGACAAAATTCTAATAAAGTATCATGAATCAGCTCCATTGATTTTTCAAGATGGGTGGCATCAATACCCGCAGCAATAGTTAAAAATCCGGTGTCGTCAAAAAAGCCGAGATTGGAGTAGACAGTGTATGCCAGGCCGTGGTCTTCCCGCAGACGCTGAAAAAGTCTGGAGCTCATGTTTTCTCCGAGCATTGTGTTCAACAACCTCAGGGAGTATCTATGCTCATCATGTCGAGACGAGGTTTTGATCCCCAAAGCCAAATGGATCTGTTCGGAATGCTTCGGACGGATCTGGAACTGGGGAGAATGCTGGGTAAGCTTGATTGGTTTCCAGCCTGGTAATTTACCTTTCGTGATTCTGCGCGCATACTTGCTTAGTTTTTTTACGACCGTTTGATGCTCCAGAGGGCCAGCAATTACAATGATTGTATTGGAGGAAACATAATGTTTCTTCCAGTAACGCCTCAAATCACCTGCTTTCAGGCGATCAATGGAGCTGTTCGTGCCGGTGATGCACCGTCCGAGCGGGTGATTTGGCCAAAGAACTTCATTCAATAATTCAAGAACATGTTGACTTGGCTGGTCGAGGTACATGGCCAGTTCCTCTCGAATCACTTCCCGTTCTTTTTCTACTTCATCGCGATCAAAAGACGGATTGAGATACATGTCCATGAGCACATCGGCAAGTATTTCCCATTTATCCGCACGTGCCTTTGCGTAGTAACAGGTATTTTCCTCAGAGGTAAAGGCATTCAAATACCCGCCGATTCCCTCCACAGATTCTGAAATTTCCTTGGCATTACGACGGCTTGTGCCTTTAAACAAGACGTGTTCAATAAAATGGGAAACGCCATTAAGGGATGCTGATTCGTGACGGCTTCCGCTGCCCGACCAGATCCCAAGAGAAACACTTGCCATTTGAGGCATATGAGCCGTGGCAATCCTTGTTCCGTTGCTGAGTTGGGTTACTTCGTACATGTTGAAAACATGGGATGGAATCTAATCATTGCCCGGCTTTGCCCAGGATGGAGGCTTGTTGAGCTGGTAAAGAACTTCACCTGCTTTGGGAACATAGAGAATTCCCTCATGTTCACGATGGGCATAGGACTCGGGTTCTATGGTCGTGGGGTCCAGGTATCCAAGATTGATTTCATCACAAACTTCTTTTGGAATCCCGGTTGCAAGGATGACATTCACTCTTGGTTTTTCTTGTCCATTTTCCCATGAACCGACACCTCGAACGTGTGTGGAATGAGCAAGGATGCCCCAAGGGTAATTTTTGAATGTTTCCCATTGATTCAGGAAATAGTCACGACAATGGTATCCTATTTCACGGATGATCTTACCATGGGTGAGACTGATTTCCTTGATGTGCGGGGCGTATATAATCAAATCACCCCCATCCGCCAAGACCGGCTCTAACTTATACATGCACTTTCCGCCTACCCATAATTCGTCATACATTTCCGGAGCACAAGAAAGGATGGTCTGAAAAGGTTTTTCTTTGTATTCAATATGCGTTCTTGCAGAAAGACTGGAAGCCTCATCCCAGGCTGATTCTGGTGTGCCAGTAAATATTCCCCGTAACCCTTGATGCGTAACCACCATGCAAAGGGCTAACTTGGGGATCGTCACGGAAGCCCCTGCTCGGTCAATCACCTTGCGGACAGCAGTCCATTTATGACCGATGATCTTGGGGTTGGTAATAATTGCCGCCAGCCAGTGGAAAAAATTTAGAACCTCTGGGCCGCTGACACCTGGAAACAAATACTTGTTCCCCCCGGAAAATCCAACCACCTCGTGAGGGAAAACGGGGCCAATGATGATGATTTGGTCGTAATCGAATAAGCGTTTGTTCACGCTGACGGGAACCTCCATTGAGAAGCGTCCTTTTGTCAGGTCACTTATTTCTTCAGAAGTGATCGTGCCGATTTGTTGAAGTGCTTCCGGGTTGTCCCATTCGTGATTGAAAAACTGGACCTTCTCGTATTGCTCTTTGCGCTCTTCAATGCTTATTTCCAATCGATCGCAAATGGCTTTTTCACTCATTGGTTGATGAGTACCCAAAGCAATGAGGACGTCCATTGACTTCACCTCGGCATGGTGTTGCTCAAATAAATGTTTGAAAACCATGCCGACCGGAGCTGTGCGAGTGCTGTCTGGAACGATTAACAGAATACGCTTGTTTCTGAACGTTTCATGGCTAACCGAGGATTCCAAGAATTTACCGACGCTGGCTGGATCCAGAAATGTTTGATCAGGTGCGATGAGTGAGGCCATGAGATTATATGGGGTCAGGGGGGATCAAATGGTTTGACTCAGGAAACCGCCATCCACACGAATGTCCGTGCCAGTTACAAAACTACTGGCAGCATGACTCGCCAGGAAGACTGCTGCACCGATCAATTCCTCCGCATTACCAAACCTACCCATGGGTGTATGACCCATGATGGATCCTGCACGTTCGGTTGGCGTTCCGTCTTCATTAAACAAAATTTTACGGTTCTGTTCAGCAGGGAAAAAACCAGGAGTGATCGTATTGACTCGAACGCCTGATCCAGCCCATTCGCGTGCCAGAAATTGACTGAGGCTTAGGACGGCGGCCTTCGCGGCAGAATAGGCAACGACCCGTGACAATGGGATATGAGCCGAAACGCTTGCTATATTGATGACGCTGCCTTTGCCTGATTCGACCATGGCTGGGCAAAATTCCTGGCAAGGGAGAAAAACACCACCCACAAGGTTGAGATCAAAGTTGCCTCTCCATGCTTCCAATGGGATTTGGTCAAACGTGAAATCGCCGGTCAGAGTTGTTTTTGGATCATTCCCGCCAGCAGCATTCACCAAAATAACGGGAGGTCCGAATTGTTTGCGGATGGTTGCATGTGCTGCCTTTAAACTTTCTGCGCTCATTGCATCGGCTTTGACATAATCAGCTTTGCCTCCGTTTTCTCTGATGCTCAATGCCTTGGCTTCTCCATTCTGGGAATTGCGCCCAAGGATGATTACTTGACTTCCAGCTTCAGCCAGTCCCTGTGCAATTGCTCCCCCCAGACTGCCAGTGCCGCCAATAACCACGGCCACATCGCCTTTTAAATCAAATCGGTTTGTCATGCCGTAATGATGGACTGAGTCCATCAATGAGGCAAAGGCAAAAATTCAAGCGATGATTGGACAAGCATGATTATTCATGCAAATTCCTAGCATGAATAATCACCAAATTTCATGGGGAAAACAGTTCAAGGAGATCTTTGATCGGGGGGAGAAGAATTATCAGTCAGGTGACCGAGTTGCTTCTTCCTTCTTTTCGAATGAGGAAACAACTTTTCTTGCCTCCATAGGGTGCAAACCTCAGGAATTATTCGATTTCATAGAGGATCAATGTAACTACGGTGAACCTGATTTTGAGACCGTATTGCAGGTTGCTGCGATCCGAAATCGATACCTGCGTGAAATACAAAATGGGATCGCCAGCAATGTCGAGATTCCATCCAGTCAACTTCCCGCAAAAACTAAAGCCATGGACGGTATTCCCTGGTTGCCACGTATTATTGCCAAAGCTCGCGCCAAAATGAGAGGGGAATTAGATCAAAACACCATGTATGGATGCGGTGGAGATCGTTCTTTTTTAGCTTCAAACGGTCTAACTTTACCCGAATTCCTGGAAATTGTATGGAAGGCGGGAGATGACAATCAAATCATCCTCGAAGCGGTTCGTTCAGGGCTCAAGTAGGGTCAGTCAGATGCCGTGTCAGGGAGACTGGCAGCTGCCATTGCTTGCCCGTGCCGCTTGGACTTTTCATCCGGGGTATGAAACTGAATCTTTTCTGCAAGATTTGAAAAATCTTTTTGGATAACTTCCTTTGCTTTTTGAATCATCAGATCAGCCCCTGTTCCTGTCATGACACGTCCCAGCATTAGCAAGTGTTCGAAGTCATAAAACTGACTGTATTGCGCCAAAGCATATCCCAGATAAACCCCCATCGTCCTGTAGATTGCTGCGGCTTTGGGATCGTTTTCAGCCATTCTTTGCTGCACGACAAGCAATTGTTCAGGGAAAGGCATCCCCTGAGGGACCTTAATGCCTGAGCTGGGGATGAGGCGAGCTACGGCCTGTTGGGAGAAATATTGGACTCCACACCCTCTATCACCTGACCATTCATCTTTTGGAGCCTCCGGGTGATAGTCCACAGGAACAAAAGCGAGCTCATTCAACCAAGGCGTGATTTGACCAGTGGGTGTGACAAATCCCGCGGCTTGGTTGG
This sequence comes from Verrucomicrobia bacterium SCGC AAA164-E04, assembly GCA_000383715.1. Taxonomy (GTDB): domain Bacteria; phylum Verrucomicrobiota; class Verrucomicrobiia; order Limisphaerales; family AAA164-E04; genus AAA164-E04. The sequence goes on from KB911939.1 coordinate 20,192, forward strand.
TACCCATGGCAATGCCTAGAACGGCATTTCGATTCAGATTCATGGAGCCGGCTAATGCAGTTACTTCGCCATCATTTACTACTTCAAAAGGGATATCACCCCAGTCTCGTTTGAGTTCGAGAAATAGATCTTTCACTCGACTGTTGAATTGCGATTCAGAAACGCCTCTGAAGAGTGAGGCCACCTTAACCCTGTTATTTACATAGACCCCGGCTGCACTCCCTCCAATGGCATCGACACGGGGCAATTTAGAAGCGGCGACCTTGAGCGTATCCATGATATGATCATAATGCCACTGAGGATCTGTTTGAGGAATGGGATCCCAGACAATTTCCTCTGAAAAGACTGTTTTACCATCAATCAGGGCCGCTATCTTTCGATCGCTTCCTCCCAGATCAAAACCAATTCGGCATCCTTCCATGTGCCTGCCTAAATTGGCAGTATGACTCTTTTCTTCCGGTAAATCAGCTTCACTGCAGTGGATGATTTCAAAATCTTCCTCGAAGATGCGGTGTCCCATCATGTCTGCATCCCATTGGCCGGTTGCATTGCTTTCGTAGTGACGATTCAACTCGTCACATAAACTTCTCGGAGCTGTGCAATAAATTTTTGCCGCGCCGCGAGACCAAAGCAGGAATTTGATAAATCGTTCCAGGAAAAAGAAATTGAGGGAAGAAGACTTTGCTTTAGGGGCCAGGATGGACGTTTTGAAAGAGTAAGCACTTTCATCAGGCCGAGTCAGAACTATTTTGACATCAGTAATTTCTTCCAGTGAAGAAGCTGACTTCAGAAACGATTGATGAGCCAGCATGGCTGGTCGGAAATTAGAATCCAATTCAGGAATGACAGATGGGCTTGTTATCGCCAAATCGAGTATGTTCTTCATTTTTCCAAATTATAATTGGTCCATTTCAAGAAGCAATGACAGATCTAATTTGGATTGGATTCATTGGCAGTTACGTGCAGAATAGTGAGCAGTAAATGATTCAAATTCATGAGTGAAGTGTATTCGGATGATGCTCCCCTTAAATCGGGGCATCAGCAACTTCAGGCGGGACAGCGCTTGTCGCAAGCACGTTTTGTACTGAAGTCTGAATTATTCAGAACGAGTGAATCCAGTGTCTACTGGTTGGCTCAGGATCGGGATGAAGAGAGTGAGGTGGTCCTTTATTTCCCTCCAGAAGCATTTTGCAGAGACACTTCTTTATTGGAGGTTTTGTTACAACGATTGACCGAATGGTTGGATTCCACTGAGCAATCATGGCATACGGTTTCGCATATCGATCCTCATTCAAAACCTTACCCATTCATCGTAATTTTAACCGAATCATGCGATTCATTAAAGGATCGCTTATTGACTAGTGACCATTCAAGGACTTGGGAGGATGTTGAACCCTGTATTGAAAAAGTTCTTCAGTATTTAGTTAAGATACACTTTGCCGGCCATGTGCATGGACGATTAAGCAATGACAATATTCGGTTTACAAAGGAAAATGAGGTTATTTTTGTCGGGCCGCAAATTGATCGTATTGTTCTGCAGATACTTCAAGAAAACAGCGAAAGCCCTCTCCCTGGATCATGGAATTTGCATAGTTCTCCTGAATCCATCCAGAGTGGCGATTGTCATCAAGCAGACGAAGTTTATTCCATTGCCTCTATCTTGCTTGAGTGCATACGCCATGTAGGCATTCACGTTCAACTTCCAAAGCATTGCGATTTAGAGAATAAAGTACGCTTTGGGAATTTATTAGTGCCGAAGAGTTTCAATCAAGGCTTGATGGATGCATTGGATGGTGATGTGGCGAGACGACCCAGCACAGCACTTCGGTTGTCGGCATTGCTTGGATTTGGTATCACGGATTCCGTCGAGGTTTTTGATGAATCGTTGCAGCAATATGTGCCGGATGCATCAGAACGAACGCGCATATTTATCCGCACATTGGCGCAGCCAAAACTTATGGGAGCCTTGATTTTAATGATGGGTTTCATTTTGATTGGATGGCTGATTGTTGATTGGAATCAAAATCTGATCGTAAAAGAGCAAAAGCAGGCCAGGCAAGATTTGAGCCATAGTCTCGCTTTGAACGTGAGAGATTCAATACCGAGTGACCTAAACGGAGTGATACTTCGGGGTAATAGCAGTCTCATTGTGAGGACGGCTCCAGCGGAGGCCTTGTTGAGTTTGTCTGGGCCGGGTATGACTGGAATCCATGAGGAAATTTCCCCGAAAATATGGCACCACCTGCATGAGGGAGCGCATCAGCTTTCAATAGTGGCTGTAGGTCATGCTTCAACTAATGTTTTTCCATTTCTTGAAAATGGAAAAACAAATGTGATTCAAGTAGAGCTCGTTGAACTAAAAACAGAGGTGCATCTCATTACAGAACCACTTGGCGCCGCATTCAGATTTCAGGATCATTCGGGTAATTGGGTGAATGGTGTTACGCCGGGTAAAACAGCATTGCCGAGGGGTGATTACTTGGTCCAATTTACATTGAACGGCCAAAACCTTACCAAACCAATCCGCCTGACGAGATATCAGTCCAAGGGTCTGAAATTAGTTGGTTCTTTTAATGCATGCAGTCTTCAGGTGAATTCCTACCCAGAGAACGCTGAAGTGTATATACAAGATAAATTGATGGGACTTACGCCTTTGAGACTTGAAGAATTGAGCTCCGGACGAGTTGAGTTGGAAATCCGAAAATCAGGATACTTGACTCGCCAAGAATCATTGACTCTTGATACGAGTCAATTAAACACGACTCGAATACTGCTTGAAAAGCGCAGTAGTATTCCCGGTGGTAAATAAAAAACTATTTTTTCCAGATCCTGCATAATCCCTTTCCTCGATGAAACCAAAAGTTACCAACGACGAGCAGCAGCATTCAGCTTCATTTTCCCGTCTGAAAACTTGCCTGCATTTCTGGCCGGCTTCAATCGCTCGATTTGTAAATAAATCGGGTTTCGTCCATGCATCCTCGCTATCATTTACTACTTTGATTGGATTGATACCAGTCCTTGCTGTTGGATTAAGTGTCGCCACTAGCCTGATGTTCAAGGATGGAGATGAGGGAAGGGAAGAGGTTGAAGTCTGGATTGATACCATGGTCAAAACGGTTGCGCCCATGCTTGATTTGGAAATCCGTGATTCAGATACCGTTCTGACCCCGACCAATTCATTTCCATCAGCAGTGCCTGAGCTAAAACCTCTGGAAGGATTTCAGGTTGACAAGGTATGGGATCCATCCACAGATAATTCGTCATTATCGGATATTTTCTCAGTGAATAAAACGAGGGATAATGGCCGACGCAGAAAGGTGGCAAGTCAGATAGCCGGATTTGTAAGTAAAATTCATACACGCACTATCGGTATGACGAGCGTCATTTTGTTTCTTGCCGTTGCAATTATGCTACTTCGCGCCATCGAAAGAACCTTTAATCAAGTTTGGGAAATTCCTGAAAATCGTAGTTGGGGTGCAGGTGTAGCTCAGTATTGGGCTGGACTGACTCTAGGGCCTTTTTTGTTAATTGTCGGAACTGGCTTGTCGTCTAGTTCGATACTCCAGGATTTCACGGTTTTTCTATCTGGAATGGCTTGGTTTGGGAAAATTTTCTTGTTCATTATTGCCTGGGTCATTACTGGTTCCGCTTGTGCGCTTATTTACCGAATCATGACTAATACTAAAGTGAACTTACGCGCTTCGTTTGCTGGAGGATTGTCAGCGGGATTACTGCTTCAATTGAACAGTCAGCTCAGTGTTGTCTACTTTTCCAACGTTGCCACAGCAAACAAAATTTACGGAAGTTTGGGTGCAATCCCTATTCTCCTTCTTGGATTGAATGTTTCCTGGATTATCTTAATTTTCGGTGCCCACGTTGCTTATCTCGTCCAATTTCCAACACAGGAGGGCTCAGTAAAAACACCTCACGAAAATGGTAATAATCAATTGAGCATTTTTAATGCGATGCGTTTATTACAAATTGTGGCCGATCGATTCAAAAACGGCGAAGAAGCTCTGGATATTGAAGCTTTGTCAGTAGAACAGGGACTTGATCTCAGGGATACAACACAACTGGTAGATGTGTTGGTGGGAGGAGGATTCTTATTTCAGGGATTCGAACCTGATACGAGGGTGACGCTTGCGAAGCCTGCCGACTGTATCACCTTAGAAGAAATTTATCAGTTCGTGGGATGTGATGAAAAAATACCACAAGATGCATCTGTGGATGATCCATGTGTGCTTGCTTACACCAAAGTAATGAACACGCGTAACAAATCTGCCTCAGCAATCACTCTTCAAGATTTGCTTTGCCCCTCGTCTTGAAGAGTTAAAGGCTTCGTTAGATCCATTGCTCCAGAGTTTTGATCAAATCTTTCTTTAGAAAAGGCTTTGCAAGGTAATCATCCATACCTGCATCAAGGCACCGCCTGTCGTCTTCGAGCATGGCGTTTGCTGTAACTGCGACAATAGGAGTTTTGCAGCTATCCCCATATGTCTCAGGAAGGAGAGATCTGATTTCTTTGGTTGCCTGAATACCGTCCATAACGGGCATTTGCACATCCATAAGGACCAGCGCAAAATGGTTTTCTTTGATGGAATCGACCGCCTCTTGCCCATTGTTTGCTATCTCTATTTTATATCCAAGGCTGCTCAACATGGTGTGCATGACTTTTTGGTTAATGGGATGATCCTCCACGATCAAGATTCTAATTGTGGAATTGATAGCAGTAGAAGGTTTTGCGGTAAGCTTTACTTCATTGACGGATTCGCTTGCTGTGAAGAGGCATTGATAGGCAGTCGCATGATTGAGGGGTTTAGTGATTACCTTTTTTACTTTATTCGAAACAGCTTTTAGAAACGTAGGAGACAAATTCCCTGCATGAAGTAAAAGTATGGGAAGTTTTGACCAATGTCGGTTTTTTCTAATATTGTCGATCAGTGTTTCAGTTTCATGGGGTTCATAGAGAACGGGGATATCAGCCACAATCCAACCATCTTTGCTGGGGATATTCAATTGAGAGGCGTTTTTTGCCTCTTCTACGCTACCGAAAACATGAAGTTCATTAGTCAGTCCATTGAGTAATGACGACATGCAGGTCGCATTGATATGCGAAGGTGAAATCATCCAAATTGGTGTGTCTGAAACATCTTTAGCAGGTAAACCTTTGGAATCATTCAAGCACTTGAGTTCCAATTCCACCCAGAACAGGCTTCCCTTTCCCTCCTCACTCTCAACTCCAATGCTTCCCCCTAACAGTTCCGTTAAGGACTTTGTAATGGCTAGTCCCAAACCTGTTCCTTGCGCCTTCGTCCTGAAGGGAGCACTGAGCTGAGTGAATTTTTGGAATAGTCGATATTGTTCGTCTTGAGAAATGCCTATGCCGGTGTCTGAAATCTCGAAACGTATGAGAAAAAAGTTTTCTTCGGTTCGACCTTTGTTGGTTGCAGTCAGAATGACCCCCCCACTTTCGGTGAACTTTATTGCGTTACCTATCAGGTTTGTTAGTATTTGCCTTATGCGTCCTTCATCGCCTTGCCATTCGAAGGGTAATTGATTCGAATGTTTAATCCCGATTTCCAGACCCTTTATGTGCGCGCTGGGGGTCATTGTTTCCATGGTGGATTCAAGCAAGTTTCGAAGATTAAAATCAACCGCTTCAAATTCCATACGACCAGCTTCAAGTTTGGATATATCCAAAATATCATTGATGATAGTCAATAAACTCTCTGCGGATTCGTTAGACAAATTTAGGTAATGTTTGTGTTCATCGGTTAAATGATCTGATTCAAGTAGAATGTTTGTCATTCCAATGATCCCATTCATAGGAGTCCTTATCTCGTGACTCATGCAGGCTAGAAATTCAGATTTGATGCGGTTTGCGGTCTCAGCCTCCTCTTTGGCAATCTTTAACTCCTCAGCCTCGATTTGTTTGTTTTCAGCCAGTTCCAGGAGTAGGCTTCTTTCGCGCTCGACAGCTTTATGATGTTCGCTTTTTTCGACTCGAAGTTGCCTCAATCGCTCCTCAGATTCTTCATAAGCATGGTTGAGCTCACTATCGCGACGCTGGATATGATCCAGCATATTGTTGTATTGTTGGGAAAGCTGGCCCAGCTCATCATTATTACTGTATTTAACCCTTATATTGTAATTCCCTGTGTAGGCAACTTCTTGTGAGGTTTTCAGGAGGCTGGACACCGGGCCAGATATGTAAGCAACAAATTTCTCAGATAGAACGTATGCAAGCAGCGAACCCAGTAAGACGATGATCAAATTTGTGAACAGAATTTTAAGGATATTTTGGCGGAGCAAGGAATGATCGGACATCAGGTGGACATATCCTATGATTTCGGTTGGATTGCTGTTGTCTCTAATCGCTCTGACCCATTTTACTCCTGTAAGAGTGATTGTATAACCCTCTTCAAAGATATCACTTTCATTCACATCTGAAATTTCTTCAGGGTTTTTAACGTATTCCGAAAATATTGAACCTTGCTGATCCAGAAAACGAGCGGCAACAATATCTTGCCTGTCGTTCATTGTGAGCAAACTGTCTGCCTCTCTTTTTGCATTAGGCATTTGCAATTTTCCCAACATTGCCATTTGCATGGGATCCTCCCCGTTTTCAGCGAGGTTTTCCACAAGTGTCTCAAGTTCACGCAGGGTCAGCTCGGTCACCACTTTTATTTCAAAGGCAACCATTGCTGACGAAGATAGAATGAGCGTTGTGATGCTGGTCAGCATCACAAGCAACATCAGTTTGCGGTTCAAACTCAGGTTGTAGATTGAAGCCCACATAAATCAGTGACACTATTTATCTTTGCGAGTTGAAACTTGTCTTGAAAGCTTGACTAGATTATTGCTCAGAAAAAGTTGGCAGTTTTTAGCTGCATCTGGATTGGTGAGAAGAGCCAGGTGATCGTTTTCGTTGATAATTGAGATGACGCCTCCATTGACGACGAAATCTTCCGACTCACCAACCGTCAAAATGGGTTTTTCCTTCAATCCCACGTTTTCCATGAAAAATTTTGTTGAGGCTGTCCATTTTCCGCTGAGATATAACACGTGCTCCCCATCAAAGTCAGTGATCATATTTAGCATGACAATCTTCAGGGCGCGCCCTTTAACCTGTTTTCCCTGATAATTCTTGAAGGAGTCAAAGAAATTCGAATTCCCTACAACCGCAATCTGAATAGCTGACTTTTCATTGTCGAATGAGCCTTCAGGCCAGGATGTGTATTTTACAAAATTGTAGACCAGCAATGCCTTCGCTTCATATTCATCCAAATCCTTTGAAACGCCATGCCATGTGAAGCAATTACATACCAGCAACACGACGACACAATTAATTATCCGTTTAAAAGTAAAGCGAAGATGGAATGAATTCTCAGAGCTATCTTTGGAAACTGGGATCATCTGCTGTTGGCATATTCTATTGATTCCTATACTTAGAATTGAAAGTTCCAAGAAGTCGCGATCCTCCAGTTTTCTCCAGGCTGCGGCCCGTTGAGATCTTGGTAAACGGGTACACCTGCTTCAATTTCGAACTGTTGTCCCTTGAAAAATCCATCCTTGATAGGCACTCTTAAACCCAACAAAAAATCGATTTTGCGTCCGCCAAACAGTGACGGGTTGGTCACTGGAGCCGGATAAACCCCGTTCGGCAACACTAGATCATCGTCCTGACCATGCAAGCGTGTCCAATAGACTCCCAACAGTTTTACTGATGGTTGCAGGTAAGGAAGAAGATTATAGAAAAATGCAGTTTTAGCCATTGCTCGGTGACTCAGGCTGTAATCGTGATGATTTTTCCCAATCCTGATTGTACCTTGTAACTGATTGACCCACTCGATTTTTCCTGACCGTCTCACGTGGGTAAGACTTGGGTTAAAATCTACTGTTCCAGAACCAATTTGCATTGTGTATGGCAACAATGTGTCGACATTAGGATCTCTTGGGGTCCTTCCTTTTTCATTGATTGACCCAGTGGGAAGAATTAGCCCTCCCCTTAAGTGCAATGAATCTTTTTCACCTCTCCATAACAAGTAATTGATGCCGATCGCTGTATCGCCCACTCCATGAGACCGGATAGTGAATTCATCGAATCCAGGCACTCGGCTAATGTGGTAAGTGGATTGCTGCACATAAGAAAGTTGTATATCTACTGATAATCGGGGGTTGATGATATACCCCAATGAAATTAAATGAGCATCCTGTGAGATTTCAAGTGGCAAAACAGGAAACTGTGCTTGCAATTGGGAGGTAGGAACTTTGGTTCGTCCTGACTGGTAATCTTCAAAAGTGGAGTGCACGTAATGGTAGGCGAAACGAAACCTCTCTTGCGGTAACTCAGGAGACATATTTATCTCACCCTCGGCATAAGGAATGATGCGCATTGCAAGAATATCCTCGAGTTTAAGATTCGTAAGATCTGTTGGAGAGGATTGCGTGAGTGAGCTAATTGGATACAAAAGTAGTTGTGCTGCTAGCAGGCAGAGGCATTCTTTTCTCCAATTTTTCATAGATTCGATTATTTGTGCTGAACGATGTGACATGCCAAGTTCTTTTAGATAAAATTTAAATTCAGATTAAACAAAATTAGAACACCCTATTTTTCATGGTTAAATTATAATATGGCCGAAAAAAATGAGTTTAGCAAGTATGGTTTCGGATTTAAGAAGGATTTAAAACGCAAATCTGAGGCAAACACCTTACATTTTTTGCCTGAATTGAATAGCGATGATTTGAAACGGTTATTTGGAGCTTTATTTCAAAAAAAAAATCTGGAGCTACGGAAACTCATGTGATGTGATCTTCTTTATGATAAGCGAAAACCTAAAAGCAATTGCTTTAGATTTATCGACATCCTTTCCGCGCAGCCCACGAGCAGTTTTTGCTGGATACGTTATCGCCGGTAGGATGTTGGATAAATGCCGAGCCGTTATTAATGGCAGTAATCACGACTATCATTTTGATTGTTTTTTAGATAATCAATTTCTTGGATTTGCTGAGATTGATGCCGATGAAATCAAGGGTTTTATTTCAACGGGTGCCACTGATGATGAGGTTGCTGAATGGATTCGCTCAAAGGCAAGACCTAGATCGAAATTTGAAATTATTCAGTGGAATAATCGGATGCGGGAATTGAAAATGAGTGAATTGCCAGAGGTTAATCAGGTCTTTCTTGAGTCCTACGTTCCAAAAAACTTGCCTGACCATCGTCCAGTCTATGTTTGGTTTGATGTATATGATTTGGAGGAAAATCGATTATCATAGAACCAAATTAACGATGTGATTTGATATTATTTATTTTTCTCTATAATTGAAAAACCCCTTTGGATAGTAACGTTTCAACGCAGCAAATGGCAATATATCTGCCCAGAAGCGGCCTCTTGCCTGCATGGGATGTTTTGAGATTACGGGTTGATTCAAAATATGATTCAGAAAATTTTTGAACTTCACATGGTATTTGTCCTCGGCATATTCTGAGCTTATTTGGATTCCTTTTTGTCTGGTAGCTTCAACGAATGAAGGTGGTCGTTTTTGCCAATCCAGAAGTGTGTAGGCTATGGATTGATAATCCTCCGGTTTATACAGCAGATCCTCACTGATTTCTTTGACCACCAGATCACCTCCACATTGGATTGATGGGAAAATAGGTAGGCAGCCTGCATTCATTGCCTCCTGCATTGCCAAAGGGGATCCTTCAAAATCACTGGTATAGATGACAAAATCCCATTCGCCCATTATTTTCCAATATTCAGCACCAAGCTTTTTTCCATGAAAGGTAATGTTTTCACGGGTATGAAAGGCTTTCTCCAGATACTTTCTTCCAGTGCCGTCTCCTAGAAATTCCAGTTCGTATTGAATACCCTTCATTTCCAGGGCATTGACCAAAGGTATGAACCTCTCCACTCGCTTTTGTAGATGATCGACTCTTCCAGTAAATCCAAGTTTCAATGGACGATCTATTAATGGAAGGCGAGTCGTTCGATATTCGTGGGGACAAGTTTTTATGGGAACCGGTAAATGAACGGCGCGATCGGGGGTAAGCGAAGGGATGTTTTTCAAGGCAATATCAGCCAGGGCTTGGCTGTCACAAAAAACGCCATCCAAAAATCCATCGAGCTGTTTCAGTTGATATTCGAGGTGTGGCCAATGTGAGTGAATCGCCCCTATTCTATGATGGCAATGATCCAAATCTGCGAGAAAAGCCAATCCCCAGAGATCGTGATAAACGCAACAATCATGGGACTTGCCGGATTCGTTTCTCTTGAAATCATTCCTCGCAGCATTGATGTTGGTGAGCCCATTCCAACACAATCCACTCACTTTTTGATGCTTTTCTTGATTTTCGGCCGGATCAAAAAATGCAAGTAAGGACGGATCCATCCCGACAATCTCATCATACTTCAAATGTGTGCCGATAATGGATTGAACTCCCCCCAGGCTGGAGTAATGCGTGAAGTAATGTCGCAGATTCATCCGGGGTTAGAAGAAACCCCGCAACACACTGTTTGTTTGAATGTGTTCGGGGCGAATCAAATCTAAATCTTCTCTTGCTTAAACCGCAGCATCGGATTCAAGGAATCCTTGAAGCTGTCGGATTCTAGTTGGGTGACGTAATTTACGCAGGCCTTTGGCTTCAATTTGACGAATACGTTCTCGCGTCACTTTGAATTGCTTGCCTACCTCCTCAAGTGTGCGGGCATACCCATCATGCAAACCAAACCTCAGCTCAAGGATTTTGCGCTCACGTTCGGTGAGAGTTGTCAGGACATCGTTTAAGCGCTCCCTCAAAAGAAGGTGGCTTGTCATGTCAGATGGGTTTTCGGCCGATTTATCTTCAATGAAATCGCCGAAATTTGCGTCTCCGCTATCACCCACTGGAGATTCGAGCGAAATTGGTTGCTGGGCCATTTTCAGGACCGCACTGACTCGATCCACAGGCAAATTCATTTCATCTGCAATTTCCTCGGCTGTCGGTTCACGACCGAATTCCTGAAGTAACTGCTTCTGGACACGCATCAATTTGTTGATGATCTCGATCATGTGCACCGGAATGCGAATAGTGCGAGCCTGATCAGCGACAGAGCGAGTGATAGCCTGGCGAATCCACCATGTGACATATGTTGAGAATTTGTAACCCCGCCGGTATTCAAACTTCTCCACTCCCTTCATCAGCCCCATGTTACCCTCCTGAATTAAATCAAGGAAAGAGAGGCCACGGTTGGTGTATTTCTTTGCAATGGAAATTACCAAGCGAAGATTTGCTTCCACCATTTCAGTTTTGGCCTGATGTGCTTTTGCTGCAAATTCCTTTAATTTGTCGTAAGATTTCAAGTAGTCATTGCTAGGCATGCGGACAAATGCCTCTAATGCATGAATCTTTTGCTCCTCCATCTGTATGTAAGATTGCTGGTGAGCGGAGGTTTTTTGTTTTTCCAGATCCTTGATCAAGTTGAGACTCGCATGGATCTTTTCAAAAATGTTTTCAGTGACCAGTGTCATCTCTTCGATGACCTTTTGTTTGAAGTAAAATTTGGAGAACATGTTCTGAAGCTTTTTGTCAGCCTTCAGAAACTCGGCGTGATGTTTCTCCTGAGTTTTTTTGGTGTTCACCTTTTGCCATGAAGCATATTTTTGATCCACCAGCTGATCCTGTTCTCGAACCTGCTTGACAAGCCTGCGTATGTATTTCAAATGCTTGTCTCGGCTGTCAATTTTCTTATCCAGAATGACGCGGTCGAAACGTTCTTTGGGAGGCTCAGCAATTAATTTTTCAGCCAATGCGATATGCTCTTTACCAGCGAACCCCATTCCATAAACAATTTTTCGTTGAGCAATTTCGGCATCCTCGATGCGTTTGCAGATTTCAACTTCCTGTTCACGCGTCAGCAGGGGAACTTTTCCCATCTGCTTCATGTACATTCTTACCGGATCGTCGAGGATGTCCAAACGTCCCGCGTCTTCCTCGTCGCTTTGATCGTTTTTCTTGATGCGCTCGACCTCAGCTTGGTCGACTATTTCAACATCGAGATTACGCAGGCGGTTGTAAACCTCTTCGAGATCCTCTGGGGTGATGACTTCCTCTGGTAAGACTTCGTTGATGTCACCATATGTTAGATACCCTTGCTCCTGGGCTAGACTCAGTAATTCTTTGACAAATTCAGTTAGGTTAACACCTGACTTGCCTGTAGGAGGCGCCTCCGTGTCCCCACTTGACTTGATTTTTGATTTTGCTTTGGCTTGACGTTGAATTTCCTCAAGGATTTCCTTCGTCCTTGCTACTGATTCTTTTTTTGTCTGCTTCTTGGCTGACTTGGAGGTGGATTTCGACCTTGTGCTGGCAGGTTTCCGTGGTGCTGAGACAGTTGTCACCACGGGTCTTGTCTCGACCTTTTTGCTTGCGGAAGAAACTTTTTTCACAGCGGCCTTCTTCACCGCTGTCTTTTTGGGGGTAGTAACTTTCTTCTTTTTTTTGTCAGCACTGGAAACTTTGGTGACGACCTTTGCTTCTTTGACCTTTGATTTAATTTTATTCGTTGCCGTGGCCGCTTTTTTGGTAGTCTTTTTCTCTTCGACGGTTTTTGGCTTGCTGGGCACGACCGCTTTTTTGGGAACCGTTTTCTTTTTGGCGGTTTTCGGCTTGCTGGGCACGACCGCTTTTTTGGCAACCGTGGCTTTCTTGGGTGCGGCCTTTACTTTTTTTTGGGTTGAGTTTTTTTGGGCAGTTTTTGCCTTAGATTTTTTGACCATATGGTTTACAAATAATTCACTTGTTCACTGCGACGAGCAGTAAATCTATCCTGTTTGAGCCTTGATCCTGATTCTTGCCTAAATTACTGAGTGGATATTCACTATAAATTCATACGAATATTCAAATGTATAGATTGGCCAAAGGCGGTGGTCAGGTTTGCCCTTAAACGGGTTATTGCGGTTACTCCTCATTAATGCTGTGTATAAAACATTGTCATAAGACCGCCAATTCATTATTTGCCATTCCTAATGCCTAGATGCCTGCGTATTTTCCTTCTTCCAAAATAACCGAAACGATTACATTTTCAAACGAAATGTAGGATCATGGTAACTTTATTGGTCCTATGCAAGTCCAACTTTAATTGAAATTTGATTCAGAATCTTTAGTTCTCTTCATGTGGCCTCCTGTTTGCTCGATTATGGAATCTTACTCATTTCTACTGATATTACTTGCGTGGGTAATCTCAGGTAAGAATGCATATGGTGATAATGAGCCCAAAATGACCAACTTAGAGACCGTAGAATGTTGGTTCTCTTTCTTAGTAACTTCAAATTGTCCTTATCCGTCTTGATGGAATCATTCAATATTGTCAGCGCGGTGCCAAAACAATCTTTTCGGCGAAGTTCACGTATATCAAGTAATCGATAATCTGATTCGCTTGTATCAACCCATGACCGAAGGCTTGCCAAGGTTTCCTCAAAATCTTTTGTCTGCTTGTTCATTACAGTTTCCTGATAGGCCAAGGCACGTGTTTTTCGATATAAAAGATTCAGGAGCAGTGCTCTATCCTCTTTCATTTTATTTTCTTCTTCTCCTTCTTTTTTGGATTTCACTTGTCTCCTTTTGGAGAAATACCTCCTGAGTGTATTTTCATCCAGTTGTTGAAGCATTTGCTCCAACAAGGGCAAGATGCTGCCCAGATTCTCTTTTCGGTTTTGGGTGTCCAGACGATTGAGAAGAATCTCCTGAATTTCCATTGAACGGGGTTTCTCCAGTAACATTGAATCATAGAGGGCATCAAACTGCTCTGGGTTGCGCTCAATTTGAGCCAGATGTTTTAGTCGATCCAATCGCAAACGCCACCAAAGTGTTTCAAGATCTTGGTTCAAGTTACTGGAGTCATACAGTTCGGGCTTCTCAGCGGGAGGACCGGGTCTATTTGATGGCCTGACGACCACTTTAGACCGAATTGTCGCACCATGATGCTTTTTACTATCCAGCCATTGTAGGTTTCCTGAATAACTTTTAATGATATGTGATGCTGTAGCGTTGTCTTTTGGCATTTCTTTCGCGGAAATCCAGTAAGACTTGTTTTCGTCCTTGCCTAATGTTTCAAATTTCGATCCATTCGCTTCAGATAAAGTGGTAACTATCATGATAGGAATGGATTGAGACAAGGGAAGGCTCAGGTTAAGAGGGAGTTTTCGTAATGGTTCGAGTAGTTCTTCATACTCATGCCAAATTGTCAAACTAATGCGATGGGTGCCTTTACTTATCTTAATGGGGTGACTCCATGCATCGTCATAAGTCAAGACCCGACCGTTTGGCCCCTCCACCTTCCATAGCAATGATGAGTATGAGGAATCATACAGAACTTCCGCGAGTGCATCCCAGTTCACATTCAGGGGACTTGCTTGAGTGTTCTCCCACTCATAAAACAGATCCAAGCGATGTAGCTCTTGATCATCGACAAGTATATCGCGCGGATCGCTCGATCGTTGAATTGATGCATTGGAAGGAAACAGGCTAAATTCTACTTCGGTCAGCGAGCCTTGAGGTTGAAGTTCAATGGTATCATGCACTCCTTGAATGTTTGCAGAGATTGGGATGAGTGCAGAACCCATGACATACACTTGCTGCAGTCCTTCCACCCCCTCAAACTTGATTTCGATATTTAGTTTTATGGACGATTGGTTGGACCAATAGGATGCAAATGTCCACTCCATCATTGGATTGCCATGGACGGGAACCGATGCTTGATAGTTGCTGAGAGACCTTGCTGNAATGTATCTTTTCCACTCAGCGCGATTGAAACGTTGGGATCGCAAGAGCTGGGCGGTATGTAAGACCAGTCGATCATTTGACTCAGAGCTATTTGATTGAATGCGCACCTCTGCCCATTTTGCCCAGCTTGGAGGTTTCAAGAAAACTCTCTGCACTTCACCAGGTTGAAGTTGCAGTTTTTTCTTCCATTCAGTTTTGTCAATTCCTGCAAGGGAAGAGGGAATGACGGCATGGACAGGTATTTTGAAAAGAGTCTTTCCGCTGAATTGATCTTTGCCCTTGATGAAAGTTGTATGCGCGCCCGGGGCAAGCATTTTAGAATTGATCGTTACGTTCACTTTGCCCCCTTTTTGGTTGATGAGTACAGAATCGGGGAAAGAAACCCAGCTCGCTTGACAGTTTAATACTGCCCAATTTTCAAATATTGCCTTGGTATGTGCCTTGGTAGCCTTTGTTCTCTGGGAAAACGGACGCGCTGAAATCCAGTCACTGGTTTGTTTTTTTCAGGTTCCTTGGCTTTTTCAGATATTTCTTGAGAAATGTAATATTCCTTGAGAAATGGGTTCAATATCAAGTGATCATCCAGCAATAACTGACGGTAGTCCGATTGATCGCTCCAGACGACCTCTTCGATAAACAAATTCAAAGACTTCCTCAAATCGACGATGAGTTTTTTATCGAAATCAGGATACAGCTCACTGTCCTTTTGGAGATCACGTTCTTCAATTTCCAACCAATGCTCGAAAAAGCAGCGCATTTTCCTTTTGGATGCAGGGTGATGGAGCATGCGTTGAACTTGAGCAAGAACCTGTTCCCTGGAATTCAATTGATTCTTTGCTGCAGCATCCATGAGTTCCCGGTCGGGCATGGAATCCCATAGAAATAGAGCCAGCCGAGAAGCCAGTTGATAGGAGTCCGGACTGGAATCCGACGCGTTCCATGGAGCATAAAGAAATGAAGGCGAAGTAAGTGCAAGCATGACCCCTCTCCTGACAGCAATTTCTGGGCTTTCTGCCTTTGCCAACAGCTCATCTCGAAACAGGAGATCCTCACCTCCGGTCAAAGGTCGGCGATAGGCCAATTGAGCCAAATTCGGTAAAAATTCCTTGAGTTTGGATGCGCGGTTTTCGTCCCCTGCCTTGTAACCCGCCAGCAAAGGTAATCGTTCAACGATCTCGGAAGAAGTCTTTACCGCCGCCTGAGTGACCGCTTCAAACCAGCTCCATGAAACCGAACTTCCTCTTTCATATCCCAGACTGCGGTCATCGGCTGGAAATATGGTTTCAACGACAAACGTACGGGGCGGGCGGTTGGTTTTGAGTACCTCACTATTCAGAACTTGCCAAATCCCATGAGGGGGCTTCCATTCCAATTTGATGGAACCGGTTTTTTCCAGATATTTAAAATATTCCAGTCGAACCGGATAATGACGCCCACCAAGGAGAAACAACCTGGCCTCCATCGCTCTCATTTCTCCTGAACTGACCCAGCCATCGATCAAAGCCTGCTGTCCAGGGACGGAACTATCGTCACGCAGCTTGCCTCGAGCGCGCCCCGGATCGTTGTTGAGGTATAACCTTGCCCCGTTTTGTGTGGAAACACGAAACTCGTAATGACCGGTTACTTCGGCGTGGAGCGCCCCTTCCCAGATAATGGCGAATTGATCTGGCTCAATATCTGAGTGAGGACTGCCCTCTTTGAAATCAAATTCAATGTGAGTGTCAATCCGCTCCAGTTTTTGCTTATTTGCCTTGTTCATGCCCTTGGACTGGAAGTAGACCGCGTTCAGGCCCGCTTCCCCCGATCCAGAAGCCTCCAATGAAGGTTCCCTGGGGCCCTTGACTTCCATCGATGGCGTTAAATACCCGAGTAAATCCGCGACTGAATTCTGATATTGCGGAACTGTTAGACGTGCAAGTTCAATGCGGGGTGCCATCCCCATGTTGTGCCGGGCTTCAGCAGAGTAAAAGGAATGGAACACATACGCCGAGACCGCAACTGCGTCCTCATCAACACACAAATCGGGATCGTCCTCAGGCATGGTTCTAACGATTCGACGAGTCAAACTCTCCAGTGAACGATTACCATAGAGGGGTTCATCGTATTCCTCTGCCACACCTTCTCCATTTTCACCATGACAAGTGGCACACTGGTTTTGATAAATTGTCTTTCCTCGGATAAACTTGGGGAGTGATTCCATGGGGGCCATCTGGTTGTCGATGTCCGTCAATTTTTCTGTGAGTCGTGCGAACTTGCCTGCGTCAGCGCTGTCCGCTCGAGTCCATGAAATCATTACAAACACCGTTAAACCAAGGAGCCATGTCCACGTGCAGCGGTCGATATTGGCAGACAATTTGATACGGAATACGTTCATATTCACCTTATATTTCCTACAATATCACGATCCCTCTTTGTCTGCAAATCTTCACATCTTTTCAATTTCGTTCCATCTTGGTATAAATATGAGATTGAATCAGCTACCATGAAATTAACTATCCTGACAAAACGCTTCTGGCTCCTGACATGGCTTGCACTCACGCTTCATTTGGTGAATTACGCTCAAGAGAATTCAGCAAGACCACCGAATGTCATTGTGATACTTTCAGATGATCAAGGATGGGGAGACTTGAGCCTGAATGGTAATACCAACCTTTCCACTCCTAGGATTGATTCACTGGCACGGGATGGTGCCATGATGGACAGGTTCTTCGTTTGCCCGGTTTGCTCCCCTACCCGCGCTGAGTTCCTCACTGGAAGATACCACCCCAGAGGAGGTGTCTACAGCACATCTGCTGGAGGAGAACGATTGAATGCGGACGAAACCACTGTAGGGGAGGTTTTCAAGCGAGCCGGATATGCAACCGGAGCTTTTGGTAAATGGCATAATGGAATGCAGGCCCCTTATCATCCAAATGCTCGGGGTTTTGATGAGTTTTACGGTTTCTGCTCAGGTCACTGGGGGAATTATTTCAGTCCTCCACTCGAACACAATGGGAAGCAGGTCAGGGGCGAAGGGTTTGTCATCGATGATTTCACACAGAAAGCTATCTCGTTTATCGAAACAAACAAAGATCAACCCTTCTTTTGTTATCTCCCATACAACACACCCCATTCCCCCATGCAGGTTCCCGATGCATATTGGGATAAATTCAAAGACAAGGAGCTTGAGCTCCGCCATAGGGAGGAGGAGAAAGAGAGCATCCAGCATACAAAGGCTGCCCTTGCGATGTGCGAGAATATTGACTGGAATGTTGGCAGGGTGCTGGATCGATTGGATGAACTCGACTTATCTGAAAACACCATCGTGATCTATTTTTGTGACAACGGCCCGAATGGTCGACGATGGAATAGCCGGATGAAGGGCCGGAAAGGATCCACGGATGAGGGCGGGGTTCGGAGCCCCCTGCTGATGCGCTGGCCTACTGTTATCCGGCCCGGCACGGTGATCAAGGAGATAGGTGGAGCGATCGATCTTCTCCCAACCCTGGCTGACATGGCCGGAATTGAATGGACCCCAGAAAAACCCCTCGATGGAGCCAGCCTGAAGCCCCTGTTACTGGGAGAACAATCGGCGGGTTCAGAACGACAAATTTTCTCTCACTGGAACGGTAGAGTAAGTGTGCGCAACCAACGGTTTCGACTGGATCACCAGGGAGCTTTATTCGACATGACCCAAGACGGAGAACAACGTCATGATGTGAGTGGAGAGTTCCCCAATGAAACCTCCAGACTGAGCCAGGCCGTCGCCAAATGGAGCCAAGAAGTCTTGAAGGACTATCGTAAAGGTAAACGCCCATTCACCGTGGGGCATCCCGATTTTGCTATCACACAGTTACCAGCACGTGATGCGATAGCCTCTGGTAACATCAAACGATCGAACCGGTTCCCCAACGATTCTTATTTCACCGAATGGATCTCCACCGAAGACCAATTGACCTGGAATATCGAAGTATTGAAACAAGGCAGCTTTGACGTCGTGATTCACCAGTCCTGTGCTCCAGAGGATCTAAATGCATTGATGGAGCTGGAATTCAATGGAAGCAGGCTGCGAGCACGATACACCAAGGTCTGGAACCCTCCAGTGCGGGGCGGTGAACATGACCGAGTGAAACGGCAAGAGTCTTATGTCAAAGATTTCAAGCCATTCAAGATGGGACGTATCAAATTGAAGAAAGGCAGAGGTCCATTGAGGTTCAAGGCCATGGATTTACCAGGCAATAAGGCTCCTGAATTCCGACTCATGGAACTCATCCGCATCACAGATTGATGGAACAAAAACTGACGATGCGGGTTACCTCCGATAGTCAAAAAAAAGCCCCGGAATAATCCGGGGCTTTAATCAAACAAAGTGAAGAATCAGTTCACTACCTTCATGATGCCGCGCATCAACAAATGATGTCCGGGGAATGTGCATAGAAAATCATAATCTCCAGGCTTGTCAGGCGCTGTGAACTCAATGATCTCCTCCTGCTTATTTTGCAGCAGTTTGGAAGAGGTAATGATTTTGTCACTATCAGGAATAAACCCCTTACCGAAACCATCAGCACCTAACTGAATGGCTGCCATGCCAATTTCATTTGCAGATTCAGGAAGGCCAAACACAATATTGTGAGGCATGAAATCATAGTTCACAAAGGTGACTTTTACTTTCACACCCGCCTTCACTGAGAATTCCTTGATATCATATTTCATCTTTTCAGGAATCGTTCCGATCCGCACTTCAACAAGGTCAGCACTTGACACGGTTACGCCCGATGCGGGTGTTTCTTTGCCGATTTCAACGCTGGCGATCAGAGCTGGAGGCGCTTGCTCCATACCGAACCAATGATGTTGAACCGTTCTGGCCGCGTTGCGAGCATGTGCCTCAGGGGATTTGAGTAATTCGGTCAGAAGCTGGGTATTGCGAACATTGTGCTGTTGATGCAACCAAAGCCCTTCCAATAAATGATGCGCATGCTCAGGATTTGAAGCGTCAAACTGGTTGATCCAACGATTGGCAGCATCAATTACTTCGGTGGTTTCACGACCACTTAACTCGATGCGAGTGCGATAGCGTACTCCGTCGATGGGATGTTCAAGGTTTTTCATCAACTGTTCCAATGAGGCACCCGCAATTTTGACAGGCGCCTGCAATGGACGGTCTTTGTAGGTCATGCGATACACGCGGCCATAGGTATGGTCACGATTAGGGTCACGCACGTTGTGCTGCATGTGACCGATAATAAGGTTGTGCCAGTCAGAAAAATAAAGGGCACCGTCTTCACCAAATTCTATATCACTGGGACGAAAATTCTTATCACTGGAGGAAAGAAGGTCACCCAAGGGTTTGCCCCATACCTTTCCAGTAGATCCTTCACGTTCCAACTCATATTGTTTGATGCCAAGGAAACCAATCGTATTGGCTATCATGAAATCACCTTGGTAGGATGCAGGAAAGTTTTCGCTGGAAATCACTCCATTGGCAGGTACGGGACGCACCTGCATATCCAAAAGTTTCTGCATCTTGAAGCCTTTTTCAGCTGGCACCACTTGGTATGCACGTCCGCCAGTTCCATCGGTAGCATAGTGGTAGCCCCATTTATCAAAACTGATGCCGTGTGGATTCGGGCTGTTGTTAGCATGATAACTGATGTGGTATCGACGAGGATCGAATCGGAACATACCGGAAGAACCCGTGTTCAGTGAAGGGGAGTATGGGTGTTCGATGTTGTTCACCAAAAAGATACCGCTCTGCCAGTAAATGGCGCCATCTGGGCCATAAACAAAAGCATTCGCAGCATGATGCGTATCAGCTGATCCAATACCTTCCAGATAGACCGTTCGCTCATCGGCGATATTGTCTCCATCTGTATCTTTCAAAAACAGGATATCGGGTTGTGATGCAACCAGCACTCCACCATTCCAGAACTCAAATCCGGTTGGATTATGCACCTTGGCAAAGGTGATCGCTTCATCGGCGATGCCATCGCGATTTTCATCTGGAAGTATGATGAGACGATCATCCATTTCCTTCAATGGCTCCCATTTCGGGTAGGTTTTCCAGGCTGCAACCCACAGGCGGCCGTGCGTATCGACGGATAACTGGACAGGATTCACCAATTCGGGGAATCTTTCTTCATCGGCAAACAGATTAACCTCAAACCCTTCAGGAACTTTCATTTCCTTCAGGCCTTCTTCACCGCTGATGTAATTCAAATGGCCTTCTTTTTTGGCATTCGAGCTGGGGCTTCCACCTCCAACATTGGAAACAACTCCAACAGGGGAAGGAACATTGCTGTCGTCGACAACCATGTCTCGACCTTCAAGCAGGGTCCAAATACGAAGGTCACGATTGGCCGTCATTATGTCAAACATGATCAACTCATGCATGAGTACTTCACGGTTTGTCTGGCCTTGAACAAATTTAAGGTGTGAGCGACCACCCCATACGTCATTACCATCAGTGGCGCGGTATCTGTTGAACCAATGTAGATTTTTATCCAGCACTGCCTGCCTGAGCTGCTCTAGCTCCGATGTGACTGAGAAAGATTCATTGAGCAAGGTGGATGCGATGAATTGTCCAAGCAGACGATTACCTTCGTCGTTTAGATGAATGCCATTGAGAGTAAGTGGAGAAATCGAAGCTTGGTAAAGTGCTTGGCTTGCTGCAAACAAATCAACAAACGATGCATTTTTCTCAACAGCTACTTGTCTGATGGCAGAAGTGTAGAGGGCCAATCGAGCATTATTTTCGCTGCCATCAGGAAAATTACGGTCGTCTAAGTCTTCATGAGCTATGGGAGAGAACAAAACAATTCTAGGAGCTGTTTTACCGTTGGGCTTCAACTCACGATACGAATCAATCATTTCATTCAGAGACTTGCTGAAACTTTCCAATCCGCCTTCACCGGCAAAGGATTCGTTGTAGCCGAACATGGCAAAAATAACGTCAGCCTCACAGTGCGTCAGATATTCTTCCGGAGTCATGTAACCTTTGTTTCGAGGACGTTTGGCAACTTGATCCCCTGGGAACCCCAAGTTCCTGAATGCTAAATGCTTACCTTCAGACCGACTCTGAATCATTGACTCGAGCCACCCACTGTATTGCAGACGACTAGCGAGCGAGTTACCGATGATGCATACGCGATCACCATCCTTAAAGTTGAGTTGTGCCTCCAGTCCAGGACTACACAAACCGACAGCAATGGCGGCAAGAACGAGCGTTGCCAACGAGGATTTCAATGGTTTTTTCCACATAATAAATAAAAGGAATTCGACGTCATTTCATCCCGAACCTATTCAAACCGCAACCGAAAACTGAGAAAATTTAGGTTCCTGAGAAATCGCCCCCCTTAGCAGCTGTCGAAGTGCGATGGACTTTCGCCTTGCGGTCTGGCTGCATTTTCTTTAGATTGTTTCTTTAATATGTATGGCAGCTATTGGTAGATTCCAGAAGGGTGATGACATCTTCTACGCGAAAGTGGTTGACGGCGAACTTTTTAAATTAAAGGGCGACGTTTTCGGTTCTCCTTCATTTCAAAAACGTGCAACGAACCCTAAGGGTATCAAGACGCTCACACCTGTCGCGCCTTCAAAGGTGATCGCAGTAGGCTTGAATTATGCGGATCACGCACGTGAGTCTGGAAAAGCACTACCGAAAACACCTTTGTTTTGGCTCAAAGCTCCGACCTCATTGATCCCTGATGGAGGAAAGATTGAAATCCCCTTTCAGGATCATCGTGTGGATTACGAAGCTGAACTGGCCATTGTGATTGGCAGAAGGATGCGCAACGTAACAGCAAACGCTGCGGCTCGTTATATTTTCGGGTATACGTCAGCTCAGGACATCAGCGATCGAACAATCCAGAAAGCAGAAAGTCAGTGGGCGCGGGCAAAATCATTCGATACCTTCACGCCACTGGGACCTTATGTGGAAACAAAAATCGACCCACATAAACTCACTATCCAGCTTTTTCAGAACGGACAATTGAGACAGAACTCACTGACGGGCCAGTTGATCTTTAATTGTTTTGAATTGGTGAGCTTCATTTCAACCAATATCACCCTACTACCGGGTGACGTGATCCTTACCGGCACTCCCAGTGGAGTCGGCCCGATACAATCCGGAGATAAACTTGAGGTAAGAATTCAAGGAATGTCTCCTTTGGTGAACACCGTGAAATAGTGTCGACCATATCCTCTCACATCTAAACTCATTTGACTTTGCAACTATATGCGTTGGTCCCAGACATTTGTACCCACACTTAAGGAAACACCATCGGAAGCTGAAATCGCTTCACATAAATTACTGCTAAGAGCAGGACTCATCAGAAAACTGACCGGCGGGTTATACACCTTCCTTCCCATGGGATTGAGATCATTGCAAAAAATCTCTCAAATCATCCGTGAAGAAATGGATCGGGCGGGTGGCTTGGAAGTGTTAATGCCTGCTTTGCAGCCGCCTGAAATATGGAAAGAAAGCGGACGTTACGAAACAGCCAGTGACGTACTGTTCAAGGCCAAAGATCGATCTCAACGTGAATGGGTCTTAGGACCGACTCATGAAGAAGTAGTAACCAGCCTGGCGGCGTCAGAAATCAGTTCCTACCGTCAATTACCCAAGAATTTCTATCAAATTCAGACAAAATTCAGGGATGAAATTCGTCCTCGCTTTGGGCTCATGCGAGCACGTGAGTTCATCATGAAAGACGCCTACAGTTTTGATGTTTCCGATGAGGCAGCTCAAACAAGTTATCAATCCATGTTTGATGCCTATGTTCGCATTTTTGATCGGTGTGGATTGAAGGCCCTGCCGGTGGAAGCTGATACTGGTGTGATTGGTGGTAAATTTTCGCACGAATTCATGGTGCCCGCGGAAGTGGGTGAAAATGATGTCGTTTACGTAGAAACCGGTGATTATGCGGCGAACGTAGAGAAAGCTACCAGCGGACTCAAAAGCCCCCTGGCAGATCAGGAGGCAGTCGAAGTATCCGCTCTCTCTGCTGTTGAAAAATTTGCAACTCCGGGCGTTAAAACCATTGATGCGTTGGCAAAAGCCCCCTTTAATGTGCCTGCCAATCATCAAATAAAGACCTTAGTTTACGTCGTTGAAGACAAACCAGTGATCTTTTTGTTGCTTGGTAACGACCAGTTGAATGAGGCGAAGATTGCCGGCGTGCTCGGTAGCACTCAATTCCGCCCAGCAGAACCTGCCGAAATCAATGACTGGCTGGGAGCCTACCCTGGAAGTCTCGGAGCTGTCGGTGTGGATGATATTCCAGTATACGCTGATGATTTTCTGAAGGGTGGCTACGATCTGACTACTGGAGCCAATGAAAATAAATTCCATATCCGCAATGTTTCGGTTGAAAGAGACATCAAGGTAAAGGCATTTGCCGATTTCCGAACCGTTCAGGCAGGGGAACCATGCCCGATAACGGGAAAACCTTTGATGGTGCAGTCAGCCATTGAAGTAGGCCACGTCTTCAAGTTGGGTTCAAAATACAGTGAAGCAATGAATGCAAGTTTCCTGGATGAAACCGGTAAATCCAATCCCTGTATCATGGGCTGTTATGGTATCGGCGTCACTCGCACATTGCAGGCGATCATAGAGCAATGCCATGATGACCACGGGATTAAGTGGCCAGTTTCGGTAGCTCCTTATGCAGTATGTATCACACCGCTGGGAAACAAACCGGAGAGTGAGGTTATGAAAGTCGCAGAGTCTCTTTACAGCCAATTAACTGAGGCGGGAGTGGATGTGATGCTTGATGACCGTGATGAACGTCCCGGGGTCAAGTTCAAGGACTCTGAATTAGTAGGATTCCCGATCAGGGTCGGGATTGGAGACCGCTCCCTCGCCAATGGTGAAATTGAGATTAAACCACGCGGCGGAGAGCTTTCAAAGGTCAAGGTCGATGATGCGGTCAAGCATGTGCTTGATTGGATAAAATCTCAATAGACCCCAGATATTTAAAATCTATCATGGCCCAGGCTATACACAGCCTGGGCCGTTTTGCTATTTATCTATCGATATATCTTATACGATAAATTTTATGTTTATTGTCGTCTGTAAACAGAATGGAACCATCAGGCGCCTGTTCACAATCGGTAGGGCGTCCAAGAACTTCGTCCCCGTTCTTGAGAAAATTCACAATTTTCTGTTCACCATAAGGATGACCGAATTCAAATAAAATACGAGATACGCAATAACCCACTTTCTGCTTTGCATTCCATCCCCCCTTGAAAGCAACAAACGCATCGCCATGCGCGTCAGGTATCATTTTCCCTTGATAAAAGGTCATCCCATTACCTGAACAATGAGCCGGCATCACCCATTCAGGAATTACGTTTTTGGAGGCCATTTCGATCAAATCAGGGTGATCAAGATAGTTGAGGTTGGGCATGTTTTTACCCAGGATGTAAGGGTGACCATAGAAACCACCTTTGACATAATGATTCAATTCTGCTGGAGGATTGTGGTCCGTAATGGGTTGACCAAATTTGGGATGCTTCGATTCCAGTTTGAGTGCGAGCGTGTCAATATCATGATCGACTCCCCATACCTCATCTGTGCCGGGGCGAATACACAGCTCCTCAGTATTGCGAATACCAGATGCAAACAGCGATTTCCCTGAACCATCCAGATTGAATGTCCAGATCTTCTTGCGATCATTTTCCGTGATCGGCTCGTCCGTCGCGTTACCCTGATCTCCAACATGTGTGTAGATAAGGTCTTCATGAATCAATAAAGCACGCCACTTGTGGCCACCGCCAGTGATGGGGAGTTGGTCTTCACCAATTACTTTAATGACCTCATCTGATTGACCATCATGGTCTTGATCCCGAGATTTATAAATGGAGGTCATGTCAGCAAACCACAACCACCCTTTGTAGAATTGCATGGCCTGCAATATTTTACCGGTTTTGTATCCCTCGACATAGGTGGTGATGGATTCATAAATACCGTCGCCGTCTTCATCTCGGCACGCCTGAATCTTCCCCTCGGCTGGAACGCTGACAAAAAGCGTTCCTTGGTCATCGAATTCAAGGAATCTTGGCTTTTTGATTGTACTTTCAGCAACAGTCAGTTCAAATCCGGGACGCACCCAGACCCCATCCGGAATTCCTTCCTGTCCTTCAAGTTGAGGAGACAAGATAGTAGCCAACACAAAGAGGGCTTTGACCCAATAGGGGATTTTCAATTGAGGGAGATGCATATGAGGATACCTTAGGGTGTGGGTTTGTAAAATCAAGCTTGATGCCGTATCAATTTAAACACCTGAAACTCGAACAATGGATGATTTATACGAAATAGAACAAAGGATTCAATGCGATTACCTGTTTGTTTATGGAACATTGATGTCAGGTATGAATAATCCTTTTGCGAGGAAGCTGAGACAGTCTGCGTCTTGTTTAGGACAAGCTTTCGCACACGGATTATTGTTTGATTATCGGCAAGAGTATCCGTGCGCGGTCGCCAGCATCATCAGATCAAATAAGATCCAAGGCGAGCTTTACCAAATGACCGAAGCTGACACACTTTTGAGTGATTTAGATATTTATGAGGACTGTCGATGCAAGGAACCCGATCGATCGCTGTTCATGCGCTGTGTCGTGCCCGTTGTTTCAGCGAGGAATAAGAAGGAGATCCAGGCGTGGATGTATTTCTGGAATCATAGCTTGGATTCGCTGGAAGAAATTCCGCACGGCAATTACCGAAAACATTGCTCCTAAACCATTGATTCCATGCAATAACCCCACTATAAATAAATCTCTGTTTGAATATTGAATAAAAAAATGAGCTTATTGATCGTTGGTACAACCGCCCTGGACTCCATCAAAACACCAAACAAAGAAAACCCCAGGTTGCTTGGGGGATCTGCAAGCCACGCAGCCGTTGCAGCAAGCTTTTTCTCTCCAGTCAGCCTGCTGGGAGTGGTGGGAGATGATTTCCCCGAAGAATACATTGAGCTTTACAAAAAACACCAGATCGACCTGAGCGGACTGGAAAAGGCGGCTGGAAACACTTTCCATTGGGAGGGCGAATACGAGGTCAACATGAACAATCGTAAGACACTGGAGACAGATCTAGGCGTGATTGAAGATTGGATGCCAAATGTAACAAGCCCTCTCAACGAGAAAGCATACATTCTTCTGGCCAATTGTGCCCCTCAACTTCAGCACCACGTCTTGAAGCAGATGAAGCAGCCCAAATTTGTGGTAGCCGATACCATGGATCTTTGGCTTAACATCGCTCGTCACGAATTAGAACAATTGCTCAACGACGTGGATTGCCTTGTACTCAACGACAGCGAAGCTCGTCAGTTCACGGAAGAAGACAATGTGGTTATCGCGGCCCAGTCCTTGCACAAATATGGACCAAAGTATGTGATTGTGAAAAAGGGAGAGCATGGTGCCATTCTATCAGGCCCGAGTGGACTTTTCATAGCTCCCGCTTTCCCTCTGGATAACGTCATTGATCCAACGGGTGCTGGAGATTCTTTTGTGGGAGGTTTGGTGGGCTACCTTGCCAGCCATGACGGTGATATTGATGACAACCTGAGACAAGCAATTATCCACGGGACTGTGACCGCGTCTTTTTGCTGTCAAGGTTTTGGTCTGGCATCGACCACGACTACAACTCGAGAATGCATCAACAAACGGGTCGAAGCTTTAAGTAAGCTGGTGGCTTTCTAACCTCAGTGAGGGAGATTCTCTCTAGCTTGGATTCCCCTTGGGGCGGAAGCATTACAGCTGCAAAAGGCGCGCAGGATCCGCGTCGAGTCTGAGGTAGCGCCCACCATCCCAGGCGACGTTCAACTGCTGGTTCGCCCAGCAGTTGACACGATAAAGCGTCGCAAACGAAAAATCTGGAGCTGACTCACCTTGACCTCCAACAAGTTCGGACCCTCGTCTCACATTATCCTGCATCCACGCGGGATGAAGCAAGTGGAATGGATTCCGTGTCACCTCTCCCACATGAAAGGATGTCCCCGTTACCATCTCCGCAACATCTTCCTCGCTGGATGCCACCATTAAATTAGGTGATGCCATGGCTCCCCAGTACTCAGTCTCGATGACGCAAGTTTCAAAGCTCGAGGGCATCCTGGCCAAGGCGTCCATGACTAACAAGTGCACCCCGATGTGGGTCGAATTCCAGTCGGTCAAATGAGGTACAAATATAATTGCCGGATTTTGCTCTGTTAGAATCCGAGCGATCAACACCACATCTTTCGACCAGGAATCTGGATCATTCTCACGACGTTTGGAATGCACCCCCTCCAAACCTCGATCAGCTGTTTGAATAAGACCAAAACCCATGTATCCACATGCGGCACGCAACTCTTCCAACCTGCCAACCTGGCGCTCTTGATTGCTTCCTTGAGTCACGGCAACGTTGATGACATTTACCCCGGACTCCTTGAGTAAACGCAGAGCCAAGCCACCGATGATGCACTCGTCATCCGGATGCGGTGAGAAAATCAAGGCCTTGGGGGCATGTTGAGGTAAAGTTGGCCTAATGGGGCAGGCATAAGCTCCGTTGGGTATATTTTTACCTTCCCGAAAAGCCTTGGCATATCCTGCGACCATCTGGGCGTAAGAGCTGTTTTTCATGATTTTTTTGTGCGTTTGATTGACATTGGGTAAGAACGAAAACCTTATTTCCGATAGTGCGACAAAAACCCAGGTTCGGATCCTGCCAAATCAACTTTTCGCTGATTCGCGAGAATTTGACCGTAAACAACCAGATCGCTGGCCATTCCTTCAAGTTTTGACTTCAGAGCCTCGGAAGTCACCGAATCTCCATCAACATCAGCCTTATCTTGAAAACTTACACCATAGGGCAAAGACCATGCGTAGCATTGGCGCATGACTGTGCGCATTTGATCATGCACTGTAAGCCCCTTTTCGTGAGAACCCACAATAGTCCCAAAAAGCTTACCGGCAAACTCTGTCCAGAAATGATCCAAAAAATTCTTCAACGCACTACTCATGCTTCCATGGTAGTCAGGGGTGCCCAGCACAATGACGTCAGTCTGCTTGACCTTCTTTTTCAAAGCTGTATAAACCTCGCCTCCGAAAGCTGTTTGAACGTCAAATAATGGCAGGTTTTCCTCTGCATAATCAAAGCGATTCAATCGACAACCACGTTGCTCCAGTAGATTACCGACATGATTAACCACCGTGCGAGTGGTAGATTTTTCACTGCGATTACCGACCACCGTCAACACATTTAAATTTTCAGCAAGTGTATTCTTACTCATAAAGTGGGGGTATTTCATCATGTCGATGAGAGTCATTCAAGAAAGTTCATTGACCTGCAGCACGGCTTTATTCAATCTCGATTCCATTCATGATGAAGCTTGAACTGTCAGTCATCGACCGCCTGCGTAAGATTGTAGGAAAACAAGACGTCCTTGATCAAAAGGAAGACCTGATCCCCTACTCTTTTGACGGCACGGCTGCACTCAAACAACACCCAGGCTGCGTGGTGTTTACCCACACCACTGCGCAGGTATCCGAGGTTCTGAAACTTGCCAATAGCGAAGGGATCCCCGTCGTGACAAGAGGTTCTGGTACAGGATTGAGCGGAGGCAGTTTACCTTCCGAAAGGTGCATTGTTCTCTGCACCGTCAAAATGAAACAGATTCTGGAATTGGATACAGCCAACCTCACACTATTGACCGAACCCGGCGCAACCACCTTGACCATTGCTGAAGCAGCGGAGAAAGCAGGCCTCTTCTATCCTCCGGACCCTGGTTCCATGAAAATTTCAACAATCGGGGGTAATGTGGCTGAAAATTCAGGCGGCTTACGTGGATTAAAGTACGGAGTAACGCGCAACTACGTGATGGGAATGGAAATCGTCTTGCCTGATGGTGAAATCTGCTGGATGGGTAATAAATGTGTCAAGGACGTTGCAGGCTATTCATTGAAAGATTTATTTATTGGCTCAGAAGGAACGCTGGGAGTGATCACCAAAGTGCTGCTAAGACTAATCCCTCAGCCGCAAGCCAAAAAAACAATGGTAGCAACATTTGAGCAAATGGATCGAGCCGCTGAAACCGTTTCCGCCATTATCGCAGCTCAAATTATTCCCTGCACTTTGGAATTCCTGGATCGAACCACGATTCATTGTGTCGAAGATTTTGCCAAAATCGGCCTGCCGCTGGATTGCGAGGCGCTGCTACTCATAGAAACCGACGGGCATCCGGCCGTTGTGAAAGAAGAGGCAGAAAAAATGGAGGCCATCTGCAGGGAACACGGTTGCATGGAAATCCGGGTTGCCAAGGATGATACGGAGGCCGCCAAACTTGCCAGTGCACGTCGAAGCGCTTTCTCAGCTCTTGCACGACTATCACCCACCACAATTCTTGAAGACGCCACCGTTCCAAGAAGTGAACTTGGGCACATGATCCGCTACGTGGCGGCGGTCGCAAAAAAATATCAATTAAAAGTCGGCACTTTTGGACACATGGGCGATGGCAATTTACATCCTACCTTTCTCACTGATGAACGTAACACGGATGAAATGCATCGAATTGAGGAGGCTTTCGAAGATATTTTCAAGGAAGCCATTCGCCTGGGCGGAACGATTACTGGAGAACATGGTATCGGCATTGCCAAGAAAAAGTTTCTTCCTGATTTTGCGGGTCAGACACAAATGAGAATTTTGAAAGAAGTCAGAAAGGTACTGGACCCCAAAGGCACACTCAATCCTGGCAAAATATTTGACCCTGCCTAATAAAAATCCTTGAAAAAATGAGCGTTACTTCCGCCTCGACATCCTCTTCTGATGATCAATTTGATCGTCTTGCTGGTTTTGCTTCCTCTTTTTCCATGGGAGCAGTAGCAGCGTTTATTGCATCCATTCAACAAATCAACCCCACGTTGGAATTTAAGATCGGGATCTTTACTCTATTGGCCTTCGTGGTGTTTTTTGGGGTTACCAGTTGGGTTTACCGTATCATCTTTGAAGGCAAAACGGAGCGAATTGACCCAAAACGACCTAAAAAAATCGTCTTCTTTTTTAGTGCATCTACCTTACTGGCCGTTTTCGGCTGCATGGGGTTTGCCCTCAAGGGAATTTCACAGAATCAGCTGAGGGACGTTGGTATCGGAGTGATTACTGCATTATTCTTCGTCTCGATAGCAGCTTTCTTCTTTTTTAAAGTTGTAAAATTTCTTCAGCGA
Source organism: Verrucomicrobia bacterium SCGC AAA164-E04 (assembly GCA_000383715.1). Classification (GTDB taxonomy): domain Bacteria; phylum Verrucomicrobiota; class Verrucomicrobiia; order Limisphaerales; family AAA164-E04; genus AAA164-E04. Next base: position 51,132 of record KB911939.1, read on the forward strand.
GACGAGCAGAACAACACATTTAATAGAGATTCTTAATCTACCCATCCCATTACATCATCATGTCTCAGCCAACACTCTCAACCTTAGAGCCAAGTCCAATCGATTCTCATTTGAAAGGCCTTGATTACTCGGTCGTGCAACAGTGCATGCATTGCGGGTTATGCCTTCCTAGCTGCCCAACTTATGAACTGACACAAATGGAGAAACACAGTCCCCGCGGGCGAATCGCTTTGATGCGGGCCATCGCTGATGACGAACTGGAAGTGTCCAGAAGCTTCGCAGAAGAGATGTATTACTGCCTGGGCTGCCTTGCGTGCATGACAGCCTGCCCTGCAGGTGTCAATTATGCTGAACTATTTGAACATGCACGAGCCGAAGTTGAATCCAAAAATATCCTGCAGTCCCCTAAACGATCCCTTATCAGGCGACTGACCATCAGTTGGCTCTTTACGGAGCAACGGCGGCTTCAATTTCTGGGGACATTAATGCGCTTGTATCAGCAATCAGGATTGCAGACTTTCATTCGCGGCACAGGTATCTTGAAGCTCATGCCCAAACGATTGCGTGATATGGAAAAAATGACTCCCACCATACGCTCCAGATTCACTCATGAGTTGGTAGATACAATCACCCAACCCCTGGGCGAAAAAAAATATCGAGTCGCTTTACTTTCAGGATGTGCGCAGGATCTCATTTTCAGCGATGTCAATCTGGACACAGCAGAGGTTCTGGCCCGAAACGGATGCGAAGTAATCACGCCTCCCGAGCAAAATTGCTGCGGATCCCTGCACGCTCACAACGGTGAATGGTCACTGGCTCAGGAAATGGCGCGTAAAATGATAGATCAATTCCCACCAGAGCAATTTGCTGCTATCATCACAAACGCTGCTGGATGTGGATCACACCTGAAACATTATACAGAACTACTCAAAAATGACCCGATTTATGCCAGCAAAGCCGTACTTTGGGATGATAAGGTAAAAGACATACATGAATGGCTGGCACTGACGGGATGGAAAGCCCCCAAGAACCAGCCACTCAAAAACCAGAGAGTTACATACCATGAAGCGTGTCACCTCGTACACGGGCAAAAAATAAGCGCACAGCCAAGGGAAATCATTCAATCCATACCAGGTTTAATCTTACATGAACTCCCTGAAAGCAGTTGGTGCTGCGGCAGTGCAGGTGTTTACAACATCGTGCAGCCCGAAACAGCAGATATCTTGCTGCAGCGCAAACTGGACCACGTTGAATCGACCAAGGCAACGGTGCTTGCGACGGGTAATCCCGGCTGCCTATTACAGATACTGAACGGAACTAAAGAGCGAGGGCTCCACATCGAGATCAAACATCCGATCACACTCCTTGCCGAAGCCTATCGAGCCGAGGCTAAGCAAGCTGGTTGATTTGCTGAAAATGCCGCAATATGTTGCCGGCCCATCATAAACACAAACTCTGGCTACGTCTCTTTGCCTGTATTGGCCTTGGATTGACTTGGGCATTCGCTTTTCCGACGTGGAATATGGTTGGATTTGCATGGTTAACTCCCGCCTGTTTGATAGCCATTGGTGCGAGCACACAAGGTAAATCAGTTTTTGGCTGGGCATATCTGGCCTCATGGACACATGCTGCAACAAGCCTGTATTGGTTGTTGAACATGCCACATTTTACCGGCGCTTTGGCAGGCTGGTTTTCGCTTTCAGCCTACGTAGCACTTTTCCCTGCTTTATGGACCGCGATCTGTTGGCACCTCATATATCAATTCAAAGGAACCGCTCATAACGGACATCCGACCGATACAATGCAATGGCTCCGCTCCAGGACCTTATTCGAAGCCCAGCGACTTTCAATACTCGGCGCAGTTCTATGGGTGAGTATGGAATGGATGGTATCTAATCTGTTCACTGGTTTTCCATGGCTACTTCTTGGCGCCTCACAACTAGCCTATGCTCCATTGGCTCAAACGGCAGCATTAGGAGGTGTCCCAATGATCTCTTTCATCGTCGTTTGGACATCACTTGCAACAGGCATAGGAATCGCTCGTACAAAACTCAGGACTCCTAGCCCCTGGACATGGCTACCCGATACAATTCTCCCCGTGGGGGTGATCATTGCATTGTGCATTTATGGCTACCAACGAATTCAATCGATTGAAGACTCCCGTCCGAAAGAAACTTTTAAAGTCGCCCTGATTCAACCCGCCTTCCCGCAAACCTTGATTTGGAATTCCTTGGAAGATCAGTCCAGATTCGAGGATCTACTGGGACTTTCGAAGGCTGCACTCCAATTGGATGTAAATCTGCTGGTATGGCCGGAAGGAGCTTTCCCCGGAAATATCCAATCCTTTAAACCTATGAAGGATTTATTGAATCAACATCAGGCATGGTTTTGCTTCAACGGGACGGATGTCGATTTTGAAACATTGAATTCCGATCATCCCACCACATTCAATGCCGCTTTTTTCATGAACCCGTCGGGGCAATTAAAAGATACGTATCACAAACGTCACCTTGTCATGTTTGGAGAATACGTTCCATTGCATCAATGGTTTCCCATTCTGAAGATGCTGACACCCATACAGCACCTTTTTACTGCAGGTAAACAGCCAGAAGCTTTTCATCTTCCCGAGCAGGATATTCGCTTGTTCCCTCTGATTTGTTTTGAGGATGTGATGCCTCATTTGTCACATCAGGCAACTCATGAAATCGATTGTCTGCTCAATCTAACCAACGATGGTTGGTTCAAAGAGAGCGCGGCTCAATTTCAGCATGCAAGTTTAGCTGCCTTTCGCTCCATTGAAACAGGATTACCTATGATTCGCTGTGGAAACAACGGTCTCACTTGCTGGGTTGACCCCGCAGGTCGAATAAACACTCCTGGATCTGACCTTGGTTCGGAGGATATCTACTCGAAAGGTTTTCGAATCATGGATATTCCCAAGGGATGGAAAGTGCCCCTAACGATGTACCAAAATATAGGAAAGCACTTCTCACTGATGTGTTTTCTGATCAGTTGTATATTAATACTGGCGAAAACTAAAAAAACACCGAACGCCCCGGCACTTCTAACGGATGATTGACCGGCCTGAGCCGCATATCCGAACCTAGAGGGACATATGAACTTTGCCAGAGCCCTTTTCGATTTCACCAATCAACCAAGCTTGGTGGCTGGAGCGCCGGATTGCTCTCAAAATGCTGTCTGCTTGATGAGCGCGTACGGTCATTGTCAATCCAATCCCCATATTGAAAACATGAAACATCTCGCTGTCTTTGATTTTACCAGCTGACTGGAGGTATTGGAACAAAGGTGGTATGTCCCATGAACCCTGGTGGATTTTGACATCAAGATGCGCAGGCAGATTACGTGGAATATTATCCTGAAAACCACCTCCGGTTATGTGAGACAAGGCTTGGATAGCAGACGGTTTTCCTCCTGGGTTGAATCGTTTCAACAAGCGCTGAACGATTTTATTGTAGCTCAGATGAACTGCCATCAAAGCATCACCCACTTTACCTCCCAAATCAGCAAGACGAGTAGAAGGCTTGAGTCCCGCCTTTTCAAATAAAATATTTCTAGCCAAGGAATAGCCATTAGTGTGCAAGCCATTCGATGCCAGCCCAATCACCACATCGCCGGCCTTTGTCTTGCGCCCATCAAGCATCCGCGGCTGATCGACCACACCAACAATCGTGCCGCTGACGTCATACTCCCCGGCTTGATAAAAACCCGGCATCTGTGCTGTTTCCCCACCAATAAGCGCACAACCGTTGGCCTTACAGCCACGGGCAAACCCTCTAATGATTGAGTCGAACACTTTGGGCTTCAGCTTTCCTGCTCCAATGTAGTCCAGAAAAAACAGGGGAGTTGCACCCAGAACAAGAATATCGTTGACGCAATGATTTACAAGGTCCTCCCCGATCGTATCATGCTTGCCTGTCATGAATGCCACTTTGAGCTTGGTCCCTACACCATCCACGCTGGAAACAAGAACAGGCTTTTTGTAGTCCTTAAATCCAGCTGCAAACAATCCGCCAAATCCCCCCACTTTACCAAGCACCTCTTTACGGTGGGTGGAGGCAAGAAGATCGGGTAGAGTTTGTTTGACCTGGTTGCCTAACTCAAGGTCAACACCGGCTTGAGCATATGCACTTTTACGAGCCATGATCAACTCTCTGCAGGTTTGGAGGTATCTTCCTCACTTGTTGCAGGGGATATTTCCTTGGATTCCACTTTATCTTCACCACTTGCAGGCTTCGATAATTCAGGATCAGTAACCTCAGGTGATGCATCAACTGATACATCTGCGGAGTCGCTCTTTTCCTCAGTGTGTGAAATAGCTGTAGGTGGTTCAGTTACCGGAACCTTACCTGCCTCTGCTTGCGATGTCTCTGGAATTACTTCAACTTCAACATTCTCAGTGCCCGATGATTTGGTTTCAGCTGTTTTCACTGAATCATCACTTTTTTTAGCTTCGGCTTTCTGAGCAGGTTTATCTTTTTTCGAAGCCTCTTCGCTGGATTTCTTCTTGGAAGATTTAGCGGATTTCTTTTTGGGCTGATCTTTGGGCTTTTTGGCGGTCTCCAGCTTACCGTTGGAAAACTCGATCACATGCCCTTGATGAATGAGCCAATGTAAATCAGTGGTGACAGCAGCTTGTTCTGGTGTCAAAGCCGATTCGGATTTTGGTAATTTCCTTACTTTTGCTTCACCAGTAGTTTCAGCTTGGGGCTTAACTTCAACGACATCTTTTACTGGCTGACTGGATTCACCTGCAGCTGTATCATCCTTACCCTCAGCTTTTCCGGAAGGCAGTTCACTGGTTCCATTACCATCATTTTTTGGATCTTCTGCAGCGGCAGGCGCTGGAGCCAAAGATTCCAGAACTTTGTTTCGAGTACAATTAGGCGACTCATCGATGAACTGAACGATGCGCTTCACCAAGTCGGAAACAGGTGTAGAGGCTAAATCCAAATAATGCGGGCGGGAAACAGAAACATGGGTCACTGTTTTGTTGACTTTGAAGAACTGTAGTCCCTGACGTGTAAATTGTTGACTTAGCTCGGTGGCCAACTGAAGAGGAAAACGTGTCTGATCATCAACATGAAATCGAATCAAATCGCGAATGGGCCGAGAGAGTTGGTTTTTTGGATCTCCCGAAACTTGAACGGAATTCACACACTCGATGGAACCCTGAAAATTTTTCTCGCGAAAGTGAATTTCCACCTCCTCCAAAGAGTGGAGTTTTTTGGCTTCAGGATCTTTTTTATCTCCGTATTCTATGGTCCAGCTTTGCTCTTCCAACCACTTATTAACCACTGCTTCATCCTGAACAATTTTCACTTTGGCTTTGAAATGTTCAAAATCCATGCGCGAGTAACGTTCTTCATGCAACTCGCGTAGACGAACCTGATAACCATGGTAGTTGGGAGGGCCAAGCACAACACCGGACATTCCGCATTGGGCTACAAAGTTAAACGAGCCTTTGGGAGGTTCCGTTTCTGTTTTCTCGGCACTGTAGAAATCGTCAAGATACTTTTGCAACACGTGCTGCACCACTTCCGCTTCATTCAACCAGATTGATTGATCCAGTTTACAGATCCAGATTTTTTGTTGTTCCTGATCTTTAGGTGGAGTTTGAGAACTGAATCGAATGTGGTAGCGATCCGAACTTTGGAGAATCAATCCGGCAATATCGAACAGCGGATATGCTCTTCCTTGCATTCGGATGCGCTTGGCGAGCAATCCTACGCCTTTGGGTTCAGGAATGATTTGTGTTTTTAGTTGTGGCAAGGATGCCAATATTTCCTGACGGCTGCGACGTGGTCTGTCCCGCTGAGGACCTCTGCCCTGGGGGCGATTACGGCGGTCGCCTTGATCGTTTCCGCCTTTACCAGAACGCCCTTGACCGCCTCCACTCCTTTGTTGACCGCCTCCCCCTGGTCGGTTATCCCTGCCTCCCGCACCTTGACGTCGATCGTTGCTGCGCGGATCCCGGCTTCTGGGGCGAGGAGGTCTCCCTGAATCGCTTCCACGTTTCCTCCCTCGTCCATCGCGGTTGGTATAATCTCTATCCCTTCCTTCAAATTTCGCATAGGGGTTACCCTCAGTAGATTTCTGCGCCCATGCTGGTAGAAAGGCCGATTCCAAATCCAAATCAAGCTTTGGTTTTGCGTCCGAATTGCTCATGTCTAATGTGATTGTTTTAGGGGCAGCTTGTAGAGTGCCACGGCTTTGAAGAATGGCTGCTTGATTGATTGAATGCAAGCACGCGGTCTTGTTTTTATGAAAAAATATACTCGTGTTCAGCGTGCCGCTCCTCATGAACTAAGTTTTGGTCTGCCTTACAGCAGTTAGAAAAGCCCAGGTTTAGCAAAAGCGGGTGAGTCATATTCTGAAAAGCCCCAGAAAATTAAGACTAACAATGTAAATCAAACTGCGCTGATAACTATGTCTTTGGCTAGCGCTTTGGCCTCGCAAGCATCACTTGTCTTGAGCCCCTGACGCTACTTACCCAAGAGATATTGATCCATACGTTCAGAGATGTCTTTGATGCGGTGACGGTCCCCTCCGGAAACCTCTGCCGTTGCCCATCCAGTGTAACCGATCTGGTGCAATGCGCTTCGCACATCAGCCCAGTCCACGTCACCCTCTCCGATTTTGCAAAAACCGTTGTCAACACCCCAGTCTTTAACGTCCAATTTAACGATGCGATGCCCCAAGGTCCTTATCCATTCTGCAGGCTTACCGAATCGTTGATGATTTCCAATATCAAAATACGACCCAACCCACGGGCTGTTTATTTCATCCAAATAGGCGCCTAGAAGTGACGCTGACTGATCATTGTCTCCTTTCGGATCGTAGAGAAAGTTATTCCAAACATTTTCAATAAGGATCCTCACCCCAAGTTTTGAGGCCGTTGGAAGCGCTTTTTTGATTTGTTCGATCGAACGCGTCCAAACGTGACCATGGGATTCCTTTTCCGGATCCCTCGCGGCACCCGGCACCAACAGAACTGCATCCCCCCCAACGAAGTGAGTATCCTTCATGGCGGTCAAAAGACCTTGAAGTCCTTTTTCACGGACTGCGGGATCCGGATCTGACAATCGAATTCCCCAGTGAATGGAATCAACCACCCCATGAATGGGAAATCCCAATTCTCTACTGGCATTCAATGCTTCCTCCTTGTTGACTCCGCCCGGACTATTCAGTTCCGCCCCATCAAAGCCCATTTCCTTCATGAGCTTGAATTTTTCGTGGACAGAAATCTTCTCGCTGAACATGCCCATCTTGATAGATTTGTAGATTCGATTTCCCTTAACATTGTGGTGATCTGCCTGCAAAGAAGCCATAGTCAGCCCCGGCACACCAGCCATCATCGTCCCGGCGATGGAGACGGTAGATAAGGATAGAAAATTTCGACGATCAATGGATATTTTCGGAGTCATGCGTTTGAGATCTGATTGTTGAATCTAAGTTTAAAACCGCTTGTCAGACGAATGGTGTAGCACCGGGAATCGACATGGGCCGTATGGGAAGATTCATGTTGGGTTCAAAAAATTCAGGAACCAATTTTTCTTGAGAATTCATGGCTTGCTCCCAGGAGATTTCTTTGCCCGTGTAAGCAGCCATGCGCCCCATGATCCCCATCATTGTGCTGCTGCTCATCCAATCACCGTCATTGATTGGGTTTCCATCACGGATGGAAGCAAATAACTCATTATGTTCTGTCTGATACATGTCATTGTTCGGGCCACTATACTTCCATGAATCTTCACCTCGGATCTGGACACGGGACCACCCTAAAATTTCAGCTATTCCCTTGGCACCATGTATGTAGTCGTTGTTCTCGTTATAGCAACCAGCGATTTGGCGACTTCCCACGTATGCCCTGAGACCATTTGCGTATTCGTAGTAGACGGCAAAGTGATCAAAAATATTGCCACTTTCATTTGGTACCTGTCGACCTCCTGTGGCCACTGCCTTGACTGGAGGTTCATCCTTCATACACCAGGCAACTTTGTCCACACTGTGAATGGCTTGCTCTACAAGGCTATCGCCACTTAACCAAGTAAAGTTGTACCAGTTGCGCACCTGCCAATCGAGGTCTGACATGCCAGCAGGACGTTTATCATCAGCTGGCATGGGCTTCACTGGACCAGTGTAGTAAGTTGCATAAATGGATCTTACATCCCCGATATCTCCATTATGAATTTTGTCGTAAAGCGCCCGTCGGGCAAAATTGTAACGCCAACAAAATCCCGCGACCAGCGCCAGCTTCTTGGCTTTGGCGTCATTTGCGGAAGCAATTACCGAGCGCAAACCGGGAGCATCGGTAGCCATGGGCTTCTCGCAAAATATATGTTTTCCAGCGTCGACTGCAGCTCTCAGGTGCATGGGCCTGAAACCAGGAGGAGTTGCGAGAATGACGAGGTCAACGCCACTTTCCAGCACCTTTTTGTAGGCGTCAAATCCTGTAAACTTGTTCTCGGGTGTTACTTGGATTTTTTCTTCAGCCGCCTTTTTAAGGGCATTATGGCTGACATCCAAACGATCAGGATACATGTCCCCCATGGCAGTCAACATGACGTTGGAATCCGCCTTCATTGCTTGGCTGGCCGCACCCGTCCCACGCCCACCACAGCCAATCAGTCCTATTCTGATAGTCTCATCATTGGCAGCGAATGTCTTTTGCGGGATTGAAAAACTGGGTAATGCCACTCCAGCTGCAACAACAGCTGAAGAAGATTTAATGAATTGCCTGCGAGTAGAGTTGGTCTTCTCTTTGTTTTGGATCGAATCAGAGTTTGATCCTTGTGCCGGAATAAGTTGATTGCTCATGGTGTTTTCGGTTAATGGATGACGGGAACATAGTTAATTACTAATTGTTTTGTCGAGGACGTATTCAGCCCTGTGTTGATCTTGAATTGAATTACCGGTTTTTCGAGATATTTGCGATTCAGAGTTTTTCATTGACAACTCTTGCCCATATTTTATAGCCCTCAGCATTCAGGTGAAGGCCATCTGCAATAAATAATTCTGGCCGTGGTTTCCCTTCATCACTCAGCATGGGATTCCAGATATTGGCGTAGCTGATGTGTGGTTGCCGTTTCGAGTGTTTTTCAATTTCACTGTTTGCCTCGAGCATTTCAGGAGCCAAACGCCAACGCTTGACGCTTGGTTTTATGGCAATGAAGACGAGTTTGGCATCAGGCAGGCGCGTTGCTACCAGGTTAGAAAATACTTTAAAATTGTCAAAAACCTGCTGTGCGGTATGTCCTCCTCCAATGTCATTATCACCAGCATAAAGAACAATGACCGAAGGTTTGTAGGGTTGAACAATACGTTCAAAAAAATGAATGCTATCAGGAATTTTGGACCCACCAAACCCACGATTAATCACATTTTTGTTGGGGAAATCTTCCGAAAGACTATCCCATTTTCTAATGCTAGAACTACCGATGAACAATACACCACCAACGGAAGGCGGGCTCTTTCGGTCTTGAGATTCAAAAGCAACAATCGCTTTTTCCCATCGCTTGGAGTTTTGTGCTTTACCAGTGTCCGCGCACGTGAGGAAAAGGAAAAGAATCAGCGCGCGAAAACTGATGGAGCAAACTGGGCTTTCGTAACGTAGGATCATGCATACATTATTCAGTCAAAATTCTACCTTACAAACTTTTTTCCACGATGATCCGCTTCGAATGTTTTGATTTAGATGACACTACCTTGTGGTATATTCCCTTCATCAATCAATACTCAGACTCGTCTACTTATGGATCTTGATGCATATTTAAAAAGGTTTAACGGACGCCCGGCAATTGTTGCTACGAAACCACGTTCAAATTTAAGCGGCGTGATAGTGATCCCGTGTTTTCGTGAACCCGATTGGGAACTCACACTCCAATCATTGATAGCTTGCGAGCCTCCTTCAAGTCCGATCGAAGTTCTCATTGTCCTTAATGATTCAGAAGCTGATGCCCCGGAGATCCATTCCGAAAATCAAGATTTATTGAAGACCATAAGCCAGTGGAGCATGTCCCACGATACAGATCAGCTCCAATTCCATGTGATCAACGCTCTTAAATTACCGAAAAAGAATGCAGGTGTTGGCCTTGCTCGCAAGATTGGGATGGACGAGGCGTTGCATCGTTTGACCTGTTCTGGGAACTTGGAACGAGGTTGGATCGCTGGCTTGGATGCCGACTGTCTGTGCCAACCCAATTATTTGAAGGCCTTGGATAGTCATTTCCAAAAGAACCCTCATACCTCGGGCTGCAGTATATATTATGAACACCCACTTGAAGGCCCACTTCCGCAGGAAATATATAACACTGCTGCGAGGTATGAATTACACCTGAGATATTATGTTGAAGCGTTACGGCATGCGGGATTCCCCCATGCTTACCATACAATAGGATCGGCCATGGCAGCGACAGCCACGACTTATATGGCTCAAGGAGGCATGAACAGACGCAAAGCAGGAGAGGATTTCTATTTCCTGAATAAAATCATCTCATCCGGTCATTTTACAGAGTTGAATTCCACCATTGTCATTCCTTCTCCAAGAACCTCGGATAGGGTTCCTTTCGGCACAGGACGTGCCGTTGCAAAATATTATGGGCAAGATTTTTTCCCGACCTACTCCTGGAAATCCATCCAAGCATTAAAGGCATTTTTTGAGACGGTGAGATTGTATGACCCATTCACCCAGAGAGGAAAGATACTTACCAAATCACGTGACATCCCCTCCATCATAACTGACTACATCGAGACAGTCAAAGGATGGGAAAAATGGCAGAAATGCATCGACGGAACAAACGCTTCGAGCGCATACCTGCGCCGTTTCTTTCAATGGTTCGATGCATTTCAATGCATGAAATGCCTGCATTTCATGAGAGATAATGGGCACGGAGAAATGGACGTACTCACGGCTGCAAGAAGTGTCTTAAGGACGATACACACACCCCCTTCCGAAAAAAAAACCAATAGACGAAGTCTGTGCGCTCAAGTTCTTGAGAGAACATCAAAAAAGCGTATGGGAAATGGCTTTATAAATACGCTTTAAAAGGATCGGTCTTTTCTGTTCAACAAGGTTTGAGCCCAAGCGCGAGCAAGAATGCATTCCAATCTTTGCCTTTTGTATTAATAGGTGGTTTAATGCCGTGAGATAGTAGTCATTCAACCATAGCCATGCATTTCAAATTCAGAATCATTCTCGCCTCAATCTCTTTGTTTACCTTGATTCAATCAGACAGGGCAACTTCCGCAAGTTATGAAGGCTTTCTTCCCAAGAAAATCACCGAAGTTAAAGCTTTTTTACAGAAAAACCCAACGTTTGACGGACGAAACATAAAAATTGCCGTGCTTGACTCGGGAGTGGATCCAGGTGCCCCAGGCCTAAACACAACAAGCCAGGGTTTACCAAAAGTGATTGATATTTTGGATGCAACTGGAAGTGGCGATGTGGATACTTCAGTCATCGGAACTCCCAATGAAGATGCTCAAGTCGAGGGCCTCAGCGGTCGCAAGTTGCAATTAGATTCAGCTTGGATCGAACCAAATCAGGTCATTCATCTGGGTATTGTTAATGGGTTCGACCTTTTCCCTGATTATGTCGTGGATAATTACAAAAAGCACGCCAGGGAACAGATGCTGGAAATGAACAAGATCTATCTAGATCAAACACAAAAAGCAATGGAAACCCTCGCTACCGAAAAACCCGATTATAACGCCAAGAAAAAAGACCTTGAAGATCGCCTGGAATTATTGAACCGGATGGAAGAATCATATGATGCACCAAGTCCTGTGTATGATTGTGTGCTGCTTAAAATAAGAAGGCACTGGAGAGTCGTCATCGACACAAATCAAGATGGTGATTTGAGAAATGAAGAATTGCTGGAGGACTATTCCATCAAACAAAGGTATGGTCACTTTGGACCGGAAACACTGACTAACTTCGCCGTTCACATCTACAACGATGGCGACCTTTTATCAATTATCATTCCCTCGAGTGCGCACGGTACACATGTTGCCGGTATTATTGGAGCCAATTACCCCGAATCACCCGGCAGGAATGGAATCGCTCCGGGTGCACAGATCATTTCTATCAAAATTGGAGACACAAGACTGGACGGAATGGAAACGGGCATCGCGTTACAAAGAGCGCTTCGAATGGTGAAGGAATTAGGCTGCGATCTCATTAATATGAGTTACGGCGAACCAACATCTACCCCAAACAAAGGATGGTTCATTGAGCAAGTAAATGAATTGATTCATGAACATGGTGTGACATTCATAGCTTCCGCGGGAAATGCTGGTCCTGCGCTTTCAACAACGGGAGCACCGGGCGGCACGACTTCTTCCATCCTTGCCGTGGGTGCATACGTCCATGAAAGCATGATGGCGATTCAGTATGGAATGGATCATACTTCTCAAAACAATCTTTACACATGGTCATCACGAGGCCCAACAGCAGATGGCGATTTGGGAGTCAATTTCTGTGCTCCCGGAGGTGCGATAGCGCCTGTGCCGGCATCCAGTCAGGTGCCGGCCATGCAAATGAATGGAACATCAATGGCATCACCCTATGCGTGCGGTGCCATCGGCCTTATCCTTTCTGGTCTTAAATCCGAGGGCAAACCCTACTCTCCTTATGGCATCCGAATGGCTCTTGAGGAAACAGCCGAAATTCAGGGGCACCTGGACTCATTTTCACAAGGCCATGGACTGATTCAGGTCAACAAAGCGTTTAAAAATCTTCAATCCACTTCAGAAAGTCGATCCAATATTGGATTTGAGATTAAAAATACCAATCAATCTTCAGAAAGAGGGATTTATCTGCGAGAAAACACGCCCTCAATAACAACTCACAAATTACGCATCCAACCATTGTTTACAAAGGCTACCAAGGCACATACCAAGGCAATATTTGAAAATTGGGCAGTATTAAACTGTCAAGCGAGCTGGGTTTCTTTCCCCGATTCTGTACTCATCAACCAAAAAGGGGGCAAAGTGAACGTAACGATCAATTCTAAAATGCTTGCCCCGGGCGCGCATACAACTTTCATCAAGGGCAAAGATCAATTCAGCGGAAAGACTCTTTTCAAAATACCTGTCCATGCCGTCATTCCCTCTTCCCTTGCAGGAATTGACAAAACTGAATGGAAGAAAAAACTGCAACTTCAACCTGGTGAAGTGCAGAGAGTTTTCTTGAAACCTCCAAGCTGGGCAAAATGGGCAGAGGTGCGCATTCAATCAAATAGCTCTGAGTCAAATGATCGACTGGTCTTACATACCGCCCAGCTCTTGCGATCCCAACGTTTCAATCGCGCTGAGTGGAAAAGATACATT
>KB911940.1 GCA_000383715.1 Verrucomicrobia bacterium SCGC AAA164-E04
GGGGGGGGCAGACTTTCCGCATTTATCACTGAAAGCGGAACAGGAGGTTTTTGACGCAGACCGGATCGGACAAAGAATCTTGCTGCGCCATTGGAGGGCAGGGGATCGCATCCAACCCATAGGCGCCCCAGGAAGTATCAAACTTCAGGATTGGTTTACCAATGAAAAAATCGATATCAGGCAACGAAGAGCATTGATCATTGCGGAAGCTCCTGGACGGGGGATTTTTTGGGTTCAGGGAATGCGTATCGCAGAAGCGTTCAAGGTTACCTCAGTCACTGACAGGCTGCTCCTTTGGAACTGTCTTCCATCGACTTCATGTTGACCTGGTGGAATAGGTGGCCGTGATTTCCTTGGCGCTCCTGACAATGCGATCCTTGAGAACAGGAGGTTCGATGACTGTCGCCTGCTCGCCCCATCCAAGGACCCAACGGTGAATTTCAACCAGGCTACTCAAGCTTAGAGACAGCTCAACCCCATCGTCAGGTAGTGATTTCAGTTTCTGAGATGGATGCCATGTTTTTTCACGAATGTAATCGGCCACCAAATGTGAAAACCTTATTACAACTTTAAAGCTTTCCTTGCCGTGATGTACTCCAAAACTACCCTGCAACCTGTTTTCAATGGAGAATTTTTTTGGTCGATGAAATGTCTCCCCCGTTTCTTCAATCGCCTGTATTCTAGACGGTACAAATGTTCTCAGGTCATTCCTTAAGTGACAATAGGCAAACAGGAACCATTCGCCATTGATATTGGCAAGGTGATAAGGATTAACCTTTCGTGCCTCTGGCTTTTTATGTCCGGGTTTGCGATAGTTCAGCTTGAGTTGCTTGTGTTTCGATACAGCTTTTGCCAGATGGTCAAAAATATCGAGATCAATTTGGGGAATGGCGCTGGTTCGAAATGAAATAGAATCATCCCAAGCTGATAGATTAAGCGAAATCGTGTCCGGCAATGCTTCTTCTATTTTTTGAAAGGCGCTCAATAACGGCTTTTCAAAAGTTGTGCCGCGGTATTGTTGAAGTGCTTTTTCCGCTACAAACAATGCCACCATTTCTCCTTCAGTTACCGTGAAGGTAGGGAATCCGCTGACTTCCTCTGTATAAAAATAGCCATACTTGGCTGCATCATACTCCACCGGGAGATCCAGAC
>KB911941.1 GCA_000383715.1 Verrucomicrobia bacterium SCGC AAA164-E04
ATTCGCATTTTGCTCAGACAAATGCGTGTTCTTGAGACTTGGGGTATATGCTTGTGGGCTCAAGTTGTATTGCTGAATGCGTGTACCTTGAACAGGTGTCAGTGTTTCCCCTGCATGAAAAACCCCCTGCGGCCCCATGAAACCGCTGCGCGAGCGGTCAAAGGAGGTGTGACTCCCGTCGGCAAATTCATCCCCCAGCACACCAATCAACTGGGGCCGCCAGTCTTCAAACTCGAGATGATCCAGAAAAGCCACACCGGTTGCACCATCGACTTGCTGCGTGTTCGCCTGCCCCATGAACAAGATCACGGCTCCGTCATCAGGCAGAGCAAGGGATTCAAAACCAAGGTAGAGGTGGTCCGCATCATTGTGAATCCTCACAGTGCCGGCGTGGGAATATCTCCCCATGCTGGCCACCAGCGGTGCCCCATTGAAATCAAAGCGCTGATTGAGGAGATTGCCATCCGCATCACCAGCTCCCCCCTCCTCCACCAGAGGAGAATGCCAGACGGAGGCATGGCTTGAAACAGGAACAGCATCCCGCTGCATGACAAAGGAATCAAACACATGACCTGCGTCATCGATCGCATCCACACGACATGTATTCCCCTCGATGTCGACATGAACAAAGTGGTATTGACTCAGGAACCGCGTACTCAGGACATCATATTCCCGCAAAGGATACAGGGATCCGCCACCGCCAGCGGTGATGATATTGACAGTACCTTCGACGGGTTGAAATCGTTCATAGACGTGATCATGACCGGAAAAAATCATCTGCACGCCATGCTCCTTCATCAGGGGCATGAGGAGATCCCTCAATTCATCGGCATCACGCTTGAAATTACGATTGTAGTCGTCAAAGCGATGGAGGCTGGAGGTACGAATCGGATGATGCAGGACAATGAACTTCCATGGACTGGTCGATGCGCGTAGCACTTTCTTCAACCAGAGGTGCTGTGGGTTATTTTCCGTCAGGGCGTACTGATGGAAAAAAGGAGCCAGCAACACGAAAAACTGGGCGGGTCCATGCCTCACGGTGTAGTAGGATTCTGGAAAGGTGCGCGCTGCCGCGTGTTGCTCTGCGGAAGTATCGTTGGTAGGTCGATGAAAGAGTTCGGACGGCATGGCACGCCCCCTGTCCACATCATGGTTTC
>KB911942.1 GCA_000383715.1 Verrucomicrobia bacterium SCGC AAA164-E04
AAAGCTGAAAGGTACTGGCCATCGATAACTCCAAAACAGCACGACCACCCAACCAGTGGTTGAACGCATCTCCCACCCCACCGAAACTCGCTGCTGCACTCAATCTATCGGAAGTTTCAGCCCCCATTTGAAATAGCGCATTCAAAGGCATGAACTGTATACCACTTTCCATGAAAATGCTTTCCCAGGGAAGACGGTTAAAAATATTCTTCACGCCCTCAGCAGTGCGCGGATCTCGATAATGGAAGGTAGGATTGATATGAGTCCCTTGCGAATCATAGAGGACGTAATCCACCCCCCACGAGTCACAGCTGATACTTTCAAAAGACTCCCCCAGGGCGCCTGCTTTTTCCAGACCTACACTGATTTCATCTTGTAGCGAGCCGATATCCCAGTGGAGTGAATCCCCACTCCTTACAGGTGTGTTTTGAAACCGATGGATTTCATCGAGAAACAACCTTCCATTCTTGAGGATTCCCCGGATCAATCTACCGCTTTCAGCGCCAAGATCACATGCAAGGTAACGACGGATGTTATTTTTCATTGATCAACTAATTGTTTAAAGGAGTGTTCTAAGTATTAAGTCGCTTCTGGCGCTCATGTTCATCCGGTCGTGTGGCGATACGCTCCACATGCTTTTGCGTCAAGAAATTCGGTCCACCCATGGCGGCCGCGCCGCTGAAAACAGCAGCTGCCTTATCTGCCATCAAAGTGCAGGCCATCACTGCATCGGGGGTCGTGCCCATGGCAATGATACCATGATTTTGAAGAAGAACGAGCTTCGGTACAGCGTCTTCTTGTTTGATGAATGCATTGACCCGGTCCCGTATTTCTCTGGCCAGGGGTAAGCCCGGATCGGTATAGGGCACAAACACCGAGGCAGTTCCACAGAAGACGATCTCATCAGGAAACAAACGTCGCTCAGCAAAATCCCTGGCTCGAGGCGAACACAATATTTTATTGGCTTCCAATGAATGCGTATGTCCTACGTAATTCACTCCGGGAAGACACAGAAGCCATGCATGAAAGATCGTCTCGATACTTGGTTTCTTGCTCGAGGAATTCACCTTGACTGAATCAAGTAATGCCTTCAGCTGCTCATCCGTCAGGGCGCGATCTTCCAGAGCACTCAATAAAG
>KB911943.1 GCA_000383715.1 Verrucomicrobia bacterium SCGC AAA164-E04
CACCACACGCTTCTTGCGCCCACCCCGAATGGATTCAACTTTCTTAGGGCGATTGCGCGGTTCGAAAATGATAGGGCACCCTTCATAACCAAACGCCTTGCGTATTTGACCTCCGAGGTATTTGGAATACTGGTCGGTGAACAAATCCTTGCGATTCACAAACAATCGAAAGGTAGGTGGTGATAATTTTACCTGTGTTGCATAAAAAAACTTCAGTCGTGTGCCTTGTTTGGATGCAGGCTGCCTTGTGTTCACCGCGTCTTGTAAAGTTCGGTTGAGCAATGCTGTAGGAACTTTCTGGTTTAATTGATCTGCAACAAACCGGATAGCCTCCAGTAATCGATCCAGATGGAACCCTGACTCAGCACTTGTAAAGATAACGGGAGCATAATCCAGGAAAAATAACTGCTTTTGCACCCATTCTCCAAAATCCCCAAGAGTGGTGAGCCAGGAGGATTTGCTGCGCTTTTTGTTGACGGATTCATTGATTTCATCACGTGCGGCTTCAACTGATTTCTCGTAAAGATCCCATTTGTTGACCACCAGAATACATGCCTTTTTCGCCTCTGAAATTTTTCCTCCAATTTTTTTGTCCTGCATGGTCACACCGCACTGGGCATCCATGACATGCACGGCTATGTCACATCTTTCGATAGAATCCTCAGCGCGCTTGACGCTGAAAAATTCAACCGAATCATCGATGCGGCGTCTTTTCCTTATGCCTGCCGTGTCAATGAGCACATAGGAATGCCGCTTGCCTTCAGCTTCAATTTCGATGGGAACATCCACTGAATCTCGAGTGGTTCCTGCTATAGGGCTGACAATGACGCGATCGGAACTGGCAAATGAATTAATGATAGTGGATTTGCCGACATTTGGTCTGCCTATGATGGCTAGCTTGAGTGGTTCCGCTTCGTTGTTCGCTTGAAGTTCCAGAGAATCATCGTGGGAGTTTTCATTCAGGTCTTCATCCAGAGTCGGTAGCGAATTGATTGCCTTTTCCATCAAGTTATCCATCCCGCGGCCATGAATGGCCGAAACTGGATAAATTGCATTGAAACCCAATGCATTCAGCACCTCCGCATCTTCATCAAAGCCTGCGTGATCCGCTTTGTTTGCAACCAAAATGATGGTTTT
>KB911944.1 GCA_000383715.1 Verrucomicrobia bacterium SCGC AAA164-E04
TACCACTTCGTATTGCCTCGATTGCAGTGAAGTTATGGGTGTGAAAGGTTCCCCAAAATATTTACGTATTACCTCATTCGTGGCGTTAGGTATATCGTTGTTTGAGTTTCCGACAGCCTTATCGTCAAACGATCAACAAAGTCTGAACGGTTTTTACTTAGGAGGTATAATCGGTATCACGGCATTGTGTTCATACTTACATACAAAACGCCAATACAAACCCATTTACGACCGTTGGGTGCATAGACACGGTATCAACCCGGATGACTGGCCGACGCCGACAAAGTCCAAATGATATTGAACTTAATTCAAACAATCAGCTAGGATTCCTAGAGGAAGACGCTTTTGGGTATGAGTAAAATTTGTGTCATTTGCAATGAAGATTGTTCCAATGAGCCTCGTTTCAAAAATGAGGACGGTCGTTACGTGCATCAAAAGTGTTTCTCAACGGAGGGACACGCTACGCAAGAAACTGCATCAGCGAATACGCAAGAAAGCTCTGGTTGGCTAACCAAGTGGCTCTTTAGCCCCAATCAGCCCCGGACTTTCCTAAACCGCATCGTCGGTTTCACACTGATTATTACCAGCATTTGGTTGGTTGTAGGTGTTGGTCCAAGCATATCTGTTTTTTTCAAAGACTCACTAAACACCAATAAAGAGGCATATCAAAAATACAGAAATACCTGGCGGTGGTCATTTAACACCCGTAACGACAGAAGAAG
This sequence comes from Verrucomicrobia bacterium SCGC AAA164-E04, assembly GCA_000383715.1. Lineage (GTDB taxonomy): Bacteria > Verrucomicrobiota > Verrucomicrobiia > Limisphaerales > AAA164-E04 > AAA164-E04. The sequence continues at coordinate 723 of KB911944.1, forward strand.
AAGTAGTCCTGTTGAAAGCTCTATTTTTGAGACGGTTTTTTACATCACTGCTCAGCTATTACCGGGTGCTATTGGTTTATGCATTGTGAGCAGGCGATTTGGTAATTTGGCCTACTCTGTCACTCAATTGCATAAAAAATCGCCATCTAAAGTGATGTCAAAAAACGCTCTTTGCTCGGCTTGTGGCAACCCCTGCAGCGAGAGCAATGAATGCATATTCAGTGAGGGAAAGCCAATTCACAAAACATGTCTTTATTCTCCACATGAACTGTAATGCAGTTGCTTATTCACTATCACGGGCTGACTTAATCCTGCACTTTCTCCACTGAGCTGAACTCAGGTCCAATGCGCTTGCCTCTGTCTGAGTAGACTTTGACACTGAAGCCCACTGCTGCTGCCGAATA
>KB911945.1 GCA_000383715.1 Verrucomicrobia bacterium SCGC AAA164-E04
GATTGTTGAGATAAAGTACGGGGTCACCCTCGCTTCTCAGCAAGATTCCTTGATGATCGGAGGGCATGAAACCTGTGCCCCACAATCTGCCGAACAGGCTCTGTTCGGCGTATCTTGTTTTGGCATGCATCACCACATAACTGGGCAAATTTTCATTCATTTTACCAAGACCATAGCTCAGCCAAGCCCCAAGACTGGGTCTTCCAGGGATCTGACTACCTGTTTGAATATAGGTGATCGCCGGATCATGATTGATTGCTTCAGTAAAGGTCGAATGCACCACACACAAATCTTTGGCAACAGTGGCAGTGTGAGGGAGAAGTTCACTCACCCAGAGACCTCGGTCATGGTTGTCATGTCGGGTAAATTTGTATTTGCTGGGCGCAAGCGGAAGACCGCTCTTCTGGTTGGCCGTCATCCCGGTAACCCGTTGCCCGCTTCGAACGTGATCAGGCAATTGTTCTCCAAACATATCGGCCATCTTGGGCTTGTAATCCCATAAATCCAGATGGCTGGGCCCACCACTCATGAAAAGGTAAATCACACGCTTGGCTTTGGCCTTGTGGTGCGTTCCTTCGGCGCCATCTCCAAGCCCGTTCTGCCCAAGCAGTGACGGAGTCATCATGTCAGCCATGGCGGCCGTACCCAGCCCCAGAGCCGTACGGCCAAATAATTGACGGCGGGTCATCATCAATTCGCGTTCCCGAATCGGATTCAAATTGTCTAACAAGTTCATGATCTTAGCAGCTAGGTTTAATACAAAAGAATGGAAGCATCGCTCGCCAACACGGTAGCAGTTAACTGAGTCCAGGCAGCGTGCTCAATTTTGGGTAACTGAGAGGTATTCTCCAACTGCCCGTAGGAAAGAAGACTGTCTGCATCCTTTGGTTCAGCTTGGTAGCGTTTCCGCATGGTGTCGACCAATTCCAGGCAAGCAGATAGTTCATTCGAACTAGCCGGGCGGCTGGCAATCAGGGTGAACAAATAATCAATCCGTTCTCGATCCCGAAACCTCTCCTTCAACAAGCGCTCCGCAAGAAAACGGGCCATTTCAATGCGCTGGCTTTCATTGAGAAGCCCGAGTGACTGGAGTGAGGTATTGGTTCTGGAACGACGCACACAGCTGGTTTCTC
>KB911946.1 GCA_000383715.1 Verrucomicrobia bacterium SCGC AAA164-E04
ATCCTTTGCTTTGCCAGTGAAAATGAGCGTATTCACTGGACTTGTTGCGAGTGTAAGAAAAAGCGTGCGTTGAGGTGCGTAAGCCAATGACTGGTTTCCCCTCCTCAAGATGATCTACAAAGTATTTCATTTGATCATCAGGCAATTCCCTAAAGCGCGTAAACAATACAACCAGATCTGCATCCTTGATAAAGTGCATGCCCTTGATGTTAGTCTGATTATCAGGATCTATGGTTCCGGTGGCATCGTCCATTGCAAACAAGACAGTGCAATCAAATCCATGCCTCAGCGAAAGGATTTTTCCCATCATGGGCATTGCCTCCTCGGAGCGGTATTCCTCGTCTCCAGTGATAAATACGATGTGTTTGTTTTTACCAGGCCCCTTGCGTCCCTCGTATTTGACCCAACCTTTTGCAACAACAGAAGAGAGGAACATACTGCAAGTTAGAAAGGTAATCATCCATGCGGTGTAGACACGCATTCTTGATTTAATTGTGGTCAACATGTGGTTCATTAAAGCGAAAACCTAACCGATCAGAACCTCAATGACAACCAGTTAAAAGAAATCATCAGCATCCCACAGAAAGGAATCGAATGTCCCATTCCCCCGCATCATTGCACTGAACCTCAGCTCGACCAATGTGCGTCTTCATCCGTTGCCCTGCCGCAGCCCACTTCCAGAAACTCCCCGACATCTGGATCCCATTTGAATCCTTCTCGATCCGAGCCAGCCTTGGCGGTCTCTGTCCATGAGGTAGCCACATCGTCCCAGAACGTTTTATCCATGAGAAGCAGCGGGTCGGTGTTCAGCTGATACATAAGCAGATCTGTATTCTCAGAAAGACCAAAGCCAGCGGGATTTGTCAAGTGGACGCCGCGGTTCCCGCCTCAGCATTGTAAGGCGTCTCTCCCAATGTCAGTGAGCCAGCACCGACATTTTTTCCAGTCAATACCCAGCGATTGCCAAGGCAGATACCCGACGAACTTCCACGCTTACCCACATTGGACCAGCCCGGATCATCGCCGGGCGCAGTGGTGTTCCGCGAGCCATCGCCGGAGGAAATGATGACGCCCCATAGGTGCGACGGAAAGAGTAACAGAAAAAAGACCAGCAACCTTAACTTGGGTATG
>KB911947.1 GCA_000383715.1 Verrucomicrobia bacterium SCGC AAA164-E04
GTAGGTCGAATGCATTCAGTCGTGGATCAGGGAGCTGGTATTGTTCAATCCATGCTTGGATATGTAAGGCGAAAAAATGAACCCTCTCATTTATATGATTTGAATAGCGTGGTTCTGGAAGCCATACGATTTTCGAAGGACCAGCAATCGACACAACCCATTGAATACCACGTAAACCCCAAGATAGGCGAACTCAAAATGGCTCCTGATCTTGTTAAACAAATCCTGATCAATTTAATTAATAATGCCGCCGATTCCATGGATCATGATGGCGTTGTGAGCATTCATTTGAGTTTATTCAAGTCGTTCGCAGGTCACGTAGCCTTGAAGCCAAACAAAGCAGATAACTATGCTGTGCTGAGAATAATGGACAGCGGAGTTGGGATATCAGAGGAAATTGTGGGTCGAATATTTGAACCATTTTATACAACAAAGGCCTTTTCATCGAGACGCGGCACCGGTCTTGGACTGTCGATGGTCTACGAAATGGCCAAGGAAATGGGTGCTGGACTCAGTGTTGATTCCAAACCTGGGCAAGGAAGTCAGTTTTCCGTCTATTTCCCGATGGAAAAGAGTTATCAGTAACCTGATACCATCCGAACAATCTCCTGAGTTTACTTATCCGATGGAGCAGATTTACGGAAAAAGTAGATACAGCTGCTGATCAAACAAGAAGCCCCCAAAAAGGTCATGAACCAGGTAAAAGCCTTGAAAAAACCAAGTCTGGACATATCTCCCTGGGCAAGATCTTTGTAGAGTTGAATACCAACAGAGCCTGTGTAACCAATAGCATCAGCTACATAGATGGCAAACACGGCGGTTCCTACAACTTTCGTGGAGGCCATCATTCGATCGAAAAGAAGTGAACCATAGGGCACATAGGCGAGGTATGATCCAAAGCCCGTTAAAGTCAGCCACCAAAAACCGGATATGACTCCCCAATCGAACAAGAGGGTACTTCCACCAAGAAGCAATACGCCTGCGGTCATGACGACGAAAGCGCCAACGAGACCAGCGCGGTTGTGTTTGATAGTGTTTAAGAGCGCCATGGTGACCATGACTCCAAAAGCAACCAGGGTTTCAGTGCGGCTGATGATTGTTTGATTGTCATTATATGGATAGCCAAGGCC
>KB911948.1 GCA_000383715.1 Verrucomicrobia bacterium SCGC AAA164-E04
TAGATACCATGTTGCAGGGTTTGCTGGACATAGCCAATGAGCGCATGGCTGATACAATCAGGGGGATTTCAGTGCGAGAGGGCTATGATCCCAAGGAATACGCCATGACCGCCTTTGGGGGGGCAGGCGGTCAGCATGCCTGTCGCATCGCAGAGATTCTGGGGGGGCAGCGTATTTTATTTCCAGCTGATGCTGGCTTGCTGAGTGCTTTTGGTCTGCAGCATGCCCGCATGGAACGCTTCGCTCAAAGAGAGGTATTGAAATGTTGGGACGCTCTGGAACCGCAATTTGACACCTTGGTCAAGACGTTGGAGCAGCAGGCAGTGCAGGCCTTGTCCGATGAAGGTTTTGAAAAAGACAAGATCCTTCTGGATCGACGCATTGTTCAAGTCCGCATCCACGGACAGGAATGCTCCGAGTCGATAGACTGGTCTCCAGGGCAAGATCTTGCTGCAATGTTCCGATCAAGATACCTCAATGTCTACGGATACTATCCAGCTGAAAAGCCGATTGAAATCGTCACATTGCGCGTGATCGCTGCCACTGAAAAGATCCCGCTGAAAAAAGAGAATTTTTCATATCAGGGAAAAGCTCAATCACTCAGAACAATTCAAAGTTACGTTCAAAGTGAATGGCAGCAGATTCCGGTGTTCAGGCGCCAGGATCTTGCGGCAGGGAATTTCATTGAGGGCCCGGCTTTAGTTCAGGATGCTTTCAGTACAATGTGCATTGACCTTGGTTGGAAAGCCATTGTGGGAGACATGGGCACTCTGCGTTTGGAGAGAATCTGTGCGAATCTGCCACAAAACAGGTCAGATGCGCCATCCATGCAATTCGAATTATTCACGCAGAGATTTTTCAGTCTGGTGAAGGAATCGGGCTTCCTGCTTGAGCGCGTTTCCATTTCCACCAATGTGAAAGAACGTCTTGATTTTTCATGTGCCCTGCTGGATGCAGAAGGTGCATTGATTGTCAATGCACCTCACATTCCTGTTCACCTTGGAGCCATCGGTTTGTGCGTTCGAAAGTTGCTTGAGGAGTATCCAATGAATGATGGCGACATGGTCGTGACAAATCACCCAGCATACGGAGGATCACACTTGCCCGACGTCACCGTTGTCAGTCC
>KB911949.1 GCA_000383715.1 Verrucomicrobia bacterium SCGC AAA164-E04
TTCTCCTTGATGGAAAACAATAAAGGTTGGAATAGCGGAGATGTCATATTTTTTGGAAATATCGGGATTTTTGTCCACGTCGACTTTGGCAACAATCGCACGGTCTTTGTATTCATCAGCCAATTGCGAAACAGCAGGAGCCATCTGTAAACAAGGCCCACACCAGGTGGCCCAGAAATCCACCAGAACGGGCTTGTCAGCCCCTAAAACAGATCCAGCGAAATTGGCATCGGTGACAACTTGAATAGCATCGGAGTGATTGGCCCCGTCATCAGCAATGTATGGATTTCCAGACCCACAACCGTAGCCAAAAAGCGTCAAGGCAGCGAGCAACACAAACGAAGACGCCTTGATCCACTTGTTTTTCAATACATTCATAAAAGGTAATTCAGACAGAAACATGTTCTCAGGCCATGATGATCAGTGAACGATTCAACTCCCAATGCGAGCGATCCAAATCGCCAAACCGATTATCAAAAAGCATATCGCAAATGTGCCGAGAAATCCGCAAATGTCCAGCAACTTGGGTTTTTCTATTTCGAGGTCACTCCCTGGAAACCATTTCCTCGCCTCACGAGATGCTTTGTCTTTCAGCGAATTCTCCAGAGCCTCCTCATCAGCCTGCGGATCAGGCAGGACCGGTGTCTTCATCTTGCTGTAGTATCGATCCAGTGCTTCCTTTGAGTTACGCCTGGTAAAAAAACTAGATGCAATCATGACAAGGAATGGCAGCACAATTTTAGTCGGTAACTCCATGGTGGCTAACATGGAATCATTACGATTTTTCAACCCGACGCCCAACAGATCATAAATCAGAAAATCCAGTCTGAAAGATCCAGTGGCTTCCATGGAACCTTCATAGTTCTCAACAAGAACCATTGCCCCCTCTTCTTCACGCTTCTCTATCTCCACACGCTTTGCTCCTTCCAAAGGCTTGACACTGCCGGTCCAGTAAATCGATTTACCTCCTGAAACAATCGTGTCAGAAATGATTTGACCCTCGCGAATTGGATCTGGACGATCTCCCAAGCGCAACAAAAGATCCGAGTCAGAACTAAGCAAAAGCAAGGATTTGTCATACTCCTCAATCTCCATGCTCCTGCGCCTGATGTCGGATG
>KB911950.1 GCA_000383715.1 Verrucomicrobia bacterium SCGC AAA164-E04
TGTTTCGGTAAGCAGCCGCTCCTACCTGCCTTATGTTGACGATGAGGAAATGGAAATCCGATTGATTCGTGCGCAGGAGGTCAGTCGTTATGTCGAGCATGGATATCTGGACTGTGGTATCACCGGCCATGACTGGGTCATTGAAAATGGCTCGAAAGTCCATGAAGTCGGAGAATTTCTCTTCAGTAAAGCAACGCGTCAGGCTGCGCGCTGGGTGCTTGCGGTGCCTGAGGTTTCGTCGATTAAATCAGTCAAGGACCTGGAAGGTAAAAGGATTGCAACCGAAGTCGTTAATATTACCAAAAAGTATCTTCGCAAACACAAGGTCAAGGCAGACGTCGAATTTTCATGGGGTGCCACAGAAGTGAAAGCACACGAATTGGTTGATGCAATTGTTGAAATCACTGAGACAGGTAGCTCGCTGAGGGCAAACAAATTACGTATTGTTGATACGCTTTTGATTTCAACTCCACGATTGATTGTAAACAAGGAATCGTGGATGGATAGTTGGAAAAAAGAGAAGATCGAAACCTTGGCTATGTTACTTCGAGGTGCTCTTGACGCGGAGGCAAAAGTGGGGTTGAAGCTCAATATACCTGAAAAGAATTTAGCAAAATTGTTGCAAAGTTTGCCAGCATTGCGTAATCCAACGGTTTCCAGTTTGGCAATGGAAGGCTGGGTGGCGGTTGAAACCGTCATTGACGAACATGTTGTCAGGGAGATTATCCCTCAGTTAAAGTCGGCTGGAGCTGAAGGTATTATTGAATATCCTCTTAACAAAATAGTATATTGAAGTTTTAAAATATGGGTTCACTCAAAAAACGTCGGAAATCTAAGATTAATAAGCATAAACGTCGCAAAAAGCTGCGCGCGAATCGCCACAAAAAGCGTACTTGGCAGAAATAATCTGTCTTCCGCTTGCAGGCGCTTCGCATTGGGTGTCTATTGTTCAACAAAGCCCTCGCCCCACATCTGGGCTGGGCTTTCTTCTTGAATTATGATCAGCGAATCGCCACTAAAATCGTTTTTGAAGGTTTTGACGCTCAGCGTCTGCACTACAACCGTGCAAATTATTGGTCAGGGGTCTGGCGTTCAAAACGAACAAAACACTGTTGAATCTCTTTCGCCAGAGGTCAAAAAAAGCCCTGTCGTCATTGACAGCTCCGGCACCTCAGGAAACCCGGCCAAAGCTCAGGCTCATTTTGCTGCCGGAGTATCATGGGAAGCGCAGGGACAGGCGGGCAAGGCGCTGGAATCATTCAGGCTATCTCTTGAGGCAGATCCTTCCAATGCAAGGCTGGCGGTTCAGGTTGCTGAAAAACTTATTTCACTCAGGGAGTTTGAGCAGGCCTATCAAACTCTCCTACCGGCCACGCGCCAGGAAAATGCCCCAGGCAAAGCCTTTGAAATTCTGGGGCTCCTACAGATGTCCAGAGGAGAAGAGTCAACATCCCAGGCAAGTTTCCAACAGGCTATCGACCGTGATCCTTCCTTGATTTTATCTCGGCAGCGGGTGATAGACGTCCACCTGCGAAACGGGAAAGAGCGACCAGCTTTTCGCATGGTCCAGGAAGCTCTGGAGGCCACTTCAAACCAAGTCGATGAAGTCACTCTCCTCATTGGTATGTATCTCAGGTATGCCTCCATGCGGCCCGACCGTTTGCAGGATCTTGGTCCACAGTTGGAATCCCTTATCGCCAAAAGCTCTGAGATCGCCAAAGAGCAGCCCGCCTTGAAATTATCGATTTCGGATCTTTTGATGCTGCAGGAGCGATTCGAGGATGCTGAAAAGATGCTGAAGGATCTCAAGGACGTGGAGCCCCCGGTTCCGCTGGTTAGTGAAAAACTGGTGGACTTGTTCTTGCGAACAGGCAAAAAAGACATGGCGATACTTGAATTGGGCGAGCTCACCCGTGAGAACTCCAAAAACCCCCGCCCCTATTTTCTTCTCGGTTCCCTGAAAGCCGACGATGGTGAGTCAGCGGAAGCTGAGAAGCACTATCGCAAGGCAATGGACATAAGGCCCGAATTTGAGCCCCCTTACTATGAGTTGGCTGCAATGAAGCTGAACGAGGGTGAGGCGCGTGAAGCTCTTGAAGTTTTACAACAGGCCCGTGAACATTTCTCCGATCAGTTTATCCTGGAGTTTTACTCTGGCCTGGCTATGTCCGCGCTTCGCCGCTATGAGCCTTCCCTTGGGTTTCTGAGGCAGGCAGAGAACATTGCGGAGAAGCAGGAACCAGAGCGATTGACAGGTTTCTTCTATTTCAGGGTGGGTTCCGTTTTAGAACGTTTGGGAAAGTTCAAGGAAGCTGAAGTCGAGTTTCTCAAATGTCTTGATAGAGCGCCCGACGATGCCACCACCTTAAATTATCTGGGTTACATGTGGGCTGAGCAGGGAGTAAAACTGGATCAAGCCCATGAATGGATCATGAAAGCCCACGAGCTTGAACCGGAAAGTGAAGCGATTCTGGACAGCATGGGATGGGTGCTTTACCAGAAGGGGAAGCCTGCTGAAGCCCTGCCTTTCCTTGAAAAAGCCAAGGAAAAACTGACCGAACCCGATCCTACGATTTTGGATCACCTTGCTGATGTCTATGAAGCTCTGGGTGAAACTGAGAAAGCCGAAGAGGTCTGGAAGCAGTCGCTGGAAATCGAGTTCAACGAAAGAGTTTTCAAAAAATGGCGCATCCTTGAGGATCAGGGCGAAACCAAGTCCTGATCTTTGATAATCAGTTTATTGCGTCCTACAGTGTCATGTCGGTTCCTTTCCAATACTCAAGGCATTACACCCTGGAAGAAGCGCGAGAGATGATCCCTCGAATCGAGCAATGGCTGGGTGAGATTCATGCGCTCAATTTGCAACAGGAGGAGTGCAGGAGGTGGCAACATGCCATGTTCGAAGAAGGGCACGATCTTGGCGGCAATCAAATTGAAGGTGAGGTCAGAAACCTCAGTCGATTGCTCCATCTTCTGCAGGAATTCAAAGATAGAGAAATTCTTATCACAGATTTATCCAGAGGCCACGTGGATTTTCCCTCCATGATGGGAAGTGAAGAAGTCTTTCTTTGCTGGGAAATGGGGCAATCAGACATCGTACACTGGCATGCCCTGGATTCTGATTCGGCTATTCGTAAGCCCGTTTGATCAAGTTCAGTATTTTTTTGATTTTCCTCATTTCAGTGCCTGTGTTTTTAAAGGTAAGCTCAGGAATCTGGAAAACCCCTGGTATTGTTTGCCAACACTGAAAACCATGAATCCATTTTCTGAATTACCGACCCCATGCTATGTGGTAGATACGCAGAAATTGCGTCAAAACCTGGAAATCATCCGCAGCGTGCAGGATCGAACGGGGGCCAGAATTATCCTCGCCTTGAAGGGTTTTGCCATGTTTCGCGTTTTTCCTATTATACGGGAGTATCTCTGCGGAACGACCGCCAGTTCAGTAAACGAGGCCAAGCTTGGTAGCTACGAATTCGGTGGAGAAGTTCATGCCTACGCGCCTGCCTACAGTGAAAAGGATATCCATCAACTTTCACCATTGATCAAACACATCACATTCAACTCATTTTCGCAATTTCATCGTTTCAAGGAGCAGGTCTCAAACATCAGTCCCCAAGTATCCATGGGGCTTCGTATCAATCCTGAATATTCGGAGGTTGCCACCGAACTCTATGATCCGTGTCGGCCCTGTTCCCGCTTGGGCATGACATTGCAGCATTTTGAGGGCGAAGCATTGGAAAGGATTGAAGGACTTCATTTTCACACCATGTGTGAGCAGAACTCAGATACACTGGAACGCACACTCAAGGTGGTTGAAGAGAAATTCTCGCCTTACTTCGAGCAATTGAAATGGATCAATTTTGGAGGAGGACATCACATCACGCGACCTGATTATGATGTTGATCGACTTTGTCGTGCTCTAGATGCCTTCATGCAAAAATATTCACTGCAGGTTTACATGGAGCCTGGTGAGGCCATTGCCTTGAACACGGGTATTCTCATCGCAAGTGTCATGGACGTATTTGAAAATGACATCCCACTTGCAATCCTTGATACCTCAGCTACTGCCCACATGCCGGACGTGCTTGAAATGCCCTACCGTCCAGTTATCCAGGGGGCCGGGGCTCCCGGAAGCAAGGCGCACACGATTCGACTCGGAGGTCTGACCTGTCTGGCTGGAGATGAGATAGGCGATTATGCCTTTGATCAACCTCTGAAAGTGGGCGACCGGCTTGTGTTTGAAGACATGGCCCATTACACCATGGTTAAAAACACCACTTTCAACGGGGTGCATCTCCCATCCATAGCAACATATAACCCCTTGACTCAAACCGCAGAAGTGGTGCGTGAGTTTGGGTATGAGGATTACCGCAGCAGGCTTTCATAAGGGAGTTTTCTTATCTGCACCGTCTTCCAATTCCTGATGACTCAACCATTCCAGAGCAGCTTCCACAATGATTTCATGTGTGCCTCGGAAAAGGGTGAGGCGTGCTTTGCCTGATTGCCTTCTGAGTAAGGGGCGTTTTTTGCCATAGCTTGGATCCCTTGAAGTTTCGTTCGACAAAAGTAGCGGGATTTTTGCGTTGGTCTCAATGAATTGAATCTGATCTTCAGAGAATTGGTTATTGTGTGCTGCGACTGCATTGAATGCCCGTAAACTGTGCCCCACCGGGACGCTCCCGGTATGTCCATCCATGATTCCTGCGTTGATATCCAGCCTTACTTTTTTTGCATTGGTCAGAAAATGAATGGGAGATCTATTCCAGTATTGGAAATCGATTGCGGCGTGTTGATGGGGTTTGCCGCCGCAGGATGCCTCAATCATGGCCGTGTATTCGAGTTCGCGGGTCAAGGTCTCTGCGTGCCAGCGCAATAAATCAGAAATAGGAACCCATGATGAAACACCAGCCCAGATTTGAGGCGCCTTGGCCGCCAGCATGAGGCTTGCCATTCCTCCACCAGAGGCTCCCACCAAATAAATTCGACGAGTATCCACGTTTGCAACAGTGCGTGCGAATTCAACAGCATCCAAAATATCGCTCACAACCAGATCCGAGCAGGTTGCTTCTGGTCGCTGGTTGATCCCTCTGAAATCAGGATGAATAAAATGCCAGTTTCGCTCTTTAGCTTGCTTGAGGTACATTTCGCCGCTGGCTTGCAAATAGTTGCCAGACCAACTGTGCAGGGCGACAAGCAATGGTTGGTGATGCGTAGTTTCCGGGGCTGGGCACCAGATGGCTTTTTGTAATGTGCCGTCAACCGTCGATGCGATGTCAACCTTCAAGGCCCTACTGATTTTCTTGGAAGATGTTTCCTCTGCAATGGACGTGGCTACTTGTATCCAAAAACTCATCCAGAGAACTGGAAATAGATGGTGTAATTGAAAAGGCATGCATTGTTTCTATCCATTAAATGTTGTCATGTAAATATTCCCGATGTTTTCAGACTTGATGTAGAGCGGTGACTGGCTATATGTAATGGCTTATGCCAACGCGTAAGAATCTGAGCAAGCCTGTGGAAAAGGCTGGAGTAAGAAGTCCATTTGATCTGAAAGATTATTTGGACCGCTCCAGTCGCGAGGTGGATCGTGCCTTGCGAAAATACCTGCCAAGCGGAAAGATTAAACCCGCAACCATCCATAAGGCAATGCGTTACTCCATTTTTGCGGGAGGAAAAAGGATGCGTCCTGTTTTATGTTTGGCGGCAGCTGAGGCCTGCGGAGGAAATTGGGAGCAAGCCATGCCTCATGCTTGCGCGGTGGAATGTATCCATACCTACTCTTTGATTCATGATGATTTGCCTTCGATGGACAATGATGATTTGAGGCGTGGAAAGCTTACCAATCATAAAGTCTATGGTGAGGCGATTGCTGTGCTTGCTGGAGATGCATTGCTCACGCAGGCCTTCGAGATTGCTGCTCATTGTCAGCCCACCAGAAGATATCCTCTAAAGGATGTGATCCTTGAATTGACACGTGCCTCAGGATCTCGTGAATTAATAGCCGGGCAAGTCGCAGATGCAGAAGCCGAAGGTGGTGAGATTATCGAATTCAAGCAGTTAAAATACATTCATGAATGCAAAACAGCCTCCCTTTTGAGCTGTTCGGCACGCCTGGGGGGAATGAGTGCAAATTGCACGCCAACTCAACTCTCCGCATTATCAGATTTTGGGTATCATGTGGGATTAGCCTTCCAAGTGATTGATGACATCCTGGATGTCACTCAAACCAGTGAGCACTTGGGCAAGACCGCAGGAAAAGATGAAATGGCTCAAAAGGCTACTTATCCGTCATTAATAGGTCTCGAATCCTCAAGGGAAATTGCGAGAAAACTTACAGATAAAGCCTTCAAAGCACTCAAACCGTTCAATCAAAAAGCGACCGCTCTTCATGTCATCGCGGAATATTTGCTGAAACGAACGCATTAGCCCTGCGTTTAATCAGTCTTCATACCATCGAAGATCTTCAACCGAGGTTGCGCATCAATGGTGACCCTTAGGCGCGCCGCGTTCCGTCTGATATCAAATCCGATTTGCTTTTCAGCTGTTTTGAATCATATTATAAGATGCGAGTCTGTCGTCTTGGATCCAATTATTCTTATGTGAATAAGCAAAACGATCATCCGAGATATCTCGGGTAGATAAGTTAGCTGTGGCGGGGCACCTCAGTATTGCGTCCACCAAGGTAGAAAATTTTGATTAAGAATTTCATTCATCTGACAATTTTGAATGGACGATGCGTTCGGTTTGCGTCGTTCAAGGTTTCTAGTGGTTTGAGATATCTGTTTTCTCGGCAATCAATTTGTCTGGCGGCCTTCTTATGCTTTTCGATTAGCTTATCCAGTTGCAAAACTGCTTCCAAAACGGAATCCAAAACGGAATCTAATCCTCCCGCTGAGAAGGAACCTGCGGCCAAGGGGGCTCTCGAGATGAAACAATCTGCGATTCTTGAAAATACTGTCTACAACAAAGAGTATGATGCTGAATTCCAACAGATTTTTTTGTTGGCCAATCGTGGAAAGTGGGAAGATGCAGAAAATCTAGCCATTGAGTTACATAATCGGGAAAGCGCGAAACCCGGCCTGATGGATCCATCTGTTGAGCGCGTTTACCGTTGGGTCTCCAAACAGTCTCAAATCCTCAGAGATCAGGCTTTGGAAGATAAAATCCGGCAGATTGATTCCAAAAATTCTGTTTTCAGCCCCAGTGTGAAGTCACTCGTTACTGAGCAAACGGATCGGGGGCTTCCTCCTCGCAAGGATCTACGCGATGCCGTCCAGGAAATTGAAGCGACCCCTTACATTCCAGAGTCATACAACAAAACGAAAACGATCATTCGCCAGAGTGAAATGTTTGACTTCACCAGCCAGCAAGGCCGAATGGCGCGTGAGTTAAACAAAAAGGTCTCTGTTAAGATGGATGACGTGGATTTGGAGACCATTATTTTCCAAATTGGTGACAAGGAACAAATTAACTTTGTGGCTGATCGATCTCTGGAAGCTTTCAAACAAAAGCTCAGTATCAACTTCGATGACGTACGGTTGGGCGAGTTTCTTGACTATATTTCCAGAAATTTCGATCTCCAATTCCAGGTTGGCGACGATTTGATATGGATTGTGGATGGCAAGGATATGACAAAAGCCATTGAAGAGACTCGCATTTATCGGCTGCGAAAGGGGTTTGTTTTGCCTGCCATCTTCGGCGCAGATGAAACCACCAAGACGGAAACTAGAAAAAAGAGTGGTGACGTTACAACGGTTACAGTCCAGAAAGCCAAGTCGTTTGTGCGTGATGGTGCCGGGGGGGCTCCATCCATTGAGAGCGCCATCAAAAAATTCTTCAAAGGTACTGAATATGAAATCGACTATGAACGTAATATCATTCTAGCCACAGGAACAAGGGAGCAACTAAGTGTTCTGGAGCGAATCATTGAGGAGTATGATCGTCACCTCCAACAGGTGTTGATCGAGGCAAGGTTCATTACCGTCTCTGAAGCGGCATTTTTGCAGCTAGGTGCTTTGTGGGAGACAGGCCGCAACCCAACCTCCGAGAGTCGGTCCTCAGAGGATCTTCTCGGATTTGGCCCCGAGAACATCGGACTTGGACTGCAAGAAACTTTCAACAATATCCTGGATAGAGATAACCTGAGTGTCACACTTACCGCCTTGGAGCAGGAAGGTGAGACGCAAACCCTGAGCGCTCCTAGATTGACATTGATCAATAATCTTCCAGCCACCATTTCCGATGGTAAAGTTCAGTATTATTACGAAGAATATACCATCACACAAACCACCACAGACCGAAGCGTGGTGGCTTCCCTGGTTCCCAAAGGAATACCAAAGCAAATCACATCGGGAGTGAAACTGGATGTGCTGGCCAGCATTGGTGGGGATGGTCAATCCATTTATTTGGCGCTGAGCCCAGAGGTCAATCAGGATGTCGAACTGGTTCCTTTTGCCTCTGTATCGGATGCTTCAGGTAACAGCTTTGAAATTCGGTTGCCGGAATCCCGAACCCAAAGCCTTTCCACGCGAGTGATAGTTCAATCTGGCCAGACTGTTGTCATGGGTGGGGTTTTAGAGCGGGAGCAATCGACCTATGTTGAAGCAGTTCCCATCCTTGGGAAAATTCCTCTGATCGGGGCAGCTTTTCGACGGCGCACTGAGGTTGATAAACCCAGATATCTGCTCATATTTGTTACCGCGACCCTTCTGTCAGAATCAGGTGAATTCCTTCGCTATGAGGAAATTCCAGAAGGTGAACCCTTGTCATTTCGTTCACTGCGGTGAAATTGACTTCAACTTTTATGATCACGGGCCTTAAACAGGTTTTGTGGCGCAATCGCCATTTGATAGTCATGGCTCCTGATTCGGATGCCGTGCATGTGGTCGTATTTGAGGAAACTTTTCGAGGGCCTCTGCGGCGTGAATCATATCGTTTCAATCTGGATGGAGATCCAGACGATACGCAGTCCATAGGTGGCCCCTTGGAGTGGGAGCATTTCGTGAGGTGTCATGTGGATGACTCCTGGATCATTATACTTCCGCATCAAGTCACGATTTCTCAATGGATGGATTTGGATTCTTCTCAACCGGATCAATTAGAGAATCGGTTGGAAGAACAGACGCGGCAGCTAGTTGGTTTGGGGGAAAGCAAGATCGTTGTTGATTACGTTGAGGCCCCTTCGCCCGATCCGGATCGCTCAGCGTATTGGATCACTTATTGTCAGGAATCCGAAGTTCACAAAATCATTCAGGAATTCGGTCTCAAGAATGTCGCGATATGTGACGTGGTTGCGGATGCTGATGCTCTTGCTGCAGGATTGCAGTCAAGCCCAGAAATCAGCGGGGAATGGTTGATGCTTGATGTTCGCGATGGGGGAACTTCGACCATTGTCTTCGAGGGCGCCCATCCCCGATATTGTTCCTTTTTTCCCGTTGGCAATGAAATGGCAAAAGAGCAGGGGATTCGTTCCGCCGGGCCAATCCGTGTGGGGATACGTAATGAAGTCAAGGGTTTGGAATGGCTGCGTATCAGGAAAGGTATCCCTGAGATTGCTTCTGAATGGACTCGTGATATCAATCGAGCATGGCAGGAATACCGGGCATCCATCTTGAAGGATCATCAATCAAGCGCTTTAACTTGCCCCGTGATCCTTCTGGCGGACAGTCCTGTTTTTCCTGCATGGGAAACGGCGGTCAGGGAGAAATTGCAGGTCTCTCTTCTCAAGACAGAATCCATATGGCCTGAACCTGTTGCAAATCTTCAGCCGGATGAATGGCGTCATTGGGGTGCTGTTTTGGCCACGCATCGCAAGAAAGTTGAAGTGCCCTCCTTGCTTCCTGAATCGGTAAAGGCGGCATGGAACGAAAAACAAATAGGAATCATTTGGAGGTCTCTGGCGCTTTTGAGCTGTGTGTTCGCTATGGTGGTGATGCTGGTGGCAGTTTTCCAGAAAGGAATGCTCTGGAAAATGAAAACCGAGTTGACCGAAGAAGTGAAGGACGTTGAACTTCGATTTGATCAAAGTCTTGTGGTTCTGCAGAGGCTCAAGCAGGAATATCGCATGCTTCAACCGTTGATTCAGGTAGAGCAGGATACGTATACAGCCATAGAAATACTGGGTTCAATGCAGCATATCCGAACTAATCAAAATGCTTGGATGGTGCTTCTGGCTGACCAGCATTCCTACTACGCGAACGATGTTCTTTCCTCAACGAATACCACCACGTCGTCGGACCTTGAGCTCAGTAATAGAACCAATCGTGTCAACATGCATCGTGGATTCATTCTCGAACTTGTATTGAAGTCAGAGGGGGAAGCCATGCGTCAAGAATTGGCAGATGTTGTTACTTTTTTGGGTGATCAAGATTTCCTGTTCAATGCAGATATACTTCCTGCAGATACCAGGCGTCCCTTGGTGGATTCCAAACTGCTCATTCAAGACAGGCACTTTGCAGTCAGCATGGAAATGGATACCACTGATGTCATCGCAATTTCAGACACACTTGATTCAACTGCCGAAAAAGCCGCTGAGTACAGGCCGGTTTGGCGGAGTCTGCAGCCCAACATTTCCCAATCAACGTCCAGCAATGAGTGAGGGCCTTAGTATGATCTCTTTTTTCCAAAAAATGGCAGCAGATTCAAAATCCATGATCATGTTGGCCCTGGGAACATGCCTTTTTTATCTTTTGGTTTTGATCCCGCTGGACAAGAAAGTTCAAGCTCTCAATACGCCATTGCAACTTTCTTGGGCAAGGCTTGGAGATTCTATCAACACGAACAAGCTTGGAGGTGCCTTGGATATTCATGCGATGAACGAGCTGACCTCTTCGATGGAATCCACTTTTGCGAGTTTCACCGACGCTGAAGCTGACCTTATTAGCCGAGTGCTGCTGCCCGAAGAGACTCAAGCTAAAATGGAACAGTCTTTTCAGCTGGTTGAATATGAAAACGCCTTGGTGGCGCTTGAGGTTTTTCTGAAGAAGAGTGCTGCTGAAAAAACAATTTCTGTAGGAGATGAAGTGTTTCAAGGATTGCCGCGACATGATGTTGCACTGGAGGAGCCGCGTCTGTTGTGGGCTGGGCTTGCTTTTGCAAACTATCTGCTCTCATTGGCAATCGAATGCCAACTTGATTCCATTCTCCGATTTGAATCGTTACCGCCCCAGTTAACGGAAGATGCCTCAATTTCAAAACGACATCGTTTGCATCGCTCGCGATTCAACATGTCCGTTCAATGTGACATGGCTGTTGCTCAACAATTTTTGGCGGCCTTGCCGCTGCGAGGCGATGAAGCAGAAAGCTTGGGATTGCCTATGGTGCATCCTGAAAAACCGGCCTTGTACATCGAACGGCTGCTTCTTAAAAAAACTACCAAAGGATCGGCTAATCAAGTGGCATTGGAGCTTGTTGTCAACGGGTTTACCTATCATAAAACCAAGGAGAGATCAGGAATTGAATGAAAAACCAGTAAATCAAACAACACTCTGGCCTATGTATCAATGGGTGTCTGTTGGTGTGATGATTGTCACGTTGTTGATGACTTTCCTGGCCGCGATGCGCCTGGGGGGTGATTTGCCTGACTTACCACAAATACGATCGTCAAGCCAAGTGGCATCAAAACACCCCTTCCAAACATTGGTGAACCGACCAGGTCTTCCCATGATAAAGGGTTGGCCTGCGATGAAAAATGAAGCCAATCCGTTCTTTACCGATTTTTTCAAGCCCGCTCCAAAACCGGCGCCACCGCCCAAGCCCACCATGAAGCAAGTGGAACTGCTCTATCAGGGCTGGTTCGAAAGTTCAGGCAAAGAACTGGAGGCGTTCGTGATTATTGATAATAAAAAAATCAGTGCTGGGATTAGCGGGGATTTAAGCCCCGAGTTTACTTTGCTTGAAATCAATTCAGAATTCATCCTCTTGAAAAGTAAAGATGATAAGGTACACCGTATACCGTTCAACAAGCTAACTCCACTGGAAATACCTATTCAGTAATGGACAATGCAACCACTCAAAATCGACACGTTGATGTCGCAGATTTATTGCTGGCCAAGGGCATCTTGACTGAGTCTTCGCTTGAGCAGGTTAAACAGCGTCAAAAACGTTTGAAGGTCAGCTGTGCTAAAGCGATTCTCGATCTGAAGCTTGCTTCGGAAGAAGAAACGCTTAAGGCCCTTGCTGAATCGGAACACCTCGAATTCCTCGACCTGGAGCATTACGAGCCTACGTCTGAATTACTTCACACTCTGCCGGTCAAACTGGTTTTTCACTATCAAGTACTTCCCATCAAGGTCGAAGATGATTGTTTGACCTTGGCCTTTGCTGAAGTGCCTTCACCCATTGAACTGGGAAATCTTCGGTTAATTCTAGGAAAACGCATCCAAGTGGCATTGGCTGCCCCAAGTCGCATACAATCCGTCATCAAGCGTAGTTTCGGTATTGGGGCCGATACCGTTGAGCAATTGAAATCTGAAAGCCAATTACCTGATGATGGGCAGGAGATTGTTTATGATGTCGGGCGGGCTCCCGATGCGCAGCTTAAAGATGGAACCATTTCGCGTTTAGTAGATCAGATTTTGGCTGAAGCATTGAAACTGCGAGCTACGGATGTTCACATCGAACCTTATCATGATTCAATTCGACTGAGATATCGAATTGATGGGGTTCTGAAGAGAGTGCCCGTCCCTGAGCAGTTGAGGCGGCTTTATGGTGCTATCGTTTCAAGGCTGAAAATTATGGCCGACTTGAATATTGCTGAAAAGCGGTTGCCTCATGACGGCCGCATCACAATGCAGACCAATGGGGAACAGTTTGACCTTCGAGTCTCCGTGATTCCCACCAAACATGGTGAAACCATATGTTTGAGGATTTTGGGAAGGGAGAGTCTGTTTTTGGATTTAACCGAGCTGGGCATGAGTGATGAACAGGAAAAGCTTTTTTCTGAAATGGTCAACCTGCCTCAGGGTCTGGTTCTGGTCACCGGGCCAACCGGAAGCGGCAAAACAACAAGTCTTTATGCCGCACTTTCACGCGCCAATGAAGATGGTCGAAAAATCATTACCATAGAAGACCCCGTCGAATATCAAATAGAAGGTGTATCACAAATACAGACTCGGGAACCGATTGGGCTTACTTTTGCCAGCGGTCTTCGTTCGATCCTGCGCCATGATCCGGATGTCGTTCTTGTCGGTGAGATTCGCGATCACACCACGGCGGAGATCGCGGTGAGAGCCGCTCAAACAGGGCATCTGGTTTTGTCCACACTCCATACGAACGATAGCGTTGGTGCTGTTACCCGTTTGCTGGGAATGGGGATGGACTCGCATTTGATCGGTTCATCCCTTGTGGCCTCCGTGGCTCAACGTCTAGCGCGGCGGATTTGCCAGCATTGCCGGTCCGAGAATGAAATATTGGATGCAGATCTGCGGCAAGAAATGGCTCAAGCGCTTTCCTTGTCGCCCCGCGAAATCAAGGCTTGGAAGGGAGAAGGTTGCGAGAAATGCAGTGGCCATGGATACCGAGGCCGTATTGCCATTTACGAATTCTTCCTGATGAACGATGAATTGGCCGAATCCATAGCCATGGGAATGTCCCTAACTCAATTGAAAGAAAAAGCCCGCCGGTTTGGTTGGCGTTCATTGAGGGAAAGTGCCTTTCAAAAGATTCAAGATGGTGTCATTGGTTTAGATGAGCTCAAAAGAGTAACTTGGCGCATTCAAGGTGAGATGGGTTAAAGTGTAGACTTAGGCAAGTTCCTGCTTGTCAATCTTGGGGTGGCTTTGAGAAGCTGGGACATGGTAGTTAATCAGGAACCTAACTCTTTGGATTGCGAATTTTATCTGCAGGCTGAAAATTTCTTTTCCGCCAACAGAGGTTGTGCCCTGACTTACGATGACCTGACCTTAGCGACCCTTTACTCGGAAGTCCTCCCTCGCGACACTCAGCTTGAGACGTCTTTATCAGAAGGGCTGAACCTTCATCTTCCCATGATTTCCGCAGATATGGATACTGTCACGGAATCCAGAATGGCGATTGCGATGGCACAAAATGGTGGCATGGGCTTGATCCATTACAACATGAGCGAGAAAGATCAGCTCAGAGAGGTCTCCCGAGTCAAAAACCATGTTCACGGATTGATTCAGGACCCCATCACCGTTCATCCTGAAAAAAGTATCGCCTACGTCTTGGGTTTAATTGACCGGAAAGGTTTTACATTCAGCACGTTTCCGGTTGTTGATGAACATGGAAAGTTGGTGGGATTGTTGCCAGGTAGTGTGGTTCGATTGCGCTATTCTGATCGACTGGTCAAAGAGGCTCTGACTCCCAGAGATCAGGTTTTTACCCTGACCGAAAAAGAATTAGGAAACGATCCCATCGCGCGAGCAGACCAATTTTTTGCGGATCATCCCAGGATTGACAAACTGATGGTGGTTGATGATGCGGATCATCTCAGAGGCCTTTTCACTCTCTCTGATGTGGATCGAATTGCTCAGGAAGTCCAGGCCCAGTTTAAGCCTGCGCGGGATGAACAGTTCCGATTGATTTGCGGAGCAGCTGTTTCAGCCACTCGCAATGCATTTGGTGAGCTGGACAGCGATCGTGTCCTTGGTCATGTGACCGCACTGGTAGAAAGGGGTGTTGATGCTGTAGCTGTTTCCACAGCCCACGGTCATACGAAAGGGGTAGGGGAAGCTGTCAAACTCATAAGAAAAGAGTTTCCTCATCTTCCAATTATTGCAGGCAACGTGACCAGTGGTGCGGGAGTCGAATTTCTTGCAGACTGCGGTGCCAATTGCATCAAAGTAGGTCAGGGGCCCGGAAGTATCTGCACCACGCGTATTGTCGCTGGGGTTGGTATTCCTCAAATGTCTGCTCTCTATCTGGCCCTGCAGGCAGCCAGGAAGAAAGGGGTTTCTATTTTGGCGGATGGCGGGATTACAAAATCTGGAGATATCGTGAAGGCCCTGACTCTAGCGGATGCTGTTATCTGCGGAGGACTGCTTGCTGGCTGTGCCGAAGCTCCGGGCGAAATACTTGAAATCAGCGGGAAACTCTACAAGCAATACCGCGGGATGGGCAGTTTGGCTGCCATGAAATCAGGTTCTGCTGCACGCTACGGACACAGCTCCAAGGACACCACACGGAAGGTCTCAGCCGAAGGGGTCGAGGCATTAAAAGAGGTCTCAGGGCCGGTGGATAACGTGCTCGGACAATTGATTGGTGGTATTCAATCAGGCATGGGTTATCTCGGAGCGCGAAGTTTGCCCGAGTTGCGCAAAAGGGCCAGATACATACGTGTAAGTCCAGCCGGGCAGCGTGAGTCAGCGACACATGACATCGTAGAGCTTAAAACTGGGGCAGGGCAATAGTTGTCATTGAACGTCAATCGGCAACTAAATGCATTCGCATTCACTGCCGATTTCTATGTGCTTACTCCATTCCAAACGCAATGCCCGAGGATCAAATCACAGGTTTCCAGCCTGCCTCATAATCGCGTTCCCATAGTTTATCGGCTTCGGGGCTGTTCATGATTTGTTTGGTTTCTGGTGAAAAGTGGATAGTCTGACCGGTGCGATAAGCGATATTGCCCAGATGGCACATCAGTGTGCTTTTTTGACCGATTTCAATCTCCGCATTAGGTCGTTTACCTGAGCGGATGCATTCAAAGAAATTGTCTATATGTCCTTTGTCTCCGCCCTCACCTGTGTGTTTTTCTAGGGATGCGCCATCCAGATCGAACACTTCATATCCAGAACCGTTAATGGCCAGAGAGCCCTTGCTACCGTAAAAGCGGACGAAGTCATGTTTTTCCTCTCGTCTTGGGTGGCAGCTGCTACCGTCCCATGCAATCCCCTTACCACCAAAGTCATATGTTGCAATAGCCGTATCGGGAGTCTCCTGATCGTCCATGTAGTGATATCGACCTCCATTATAGGTGATCTTTTCAGCGTAATCCACATTCAGTCCCCACCTTGCCAAATCAAGAGCGTGGATGCCGTTGTTCCCGAGCTCTCCATTGCCCCAGTGCCAGTGCCAGTGCCAATTATAATGAACAAGGTTGTCTTTGTATTCCTTTCTCGGAGCCGGTCCTTGCCATAAGTCATAATTCAAATGTGGCGGAACAGGTGCTTTGTTGCCCCTCCCTATCGAACCACGCGCGTTGTCATACCAGCAACGAGCAAAAGTGGTTTCCCCTATGACTCCCGAGTGCAGCCTTGCCATGGCTTCTCTAATTGCCGGCCAAGTCCTGCGCTGATTGCCCATCTGGACGACACGTTGATGTTTCCGTGCTGCCTGAACCATCCACAAAGCTTCCTGCGGGTTGTGGCTCCCTGGCTTTTCTACGTAAACGTTCTTTCCGGCAGAGCATGCAAGGATCGTGGCAGGGGCGTGCCAGTGGTTGCATGTGGCGATCATGATCGCGTCTACATCCTTGTCATCAAGCATCCTGCGGAAGTCGCGCACTCCTTTGGGTTTTGGTGCATTCTTTTTTTCTACAACAGAAACTGCTCTGTTGACTCTTTCTTGATCCACATCGCAGACATAAGCGACTTCTACATTTGCAGATTCCAGCGCATTTCTGACGTGCGACATTCCTCGGCTGAGCCCCATGACTCCTACACGGATGCGGTTGCTGGATTTGTCCTGAGCCTTCATTTTGCCCACAATGAAGGGGCTCGTTGAGGCTAGCGTGGCGGTCGTTAATGCTGACTTTTGGATAAATTGACGACGAGAAAGATCACTTTTCATCATATAATTGTGTTGATTCAGGTGGAGAGGAAAAACAATAGCTTCCAAGTGGTGCTTTTCAACGCTTAAATTCAGTGGCCGGATGGGATATTAAATTCCACATTAATGTGATGATACTGGGCGCTTGGGAATTGTTTTGAAAAGGAGTGTTTTTTTTATAAATTCCCGTTGACAGCTTGATCTCCGGTGCCTAATGTCCTCCACCTCTGATAGACTAGAGATAAACGCCATGAACCCCGGCTAAAAGAGATATGGGGCTTATGGTGTTTTGTCGTCTGGTAAGATTGGGCTTCTGAGCCTATTGGAGAATATGATTAGGCCCATGTAGCTCAGTTGGTAGAGCACATCCTTGGTAAGGATGAGGTCACCGGTTCAAGCCCGGTCATGGGCTCCATTCATTTTTAACTGAAACACACTGGTAACTATTAATAACGATCGTTAAGGAAATCGCATGGCAAAAGAAGCGTTTCAAAGAACTAAACCGCACGTTAATGTCGGAACGATTGGACATGTCGATCATGGCAAATCCACTCTGACAGCAGCTATCGTGGCCGTTCAATCTCGTAGAGATTTAGCGACCCCCATCTCATACAGTGATATCACCAAGGGTGGTACCGTTCGTGACGATTCAAAGACCGTTACGATCGCTGTTTCTCACGTAGAATATGAAAGCACAGAGCGTCATTACGCTCATGTTGACTGTCCAGGGCACGCTGATTACGTCAAGAACATGATCACTGGTGCTGCTCAGATGGACGGAGCTATCTTGGTTGTCAGCGCTGCTGATGGTCCTATGCCCCAGACTCGTGAGCATATCCTGCTTGCTCGTCAGGTAGGTGTTCCGGCGATTGTGGTTTTCTTGAACAAGTGTGATCTTGTGGATGACGAAGAATTGCTTGAGCTTGTTGAAATGGAAGTCCGCGATCTATTGTCCAAATACGAGTTTCCCGGAGATGACGCAGCTATTGTTCGTGGCAGTGCTACTGCCGCTTTGGATGCCAAGCCTGAAGGTGAGGAAGCCATCCAGAACCTACTGACTGCAATCGATACCAATGTGCCCCTGCCTGAGCGTGAAGTGGACAAACCATTTTTGATGTGTATCGAGGATGTGTTTAACATTGAGGGACGTGGAACCGTTGTTACTGGTCGTGTTGAGCGTGGGGAACTGCTCAAAATGACAGAAGTCGAAATTGTGGGTCTGCGTGAAACGCGCAAAACCACGGCGACAGACATTGAGATGTTCCGTAAGCTTCTTGACAGTGCCTCTGCTGGCGACAACGTGGGCGTGCTCCTGCGCGGCGTCAAAAAGACTGATGTGGAACGCGGTATGGTTCTTGCCAAGCCCGGATCCATCAGGCCTATCAAAAAGTTTAAAGCCGAGCTTTATGTTCTTTCCAAAGATGAAGGTGGGCGACATACCCCATTCTTCACCAACTATCGTCCTCAATTTTACTTCCGCACAAGTGATGTAACAGGGACTGTTGACTTACCAGAAGGTGTAGAAATGGTGATGCCTGGTGACAACGTATCCGTCGAAATTGAGTTGATTGCTCCTGTTGCAATGGAGAAAACTCAGCGTTTCGCCATCCGTGAAGGTGGTCGAACGATTGGTGCAGGTCGTGTTGCTGAAGTGGTCGAATAGGGAATTTACACGGATGATGGCAATAAAAATTGCCATCATCCTTTTTAAAATTTTAAGGCGACACTCTTAATTTGGGGTGACGCCTGAAACTGTCAAAATAGGGCGGTGGCTCAATTGGTAGAGTAGCGGTCTCCAAAACCGTCGGTTGGGGGTTCGAGTCCCTCCCGCCCTGCCATTATTAAAGTTAGACAAATTAAACCGGAGGGGTGGCAGAGCGGTTGAATGCGGCGGTCTTGAAAACCGCTTTTCGAGAAATCGAAACGGGGGTTCGAATCCCTCCCCCTCCGCCACTTAGAATTAGAATATCGTGGATTATTCATTTATCATTTGGATTGCAGTAATTGGAGCGCTTTTTGCCTTTCTTTGGCATAAGGGCTACTTAATGGCCTTGTCCCGATTCGTTGGCGAAACACGCGAGGAGTTGCGCAAGTGCAGTTGGCCATCCAAGGAAGAACTGAAAGGTTCCACTGTCGTAGTTCTAGTTGCCACGGTGGTGGTTGGGCTTTTCACTGTAGGTGTGGATGTTGTCGTCATGACTATCCTCGACTGGTTGCTCTAGTTTCATTCAGAAAGCGCCCATGAAAAACCAATGGTTTGTCATTCATACCTTGTCCGGTCAGGAGCAGAAGGTTAAAGATACGCTTGAAAAGCGTTTGAAGATTGAGGAAATGGAGGAGTTTATCCTCGAAATCCTTGTTCCTATGGAAAAAGTAGTTGAAATCCGTAATGGAAAGAAGACTGCATCAAACAGAAAGCTTTATCCCGGGTATGTTTTCATCAAAATGATTTTGTTGGACGACCAACAGCGAATCATTGATCGCCCCTGGTATTTTATCAGGGAAACGCAAGGAATTATTGGATTTGTTGGTGGAGATCATCCTCAGCCTACACCCACCGATGAAATCGAATCCATCAAAGCACAAATTTCAGACGCCGAAGATTCTGAAAAACCGAAAGTAGATTTTGAGTTGGGTGAAACCATCAAAATTAACGACGGCCCTTTCCTGAATTTCAGTGGTGTCATTGAAGAGGTAGAGCCCGACAGAGGCAAGTTGAAGGTTACTGTGAACATATTCGGCCGTAACACGCCGGTCGAACTTGAGTATTGGCAAGTCGAAAAATCTTAATCAATTATGGCAAAAAAAGTTACAGGTATTATCAAACTCCAGATTCCCGCAGGGCAGGCGAATCCGGCTCCTCCTGTTGGACCTGCATTGGGTCAGCAAGGGGTCAACATCATGGGGTTCTGCAAAGAGTTTAATGCCCGCACAAAGGACCAAGCCGGTATGATCATTCCCGTGGTAATCACCGTTTTTCAGGACAAGTCCTTCACATTCATCACCAAATCTCCACCTGCTGCTGTCCTGTTGAAGAAAGCAGCAGGCATCGCAGCCGGTTCAAAAATACCTAATAAAGATAAGGTTGGCAAAGTTACGCGCGATCAAGTGAACGAAATTGTGAAAACCAAATTCAAGGATCTCAATGCGCGTAACGAAGATGCGGCGTTCAACATTATTGCTGGAACCGCCAGGAGTATGGGCATCGAAGTCAAAGATTAATCAATAAATGCGGGAGAGTGAATGCTCGTTTGAACCGCTCAATAAAAATGTCAAGCAAACGATTCAGAAAAGCATTGGAATCAGTGGACCCCAGCAAGCGTTACACGCTTGATGAGGCTGTTGATGTTCTCAAGAAGTTTCCTGCTACAAAATTCGACCAGACCGTCGAAATCGCAATGAAGCTTGGAGTTGACCCTCGTCAATCCGATCAAATGGTGCGTGGCACAGTACCTCTACCCCATGGTAGTGGCAAAAATGTCCGTGTTCTCGTGTTTACCCAGGGAGGTGAGTCCGAGGAAGCTGCCAAGGCAGCAGGCGCAGAACACGTTGGATTTGATGAATACATAAAAAAATGTAATGAAGGCTGGGTTGATTTTGACGTCGCGATAGCTACACCCGAAGCCATGGCAGAAGTGCGTAAGCTCGGTCGGGTTTTAGGTCCACGAGGCTTGATGCCTAACCCAAAAACAGGGACAGTCACTGCAGACACAGCCAAAGCTGTGAAGGAAGTGAAAGCCGGACGTGTGGAATATAAAATTGATAAGACCGCCAATATGCATGTTCCTGTAGGTAAAGTTTCCTTTGATGCCGACAAACTGTCGGACAACGTCAAAGCCTTGACCGATGCAGTGCTTAAATCCAAACCTAGTAGTTCCAAGGGTGCCTTTATCTTAACCTGCACACTGACAGCAACGATGAGCCCTGCAATTCCTCTGGACCTCAAAGCGATCCAACAGACGGTATCAGAGTAATAAACGATTCATCTAAAATCTTAAACGTATCATGCGAGAAGCAAAAAAGAACATTAGCGCGGAATACATTGAAAGGCTGAACGCCTCTCCTTTTTTTATCGTCGTTGATTATCAAGGACTGAAAGTTGATCAATTTGAGGAGTTGCGCAACCGCTTGGATGAAACCAAAGCGGAACTTCACGTGGTCAAAAATAGGATCTTCAATATTGCGGCCAAAGAAGCTGGATTTGAAGAAGATTTGGTGGGCGACCTCAAAGGCCAGCTGGCTGTTGTTACAGGCGAAGCGGAAATCAGCGCCACTGCAAAGATAGTCAAAAACTTTGAATCTGAATTTACAAAACCAAGCATTCGTTTTGCTTACATGGGGGATAGCCGCCTGGATGAATCTCAGGTAAAAATTATAGCCGATCTTCCGTCCTTGGACGAACTGCGTGCTATGATCGTGGGTGTTGTGCAGGCACCAGCTCAAAAGCTGGCAACCCTGGTCAATACTCCGGGAACTCAATTAGCTCAGGTCCTCAAGGCCAAAAGCGAAAAAGGCGATGCTTAACAAAGACAAATTTTGATGGGAACGCTCCTGTTGAAAATCTAACAAACAAACGAAACAATACATACGTCGGACTGCAGGCAGCGGTTATAATTCACTTCCGGCCGGAATGACGACGACCAAAATATTATGGCAGACTTGGAAAAGTTAATCGATGAGTTAAGTCAGTTGACGGTAATGGAAGCCGCTGACTTGGTGAAACAATTAGAAGAAAAATGGGGTGTCAGTGCAGCTGCTCCCGTAGCTGTTGCCGCTGCTGGTGGCGACGCAGGTGGTGGTGGCGCCGCTGCAGAAGAAAAAACTGAATTCGACGTTATTCTGGCTACTGTGCCAGGTGACAAGAAGATCCCTGTGATTAAGGCTGTTCGCGAAGTCAAAGCGGGTCTTGGTCTTGCAGACGCCAAAAAGTTGGTTGAAAGCGCACCTACTACACTGCTCGAAGCGGTGAGTAAGGA
Organism: Verrucomicrobia bacterium SCGC AAA164-E04; assembly: GCA_000383715.1. Lineage (GTDB taxonomy): Bacteria > Verrucomicrobiota > Verrucomicrobiia > Limisphaerales > AAA164-E04 > AAA164-E04. The sequence continues at coordinate 21,708 of KB911950.1, forward strand.
TGAAGCCGAAGGAGCCAAGAAGAAGCTGGAAGAAACCGGCGCGACCGTTGAATTGAAATAGAACCTTTCTAGGGCGCGGAAGTATGAATATTAATTCTGCATCCGCGTCCAAGACATTTTGAGTTTCCCCTCACAGGTAAACTCATTTGACAGTTAAAATTGTCAAAACTTATTTCAGCAAGTCCGCAAGCACTCAAGTATTGAGAGCTGCGGACCTGTTTCGTCTCCTGAAAAATAGTAATAGGGAATAAAGGTTCCCCCGAGTAAGAACAGAATATACAAGGTGACCATGCCATCAAAAGCCGCTGAACGAATCAATTTCGGAAAAATCAAAGAGGTAATCACTCCTCCGAATCTGATTGAAGTGCAAAATAATTCCTACGCGGAATTCCTTCAATCTGACATCGATCCAAAGAAAAGAAAGAACCTGGGCCTGCAAGCCGTTTTCAGCGAGGTCTTTCCGATTGAGAGTTATGACGGTAAATGCGTTCTGGACTTCAGTCATTACGAAATTGGTGAACCAAAACTGGACTGGCTTGAGTGCCTGCGTGAGGGCATCACCTATGGCGCTCCGCTGCATGTCAGTTTTCGACTGAAAGACGAACAAGGAACCAAGGAGGAAAAGGTGTTTATGGGAGAGCTTCCCTTGATCACGCCTCAGGGTAGTTTTGTAATCAATGGTGCCGAGCGCGTCATCGTCAGTCAGCTACACCGATCACCAGGTCTTGCGTTCGAAGCCTCTCAACACCCCAATGGCAAAACGATGCATTCTTTCCGCATCATCCCTGACCGCGGGTCTTGGTATGAGGCTCAATTTGACACCAACGATTTACTTTTTGTTTATCTGGACCGCAAAAAGCGCCGCAGAAAATTTTTAACCACCACATTTTTCCGGGCACTGGGTTACGGAAGCGACGCGGACATATTACGTCTCTTCTATGATATTGACGAGATTTCCGTCAAGGCAGCGAAAGGCATGGACGACATCCAAAACAAGGTCCTCATCGAGGACATCCTTGATTTGGACAAAGGGGCTGTTGTAGCGCGTGCATTCGAACCCATGTCGGCTGCCGTTGTTCGTGAAATTGCGAATATGGGGCTGAAAAAAATCAAAGTGGTAGATACCAGCGTTGATGACGGTATCATCATCAAGTGCCTCAAGAAAGATCCTACCACCAATGAAGAAGAAGCCCTCAAAGACATTTATCGCCGCCTTCGTCCTGGTGATCCGCCAACAGCAGCAAACGCTCGAGCGCTTCTGAAGCGGCTGTTTTTTGACGCCAAGCGATACGATCTTGGTCGCGTTGGTAGATATAAAATTTCTCAAAAATTGAATCTGGATTCAAACAATGAATCCCGAGTTCTGGAAAAAGAAGATCTGGTCGCCGCAACAAAATACCTCCTCAAACTCAAAAAAGGGGAAGGCACTCTTGATGACATCGATCACTTGGGAAGCCGTCGTGTCAGGACCGTTGGTGAGCTGCTGGCCAATCAGTGTCGCGTTGGGTTGGCTCGCACCGAACGACTTGTCAAAGAGCGCATGACGCTTTTTGATCAGGGGTTGGATACCATGACTCCACAGAAATTGATCAACCCCAAAGCTCTCTCTGCTGTGATCAGGGATTTCTTTGGGCGCAGTCAGCTTTCTCAGTTCATGGACCAAATTAATCCTTTAGCTGAGCTGACACATAAAAGACGTCTGTCTGCACTCGGACCAGGTGGCCTGAGTCGAGATCGTGCCGGGTTTGAAGTGCGTGATGTCCATCCTTCTCATTATGGTCGCATCTGCCCAATTGAAACCCCGGAGGGGCCTAATATTGGACTGATCGCCTCTTTGGCAACATTTGCCAAGGTCAATGATTTTGGTTTTATCGAAACTCCCTACCGAAAGGTCGTTAATGGCCGCGTGACAAGTCAGCTTGATTATTTGACCGCTGACCGTGAGGAGCAGTTCATTGTTGCTCAGGCCAATGCGCCTATTGACGAGAAGGGTAAATTCCAAAATGAACGCGTCATGTGTCGATGCAAAGGTGACTTTATCGATGTTCCCCCCGATCGCGTGGATTACATGGACGTTTCACCAAAGCAGTTGGTTTCCGTAGCTGCTGGTTTGATTCCGTTTTTGGAGCATGATGACGCCAATCGTGCTTTGATGGGGTCCAACATGCAACGCCAAGCCGTACCTTTGCTCGTTAGCGAGTCTCCACTAGTGGCTACAGGGATGGAATCCAAGGTGGCTCGGGATTCATGTGCAGTAGTATCGGCGGAAGCTCCCGGAGTAGTTGCATCTGTCTCAGGAAATCAGGTCATCATTACCGCAGACGGTAAACTACCCGAGGGCAAAAAACGCATCAAACATGATCCAGCCAATGACATCTACGTCTATCGGTTGCGTAAGTTCATGCGATCCAATGCAGCGACCTGCATCAATCAGAAAGTTTTGGTCCAAAATGGCCAGAAAATCAAGGCTGGTGATCTCATCGCTGACGGGCCATCAACTGAAGATGGTGAATTGGCTCTTGGTAAGAATGTGCTCTGTGCTTTCATGCCATGGAACGGTTACAACTTCGAAGATGCTATCCTGATCAGTCAACGCATTGTCAAAGATGATGTTTACACCTCAATTCATATTGATGAATATGAAGTGAGTGCGCGTGACACGAAGCTCGGTCCTGAGGAAATCACCAGAGACATACCTAACCTTGGTGAAGATGCTCTTAAAAACTTGGGTCTCGACGGTGTGATCCGAGTAGGTGCCGAGGTGAAGCCAGGTGATATTCTAGTCGGTAAAATCACCCCGAAAAGCGAAACCGAACTTGCACCTGAAGAAAGACTTTTGCGTGCTATTTTTGGTGAAAAAGCTGCTGATGTAAAAGATACCTCGCTCAAAGTACCTTCAGGGACTTACGGCATTGTAATGGACGTCAAGGTATCCGCCAAAAAAGAATCTGAGCGCACTATAAAGGTTTCTACGACCGAATCCAAAAAGCACTCCAAACAAGTTGAGGACGAACACAAAAAGAAGATTGACGACTTGCGAGAGCAATTGACGGAATCTCTCAGTAATATTCTCCTGGGTGAAAAAATTCCTTTGGATGTGGTTAATTCCGAAACTGGAGAGATTATCATTCCAGCCAACCGGAAAATTACTAAAACGCTGCTCAGAAAACTTGCTAGTGTTTATGATCGGATCGAAATTGATCCATCCCCGATTCGAAATAAGATCAATGAAATCATCAGCGCCTACAAAAAACGCTTTGATGATCTTCAGATGCAGCACGATGAGGAAATGGAACGTGTCGAATCCGGTGATGATATGGAAACCGGTATCATAAAATCCGTCAAAGTATTCATTGCTTCCAAGCGAAAGCTTTCTGTTGGTGATAAAATGGCTGGTCGCCATGGCAACAAGGGAGTGGTCGCAAAGATCGTGCCTGAAGAGGATATGCCCTTCCTTGCAAACGGAACCCCTGTCGATATTGTCTTGAATCCGTTGGGTGTGCCGTCTCGTATGAATGTTGGCCAGTTGCTGGAAACTCACTTGGGTTGGGCAGCAAAAGTGCTTGGCATGAAGTTCGCTACACCTGTTTTTGATGGCATCAAAGAGTCTGAAGTACGTGGTTACCTCAAGGAGGCCGGTTTGCCCGACCATGCCAAGATCCACTTATATGATGGTCGGACCGGTGAGCGTTTCGATCAGGAAATTGTTGTTGGTTTCATCTACATGCTCAAACTGGGTCATTTGGTTGCTGATAAGATTCATGCTCGTGCAGTGGGTCCTTATTCACTGGTAACCCAACAGCCTCTCGGTGGAAAAGCACAGTATGGTGGCCAGCGGTTCGGAGAAATGGAAGTATGGGCGATGGAAGCTTATGGTGCTGCTTATGCACTTCAGGAACTCCTCACTGTTAAGTCAGATGACGTCCAGGGGCGGACGCGCATTTACGAAAGTATTGTCAAAGGGGATAACTCACTCGATGCCGGAATACCGGAATCCTTCAACGTTCTCGTGAAGGAAATCCAGTCTCTTGGTATGGATGTGAATGTTGGATATGAACCGGAAGAAGTTGATCCGGATGCTGAACTAAGGTCCGTGCCATCCAGTCTCTCAGCAATGGGATAATTAAGGGGATCGGAACAAACTGAAACAAATTGATTTCAAAGTACACCCATGATCGAAAGCAGAAATAGTACACGCGAGTTGTTCGGACTGGAGCAGGTCAACGCCGTTGACCACATCAACATCACTGTAGCCTCACCTGAATCCATCCGTTCTTGGTCCAAAGGCGAGGTTAAAAATCCGGAGACCATTAACTATCGCACGTTCAAACCTGAAAAAGGCGGTTTGTTTTGTGAGCGTATCTTTGGACCCGTCAAAGATTGGGAATGCTCTTGCGGTAAATACAAGAGGATCAAACACCGAGGAGTGGTCTGTGACCGTTGCGGTGTTGAAGTCACTTTATCTCGTGTCCGCCGTGAGCGTATGGGGCATATTGAATTGGCGGTACCTGTATCCCATATCTGGTTTTTCAAGTGCATGCCCTCACGCATTGGTCTTATTTTGGACATGACCGCCCGTGAGCTCGAGCGTGTGGTTTATTACGAGGATTACCTCGTGATCGAACCAGGAACAACTCCGCTGAAAAAGAATCAGCTGCTCAGCGAGATGGATTACAGGGAGGCAAAAGAAACCTACGGCTCAGATGCTTTTGAAGCCGAAATGGGAGCTGGAGCTGTTCGAAGAGCACTGGAGTCTGTTGAACTGGTCAGTAAGGTAGAGGAACTGCAGGTTGCCATGACGGAAACTCGCAGTAAACAAATCCGCAAGAAATTAGCGAAGCGCATCAAGCTTTTCCAAGGGTTTTCTGCCAGTAAATCCCGTCCTGACTGGATGATTCTCGTGGTTCTGCCTGTTATTCCTCCAGATTTACGTCCATTGGTTCCTTTGGAAGGCGGCCGATTTGCCACTTCTGACCTGAACGATCTTTATCGGCGCGTTATCAACCGAAATAACCGTTTAAAGAATCTCCTTCAGCTCAAGACACCTGAAGTCATTATTCGTAATGAAAAACGTATGTTGCAGGAGGCCGTGGACGCATTATTTGATAATGGACGTCATGGACGCGCTGTGACAGGTGCAGGTAACCGCCCATTGAAATCGCTGAGTGACATGCTCAAAGGTAAGAGTGGGCGCTTCCGTCAGAACTTGCTTGGAAAGCGTGTCGATTATTCTGGTCGTTCTGTCATCGTTATCGGTCCCGAATTGAAATTGAATCAGTGCGGTCTTCCCAAAAAGATGGCCCTGGTACTTTTTGAACCCTTCATCATTCGACGACTCAAAGAGCTCGGTTTTGTGCATACGGTTCGGTCTGCTAAAAAAATGATCGAGCGTCAATCGCCTGAGGTGTGGGATATCCTTGAAGAGGTTACCAAAGGACATCCGGTTCTTTTGAACCGTGCTCCCACGCTGCATCGATTATCTATCCAGGCCTTTGAGCCTGTTCTGATTGAGGGAGAGGCTATTCGAGTTCATCCTCTGGTTTGCACAGCTTACAATGCTGATTTTGATGGAGATCAAATGGCGGTGCATGTTCCGTTGTCTGTGGAAGCACAGATGGAGGCTCGCTTGTTGATGATGGCACCCAACAATATTTTCAGTCCATCCAGTGGCAAACCGATCATGACTCCCACCCAGGATATTACACTGGGATGTTACTACCTCACTGCCGAACCGCGCCAACCTCGAAAGAAAAACCAGAGGTTGTGTTTGTTTGCGACCAAAGAGGAAGTCATTTTTGCATTCCATGATGGGGCTTTGGATACTCATTCACGCGTTGCATTTGTCAATCCAGACATCGGCAAGGACACGGTTTATGGTGACAAAGACAGAAAGATCATCGAAACCACGGTTGGGCGTGTGATCTTCAGCGAAATATGGCCTTCTGATCTTGGTTTTCCGAACCGTGCGATCGGCAAAGGTCAGATTGGTGATTTAATCTGGAACTGTTACAAAGTGTGCGGACATGCAGAGACCGTCGCCACTTTGGATAGACTCAAAGAACTTGGATTCAGGGAAGCAACCAAGGCGGGTGTCTCCATTGGTATTGACGACATGATTATCCCGGTCGAAAAAGATCAGGAAATCAGTTCAGCCCAAGACCAGATATCCGAAGTGGAAAACCAATATCGCCGAGGTGTCATTACTCCGGGTGAGCGATACAACAAAATCATTGATATCTGGACACATTGCACAGATCAGATTTCCAATGTGATGCTGAGGACACTTCAAGCCAACCAGAACAAGGATGAATTCAATCCTGTTTACCTGATGGTTGATTCTGGAGCACGTGGTAATCGTCAGCAGGTGCGTCAATTGGCGGGTATTCGTGGTTTGATGGCCAAGCCTTCTGGCGATATCATTGAAAAACCGATCCTCTCAAACTTCAGGGAAGGTTTGACAGTATTGGAATACTTTATTTCCACGCATGGAGCCCGTAAGGGACTTGCTGATACCGCTCTCAAGACGGCTGATTCAGGTTACATGACCCGTAAACTGGTTGATGTTGCTCAGGATGTCATTGTTCGTGAAGCAGATTGCGAGACTTCCAATGGAATTTGGGTTTCAGCTATTTACGAAGGTGAAGATGAAGTTGTCAAATTGAGCGAGCGATTGGTTGGACGCGTGTCATGTGAAGATATCGTCGATCCCAGTGACGTCAAAAATGTTATTGTAAAGGCTAACGATGAAATCGATGAGGTCACGGCGAAAGCTGTAGATTCATCAGCCATTGAGCGAGTCAAAATCAGATCGGTTCTGACCTGCGAATCCAATGTCAGTCTTTGCGCAAAATGCTATGGCCGCAATCTGGCTACGGGTCGTGAAGTCAAGGAAGGCGAGGCAGTAGGCATAGTGGCAGCTCAGTCCATTGGTGAGCCCGGAACACAGCTTACCATGCGTACTTTCCATATTGGCGGAACAGCATCCCAGATCTTCAAACAGCCCCAGATCAAGTCCAAGCATGTTGCCAAGATTGTCTACAGCGATTTGCGCTGTGTGGAACTTGAAGATGGTAACAGCATTGTTCTGAACAAAAACGGTTCCATCATCCTGCTCGATGAAGAAGAGCGTGAAATAGAAAATCACAGCATCATCATTGGGTCGGTTATTCTGGTGCCAAACGGAGGTTCAGTTAAAAAAGGGCAGACTTTTGTCCAGTGGGATCCTTACAACGTGCCGATTCTCTCGGAAAAATCAGGTGTCGTTAAATTTCATGACATCATTGAGGGAGTGACGATGAAGCAAGAGGTGGACGACGCCACAGGTCAGGAAGCAATGGTTGTGATCGATCACAAGGAAGATCTTCATCCTCAGATCATGATTTTAGCTTCCAAGAATGGTGAAGTGCTTGCAAATTACCCCATTCCTTCGGGGGCTCACATTGTGGTTCAGGAGGGAGTAAGAATTCCTGCTGGTGCTTTGATGGCAAAAACCCCTCGTAAGACCAGTAAAACCAAGGATATCACAGGTGGTCTTCCACGTGTGGCTGAGTTGTTTGAAGCTCGCCGCCCCAAAGATGCTGCTGAAATTGCTAAAATGGACGGTATCATTGACTTTGGTCCCAGTGTCCGAGGCAAGCGTTGTATTCTCATTCGTGATGCGGAATCAGGGGCCGAGGAAGAGCATTTAATTCCCATTGCTAAGCACGTCATTGTTTTCAAGGGAGACTACGTTAAAAAAGGCTCTCAACTGACTGAAGGCCCCATTGTTCCCCACGAAATACTTGAGGTTTGTGGACCACAAGAATTGCAGGAGCACTTGGTGAACGAAGTTCAGGAAGTGTATCGATTGCAGGGGGTGACTATCAATGACAAGCACATTGAAATCATCGTCCGGCAAATGTTGCGCAAAGTTCGCGTTACTGAGCCAGGTGACACCATCTTCCTCTGGGGTGAGCAGGTTGAAAGAACGATATTCGAGCGTGAAAACCGTAGAGTGGAAGAAATGGGCGGTCAACCAGCGGATGCCTCACCCGTACTGCTCGGTATTACTAAAGCATCTCTTGAGACAGAAAGTTTTCTCTCAGCAGCTTCTTTCCAGGACACAACTCGAGTGCTCACGGATGCCGCAACCATGGGGAAAGTGGATTACCTCCGAGGCTTCAAGGAAAACGTCATCATGGGACACATCATTCCAGCTGGAACAGGGTATCCAAAACATCGTAACATCAAGGTCAATCCATTAGTGGAACCACCTAAGGTAGAAGAAGAACCAACTTCGGAAATTGACGAACCGGTCGCAGGTTGAAACTAAAAAATCATCTTTAAAAATATTTCAAATTATCTCTTGCAAGGAGTAAGCCCTTTGCTAGTATCTGCCCTCCATTTCTCAGGAAGCAGAAATTGGGCCTTTTGGAATTTACACAAATACGCAAATGCCAACGATTAATCAGCTTGTCCGTAAAGGACGAAAAAAGATCAAAGAAAAGTCGAGTTCACCGGCTTTGGAGAACTGTCCGTTTCGACGGGGGGTATGCGTGCAGGTCATGACCCGAACGCCCAAAAAGCCAAACTCCGCGATGCGAAAAGTCGCTAAAGTGCGCCTGACCAACGGATATGAGGTAATTGCCTATATTCCTGATGAGGGACATAATCTGCAGGAACACAGTATCGTTCTGGTGCGTGGTGGACGTGTGAAGGATTTGCCTGGGGTGCGCTACCACGTGGTGCGTGGAACACTGGACGCAAACGGTGTTGAGAAAAGACGTGTGAGCCGTTCAAAGTACGGTGTTAAGCGTCCTAAAGATAAGAAGTAATTTTAGAGATTTTTGAATTGATCCTATGTCAAGACGTCGTAGAGCAGTTAAGCGCAAGCAAGTCGCTGATCCCAAATACGGGAGCACCTTGGTCGCACGCCTCGTGAGTATCCTCATGATTCAGGGTAAGAAAAGTATCGCCCAGAAAGTCGTGTATGGAGCAATGGACACCTTGGGTGAGAAAAACCCTGCCACCAACCCATTAGATCTATTGCAACGTGCGGTAGACAATGCCAAACCTCGTTTGGAAGTGAAACCGAGACGTGTTGGTGGTGCCACTTATCAAGTGCCAATGGAGGTCCCGTCGGACCGCCAAAACGCTCTTGCCATGCGGTGGATTGTTCGATTTGCGAACTCAAGAAAAGGCGTTCCGATGGCCGAGGCCTTGGCCAACGAAATCATGGATGCGTATCAGGGACAAGGGGCATCTATCCGTCGACGAGATGAAGTGCACAAAATGGCTCAATCAAACAAGGCATTCGCACATTTTCGTTGGTAATAATTCAATATAATTTTGCCCCGGACGGTTCATTGAACTAACACGGGGCTTTTTATTCTCTACTGATACATAACTGAATGAGTACGGCAGCTACAGAGGAAAGATCTCAGCTGAATTCGCCTAATCGCGAATACTCCTTGGAGCGTACTCGCAACATTGGTATTGCTGCTCACATTGACGCAGGCAAAACCACCACGACTGAACGTATCTTATTCTATACCGGGCTTATTCACAAAATGGGTGAAGTCCATGATGGAGATACGGTGACCGACTGGATGTCACAAGAAAAAGAGCGTGGTATCACCATTACATCCGCTGCCATTACCTGTTTCTGGAAGCAGGCTGATGACGGATTGCTCAAAACTTTCGTCGACGTGCCTCATCGTATCAACATTATTGATACTCCCGGGCACGTTGATTTTACTGCTGAGGTAGAACGTTCCATGCGTGTCCTCGATGGTGCGGTTGCTGTTTTCTGTGGTGTCGCTGGGGTGCAGCCTCAGTCAGAAACAGTTTGGCGACAGGCTACAAAATACAGTGTGCCTCGCATTGCTTTTGTTAACAAAATGGATCGCACTGGCGCTGATTTTGACAACGCTGTCAGCGACATGCGTAACAAATTAGGCGCTTACGCTTATCCCATCTCACTGCCACTTGGGGCTGAAGATCAGCTCAAAGGGGTGATAGATCTCGTCAGCCAAAAAGCAATTCTCTATGACCAAGAGGATCCGACTGGCCTGAAATACGAAGTCACGGCTATTCCTGCAGATCAAAAGAACCGTGCTGAAGTTGCTTATCGCGAATTGTTGGAAGCTGTCGCAGATAAAGACGATACTGTGATGGAGCTGGTAGTCAATGAGCTGCCGATCGATTCAGTCACTCTCAAAGCAGCAATCAGGCGATTAACCTGCTCGATGGAATTGGTGCCGGTTCTTGGAGGTTCTGCATTTAAAAACAAGGGAGTCCACTCTGTCGTTGACGCCGTTGTAGATTACTTGCCTTCGCCTGTCGACGTTCCCTCTGCGGTCGGGACTGATCTAGACAACGATGAGGAAGTTGAAATAAGGACCGATGACAGTGGTCACTTCTGTGGATTGGCTTTCAAGCTCTGGACAGATCCATTCGTCGGCAAATTAGTTTTTATGCGTGTTTATCGAGGGACCCTCAAAAAGGGAGAAGCCGTCCTCAACACACGCACTCGAAGAAAAGAGCGGGCTAGTCGCTTGTTGATGATTCAAGCCGACAAGCGGTCTGACTGCGATGCTGTTTATGCAGGTGACATTGTTGCCATTGTTGGCGTTAAAAATGTGACCACCGGCGACACTTTATGCACGCAGGGAAATGAAATCAGTCTTGAGCCTCCGACTTTTCCTGAGCCTGTTATCTCCATGGCGATTGAACCAAAAACAAAGCTAGATCGCGAGAGATTGTCTGAGGGTTTGCAGCGTCTATCAGAAGAAGATCCAACTTTCCGTTGCTTCACCAATGAGGAGACTGGGCAGCTGATCATTGCGGGTATGGGTGAACTGCACTTGGAAATTATCCGAGATCGCCTGTTGCGTGAGTTTAAAGTTGTAGCCAACGCTGGCGTCCCTCAAATCGCCTATCGCGAAACCATCACCAAAAAGGCATCGGCTGAAGGTAAATTCGTGCGTCAATCGGGTGGACGGGGGCAATACGGTCATGCTGTCATTAACGTTCAACCAGCTGAACGTGGGAAAGGTGTTACCATCGACAACAAGATTGTAGGTGGTGTCATTCCCAAGGAGTTTATACCAGCAGTCATCTCGGGCATTGAAGACGTGATTTCGGGGGGGGTGCTTGCTAATTACCCGATGGTGGACGTATCAGTGCAGCTTGTTGACGGAAGTTTTCATGAAGTTGATTCAAACGAACTCGCTTTTAAGATGGCTGGAATTTTCGCTTTCAAAGAAGCGGCCAAAAAAGCTTCTTTAGCATTACTGGAGCCTGTGATGAAAGTGGAAGTGACCACTCCCGATGAGTATCAGGGTGATATTCTCGGCGATTTGAATCGCAGAAGAGGGAAGATAATCAGTATCGATAGCAAACCTCAGGTTACTATTCTTAACTCCGAAGTTCCCTTGGCTGAAATGTTCGGTTACGCCACTGCAGTTCGCTCACTGAGTAAAGGCCGTGCTTCATACTCTATGGAGCCTGATAAATTTGAACAGGTGCCTACAAGCATCGTAAACACACTTTTGGACTCGATCATGCCTGTGGCAGCTCGATCCTGATAAACACAGTTATTAACCTCGTTCTTTATAAATTATGGCAGGACAAAGAATACGTATTCGACTGAAGGCCTATGATCATCGTGTGATTGATCAGTCTGCCCAGGAAATAGTGGAGACCGTTAAGCGGTCAGGGGCTCGTGTGGCAGGACCTATTCCTTTGCCAACTCGTATTGAGAGATTTACTGTTGGCAGATCGCCTCACGTGGATAAAAAATCTCATGAAACATTTGAGCAACGTACTCACAAGCGTTTACTGGATATATTAGAGCCAACCGCGAAAACAGTAGACGAGCTTAAGAAACTCAATCTACCAGCGGGTGTGGACATCACCATTAAGATTTAAGAAAGACGCGATATAATGTTAGGATTACTAGGTAAAAAATTAGGCCAGACACGCGTTTACAACAGTGATGGTTCTGCCACCAGTGTGACAGTTGTTGAGTGTGGACCAAACCATGTTGTTCAATGCAAAACGCCTGATACAGATGGTTACAGCGCCGTCCAATTAGCGTTCGATCCGCAGAAAGACCACCGACTCACTAAGCCAAAATTAGGGCATTTTTCGAAGCATAAAACCACTGGTTTTAAAAGAATTCGCGAATTTCGTGATTTCGCGCTTGATGTCAAGTCGGGTGATGTGGTTAAGGTGGAAGACTGCTTCGACGAAGGCGACTTTGTGGATGCCATTGGCTTGACAAAAGGCCGTGGTTTCCAAGGTGTCATGAAACGATGGAATTTTAGTGGAGGTCGTGCAACTCATGGTGCTAAAGGCTGGAAGCGCCGTCCAGGTTCCATAGGTTCTGGTTCCACACCCGGTTGGGTTGCCAAGGGCAAAAAGATGCCAGGCCACATGGGACAGGCTCAACGCACCATTCAAAGCTTAAAAGTAGTCAAGGTTCGTGGAGAAGACAATTTGCTGCTAATTAAAGGGGCGATTCCGGGGGCAGCAGGTGATTATGTTGTCATCCGTGAAGCAGTCAAGAAGCCCAAAAAGAAAGCATAAGGCCGTAGAAAGGGCGCATAAGTAATGAAAATTAACGTTCAAAATACAAATGGGGAACCCGTAGAGGAGATGGAAGTCCCCTTTACGCTCGTCGAAGAGGGCGACAAGGGGTTGCAGGCGGTGCACGATACCGTCGTAGCTTACATGGCCTCACAGCGGAGCGGCACGGCCTGCGCAAAAAACACGTTCTGAGGTCGCTGGTACCGGCAAGAAACCTTGGAGGCAGAAAGGCACAGGACGTGCACGAGCTGGTTCTTTCCAGTCTCCTATCTGGCGAGGTGGCGGCGTTGTTTTTGGCCCACGTCCCCGAGATTTCCGCAAAGATGTTAACAAGAAAACACGTAAGTTGGCGCTGCAAAAGGCACTGACTGAGCGCATCAAATCCGGTGAAGTTCTTGTCGTCGATCAAATAAGTATTGATCAACCCAAAACCAAAGACTTCATTCGCATTTTGGATAATCTAAAGGTAGATGGCACTGCACTTCTGGTAACAATCAATCCGGATCAAAATTTACAGCTGTCCACACGCAACGTATCCTATGTTGGGGTGACCACCAGTGAGTCTTTGAATACATATGACACACTCAAATACGATCGCATCATCATCACAAGAGACGCGTTCAATGGACTGCAATCAAGACTCAGCTAATTTTTCTGACAATGAACGCTTACGATATAATTAAAACAGTCAGAGTGACAGAAAAGGGGACTGAACAGTCACACGACTACAATCAGTACACTGTAGTGGCCAATCCTCGCGCCAACAAATTTCAGATCCGGGCTGCCGTTGAAGAATTGTTTAAAGTCAAAGTTGTTCGAGTTAACACTTTGAACGTTCATGGCAAGAAGCGACGTCAGCGAACCAAACAAGCAGGACGTGCTGCAAATTGGAAAAAGGCCATGGTCAAACTCAAAAGTGGTGACAAAATTGAATTAACTTAATCGGAATAGAACCTATGCCAGTTAAAACATTTAGACCATTAACTCCTGGTCGCCGATTCCTGACAGTTTCAGATTTTTCTAACATCACGAAGAAAAAGCCTGAAAAGAAACTAGTCAAGACCAAGAAAAAAACCGGTGGACGTAATTGCTACGGCAGGATCACCGCTCGTGCAATTGGAGGAGGTCACAAGCAAAAAATTCGTACGGTAGATTTTCGCCGCAACAAACATGGTGTCGAAGCAGAAGTCATCGCGATTGAATACGATCCAATGCGTTCAGCGCGTTTGGCACTTCTGCAGTATTCTGACGGTGAAAAGCGGTATATCGTTGCACCTGTAGGAATGGAAATTGGTAACAAATTGATGAGCGGCCCAGAAGCCCCAGCCGAAGTAGGCAACTCAATGCCGCTGGGTAGCATTCCTGTAGCCACTCCGGTACACAATATTGAATTGATACCAGGACGAGGAGGTCAAATTGCTCGCACTGCCGGTAGTTTTGCAACTTTGATGTCACGTGACGGTGACTACGCGCAGATCAAAATGCCATCTGGCGAAATACGGCGTATCCACTGCAAATGTCAGGCGACCATAGGGCAGGTGGGTAACACCGATCACGAAAAAATCATTATTGGCAAAGCTGGTCGTAATCGTCACCTTGGCAGGCGTCCAATGACTCGTGGCCTTGTTCGCAACCCTGTTGATCACCCTAATGGTGGTGGTAATGGAAAATCCAAGGGCGGTGGTGGGCGTCAACATTTGGTCTCACCCTGGGGCTTGTTAGCTAAAGGTTATAAAACTCGTAACAAGCATAAAACATCCAATAAATTTATTCTGGTTCGCCGCGATGGTCGACCCAACAAGCTCAAGTAATTTTTGACCTATGTCACGTTCAATTAAAAAGGGATTTTTTGTAGACGAGAGTCTTCAAAGAAAAATCGACAAGATGAATGAAAGTGGGAACAAACGTCCCATCAAAACTTGGTCGCGTCGATCGACTGTCACTCCCGAACTTGTAGGGAACACCGTAAATGTTCACAATGGCAAAGTGTTTATCACTGTTTTTATCACTGAAAACATGGTGGGTCACAAATTGGGAGAATTCGCACTGACACGAACATTTAAAGGCCATGGTGCACATACTGCCAAGGTGACTAAATAATAGTATGGAAGTTCAAGCCATTACAAAAAACGTCCGGATGTCTGCACAAAAAATGCGGGAAGTCGTCCGCCAGATTCAAGGAATGAATGCACTTCAAGCAGTTGCTGTTTTAGGAGCTGTTCCACGAAAATCAGCGCGTGTTGTAGCAAAGACACTTAAAAGTGCCATTGCCAACGCAGAACATAACAATAACGCACGACCTGAATCACTCGTTGTCAAAATGGCAGTTGCCGGTCACGGACCTGTCATGAAACGTTTTATTCCGAAAGCACGCGGATCTGCTGGTCCTATCCTTAAGCGCTCGTGCCACGTAAAAATAGTCGTCTCTGATCTTAGCTAATTTGTAATTATGGGACAAAAAGCCAATCCAATCGGTTTAAGAATCGCCCTCCATCGTGACTGGCGATCCAAATGGTTCTCTGACAAAAAACACTTCGGAGAATTGCTGGCGGAGGATCATCAGATCCGATCGTTTTTAAAGAGAAAGCTAGAAACGGCCGCCGTGCCTCGAATCCAGATCGAACGCGCAGCGTCTCGCTGCCGAGTGACTATCCACACTGCACGTCCTGGTGTTGTGATCGGTCGCAAAGGAGCTGAAATCGATAAAATCAAGGAACAACTTAGCTTGATGACCGGCAAAGAAGTTTACGTCGACATCCAGGAAGTTAAAAACCCTGAACTCAACGCACAACTTGTTGCCGAGAACATTTCACTGCAACTCGAACGTCGCGTATCCTTCCGCCGTGCGATGAAAAAAGCACTCCAAACCACCATGGACTTTGGTGCAGACGGAATTCGAATTCGTTGCGCTGGTCGTCTTGGTGGTGCGGAACTCGCCAGAGTTGAGTCATACAATCAAGGTCGGGTTCCATTGCATACTCTGAGAGCGAACATTGATTATGGGTTCTCGGAAGCGAAAACTTTATACGGGATTTTGGGAGTGAAGTGTTGGATTTGTAAGGGAGATATCAAGCTTGATAAGCCTGAACGCCCTGCTTACACAGAGTCCGTCTAACAAATTTTTATTAATTATTAAGAAAGGTTAAATTATGCCATTGATGCCATCTAGGGTAAAATACAGGCGCATGCATCGCGGCAATCGTGCCGGTCTGGCACGTAGGGGGGAAACCGTCGCCTTCGGCGAGTTTGGTCTCCAAGCCCTTGAGCGTTGCTGGTTGAATAACAAAGTGATTGAAGCAGCACGTGTTGCCATCACCCGTAACATGAAACGACGCGGGAAGGTCTGGATTCGAGTGTTTCCGGACAAAACATTCACCAAGAAACCACTCGAAGTGCGAATGGGAAAAGGTAAGGGGCCTGTAGCGGGTTGGGTAGCTGTTATTCGCCCAGCCAACATCCTCTTTGAATTGGATGGAGTTCCTGAAAGTGTAGCACGTGAATCTCTCCGTTTGGCAGCCTCAAAATTGCCGATCCGAACTAAATTTATTTCAAGACACAAGTTAGGTTGATCATATGGCTGTAAAATTCTCAGAAGTCGTTGAACTGTCCCAGGCCGAATTGGTCGCCAAGGGGCGGGAAATGCGACAGGAACTTTTTAATCTAAAACTCCAGAAGGCTAGTAGCCAGCTGGAAAAACCCTCGCGCTTACGGGATCTCAGGCGAGGTATCGCTAGAGTCGAAACGCAGTTGTCCGTTTTGCGCCAGCAACCCGACGCCAAGTAATTATATTCCAAACCATGTCTGAAGAGCAAACAACACGCGGGCATCGCAAACTTCGCATTGGCGAAGTTATTTCTGACAAGATGGAAAAAACCATCGTTGTAAGAGTAAGACGCCGTATCACTCATCCTAAATTTAAAAAGATCATGACCGTATTCAGCAAGTGTTATGCACATGATGAAAAGAGCCAAGCCAAGGTAGGTGATCAGGTCAGGATTCAGGAAACAAGGCCACTGTCGAAAAGCAAATGCTGGCGGTTGGTTGAAATAACTCATCAAGCTGAAGTCTAAATCGTTTAGGAGTTAAATATGTTACAATTACGTTCAGTTTTAAACGTGGCAGACAACACAGGAGCCAAAAAAGCATCTGCCATCGCTGCGTTAGGTAAAACACAGCGCTACGCCAAAATCGGTGATGTGCTGAAGGTGCACATCAAGGAAGCTGCACCAGACGGTTCTGTCAAAAAAGGCGATGTGGTTAATGCTGTTGTAGTGAGAACCCGTAAAGCTATTCACCGTGCGGATGGTTCGGTCTTACGATTTGACAGCAATGCCGTTGTGATCATTGATAAAGACAAAAACCCCAAAGGGACACGTATTTTCGGCCCAGTTGCTCGTGAATTACGTGAGAAGCGTTTCATGAAAATTGTATCATTGGCCCCAGAAGTTATTTAAATCATCATGCCCACAAAATTTCATGTCAAACGAGGCGACGAGGTGGTCGTCATAGCGGGAGCTGAAAAAGGTAAACGAGGGAAAATTATTCAGGTCGTACCTAAAAAAGAACGTGTGATTGTTGAAGGTATTAATATCATCAAAAAACACATTAAACGCAACCAACAACATCCTGAAGGAACGATACTTGAGCGTGAGGCCGCAATTCACATTTCAAATGTGATGAAGGCAGAGCGCTACGACGCCAAACGCCAGACCGCCTGATACCTTCAACCTACAAAGGTTATATGAAACCGAGACTTTTTGATAAATACGTAAAAGAAATTCGTCCGCAACTGATGAAAGATGGGAAGTTTTCCAATGTTCATCAGGTGCCCGCCATCAACAAGATAGTCATTAACATGGGTGTCAGCGGAATGGTTGAAAAGGGTGCGTTGGAAAACGCTGCTGCAGACCTAACAACAATTACAGGCCGTAAACCCGTTTATTGTCTTGCTAGGAAAAGTGTTTCCAATTTTAAATTAAGACAGGGTCAGGCCATTGGTTGCAAAGTAACTCTTCGAAGAACTAGCATGTGGGAATTCTTTGATCGCTTGGTCACTGCAGCATTGCCTCGAATCCGAGATTTCCGTGGTATCTCAAAAAAAGCCTTTGACGGTAGAGGTAATTATTCTCTCGGAATCAATGATCAAAGCATTTTCCCTGAAATTGAATTGGATAAGGTAAAACGCCAACAAGGCATGGACATCACCATTGTCACATCTGCGGCGAACGATACAGACGCCCACGAACTACTTACACTCATGGGGATGCCTTTCACCAAGTAAACCGACTTTAAGAATCAAAACCAGAATAACCTATGGCAAAATCTGCTTGGAAAGAACGTAACAAAAAAAAGCAACGTACGGTTGAAAAGTACGCGGAATTAAGATCTGAACTACGTGCGAAACGTGATTATTCAGGCTTAACAAAGTTACCCCGCAATGCCAGCCCTACGCGTGTCGTAAACCGTTGTAAGATATCAGGTCGTCGTCACGGTTACTTACGAAAGTTCGGGGTATCAAGATTAACATTTCGTGAAATGGCCCTACATGGGCTTATTCCGGGTATTACAAAAGCCAGCTGGTAAAGAAATTTCGATAATATGGACCCTATAGCTGACATGCTGACTATCTTACGTAACGCTAACGCTGCACTCCTGCCTCAAGTAGAGTTACGTCATTCCAAAGTCAAAGAAAGTATCGCTGATATCTTGAAAAAGGAAGGTTTTATCACCGACTATCAAGTGTCTGGCGACAATATCAAAAAATTGCAGATTGCATTGAAATACAACGGACGTACCGGTGTTTTTGCTGGCTTGAAAAAAGTAAGTAAGCCAGGCCTGAGACGTTATGTTGGATCTGCTGAAGTGCCCAAAGTTCTTGGCGGCATGGGAATCTCTATCGTATCAACCTCTCGAGGCTTGATGACAGGGACCCAGGCTCGTAGAGACAACGTCGGCGGTGAACTTCTATGCTACGTCTGGTAATTGAATCTTAAATAAATTTTAAAATGTCACGCATTGGTAAAATCCCGGTCATAATTCCGGATAAAGTTAAGGTTCAGGTAAAGAACCAGCATGTAGCAGTTGAAGGTCCTAATGGCAAATTAGCTCTAGATGTTCACCATTTGGCTACTGTCAAGGTTGATGATCAACAAGTCCTTGTTACGCGACCGAACGACAACAAGGAATCGAAAGCCATACACGGTCTCGTGCGCTCACTGATCCAGAATATGGTGATTGGTGTAAGCAAGGGCTTTGTCAAACAACTTGAAATTCAAGGCGTTGGTTTCAAGGCCACGTTGGCCAACAAGAAAATCACCCTGAATCTAGGATATTCACACGAAATCGTCTATCCAGTACCTGACACGATTGTTGTGACTCTTGAAGATGGTGGAACCAAGATCAAGATCGAAGGTCCCGACAAACAACTTGTGGGTAAAGTAGCTTCCGAAATCCGCAGTTTTTATCCTCCAGAACCTTACAAAGGTAAAGGTGTGCGTTACAGTGATGAGAAGGTCAAACGTAAAGAAGGTAAGACTGTTCAATAATTTTGAATAACGCTCACGGCAAAATCCGTGATCCTAAATAATGAAATCTAATAACAATCGATACAAAGTCCAGAAGCGCCGTTGGCGTACGCGGAAAAAAGTCGTGGGTAGCGCGGAACGACCTCGTATGAGTGTCCGTTTTACAGGCAAGAACATTTACGTTCAATTTATTGACGACGCCAATGGGCATACCGTTGCATCTGTATCTTCCATGCACAAATCAGTAGAAGATAGAGATCAACTCAAAGCCAATGTTGCAAGTGCTAGCAAACTAGGCGCTCAAGCCGCATCAATCGCCAAGGAAGCAGGTATCGAAAAGGTCGTTTTTGACCGAAGCGGTGCTAAATATCATGGAAAAGTCAAAGCATTAGCAGACGCCGCACGTGATGGTGGCCTGACTTTCTGACCCAAGTAGGCATAAAAAATTTATAGGAGATACACTGTGGCTGAAAATCAAAATCCAAGTCAAAATTCCAGAAACAACCGAGGACCTTTCCAGGGAGGCAACCGCGGTGGCGGACCCAACCGTGGAGGCGGAGGGCGCTTCAATCGACGGCCCCGTAGGGATCAGAATAACCACGACGACAGAGGTCCAGAGTTATTCGAAAAGGTTATTTATATCAATCGTTCCTCCAAAGTGGTTAAGGGAGGCCGGCGATTCAACTTCAGCGCCTTGGTTATTGTTGGTAACCGAGAGGGTAAAGTTGGTCTTGGCTTTGGAAAAGCCGGTGAGGTGGCTAGTGCCATCAAGAAAGGCAGCGACAACGCTCGCGCAGAAATGGTGAGTGTATCACTTCGCAATGATACGATTCCCCATGAGGTGCGTTCCATATATGACGGAGCCAATATCCTTTTGAAACCTGCCTGCCCAGGAACAGGTGTCATTGCCGGCAAAGTTGTGCGCTCGGTCCTTGATGCAGCAGGCGTTTCAAACGTTTTATCAAAATCTCTAGGTTCCAAAAACGCGGCTAATGTCGCTAAAGCAACCTTGCAAGCACTTCAACAGCTTCAGCTGAAGAAAGACATCTACGCTAAAAGAGGCATGGAAGTGCGAACCCCAGCTGCACCAGAGGCAGTTACAGCAGAAAAAACCGAAGCAGTTAATTAAATTTCTATGCGACTTCATGACTTAAAGCCCCAACCGGGCGCAAAACACCGAAGAAAACGGCTTGGCCGTGGTGAAGGCAGTGGTCTTGGTAAAACCAGTGGACGCGGTCACAAAGGACAGCGTTCTCGCTCAGGCGGGACTGTTCGCGAAGGCTTCGAAGGTGGCCAGATGCCTCTTCATCGTCGTTTACCAAAACGTGGTTTTAACAATGCGGATCACACCACCTATTACATACCCGTAAACATTTCCAGTCTGGAAAGTTTTGAGGCTGGTAGTGTAGTTGATGTCGAGACACTGCGCAAAGCTGGATTGGCTCAGGGCAGTGGTCAGGGTGTGAAAATCCTAGGCAATGGTGAGCTTTCCAAAAAATTGACCCTCAAAGTGCAAGCATTCAGTGCTTCGGCCAAACAAAAAATCGAGTCCGCAGGTGGTACCTGTGAGGCCGTGGCCTTGATACCCAAAACGGGCAAACGTGCTCTTTAATCGATACCCCACATGTTAGCCATCGTTCAAACATTCAGCAATTGCTTCAAGATCCCCGAGTTGAAATCTCGGATCATCTTTACACTATTGCTTCTTTCTATCTGCCGATTAATCGCATTGGTACCCGTTCCTGGATTGGATGGTGCTCTTTTATCTGACTTTTTAGCCCAAACAGCTGAACAGGACGATCGAAGTTTACTTGGCATGTATAGTCTGTTCACCGGTGGAGCACTGGAACGTTGCGCTATTGGTTCTTTGGGAATCATGCCTTATATCAGCGCAACGATCATCATTCAATTAATGACAGCGGTCTTGCCGGGATTAAGCAAACTCGCCCGTGAAGAAGGCGGACGTGCTAAAATTATCCAGTATGGTCGTTATTTGACCTTGATTTTATGTCTGGGACAAGGTTTCGTCATGGCCCTTGGTTGGGAAAATCCAGCAAAGATCTTTGATGGATTCACGGGGCAATTAGTTCTTTCAGACGCTATCTGGTGGTATCGCATCCAGACAGTGCTTGTACTGACAACAGGAACACTGCTGTTGATGTGGCTTGGAGAACAGATTACAGAACGGGGCATTGGCAACGGTATATCTCTTGTCATAACGATTGGTATACTCGCTCGACTGCCTTCTGCCGTGAATCAGGTTTACACGATGTTCTTCCCTCCTGAAGGTGTGGTTGCTCAGTATAACCTACTCCACCTTGTAGGGTTGGTTCTCATCTTTGCCGCAGTGACTGCATTAGTCATTGCAGTGACGCAGGCTCAAAGAAAAATACCGGTGCAATATGCCCAACGAGCAGTGGGACGAAAAGTGTATTCAGGCGGAAGTTCATTCATGCCCTTGCGCGTTAATTACGCTGGGGTGATGCCTATCATCTTCGCTCAAGCAATTTTAATGTTCCCTGACAGAATTTTCATGCAGCTTGGAAGAATCACAGAGATCAAACTTTTTGAGGATATAAGCCGTATGATTGCTTATGGTAGCGGTGGATTCATGCTACTTGAAGGCTTGATGATCCTATTTTTCTCATACTTCTGGGTTGCGACTCAGTTCAACGAAATTCAAATTGCGGATGATCTCAAAAAATATGGTGGATACATACCGGGCGTTCGACCCGGAACGGCTACCAGTGATTTTCTTCATCGCACAATGAGCCGGATCACTTTTGCTGGAGCAATGTTCCTCACAGGTATTGCAATTATTCCACCATTATTGCATACGGCAATGAATGTTCCGTTTGCTGCAGCCACTTTCTTCGGCGGCACAAGTCTATTGATTACAGTAGGCGTGGTATTGGACACAATGCGTCAAATGGAATCTCATTTATTGACCCGTCACTATGATGGTTTTCTCAAGAAAGGGAAAATTAAGGGTCGTTTCTAATAAGTGCTTACGTCTCTCCAGTTCCTACGCATTTAAACACGACTTATTTCCGTCATGATTCGCCCTAAAAATGTAAAGGAAATTGAAGGAATGCGCGACGCCGGCGCTATGGCGAACACGGTTTTACTGGAAACAGCAAAGATCATAACACCTGGGATAAGCACGCGTGAAATTGACGAATTTGCTGCAGAGTGCATTGAGCGGTATAAAGGAAAGTCTGCATTTTTAGGCTACAGGGGTTACCCTTGTCACACTTGTATCTCGGTCAATGAAGAAGTAGTCCATGGTATTTCCGGCTCTCGAACCATTCAGTTTGGAGACATCATCAGTCTTGATGTCGGGGTGACGTATCAAGGTTTTATAGGAGACAACGCAATTACAGTGGCCGCGGGTGGTTGCGAGGTTGAAATTCAGAATTTAATGGATGTGACACAACGTTCGTTGGATGAAGGAATCAAGGCAGCTGTGTTAGGAAATCGGGTGGTAGACATATCTCGTGCAATTCAAAAACACGTGGAATCAAATGGCTACAGTGTGGTCCGTGAGTTTGTAGGTCACGGTGTTGGGCGAACAATGCATGAAGAACCGCAGATACCGAATTTCGTTGATGGTGCGCCATCGCCGAAATTAAAGGCCGGTATGACAATTGCAATTGAGCCTATGGTTAACATGGGTAAACCGGAAGTCCTAATTCTGGAGGACGGTTGGACAGTGATTACAAAAGATCGCAAGCCATCAGCTCACTTTGAGCACACCATTTTGGTGACAGAAGAGGAACCTGAAATTTTGACATGTGCGACCCGGATGGATTCGAAGGCAGAGGCGTCGTCCTAAGTAAAATTGCAGACGATCGTCTCTGGGTAGAAATGCCAAATGGTCATCGCGCAGTAGCGGTAAATACAAAAAAATCAAAATTTGATTTGTCAGAGATACAACCAGGCGATAAAGTCGCCGTTTTCTTCTCGCCATCTGATATGGCAAGAGGGACCATTTTAAAATGAAAATGGATATTAGAATTTTATGAAAGTAAGAGCATCAGTTAAAAAACTTTGTGAGCATTGCCGCATCATTCGCCGTAAAGGTGTGATACGCGTTGTTTGCAGCAACCCTCGGCACAAACAGCGTCAAGGCTGATAGGAAAGACAGTTTTTATGGCAAGAATCATGGGTGTAGACATTCCCGGACACAAGCGAATCGATATCGCTTTGCGATACATGTATGGCATTGGTCCGGCTATTTCGAATGAAATTATCGAAGCAACCGGCATTAAACCATCGATCCGGGCCAAGGACCTGACGGATGATCAATTATCCAAAATTGTTCATGCGATTCAGGACGGCCAGTACATGATTGAAGGTGATCTTCGCCGAGAAATCAGCATGAATTTGAAGCGAATGCAGGCGATCAAGTGTTATCGCGGTATTCGGCACATCCGAGGGTTACCTGTGCGTGGACAAAGAACATCCACGAATGCGCGTTCTCGTAAGGGAGCACGTAAAACAGTGGGTATCCAGCGCAATCCTAACGCTAAATCCGGAATTCATTGAGCAATTCCATTGATTTGATATATGGCAGAAGAAGAACAAAAAAAGGTTGAAGAAACCGAGGCCACGAGTGCCGCAAAGCCTGAAGCTGTAGAGGCAAGCAAAGAGGCGAAGCCCGAGGCTGCAAAAGCTTCCAAAGAGGCGAAGCCCGAGGCTGCAAAAGCTCCCAAAGAGGCGAAGCCCGAGGCTGCAAAAGCTTCCAAAGAGGCGAAGCCCGAGGCTGCAAAAGCTTCCAAAGAGGTGAAGCCCGAGGCTGAGGGCAAAGAGGAGAAAAAAGCCGAGGGTAAAACCGACGATGGCCCAGCTCCCGCCGAAGCACCATCAGCTGCTGAATTGCTTTCCACTGATCTTGGACCGGCCAAGATCGTCAAGGCTAAAGGATCCAAGAACGTTGTTAACGGAATTGCAACTATTTGCGCTACCTTCAACAACACCTTGGTCTCCATCACTGACATGCACGGCAACGTCGTCAGTTGGTCATCCGCAGGCAAGGTTGGTTTCCGCGGTTCTCGCAAAAGTACTGCTTTCGCTGCTCAGCAAGTTGCTCAAGATGCAGGTCGTCAAGCTATGTCACACGGTTTAAAGGAAGTTGAAATCAGGGTCAAAGGCCCTGGTTCCGGCCGTGAATCAGCGATCCGTGCACTCCAAGCCATTGGTTTGGAGATCAATGGTATCAAGGACGTTACCCCTGTCCCTCACAATGGCTGTCGCCCAAGGAAAAAGCGTCGCGTTTAATTTATTCTACTATTTATTATGGCTCGTTACACTGGACCTAAAACCAAAATTAGCCGCCGATTTGGAATCCCAATCTTTGGCCCCTCAAAATACCTAGAGCGCCGTAATTACGGGCCGGGTATGCATGGCCCTCGCTCCAGGCGCAAGAACACTGAGTATGCGCTAGGCTTGATGGAAAAACAGAAATTCCGCTATTTTTACGGACTACAGGAAAAACAATTTCGTGCTGTTTATGAAACCGCTCGTCGTCGCAAAGGTGTGACGGGAGAAACCATGCTCCAAATCCTGGAAACTAGACTGGACAATGCCGTATTTCAATTGGGCTTTGCAAGCAGTCGGCCCGCCGCGCGGCAAATGGTCGGCCATGGTCATGTATTAGTTAATGGCAAAAAAGTCGATATTTCAAGTTACGCACTCCAGGTAAACGACACGGTAGAAATCAAAAATTCCAGCGTATCGAGACAGATGGCTACCAAAAACATGGAAATTTCAACCAGTCGACGTGTTCCTGAATGGCTGCACCTTGACAAAGACTTTTTCAAAGGTGTCATCATGCGCGTTCCTACCAAAGAAGAAATACAACCAATTGGCAGCGAGCAAATGGTCGTTGAATTTTATTCCCGATAATAACAATACCAAATCAGTTATATGGGCTTAGTGAACGTCGGGACGCTCACTAGGCCAGATTAAAACTGTATCTATAATATTATGCCAGTAAGATTAGGTCGTTTTGAAATGCCCAAGCGGTTGACCAAAGATGAAGAAACCGCTACCGATAAATACGCAAAATTCGTTGCTGAACCCTTTGAAACAGGTTACGGACACACCATAGGAAATTCCTTACGACGTGTCCTCCTTTCCTCCCTCGAAGGTGCCTCCATTACCTCGGTAAAGATCGACGGAGCAATGCATGAGTTTGCCGTTGTGGAGGGAGTTGCAGAAGATGTCACTGAAATTGTGTTGAATTTAAAGAAGGTTAAGTTCATCTCACATTCACGTGATCCACAAACAATCTTACTAAGCGTCAATAAAAGCGGAGCAATCACGGGTGCTGACATTCAAGTCAACCAGAACCTTGAACTTGTCAACCCCGAACAGCACATTTGCACGCTCGATAAAAAGAAAAAATTCGAGATCGAAATGGAGATCATGGTGGGACGTGGTTTCTGCCCTGGCGATGAAAACAAAAAGCAGGACCAATCCATAGGCGTCATACCGATTGACTCTATCTTTTCGCCTGTTACTCGTGTGAGATACAACGTTGAAAGCGCTCGAGTCGGTCAGCGAACAGACTATGATAGTCTGATTTTAGAAATCAACACGGATGGACGTATTACCCCCGACGATGCGTTGACACAAGCTTCCGCTATCCTTCAACACCACTTGGATGTGTTTGTTGGATACGACAAGAATGCCGTTGAATTCGAAGAAGTGGTTGACCAGAAGGATGATGAAAAGTCCAGAATGCGCAAACTTCTCAACATGAGTGTCAATGAAATTGAGCTCAGTGTGCGCGCCGCCAACTGTCTCAACAACGCCAACATAACCACTGTCGGACAGTTGGCAATCAAGTCGGAAGCAGAAATGCTCAAATATCGGAATTTTGGTAAGAAGTCACTGAACGAAATTAAGGACAAACTTACCGGTTTGGAATTGTCACTTGGAATGAACATTGACACTTCTCTCATTGATTCAAAGGAAGATCCCAGCGCATTGGAGTAAAACAATTTAATATTCACTTTTCATGAGACACTTAAAACGTAATGCTAAACTTGGTCGCAAAGGCGCGCACCGCAACGCTATGCTGGCTAATATGGTGTGCAGCCTGATCAAGAACAAAAGAGTTACTACTACCTTAGCAAAGGCCAAAGCAGTGCGTCCTGTTGCAGAAAAAATGGTCACACTCGGCAAAAAAGGTTCTATTCATCACCGCCGGTTAGCAGCTTCTCGTTTGCATCAGGAAGACGCCGTTCAGATTCTTTTCAACGAAATTGCTCCAGGTCATCAGGATCGCCCAGGTGGTTACACGCGTATCATTAAATTGCATGAACGCCGCGGCGATGCTGCGCAAATGGCAATGATCGAGTTTGTAGAAACAAGCTCAACTGCTGAACCCGAAGGTTCTTCTGATAGCACAACCGAGACGGCTGCAGAAACACCGACAACCACTGAGGCACCTGTTACGGAGGCCATTGCTGATACTCCTTCAGAGGAGAAGCCAGAAGCTGTTAAGCAAGAAGAAGAAAAGAAAGACGCTTAACAGTAGTAACGAATATCAATTTCTCACAACTCGCTTCTCCAAGGGGAAGCGAGTTTTTTATTGGGTGCGTTTGTCTTTCAGGAACTGAACGTGTCCATCCATCATGAGTCTGTTTCTCCCCTTTGGATGAACGGCTCTTCCTCTGATCGATTCATCGATACTGTCGATTGTAGAAGGATAGTAAACATCGACCATCAATTCGACCTCCGTAGGACCATTTGGGATGCCTATAAAAGGATTCGCTTCTTTCCTCAAATGTTGAATGACTTGATTTTCCGTTTTCCCCCAAAAATTATCCAGTGGGATTTCTTCTGTATTTTGGTCGAATCGCCACATCCAATATCCACTCAACGGAGCATTTGTTGTAAAACCAATATGCTGGACTGATGAAATAGCTTTTCCCAACGGTGATTTCCTGATGCTTGGACACATCCAGGTCTTTTCGGAGCCTACTGTATTGGATAAGATCAATCCTGCCCAACCTGAGCGAGGATCAGACCTGGGCCAATTACCCCAAGGTTTGTAACCTCCGGGTAATAACGATTTTAAATCTCTCCTGTCAGGGAAACGCTCATCATGATCAGAGCGATACATTCTGAATGCCAGATCAATTTGACGCATATTCGACACACACACGATTCGGTTTGCTTTTTTCTTAGCCTGACTCAAAGCCGGTAGCAGTAAACTTGCCAATATGGCAATGATTGCGATAACGACTAATAACTCAATTAAGGTAAAGCCCTCGGAAATAACAACTTGTCTTGCTTTTGGATTGGATGGTTTGATCATCTGAAAGGATTAGTTTGGCAGACTAAAAGCTATGTAGGAAACACCCGACTTTGTGTTCATTTTTCCTCCCCCACACGCAATCACAATATACTGTTTGCCGTCAATGGCATAAATGGCGGGTGTTGCATATCCGCCTGCTGGAAGGTTGGCTTCCCAAAGGACCTCTCCAGTGAATTTATCAAATGCTCGGAATTTTTCATCCTTTGATGCTCCGATGAAAATGAGTCCACCAGCCGTGACTACGGGACCTCCATAGTTTTCGGTGCCTGTGGGTGAGATGCCTCGGGCTGTCAGGTCTTTAAATTCTCCTAATGTGACTTGCCAGATGATGCGTCCCTCTTTCAAGTCAATTGCATTCAAAGTTCCCCACGGTGGTTTGACAGCCGGGTAACCCTCATTATCGAGGAAACGGTTATAACCAGTGTGGGTGTAAGGGGATTTGTCCTCATCTTCCTTCGTTTTCGCTTCTCTTGTTTGTGTGAATGAGTCTGGTTTTTCTGTCACCTCATCTCCCAGTAAAAAATTGGCAATTGCGGATTTTTCCGCTTCTTTCAAAAAAGCAAAAGCAGGCATGACTCCTTTACCTTGACTCATTTGAGCCATGATTTGTGCCTTGTTCATTTTTTCACCAATGTTGGCTATCGCCGGAAAGGTTTTCTGAGGATCGCCCTCTTGGTCCATTCCATGGCATGTTGCACATAATCTTCCGTAAAGTAATTTACCGCTCGAGATGTCTGCTGTGGATATATCCTTACCACTTTCTACCATTGTAAGGATCCATGGCATTTCATTGGCGTTTACATACAACCATTCCGTTGCTGGATCCCAGGCGGCTCCCCCCCATTCGCCACCCCCGTCGAATCCCGGGAAAATAACCGTTCCAGCTGCACTTGGTGGCACGAACTGACCTCCACTTCGAACTGACTTCAATTTGGCGCTCATCAATCTGTTCGATTCAGGGGAAATTTGTGTGATATCGCCAGGTTTCAACTGTTGGCGTGCAAAGGGCGGCGGAATCGTAGGTATGGGCTGTGTTGGCCAAGCTTCTTCCTCTTTCAGGCCGGAAGGGGGGAAGGGGCGCTCCTCAATTGGGAAAATAGGCTTACCGGTTTCACGGTGAAACAGAAAAACATGGCCCGATTTCGTAATTTGCGCGACAGCTTCTATTGTTTCTTGATTGATTGTTAACTCAATAAGGTTGGGAGAAGCCGGAAGATCACGGTCCCAAAGATCATGGTGGACCAGTTGGTAGTGCCATACCCTTTCTCCCGTCTTGGCATCTAGTACCAAAAGGCAATTTCCAAAAAGATTTTTGCCTTTACGGTTGCCACCCCAAAAATCAAAAGCGGGTGAGCCCGTTGGGCAAAAAACCCATCCACGCTTCTCGTCGACGGCCAATCCACTCCAGGCATTGGCTCCACCCATCTTGCTCCAGGCATCGCTGGGCCAGGTTTCATAACCAAATTCACTGGGGTGGGGTATTGTGTGAAAGACCCATTCAAGATTTCCCGTTCTGACGTTGTAGGCACGAATATATCCAGGAGCTGATGGTCCAGGGCCTTCGCTGACACGTGTACCCAAAATAAGTAAATCCCCGTAGATCGATCCTGGCGTGTTGGAAAGAATGAAGGATTTTTCAGCGCCTGGGCGCAAATGTTTTCGAAGGTCAATTCGCCCATCATACCCAAAATCGCGAATAAGGTGACCTGTTTTTGTGTCGAGAGCGTGCAGCCAATGACTTGCCGTGAATAGGATCCTCGATTTTCCCGCCTCTTCCCAGAATATCAGACCACGATTTACACCGACTGGATTGCTTTTTGTGAAAGGATTAAACTGCCATTTTTCCTCTCCAGTTGCAGCGTCCACAGCAAAGATGATCAGGTTGGGAGAGGAACCGTACAGCACTCCATCGACAACGAGGGGATTGCATTGGATCTGAGATCGCAATTTTTTATTGAGTGGTTCTGATTTGTATTCCCAAGCTACCTTGAGATGCCTTACATTCCCCTGGTGAATCTGTTTGAGTGGCGAATATTGAGTGCTGGCATTGTCGGCTCCAAATGCCTTCCAATCATTGGTATGCGCTTGTAATTGGATTACAGATAGACAGAACAGAGCTTCGAGGTAAATGAGCGCCAAGGCTTTGCTCAAATTGGGGCAACGATGCGTGGTTTTGTGAATCACATCCGAACCATAGCGATTGCGCTCAAAAAGGAAAGTCCAAGATCTTTGGCTGTGCTCTGGGCTTGACCAATATGACCAGGGGATATCTCCGTTCGCCTCAAGATTTGACTCAATCCATGCAATTTTCAATGTTGCGGTGGATCAGAAAAAGTAAATTCATCAAAATAATCGCTTGTCACATTGGGCGCGATGATCTACTTAGTTTCTTCCTTCGTTTGTAAAAGCGAGACTTCTACGGGTGCCAGAGTAGCTCAGTGGTAGAGCAGAGGACTCATAAGCCTTTGGTCGCAGGTTCAAATCCTGCCTCTGGCACCATTTTAATCCTGCATTCTCTGTTTGCAATAGATGGTTTCTTTTCGGAAATTCTTTTCAGAATTCCCTTCAACTATTATCCTTCGACGCCAATGAAAGTTCTTGTCACAGGGTCAAGTGGATTGATCGGGTCCGAAGCTGTCCGGCTATTGGACCGGGCGGGGCATGTTGTGTCGGGGGTAGACAATAATATGCGGCGTGAATTCTTTGGCCCGGCGGGGGATACCACTTGGGTGCTTGAGCGCTTACGTAAAAAAACCAGAAATTTTACCCATCATACCCTTGATATCAGAGACCGAGAAGGAGTTCTGGATTTATTCAAGCAACACAAATTTGACCTAATCATCCATTGTGCTGCTCAACCTTCCCATGACAAGGCGAAGGATATTCCGTTTACTGATTTCGATGTGAATGCGGGAGGGACATTGAATTTGCTGGAATCAACACGCCAGACTCAGGCTGAAGCAGTGTTCATATTCATGTCCACTAACAAAGTCTACGGTGACGCTCCCAATGAGTTTCCTCTTAAAGAATTGCCAACGCGGTGGGACTACGAGCGAGAAGAGGATTATTGGGGTGTCAGTGAAAATTGCCGCATTGATCAAACTCTCCACAGCTTATTCGGAGCGAGCAAGACAGCGGCTGATGTGATGGCTCAGGAATATGGTAGGTATTTTGGCATGAATGTCGGGATATTCAGGGGAGGGTGCCTTACGGGGGAGCACCACTCCGGTGTTCAATTGCACGGCTTTCTTTCCTATCTGGTCAAAGTTGCCAAATCCGGGGGAAAGTATTCATTGCTTGGCTACAAAGGAAAACAAGTGAGAGACCAGATCCACAGCGAAGATGTGATCAGTGCCTTTCTGGCGTTTGCGAATAACCCCAGGCAAGGAGAAGTTTATAATCTTGGTGGAGGACGTGGGAACAGCGCCTCCATCCTCGAGTGTATCTCAAAGATCGAAAGCCAGCTGGAAAAGAAGCTTCAAACCGAATACGTGGAAGAGAATAGGAAAGGTGATCACATCTGTTATATGTCCGATCTTCGGAAGTTTCAAAGTCATTTTCCTCAATGGAACCTGAAGTGGTCGCTGGATCGTATCATTGATAGAATGGTTCATCAGGTGGATTCATGAAGGTAAACGATCTGCCTTGTCATCACATACTTGGGACGCCCGTCAGTGCGACTTCCTATGCGGACTTGACTCTTTTTTGTCAGCAAGAATCCAAAAATGGCAGGGTAATTTCATTGGATTTTTCAAACACCCAGATCATTACCATGCGATGCCTGGATGCCGATTTTAGGGAGCAGACCTCCAACGTGGATTACTTCATTCCCGACGGCATGCCCCTTATCTGGTGCCTGAATAATCAGCAGGCGAACTTGAAAGACAGGGTTTACGGTCCTGCGTTCATGAAACATTGTGTCAATCACTCGCCCAAACCATTCACACATTTTTTTCTTGGGGGTTCGGATGCTTGTTTGGAGCAGCTGAAGCAAGCTTTTGAGAAATGGCAGCCTGAAGTTCAGGTTGTGGGAATGCAGAATGGCTATTTCAAGGAAGAATCATCAGTGGAAATCGTTGAAGAGATCAATCGTCTTGCGCCTGATTTTATCTGGGTTGGTTTAGGGACACCCAAGCAGCAAGCATGGATTCATCAGCATAAAGATCAGATCAAGCGCGGGCTTTTGCTGGCGGTTGGTTTTGCGTTTGATGTGAATGCGGGAACCAAACCTGACGCTCCCATGTGGATGCAGAACATGGGCTTAGGCTGGCTGTTCCGATTGCTGAGTGAGCCTAGGCGGCTATTCGGCAGATACCTCTATTACAACACGATGTTCCTTTTCCTCCTTGTCCGTGGTTTGCTTAAAGGCAATGCATGGAAAAGGGGATTTGCGCCGTGATACACTCTGCCACGGAAAATTTTATTTAAGTCTGAGTGAAATAAGATTAAATCGGTCCAATACCTAGTTTATCTCAACATTCATGGAAAATGCGGAAAAAAGAGAGCCTGAGGAAAGCTCAGCGGTGGATATATTCAAAGAAATATCCGTTTTGTTGAAAAGACTACCCCACAAAAGCGTGTTTCTGGTGGGAGCGATTGCCATGGCTTTCCTCTTTCATTTATTTGGTAATGCGACATTTGGATACGTGGACACCTCTTCGGCTTTTGAATGGGCCTACAACGCCTATAATGCCAAATATTCAGAAGACGGTCATGGAAATCTCATCCCTTTCGCTGTCTTAGTCCTTCTGATATGGAAACGCAAGGAGTTGGCAAGCCTCGAGTTTAAGGCATGGTGGCCCGGTCTTTCATTATTAGCGCTTGGGTTGGCATTGCATTTAGTGGGATACATCGCTCAGCAAACGCGTATTTCACTTTTAGGAATGTTTATTGCTTTTTATGGACTGATGGGTTTTTGTTGGGGGCTGGCGTGGCTCAGGGCCACGTTTTTTCCCTACATACTTTTTTTGTTTTGCGTGCCCATTGGCTCTTTGGCTCAGCCTATTACCTTCCCTTTGCGCGTATTGGTCTCTACTTTGGCGGCCGGGTTCAGCGATACTATCCTTCAGATTGATGTCGTCAGACAGGGGACATTGATTATGGATGTAAACGAAAAATTCACCTATGACGTTGCTGCAGCCTGTAGTGGTATTCGTAGTTTGATGACTTTGGTTCCCCTGACACTTGCGTTTGGTTTCATCGCCTACCAGGCCTGGTGGAAGCGGATTCTATTGATTTTGCTTTCTGTGCCTCTGGCCGTGGCTGGAAATACTCTCAGGATCGTCCTTGTGATCATTATAGGGGATGAATTCGGGCAGGATGCTGGTGCCTATTGGGAGCAGAAACTTGGTTTCGTGACTTTTCTGGTCGCCATATTCGGCATATTTGCACTGGATTACTGGTTCAAAGAGCCTGAAACCTCAGCAGAAACCAAAGGAGACCTACAATGAAGAACCTGCTTATGCTCGTATTAGTGAGCGGATTGGTCGGTGGTGTTGGGGGATTTCTGAGCTATTGGAAATCTCACCAGCAAATGGGCAAACCAGGGGTGCAATTAGTAAAGGAATCCTCGGAGAAACTTCCTCCGGTCAAACTCCCGGACTGGGTGCTGGATTTGGTTGGCGAAGATCTGGAAGTAACTGTGGTTGAAAAAGAAGCTCTTCCAGCAGATACAACGATTACGAAACGTCGTTACAAAAATGCTGATGGATTTTATATCGATATCATGGTGGTATTGATGGGGCTGGATCGCACCAGCATCCACAAACCCCAGTATTGTTTGACCGGGGCTGGTTTTCAAATAAAAGAAACTGAACCCGTAACTATTCGAATCACTCACCCGGAGGAATACGAGCTTCCTGCCATGAGATTGAAGTCGTCTAAAATGTTCAAAGGCGTCGAATACAGTGGCTTACTTTATTACTGGTTTGTTGATGAACATCATGTAACCGAGGAGCACTATCAAAGGATGTGGCTGATGGCCAAGGATTTGTTCACTAAAGGCCAGATGCAGCGTTGGGCTTACGTTACCGTTTCCTCATATTCAGTGCCAGGTAACGAGGAACCTACATACAAGAAAATGCGTGAATTCATCAAAGCAGCCATACCTGAATTTCAAATGACCATCCCTCAAAAAGATGATTCTGAAAATGAATGATACTTGATTTTACTTGCAATTTTCCCCGCTGCAGCGCTCTTCTTTCAATGCCTAAGGATCTAACCATGGAGACTTTAATTTTAGCCTGAAATGCTGAGAAGACAGCAGCAGATACGCAATCATATTCAGAGATTGCTTGATGCCGGCCTATTTGCAGTAGGGTTTTGGTTAGCGTACTGGCTCAGGACTAATGAAACCTTGCTGGGAGACCTTGGCTTGAAAATCCTGGGCATGTTCGGAGGCGCCAAGGATATCAGTGAAATTGAGCCCTTCAGTGAATTTCTGCCTTTCCTGTTCCTGACCGTTCCGCTCTCATTGGTTCTCCTTCAGGCACAAGGGTTTTACAGTCGCCCTCTTTTAGCGTCCCGCCGACTCACTGCTTGGCAGTTGTTCAAAGTGTGTATCCTAATCACTGTTTCGCTTATCATAATCGTCTTTTTTGCCAAGGCGCAGCTCGCTCGCGCGGTATTTATTCTCTTTGGTGCCTTCAGTTTTATTCTGGTCTTCATAAAGGAGGAGATCCTTCAGCGGTATTTGCTTCATGCTCTAGGGCAAGCTCGCTTGAGGCGCCGCATCATTGTCGTTGGGACTCCCAAGGATGTGGAGCAGGTCAGGAAAGATTTTCACCTTGAAAATGCCAGTGATATTGAAATTGTGGCTGAGGTGGATATCAATGATTCAAACGTAAGTGCTTTTTTGGATGCCTTGCACAAATACTCCGCTAATGGAGTCTTACTGGCTACCAAACATACTTATTTCGGCCGGATTGAAAAAGTTATTCAGGCCTGCGAGTTGGAAGGTGTCGAAGTTTGGATGTTAGCCAATTTTTTCAATACACAAATTTCTCGAACGACCCTCGATGAGCTGTATGGGCGGCCTGTTGTTGTGTTTCGATCGACCCCCGATTTCTCATGGCAGGCAGTAGGGAAACAAGCCATCGATTTTGTGGGAGCTTTGTTCGCCATATTGCTTTTCAGTCCGATTCTACTGTTTTGCATTTTAGCCATCAGGCTTACATCCAAGGGACCCGTTTTTTTTAAACAACAGCGCAGCGGGCTGAATGGGCGGCCTTTCACCATGTTTAAATTCAGGACCATGGTGACAGATGCTGAACAGCGCAAGGATGAGCTCCGTGCCTACAATGAAATGGCTGGGCCGGTATTTAAAGTCACTAATGACCCACGTATTACGCCGATAGGTCAGTTCCTCAGGAATAGAAGTTTTGACGAATTGCCGCAGTTGTTTAACGTGATTCTTGGGGAAATGAGCCTGGTAGGCCCGCGTCCTTTACCGGTGGATGAGACCATGCAATTCGATGAATTGGCTCATCGTCGCCGATTGAGTGTCAAGCCAGGACTCACTTGCCTCTGGCAAATCAGTGGCAGAAATGAAGTGACCGATTTCAAAGAATGGGTCAGACTGGATCTTGAATATATTGACAACTGGTCCCTGTGGCTAGATATCAAGATCCTGCTCCGCACAATACCGGTGGTCATCGGTGGAAACGGAGCTCGTTGAACCTTTAGACAGTGAGGAATCAGTTTTTTTATTGAGCGGCTTTGCATATCGATGAGTCCAATTAAGAAGGATCCCATCGGTAGAACCCAAGGGTAATGAAAGAGTAGAAATACCGGAGAGATGAAGTGTTTGTTGGATAAAAATAAGAATTCTGTTGACCCTAGTGTCAAATTCCAATATTCACCTCCCCGACCTTCGCAATATGAGTTCCGGTGGCCTTGTGGCTTAACGGTTCTTTTGTTGCCCTGATAGACAGGAAAGATAAGAACAAATGTTAAAATCGAAATCGTTTTTAAGCATCGATCTAGGCGCCGGATGCGTCAAAGTCGCTGAGTTCGATCAGACTGATGCAGGAAGTCTGGTGCTGAAGAAATTCGGCCAGCATCCTCTCGGGCTGCCCGGTGCGCAGGATGCTGTCCGCGAAGGTGTCGTCAAGAAGGCGCTTCAGTCTCTCATCAATGATCAGGGATTCAATGCCAAGAACATCAATGCCTGTGCTCCTGGTTATCAGGTGTTCTCAAAATTTGTAAAATTGCCTCCGGTTGATTCATCCAAAGTCACCCAGATCATCCAATATGAGGCTCAACAGAATGTTCCTTTTCCTCTTGAGGAAGTTGTATGGGATTACCAAATCATGGGAACATCTCCAGGTGGCGAGTTGGAGGTTCTGCTTGTCGCGATCAAGACCGATTTGGTTGATAAAGTGTTCAAAGCTGCCGAGTCACACGGCATGGTCTTAAACCTGGTCGACGTATCGCAGGCTGCCATATGTAACGCTTTCCGCTATAATTACGGGGATCTGGAAGGCTGTACCATGTTGCTGGATATTGGTGCCAAATCGAGTAACTTGCTCTTCTTCGAAAAAGGTAAGATGTTCGCTCGCAGCATTAATATTGGCGCAAATTCGATTACACAGGAATTTTCTACAGAAGCTAAGATGCGCTTCCCTGATGCTGAAAAATTCAAAATTGAACAGGGATTTGTCAGTTTGGGGGGTGCCTATGAGGATCCCGATAACCCTCAGCAAGCCCAAATTTCGAAGATCGCCCGTCAGGTCATGACACGTTTGCACATACAGGTCAACCAGACAATGCAGTTCTATCGCACTCAGCAGGGTGGGTCCACACCAGACCGTTTGTTCCTTGCGGGAGGGGCTTCCATCATGCCTTACACGGCACAATTTTTTGCTGAAAAGCTCAATGTCGAAGTTGAGTATTTCAACCCTTTTCGCTCTATTGAAATCGATCCCTCTCTCAACCTGGAGGATCTGGCTCGGGTTGCACACTCGTTTGGCGAGGTCGTAGGTCTCGGGTTGAGGAATGTGGTTCAGTGTCCTGTTGAACTGAATCTGATGCCCAAGTCTTCTTTGCAGCGTCAGGAGTTCAATCGAAAGAAGCCTTATCTGATATCCTCGGTTTTTGGTCTCGTGCTTGTAGTTGCAGCCATTGGGTTGTTTTATTCTCAAGTATTTGGTGAAAAACAGAAGGTAATGGACAGGCTCCAGACCATTGCAGCCCCGCTTCAGAATCTGGAAGGTCAATTGAAGCCGGAAGAATCAACTCTGGCTACTCAATTAGTCAAAGTTGAAGCGTTTGAGGGTCTTGTTCAACAACGGTTCTACTGGACAGACCTCCTGCAGGTGATTAGAGGTTCACTCCTCGAGGCGGAATCGGAAGCACAAAAACGCTTTTCTCTTGATGCAGGTCTATGGCTTGAAGCTTTGAAACCTGATAGTCCAGGCATAGATCTCACTGGTGCCCAGACATTCGATGATTGGGATGACGATGAGGATGAGGCCAGCCCCATGATGGATATTGAGATGATGAAGCGATACGGGCTGCTTCCCATGGGAGACTCAGGTGGCGACGATGATTGGGATGATGATGAAGAAGGTGCAACCTCTGATGAGGATAATGAGGACCTGATCACCAAGCTCACTTTAAGTTGTCGGGGGGTCAACCGAAGGGCAATAAATCCTAACGCAAATAACAGTTTGGCATTTACATTGCTTCAAAAATTGCAAACCCAGACCAATTATTTCAATGCGGATGATACTAAATTGATTGGTGAATTGGCCCAGGTAAGTGCTGAAGAAGGAACTTTCAAGTTTGAGATTTCCTTGAAACTAAAAGAACCTATTTCTCTTAAGGACTAATGAACTGGATCAAACAAAACGTGGGCTTGGTAGCAGGGTGTGTGATTGCCCTCGTCCTGATGTGTGTTGCGGGCTGGTACATGATGGCGCAAATCGACAAGGACAAAGGTATAACGACCGAGCTGGATTCTCAGCGCCAGCTGGTAAAGAGTCTCTATACTCGTGACCCTCACCCCGGGACTGACAAAGTGGACAACATCAGTGCGGTCAAAAAAGAACAGGAAAGGGTTAGTGAGATGGCGTTGGGGCCTATGGGATCCTATTTTCCTGGGTTCGAGATACCGGCAGATATGTCGATTTCCGGGTTCAAGGAAATTCTGGAAAACACAGTCTATGAATTGCAAAGAGATGCCAGATACACAGGTATCAAACTTCCTTCTTCAGATCAGGGTAACTATGGTTTTTCCTTTGATGATATCAGACCCCGAATCGATCTTGAAGTAGATGCCTTGCGGCCTTTGACGTTCCAGCTCTATCAGGTCAGGGAACTATGTGATGTTCTTTTTGAAGCTAAAATTCATGGAATCAATGCTATCAAGCGTCTTCCTGTTAGTGATAATGATGCGGCAAGTGCTGGTACTAGCTCCATGGGTCTGATGGGGACCGCTTCGACCACTTCATCTTCCACTTCTACTGAAAACTACCTAGAAGATGTTGCGACGCAGGATCCCAACATTAATGCTATCATGATGCCTTATCAGATCAGTTTTCAATGCTTTAGTTCTGAGCTGGGGCGGGTGCTGGATGGATTTAATCATTCGAATCATTTTTTCAGAGTAAAATGGTTGGCAGTTGAGCAAGGCGAATCTACCTCCTTGTCATCCATGGCTGGTTCCATGCGTGGCGCGGAAGGTTCAATGGAAGCAATGTATGGATTAGCGCCGACCGCCCCCGCTGCGAGCATGCAAGGCAGGTATGGCGGAGCAGGTGGAGCCGGCGGTCGATACGGTGCCGCTTCTCCCTATGGGGGAATGGGTCAAAACCAAAATGCTGGGCCTGAAATCAACATTTTGGAAGATCTTGATGAAAAACCCTTGACCGTCAACATGATGTTGGTTGGAATTGCTGTCTTTCCGGAAGAAGAGCTTGATTCTTTAATGCCTCTCGAATCTGACGAAGAAGAGGACGACGGTGGCACGGGGGCTTACGGCTATTGAGTCGGGTAGATTTTTAATAAAATGGATTTTATAAAGAAACATTACGAAAAGATCATTTTAGCAGTGGTCTTGTTGGGTTTGGCTGGGGCTGCGGCTTATCTGCCATTCCTTGTTTCCTCTATCCGAGTTGAGCTGGAGGAAAGCATTCGCCCGACAAAAGCTAAGGAATTTCAACCTAAGGATTTGAGT
Source organism: Verrucomicrobia bacterium SCGC AAA164-E04 (assembly GCA_000383715.1). Classification (GTDB taxonomy): domain Bacteria; phylum Verrucomicrobiota; class Verrucomicrobiia; order Limisphaerales; family AAA164-E04; genus AAA164-E04. Next base: position 60,307 of record KB911950.1, read on the forward strand.
GAGAAGATTGCTTTGTTGAATCGAGCTAAAAATCCTAAGTCTGCCATCATTGCAGGTCCTGAGCATAATACGTTCAACCCCGTTGGTTGGATTGACAACAACGGCACTTTAGTCAAGGACCGGTTCTACGGACGCAAGGGGCCGAACGCGCTTAAAATTATTGAAACCAATCCCCTTTATCTTCGTATTTCATTCAACGCGGATAAGGAGATTAAAGCAGAAAATCCTCGTTACAGCTTCGCCGTCACTCGCGAGGCAGCCGAGAAAAAGAGTGAGCGTCGCAAAGTCACACGATTTGCTCGACTTCGTGATAAGAATGACATTTTCATTTTGAAAGAGGTTAAGGGGAACCCACTGAAGCCTGACGGTTTTGTTTTGGAGCTTCTGGAGTCTAATCAGGCGATCACTGTAGAAGCCCTCCAGCCGTTCACTGAGGTGACTGGTTTCAAGGCCGACTTGGAATATCCGGCAGCAAAACCCCGCAAATTCACCTCTCAGCGCAAAGGTGACAAAATTTCTATTGAAAAACGCAACTACAAGGTTGTATTCGTTTCCGAAACTGAAGTAGTTTTGTCCGACGAAAAGACTTCCAAGCACACGACGATAACCTCGGGATTGGTTCAGTAATTAACATTCCGTTATTAAAATGACTTTTAGTTTGATGAGTAGCAAACCCATGAGCAAAGCAGCCACAACCATTCTATGCCTGGTCATAGCAGTAAGCGCAGTCTGTAGCGTGACTGCTCAATCTGTTGACCAGCTATCCAACAGAGAAAAAGCTATACGTGAAGAAGCGGTCATAGCGTTGAGGATCAAGCTTGAACAAGCAGAGTCTTCCCGCAATGAAGCCAAAGCACGTGACGAACTTTTGAAAACTGCTCTGCTTTATGAGGAAGCAGTCAATCACCTGAACAAGGTGGGGCCAATTGCTGCTGTTGAGGCCGAGCGACAGCGCACCGTTGAAGGTATGGCTGAAATTCGGCTCAAACTTGCCGACAAATTTCAGAAGGCGCAAAAGTTTTATGAAGCGGATCAGGAAGCTGTACGTATCTTGAAGCTGGACCCCAGTAATGAAGGCGCCCTGCAATTCAAGGCTGCAAATGACAAGCTCATCCTGCGATACACTGGAAGGCAGCCAAGCCGTGATGCCATTACCAAAATACCAGCAGTGCGCGAACAACAGATTCAGGCATCAACGATGATTCAGGATGCACGACTGTTTCTTGAGCTGAATAAATTGGAGGAGGCTGAAGCCAAGCTCAATGAGGCCAAAAAGTTGGATCCTGAAAGCAATGCCGTCTGGTATTACCTTTCACTTCTCAATCAGAAGAAATTCCAAAGAGAAACACGCAAGCGCGAGATCACCTCACAGGAAAAAATGATTGAGGTTGCCAATTATTGGGATCCAGGCTTAAACAAAAACGAACTTCCCATATCGAACAGCTATGCGAGCACGAACTTAGTCCACACAGGATTAGGTCGCCAAAAAATCATTTCTAAAATGGACCGTATCATTCTGGACGAAGTCGTTTTTGACGGTTTGCCATTAAGTGAAGTAGTTCAATTTTTATATGACGAAGCCAGGGAGCGTGATGCTGAGGAGGAGGGTATCAACTTCGTTATCAGTAACCACATGGACACCGGCGTTCAGGCAAGTCCGTTTGCAGGCGGTGTGGACCCACTGACAGGTTTGCCGTCGATTGCACCATTACCCACTGAACCCGTTGATCTCTACAGTGTTGGGATCACGATCACTCCACCCTTACGAAATGTCAAATTATCTCAGGTTGTTGAATTGGTGACAAACGTTGCTGAGACACCGATCAAATTCAGCATTCTGGATTATGCTGTGATCTTCACTAAGAAAATCGAAGAGACTGAGCCATTATTTACGCGGACTTACAAAGTTGATCCGGACGTATTCATCCAAGGGATGGAAGGAGTTACAGGGATTTCGCTTGACCAGGCAATCAACACTGGTGGCGGTGGTCAAGGCGGCGGCGGCGGCGGCGGTGGCGGCGGCGGCATGGGCGGCGGCGGCATGGGCGGCGGCGGCGGCGGCATGGGCGGCACAAGCATGCCTATCTTATTTGCTGATCCAACGGGTATGAGCATGATGGGCGGCGGCGGTGGCATGGGCGGCGGCGGCATGGGCGGCGGCGGCGGCGGCATGGGCGGCGGCGGTGGCGGCGGCATGGGCGGCGGCATGGGCGGCGGCGGCATGGGCGGCGGCATGGGCGGCGGCATGGGCATGGGAGCCTCGGGTGGTGTTTCATCTGTGCGTATGATGGCGGATGTCCAAGTGCTTGTGCGTAACTTTTTTGCGGCGGCTGGTGTTAATTTCACTATGGGCCAGATGATGGGCGGCGGCATGGGCGGCGGCGGCATGGGCGGCGGCATGGGCGGCGGCATGGGCGGCGGCATGGGCGGCGGTTTAGGTGGAGCAGCGGGTGGTCTTGGTGGCCAACAAAGCGACGGAAAAGCTGTCTTTTTCAATGATCGCAACGGTTCTTTGTATGTCCGAGCAACCATGACTGACTTAGATATTATTGAGCAGGCAATTCAAACTCTCAATGAAATGCCCCCACAATTGACCATAGAAGCTAAATTCGCTGAATTTACACAAAACGACAGCAGAGCACTTGGATTTGACTGGTTCCTCGGCAATGTCCTTGCATTTGGTGACAAGGGTGTCTTCAGTGGTGGCACTGCTCCTTCCATGAACGGGCAGCCTTCCGCAGCCAACAGTCTTGGTATTTTCCCTGCCAGTGGTGGTATTCCCACCGCGCAGCCAACGGACGGATCTGATCAACGTCTCACCAATGGTGTCAGAACAGATGGACCGGATGGAACACCCATTCCAGCCATGGCCACTTTTACAGGTATCCTGACGGACCCACAATTCAGAGTCGTATTACGTGCTTTAGATCAACGTGATGGTGTTGATGTTCTTGCATCTCCCAGCATTACAACAGTGAGTGGCCGGCAGGCCAGTATTCGCGCTGTTGATATGCGAACCATTGTTACCGGAACAGGTGCCAACCAGCAAGGCGGCGGCGGTGGTGTTGGCGGTGGCGGCGGCGGCGGTGGTGTGAACGTTGGTGGTGGCGGTAACACGCCTCTCGGAACGACCATCACACCTCAAACCACTGTGATTCCTGAAGGCCCCATGTTAGATATTGTTCCTTATGTTTCATCAGACGGATACACAATCAAACTAACCATTTTGCCTACTTTGATTCAATTTGTAGGTTATGACGATCCAGGCCCATTCGCAGTTATTGCGCAAGGTGGTGCTGGTAGCACGGTCGCGAATCCATTGGTGGCTCAATTACCTCTACCTCGATTGCGAACACGTCAAGTTTTGACCAGTGTGGTCGTATGGGATGGCCAAACAGTTGTTCTAGGTGGACTGATTTCGGAAGACGTAGCCAAGCACAAAGACAAGGTGCCAGTTCTTGGCGATATTCCTTTCCTCGGAAGATTTTTCCGGAGCGAATCCAACTTCACCGAGAAAAAGAATTTGGCTATTTTCGTAACGCCAACGATCGTTGACCCTGCTGGCAACCGTGTTCATGACGAAAACAATCTGCCGTATGACCCGCTGACTTTCTCAGACCGGGCTAGTGACACCGAGTAATTCGTAAGATCAGGAATATTTATTCAGGATCAGGCATTAACACGAAACTTAAAGCTTACATCAATCTGGTATTCGTCACTCACTAATATGATTTGTTTCATGCAGCATATGAAAAGAAATATCATCATTCTAACCATCATTTCGATTTGCCATTGTATCGATTCTACAAATATTTGTGCCTCGGATTTGGCTCGAAATGGAGATGAATTTCTGATCGGTGGAAACATCCCCGGGGATCAATCCAATCAAAACCTGGCGATGAACAAGCTTGGTGGTTACATCACATGGAATGATCATCATGCTGACAACGACGGTTTAGGAATCAGTTTGCTGCGTGTTGACGAAAACGCCTCCAGCGTTTTCGAGCCCATCACAGTGAATGAAACCACTAGCGGAGATCAGCTTGATGCGCAGATCGTGCTCCTTTCCGATGTAGATTTGTCCGCGGTCGTTGTTTGGGAAAGCAATGGAGACATTTACACCAGATTTATTTCATCTGAAGGTGTTTTTCTCACAGGTGAATTATTAGTCAATGAGACAACTGCCAACACACAAAACCGTCCCGTCGTGACTTCCCTCAGAAACGGTAATATCGTATTCGCCTGGTCCAGTCTGGATCAGGACGGTAGCCATTACGGTGTATTTGCCAGAGTCTTCTCAGCAAAAGGGAATCCACAGTCAGGTGAGTTTGGTTTGTCGCAGGAAACCGATTACAATCAGAAATCGTTATCCATTTCGGCCACCGAAAATGGTGGCTTTTATGCAGTCTGGGTTTCGGCACAACTGGCCGGAATATCCGACAGTGTAAGAAGAAACGGACGAATCGATTTTTTCAGTGGGGGACGTCAATTTGATATTGTTCTCAAAGGTCGTCATTTTGACGCTGCTGGGAATGCGTCATCTGACGAGTCAGTTCTGTCCTCGAGCGATTCGATTTCAAGCAATCCCCATGTAATCAGTTCCGATGAAAGATCCTTGGGTTTGTTTTATTCATCAAAACCAAAAGGGAAAATTACAGATAACAACTGGGATATTTATTATCAATCGATTGATGCAAGATCAGGTTCACCTAATGGTAAGCCAATGCTTGTCAACAGTATCGCCTACGGTGATCAATTTGCGCCCAGGGCATGTGCCACTGAAGGAGGCTTTTTTGTCACATGGACAAGTTTAGGTCATGATGGAGATGCATCTGGCATCTACGGTAAGAGCGTGAAAAAAGGAATCCCCCTGAGCAAGGATCTCTTGATCAATACGACGACATCCGGTCGCCAATTTCTTGGTAATGTTGCCAGTGTCGATGATGAAAATCTTGTAGTGACATGGAGTGGGTTTTCCTCCACCTCGAAATCATTGGAAGTGTTTGGTCAGAGATTCAAACCTTTAGCTGGAAGGGCCATACCCAGTCACGTGTATGGATTCGGAGCTGGTTTTGATTCGGTCAACGTTGTTTGGCCAGATGCACACGATAAAAGTGTTTCTGGATATCGTATTACTTACGGTCCAGGCAACTCATTCATCGATACCGATTCTACAAGTCTGACCATTTCTGACCTCGAGGCCGGTCAAGTTTACGACATTACTTTATCCAATATTTATGCAGATGGAACGGTATCTGCCGATTCTGTCAGCGCCTCAACTCAAACCTGGGGCATCGATGCAAATGAAGATGGTCTTCCAGATTCCTGGCAAGCATCTCATTTTGGAATAGGGACCTCAGCATGGAAAGGTGCAGACGGCGATTCCGATGGGGATGGTGCTACAAACCTTGAAGAGTTGCTTGCCGGCACCGATCCAAGCAACCCAGCGGACTCTCTAACAATAGCAATGTACGATGTAAATGATCAGAGTTGGCTATCATGGACAACGATTGAGGGCGGTATTTACCAGTTACAGCAAACAAGCAGCCTGAATGAATGGAAGAACATTGGAGCTCCAAGGTTTGGTGCTGATTCACATGATGCCGTTCAAATTCAGAACAACACAGATTTAAGCATCTATCGCATTGTTCGACTTAAGTAAATTTTTGGTATGTTTCATTCAAAAACATTTTTAGTTATCCTATTAGGTTTAATAACTTTTGCGAAGAGTCAACACGCCTTCTCTTTGTCCGGACCACTCGCACCATGGCAGACGGCTGCCCTTGGTTACGCCGCGCCCATACCCAACACCAATGGCGGTGGCCCTATGAACCTTGATGAAGAGTATAGGTGGAATGTGCCTACTGTGCACTACGGTTTTACTGCTGATTTTCTGAATTTCTTTGGAGTGAGAGGTGCTGAGGAAATAGAAAAAGCAATTGCCGTCCTGAATGATCTTCCAGAAGCAGATAATATTGTTATTGACGACTATCCACTCGAGAGCGTCCGTGTCAATCACCGAGCCCAAGCTCTGGGTATCGTCGACTTAAAAACCAGGGCATTACAAATATTAACCACATCTATGGGCCTTGCTGATCCCATACGTTATGCCTACACACTCAGAAATCGATGGGTTGATAACAATATTACTAATTACCTCGTTACGATGCGTAACTTTGATCCTGAAACATGGGATTACAGTCCGTTCGTCAATGGCACATTGTATACCTACCAGGTAATCGACCCTTTCGAAGGCATTGCTCTTGCTTTGAACACTGCAGTCGATCCACTTGATCAGCTTTTTGCACGGACACGACCCGTTTCAGCTGTTTCATCTTTAACAACTGAAGAGATGCCAGCCGGCGGTTTCCTAACTGGTTTGACCCGTGATGACGTGGCAGGTTTAAAATATATTTACCGCTCATCGAATTATAACACTGAAACTGCCTTGGGTGACATTTCAGGGGCAGGCGGTGGGCTCCTGGGTGGTGGTGGAGGTGGAGGTAGTGGATTAGCTGATTTTCCCGGTATCGTAACATCACCGGGTGGTGGTACTTACGATTTTCCATTTTTGATCGCCACTAACACTGTAGCAGGTGGGGGAGGTAATCTTGGCGGACAGGCAACTGCGACCAATGCTTTCATCAATCCTGCTCTAAGAGCAGGCAAGAACAAGATCACTTTTCTTCGATCCGATTACGATTCACTGATAGGTGCTTTCTTTCAGCCTTTTACAGTAAGGTTCAGTGAAACAGTCAGGACCAACGATCTCGTGAGATCTCAGTCTCTGATACGCACTGTAATCGAGCCTGATTACATCTTTGACGCAGCTGACTTGCAAGGTGCAGATGCATTTGCCGGTGGTCCAGTGGGTGTTGAGCAAACGCTAAACGCTGGATGGCTTTCGAGTGATGAATTTGATGGAGTGACTGGTGACGATGCCGGTCCAGGAATCATTACACCTTCGAAGAGGATCACTTTCAATAATGTCGGCCCACTTTTCTTGAACCAGCAAGGCGCAGGTGTCTTCTTCCTCAGAGAGGGTGACATCAATACAACCCCTTTCATCACATGGGGATCATTTGATGGTACAACCAATGCTCCGATTGTCTATCCGGACAAGATAACCATCGAAGATTTAGAAAGACTAGTCAGGTAATATTAACCTTTTAGATAGTCATATGATGAGTCATAAAATCCAATTTTGTATTCTCCTAGCATCTACGTCGTTCGCAGGAGGCCTGTTAGCCCAACCTGAAAACCTTTACGAAAACTATGGTTTCGTTGATCAGGGTAGTGAATTACCCATCAACGCCAGGGCATTTGCCAATTACGGTTCTTTCACTGTTTTTGGTGCTTTGCCTTTCGATACGCAAAACACGTTAAATTTCACCAACACAGGGGTAATGAACGGATCTGTTGGTTTTAGATTTGATCAAGTTGCCGACAATGGACTACGTTCCAAAGCTGATCATTTCTACAACGCATCAGGTGCTGAAATTAATTCGAGTTCTCTACTCTTTGAGGACGATCCATCGTTTTTAATCGTGTCCGCTACCAATGTAGTCAATAAAGGTTTATTGACTGTGGGTGTCAGCGGTCTGCTCTCGATCGATGGAGGTGACGTCGATTTATCTGATTCAGCCATAGGAGTCTCCGCCTTGCAGGGTTCAGGTTCCTACAATTCAATGCTTCCCGGCGATCCTCCGACTCCAGTTTATTTTCCTGATACAGGCATCACTGACGAATATTGGGGTGGCATGACCAATGTCAACCGTATGGACACCGTGGGTTTACTGAACGTGCTTGGCGAAAGTGCCAACATTACCTCTCCCATCCACATGGTAACAAACGCAGCTGGATTCATTGGCAACACGTTGCTTTCACTTCAAAGCGCAAATTCGTATGTCATTTCAAATGCAGTAACCGAAACAAACATTATTGTTCAAGCTGTATTTTCTTCGGTAGCTGATCCCCGCATCCTTACGGATGTTACTTTCAGCGATAGCCCAAGAACAAATGAGGTGAAAACTGCCAACATCCGTTATCAGGTTCCTCTGACCAACTACGTAACGGCTTCGGACGACCTCTTTACTCTCTACCTCAGTGACACGCTGGCGTGGGACACCAATCTTGTTTTTGCTCCCAATCAAAACGCTGCTACCGTAAGGCCCTATACTTACACATTATCGAGGTTGGACACCATTGGGTTCAATTTGGGTTCACCATCCAATTCGGTTGTCTCTCCTTCACTTCTTTGGAATGACACTTTTTCCAATACCTTTGTGACCAACTTTTATGCTGCCTACAGCGCCAATGTGGCCAGTGTGATTGATAACAGCGGGTCATCCATCAATGCTGAAGCAACCAATTCCCTGAGCGGTAGGGTGACGATCAAAGCAGATTCCCTGAATCTGGATAACACAAGACTGAGGTCAGAGGGTTTCCTCTCGATCAACGCCAATCACCTTGAGTCGTCATCAAATGCCATCATCGATTCTCAAAATGTCAGCTATGGACTTGCCTCCATGGGGAGCGTTCTGAACGTAAACAGCGTCGTTACCGATGAAATCGATCGTTTGCAAGGCAACATAGCGGCTTACAGTGCCATCTGGACCAATCTTAGTGGTATTGTTATTACCAATCCTCCTGAAAATGAGGAGAGTGAAGAGACGTTCACCACCAATGTTGTTGAATATCTTTACCATGTGCTCATCGTTGATGCGACGGATCTATCCACCACGGTCCCTGTTTATGTCCACGACTTTGCTGCTGAAGGAGACACAGTTAACATTGATGATGACATGAATGTTGTCAGATCCTTGTTGATTGATTCAAAAAACCTAGTCAACAACGGGGAGATTTCAGTTTTTAGTAACATGCAGAACCTCGGGGCAACGAACTTTCCTTCCTTAAAATCCTTGCTCAACAATGGTACCATTTCTGTCAACGAGTCTCTTCAGATAGGAACTGATACAACAAACGTGGTCGATAGCATTATCAATAGCGGACAAGTCAATGCGTTTTTCCAGCGGTATCAGTCACAGTATTTTGAAAATTCCGGGCGCTTTGATGCGGGCGGTCGAATAGACATCACTGCTGTTGATGCAAAACTTGACAACGGAACTATCTCATCGGGTCGGGACATCGTCATCAATGCGGAGAACGTCAAACTCCAAAATGCTGAGCTTATATCTTCAACGGATATACGTATCGGAGTTTCTGGGGTCCTGACGGATGGTGGTTTTCCCAATACTTTTGCTGTCAATAATGGTTTTACCCTTGCAGTGAAGCCGGCGAGTGGAGATCTACTCGGAAGCACATTCAATTCGACTCTACCACGATTTGCGGCAGTCAATCATTTATGGGCAGGGGAAGATCGTGGTAACAGTCCTTCCGGCTTTCATAACAATGCTGCTATTGGTCGACTCATACTTGACGGCCGGGGCGGAAGCAGGGCTCGTTTCAATGGTGTGGGTAATAACAACGCGATATATGTTGATTCGCTCGAGTTCGCCGGAAGCTTATTGGATACTTGGAAACAAAATGTGTCCATTGCAGACAACTTTACAGTCTATTACGCCTCCTCCAATATTCCAGTTGAAGAACTGAGCAGCCACTTTGGTACTCGGATGCAATGGGTTTCCGAGTTTGTGGGCGACAATTCTTCACTACCGATCGTATTGTCAGATGGAACCAGTATTCTGGTAAACAAATTGTTGAGGGAAAGCCTCACGATCGACTCTGATGGCGATGGAGCAGCAAACGGTATCGATCCAACACCTTTCGACGGCGTCATTCTTGCTAATGTTGAAATAGACGAAGCAAACAGGCCCCAGGCAGTTATCTCCTGGATTGCAGCGGGAGCAACCAATTATCGCGTCGAGTTCAAAGATGCATTGAGTGATCCAAATTGGACCTACCTCAAGTCCGTTCAGAACAATGCCAATGATAGACAGGAAATAAGTGTGAGTGATTCGCTCACGGGTGATAATCAAGGCAGGTTCTATCGAGTTACCTACCAACCGTAATTTTCATTCAGATAATTGAATCACATCGATGAGATTATTTTCTCAGGCAAGCAACGAAATGAATATGATTAAGTTTTTTTCAACAATGGTGGTGTCAATTGCCTGTATGAGCACGCTGCTCGGACAGGATGCTTCACCATGGATTCAATATAATGGAGCAGAGGTCAACCACCAACGCATCCTAGTGCGTTTTGCGGATCCATCCATGTCACAGGATAAGTTCCTTCCAAGTGATCTTCTCGCAGAAGCTGGTTTGTCGGTTGTTTATCGCATGGAAACGGTGGCTGGTCTTGTCATCTTGGAAAATACGGCTGGTAAATTTATGCCACGCGCTGGCTACAAACCCAACAAAGATGCTCTGGCCAAGGAGTTAGATACAAGGATCAGCTTACTGCGAGACAGTGGATTATTCACTTACGTAGAACCGGATTTCATCTGGCATCCTGCTGCCGAAGCAACGGACCCTGCGTATGTCGACGGACGCCTCTGGGGACTTCGCAATTCGGGTGAACCAGGAGTTGAAAACGCTGATATTGATGCTGAGCAGGCATGGGACACCACGGTAGGCTCGCGTGATGTTGTAATCGGTGTGATTGACACAGGTGTCAGATACTCACATCAGGAACTAGCATCCCAAATGTGGGTGAATGAGGGAGAAATCCCGGGCAATGGAATCGATGACGACGAGAATGGGTGGATCGACGATGTGCATGGTATCAATGCAATCCTAAACTCTGGTGATCCGCTTGATGTTAACGATCACGGAACCAATTGTGCAAGTATCATTGGCGCGAGCATGGACGACTCTGACGTTGTGGGAGTCAACTGGGATGTTCAAATCATGGCCCTAAAATTCATCGGTGCCTTTGGGGGGGAAACTTCTGATGCGGTGAAGTGCATCGATTATGCCGTTCAAATGGGTGTTGATATACTCAACAACAGTTGGGGTGGAGGACCTTATTCGCAGGCTTTATTTGATTCCGTAGCCAACGCTCAAAACAATGACGTATTGTTTGTTGTAGCTTCGGGTAACTCAGGGCTCAACAATGATATATTTCCTGATTACCCATCATCCTTTGATCTTGATAACGTGGTATCAGTAGGAGCAATGGATCGTTTTGATCGAATGGCTGACTTTTCCAATTATGGTAAAAACTCCGTCGATTTGGTTGCTCCCGGTGTTGATATTTACATGGCAGGCTCGGGTGATGCGCCTGATGAAACGGGAGCCACCACGGTGGAGCCAGATTCCGACTACGACACCGCCAGCGGAACGAGTTTTGCTGCTCCTTATGTGGCTGGTGTCGCTGGACTCTTGAAAGCTGCATTTCCTGAATCCACTGCGACGGAAATCAAGACAAGGTTGCTTGATTCTGTTGTGAAACTATCACCTTATGCCGACAAGGTGGCAACCGGTGGCAGATTAAACGCCAAACAGGCGCTTGAAGTGACGCCTGATGGCATTCTTGAGCTGAGCGTGAATCCTCCATCTCAATCTGTTTTGCTGCAAGGAACAACACAGGTAATCACTGTTCGGGTATCAGATTTAGTAGGAGTAAGCGATGCTGTTGTGACTGCCACCCTCTCAGACGGTCAAACCATTGAGTTTCTCAATGACGGAGCGGAGCCTGATGTAAAAGCAGATGATGCCCTTTACACATACTCTCTTGAGGTGCCTGATTTCATCAGCGAAATAACCCTCAATATTTCAGCTGAAGCGCCGGATAAAACAAGCGTTTCAACCACGGTCAACTACGGCGTTGTTCCTCCTCCTCCAAACGACGACTTTACTCATGCCATCAAAGTTAGTGGTTCAGGAGCCAGATTTTTGTCCAATAACCAATTTGCAACCATTGAGGAAGACGAACCCTTCCATGCAGGTCTTGCAGGAGCCAAACAATCACTTTGGTGGTCATGGTCACCAAAAATCAGTGGGCCTGTTCTTATCGACACTTCAGGGAGTGGTTTTGACTCCGTGATTGCCATTTACGAAGGTAATTCTTATGAAAATCTCAAAACAATTGCTTCAGTAGACAACGTAGGATCCAAGAAACAGGCTTACCTTGAGTTTGATGTTTTGGCTGGCAACAGTTACAGGATCGCTGTTGCATCAGCTCCCTCCTCAAGAGGTGGAACGGTCAGGCTCAGGATAGAGCCAGGTGGTGTCATTGATACCGTAGCTCCTGTGGTAAAATTTCTTTCGCCTGCCAATGGCTTTCTTGCTAGTGAAAGACAAATCGTTGTTCAGGGATACTCTTTTGATCCGGAACCTAATTCGTCAGGTATCAATCAAGTTTTTATCAAAGTGAACGGGGAAAATGTTGGAGGGGCAGCCATAGGTACCCTTGATTGGGAAGCTCCTGCATTTCTCTCACCGGGTGTGAACAAAATCCAGGTGCAAGTCAGTGATTTTGCTGGTAACCGCTCAGAAGTGGACGAACTCACCATTTCCTATTTGGTAGCCGATCCTGCCAACGACCATATCAACACGGCTCAATCAATCTTAGACTCGACTGGTCAAATCGATGCTGACAATAGTGAAGCGACCAAACAATTTGGTGAACCCATGCATGCGGGTAACAAGGGAGGTGGCTCATTGTGGTATTCGTTCACTCCATCTGAAAATGGTCAGCTCACGATATCGACCTTGCGCGCTAAATTAGATACATTGCTTGCAATCTATACAGGCATCAAGCCAAGCGAATTAGTGCACGTTGCCAGTAACGACGACTCTGGAACGGAAACATCGAACAGTAAGATTGTTCAGGCAATCGAGGCTGGTGTCAGATACCTGATCGCTGTTGATGGTTTCAGCAATGAGAGAGGTTCTTTTTCCATACGCTACGATTTCCAACCAAACGATATCAGGCTCGTCAGTGTGAAATCATCCGACGGCGGGGAAGTAGAGGGGCCCTCTGGAAACGTTGTTTCTGGTACCACCATCGCACTCACTGCGACTCCAGAGTTTGGATTTGAATTTAAGGGTTGGTCGGGCAGCGTAGACTCGGCCGAAAATCCTCTTGAAATCCTGGTGGATGCCAATCTTGAGATCCAAGCTCAATTCGGGCCTGTTACCGTTGGTGAGAACTTTGAATCGGGTGAGTTGGAATTACCCTTTGAATTTGTTGGTGCCCCATGGGAAATCACAGAAGATGAAAGTCTCAGTGGAAATGCCTCCATTAAGTCCGGTAGTATTAAGGATGGCGAAACATCAGGTCTTTCATTACGACATGCATTCACTCACGGGCGAGGCAAATTTGATGTGAAATCCAGTTCGGAAGCCGGTTGGGATACCTTGAGTTTTCACATCGACGGTCAACTGGTTTCCAGTTGGTCTGGAGAGAAAGATTGGCAGAGGTTTGAATTTGTAGTCACCGAGGGAGAACACCTGCTGGAGTGGGTTTATTCCAAAGATTTCTCCAACAGCCAGGGAATGGATGCGGTTTTCCTTGATAATATCGATCTTCCATTACTTGATGCTGATGACTCTCAAATGCCTGCCTCCGTGGCGGTAATCCCAATGAGCAACGGACAATTGGATATCGAAATTCAAGGTAACCCGAATACTTCCTATACCATCCAAACATCCAAGGGTCTCCAAACATGGGAAAAGGCCTTCCAGGCGACCACTGACTCCATCGGTAAAATTACCATTCGTAACGCAACTGCTTCCGGACGTTCCCAAACATTTTTCCGCGCGGTCGTTGAATAAATTTTTCCGCTAACTGGAATTTACAAGGGACCGTTTCAACGGTCCCTTTTTCTTTTCTGACATGATTTTAATTGGCCTAACGGGAGGGATTGGGGCGGGAAAGTCCTTTGTGAGTGAATTATTCATTCAACAGGCACTTCCGCTCATTGATACAGATATCATCGCACGGCAGCTCCTGGAGCCGGAGCAAGCAGCCTGGGCTGCTGTGAAGGAACATTTTGGAGCCTCCTTTTTCTCGGCAGATGGATCCCTTGATCGAGGAAAACTCGCTTCACTCATATTCACTGATGGAGCTTCCATGAAATGGTTGAATCAATTGATGCATCCGATGATCAGGCAGCAATGGAGTCAAGATGTATGCCAATTGAAGGAAACGGGCCACAAGGTATGCGTGGTCGTTATTCCACTTTTGTTTGAAACGGATGCTCAATCAGCATTTGACACAGTCATATGCATGGCCTGCTCCTCCTTTACCCAAAAAATTCGACTTAAAAAGCGCGGTTGGAATCAGGAACACATAGAATCCAGGATCGCCTCACAATGGCCGATGCCTCGTAAAATGAATGCAAGTCACCATGTCATTTGGACTGATTGCGCGAAACACGCCACTCAAGACCAATGTCATTTGGTTTTGCAGCAAATCTGTAAAGCAGATAGAGATGCTTGATCGAATGTTCACCAACCGAGCCTTTAAAAATTGTTGTTTGCGACCTCGGTTTAACAGCGTAAATTAAAGTCGAGGCAAGCTACTCAAACAGATAAATAATGACCGATAAAAACCCAAATATAGAAATACCTGAATTTGATACGATTGACGTCATCCTTGAGGCCATTAAACGCGGTGAAATGGTTATTGTGGTGGACGATGAAAACAGGGAAAACGAAGGGGACCTTGTCATGGCGGGGCAGTGGGTCACCGCTGAAGCAGTGACATTCATGGCTCGACTTGGTGGCGGTCTGATATGCGTTCCTACGACTGAGTCCAGATTAAGGCAACTTGGTATTTCTGAAATGGTCCCTGACAACCGTGATTCATTTCGAACAGATTTTCAAGTGAGCGTGGATGCGGCCAAAGGAATTACCACAGGCATAAGCGGAGCTGATCGGGCGCGCACTGTTCAAGTAATGTCGGAACCTACAAGCGTTCCATCTGATTTGGCACAACCAGGACATATTTTCCCCTTGCGAGCAAAATCAGGTGGAGTCCTTCAACGTGCCGGTCACACTGAAGCTGCTGTCGATCTTGCCACCATGGCGGGTTGCCGCCCCATAGCGATGATATGTGAAATCATGAATGATGATGGAACCATGGCCCGCCTGCCTCAATTACTTACATTTGCAAAAAAACATGATTTGCGCATTTGCAGCATTGCGGGACTCATCCAACACCGCCGTCTGCGTGAGAAGCTTGTTGAGCAGCAGGAAGTAATAAAAATGCCAACCGATTTTGGTGAGTTTGAATTACATCTCTATCAATCCAAAACGGATCAACAACATCATGTGGCTTTGGTGAAAGGGGATGTTGCCAACCAGAAGAACGTACTCGTGCGCGTTCATAGTGAGTGTCTGACGGGTGATGTTTTCGGTTCCAGACGTTGTGATTGTGGACCTCAGCTTCAAGATGCTATGCGGCAGATTGATGCCGAGGGTTCTGGTGTCATTCTGTATATGCGTCAGGAGGGCAGGGGAATAGGTTTGGCACCCAAGATCAAAGCTTACAAACTTCAGGAAAGCGGCTTGGACACTGTAGAAGCCAATCTCAAGCTAGGATTTGGCATGGATTTGAGGGAATATGGCATAGGAGCCCAAATCCTGGTGGATCTCGGTTTGGAAACAATACGATTACTGACCAATAATCCCAAGAAAATCGTGGGTTTGGAGGGCTACGGCCTGAAAGTTGTTGAGCAGTTACCCATTTCTGTGGAGCCAAATCCTCATAATGAACGCTATCTTGAAACAAAAAAATCCAAAATGGGACATTTACTCTGATCATGATTTTCAGGTTTCAAATCCATGGTATTCAGATCCTTATTGTCCAACTACCCGCACTATTGTCTGGCTGCATTTTTAATCGATCAGCTTACACTGGATGGACCGGTAAAGTAAGGGCAAACGATCACCAGCGATCTTTGGTGATTGCCTGATTAGGTAAGATACTATTCAAATGCTCAAAGAAATTAAAATTAGTGATTTTTCTCGGTGCAGTCTTCCCATTGCAGTCATTGCTTCCAAATACAATGATGCATTCGTCCAAGGGCTCCTTGACGGTGTTGAAGATACGCTGAACCGTGCCAAGATGTCTGACAAAGACGTGGTCTTGATCCGAGTGCCGGGTGCCTACGAGATACCTGTCATGGCAGGGAAAGTGGCGCGATGTCAAACCCCTCCATTTGGGGCCATCATCTGTCTTGGTGTGGTGATTGAGGGTGAGACCGAGCATGCTCGCTTGATCACAGAGGCAGTGACCTTTGAATTAGCCAAATTGCAGGCAGATCATGGTTTACCTATCGTTCATGAAGTGTTGCTAGTAAAGAGCGAAGAGCAGGCACGTGCCAGATGCCTTGATGAAAAACATAACCGTGGTCGGGAAGCTGCCCAGACAGCGTTGGAAATGGCTTTACTCGTCGAAACGTTCGATGAGAAATTTTCCCTGAAAGGCTCCGAAGAACCAAGATTTAACGACCGGACTGAACATTGAATAATGGGATCTCGCAACTAGTCCAATATGGCATGTGAGTCCTTTGTGAAAAATTTCACAATTAACTTGCGTGCCCTTTTGGCAGTGTTAAAATTCAATCAACGATAAAAAAATCCTTAACCTAATTCCGCTCATGATCAACAAAATTACTCTTTTAGCCAGCCTGGCGCTTGTATTGGGTCTTCATTCCGCAGAGGGTGGAGACATCACTGGAAAAGTGACTCTCAAAGGGGCTCCCAAAGCGGAGATAAAACTTCCACTGGATCCTCTTTGTAAAAGAACCGTTAAATCTGGAGTGACCCCTACCACCCGTTTCTATGCCACAGATGCAAGTAATGGACTGGCTGATGTATTTGTTTACCTGAAAAAGGTAGATGCCACCCCGACTCCCACCACCTCAGTCGTCCTCGATCAGAAATCATGTGAATATTCACCTTACGTGGTTGGTGCGCAAGTGGGGCAAACAATCTCCGTCAAAAACTCAGACCCAATCCTTCACAATGTTCATCCCACTCCCAAGAAGGCAGGTAAAGAATTCAATAAAGCTCAGCTTCCGAATGGTCCTGAATTGAAATTCTCATGGAACAAGCCCGAAGTATTTTTGCGTTTCAAATGCGACGTGCATCCTTGGATGTTTGCTTATGTTGCTTTGATTGAGCATTCCCACTTCGCGGTTACCAAGGAGGATGGTACCTTCACCATCAAGAACGTGCCTGCTGGTGAATACGAGATTGAGGCGGTCCATCGCAAGACTCATCCCAAGGGTGTGGGGCTGGTTTCCAAAGTCAGCGTCACCGATGCGGGCGGAAGCGTAGATTTTACGGTCGACATTACCAAGTAAAACAAATTTTAAACAAAATCCGCTGATGGCCAAGACCGTCAGCGGAATTTCTTTCCAACAACACATCACCGGCGATTCAGACATTGAGCAACACACACCCATCTTTAGGATTCAGAGGATTAGCGCTCGCAACCTGCCTCTTCACCTGGCTTTTGATAGGTGTGGGCGGAATTGTTACGAGTCAAGGGGTTGGGATGTCGGTTCCAGATTGGCCTAACACCTATGGCTACAACATGTTCTACTTCCCTTTGTCACAATGGGTTGGTGGAATATTTTGGGAGCATTCCCATCGCCTGATGGCATCTTTAGTCGGCTTGATGACTCTGATACTCACTATCTGGTCCCACGGTCGTTCAGGTCGAAGCCTGCTCCGTTATGTCATTCTTCCATTATCCATTCTCCTCACTTTTCTCGTTCTGATCAACGCTGAGAACAACACTCTCCAGCACGCGTCCATCACAGGCGGAACAGGTTTCATCGCCTTGTTCGCATCGTTTTTCTGGCCTCGAATGAAACCTGCATCCAAATTGATGCGAAAGCTCTGTTGGATCGCTTTGATAATGGTCATTGGGCAAGGTCTTTTGGGGGGATTGCGAGTTACACTCTACAAAGACGAAATAGGAATCATACACGCCACTCTAGCGCAACTTTTTCTGGTTCTCCTGGTTGCGATTGTCTTTGTCTCAAGTAAACGCTGGATTGGATGGAAAGCAGCATCCAAGGACAATCATACTGTAACCAACCGTTTCAGTTGGATGATGGCCGCCTTGTGTGTCTTCGTCGTCTGTCAGCTTATTCTGGGCGCTTTCATGAGGCATGAGCATGCAGGTTTGGCTGTGACCGGTTTTCCGCTTGCCTATGACCAATACCTCTGGCCGCCTACGCATGCTGAGTTCGTCAATCAGCTGAACGTGGACCGTATGGATCATCGAGATTTTAACCCAGTAACTGCTCTTCACGTACATGTCCACATGTTGCATCGCTCCATGGCCCTGATTTTATTCATCGCTGGAAGCCTCTTTGTGGGATGGACTCTGAAATATTTGGGTAGACAGCATCTGTTGGGTCGACTTTCTATTCTGTGGTTTTCACTTCTCTGTCTGCAGGCTTTCCTTGGGGTAGCCACTGTTTGGAGTAACAAGGCTGCAGATATCGCCACAATACATGTTCTCATAGGGGCATTGACCCTTGCGCTCGGTTCTTTTATGGTCATCGCCGCTCGAAGATCTGTCTTCTTGGCTAAAGAAGCCAGCGCGATGCGTCACCGTGAAATGCCAAGTGACTTGATACCAACACCCGAAGTTGCGGTGGCAAAAGGATGAAAGCAACCGTAGAAACCATGGAACCAGAGTCATTGACCGATAGATCGGCATGGAGTGTTTTTTCCGATCTTGTGAAGGTACGCTTGACGACTCTTGTCCTGCTGACGACCCTGGCCGGTTTTTACCTGGCTACCACTGATGGCATGCAGGTTGTGCTACTATTGCACACCATGGTGGGAACAGCGCTTCTGGCATGCGGGTCATCGGTCTTGAACCAGTATTTGGAGCGTCATCACGATTCCCTAATGCCGCGCACGGAGAGCAGGCCTCTCCCTGCAGGGCTCATGCATCCTGAAAGGGCACTTTGGTTTGGGATCCTGTTATCGGTCACTGGATGTTTCTACACATGGTTTCTCGTCAATCTGCTCACTTGCATTCTGGGAACACTCACTCTGGCGCTTTATATTTTTGTTTACACGCCCCTCAAGCGTTTGACTTCCTTCAACACTGTTGTCGGAGCTATTCCCGGTGCATTGCCTCCTTTAATGGGGTGGACTGCCGTGCGCGGTTCTCTTGATGCTGGCGGTTGGTCTCTGTTCCTGATACTTTTTTTATGGCAGCTGCCTCATTTTCTTGCCATTGCATGGATGTATAAAGAAGAATATGGAGCAGCAGGTTATGTCATGTTGCCCAATGTTGACCCAAGTGGCAAGAAGACGGCAAGGCATGCGCTTCTGTACACTATTTTCCTGCTGCCATGCAGCTTGCTCCCTGTGCATTTCAACGTGGCTGGAAGCCTGTATGCCGTGGGTGCTAGTGTGTTGGGCGCGGGGTTTATCTGGCAGGCAATTAAATTTTCATCCGCTCTAGATCGAACTAGGGCTCGACATTTGTTTTTTTATTCGATTATTTACCTGCCTCTGCTTTTGTTGTTGATGACTTTTGATAAGGCGTTTTGACTCATCTGTCGTGTGCATTTAGAGAATTGAATTACCAGCAGAGCCTGAGGGCAATAAGAATTTTTACAACATAACAAGACTGAATTAGATATATGGAATCGACTGAAGCAAAAGAACTCCATGACACACATCATGATGCTGACGGCCATGGAGCTGATCACCATCATGATCCGGGTTTTTGGCGAAAATACATCTTTTCTACCGATCACAAAATCATAGGTATCCAGTATGGTATTACTTCTTTGCTCTTCATGCTGTTTGGTTTCTTCCTGATCGCAACCATGCGTTGGTCCATGGCCTATCCTGGCCAGCCCATGCCTGTGGTAGGCTCGCTTCTGCACATCATCATGGGGGACATGACTTCCGCGGTATTCGATCCTGAGACCAAAGAATTGATCGGTTACGCGATCTCCAATGATCTCTATAATGCATTCGGCGCGATGCATGGAACGATCATGGTGTTTCTGGCAGTGGTGCCGCTGGCATTCGCCGCTTTCGGTAATTATGTGGTTCCTTTGCAGATTGGTGCGGTCGACATGGCCTTTCCTCGGCTTAACATGGCCAGTTATCACCTTTTTCTTCTGGGGGGGCTTATCATGCTTGCGAGCTTCTTCATACCTGGAGGACCGGCTCAGGCAGGTTGGACTTCCTATTCGCCTCTTGCGACATCCATACAAACCGATGGCCAACTTTACTGGTTGATTGCCATGGTCATCATCATTACATCCTCACTACTTGGGGCTGTAAATTTCATTGCTACCATCATACAGTTGCGTGCTCCCGGAATGACATGGATGCGTATGCCTTTCTTCTGCTGGGCTCAGTTCGTGACAGCATTTCTCTTGCTGCTTGCCTTTCCTCCACTGGAAGTCGGGGCTTTGTTGCAATTGATGGATAAAGTCGCCGGGACAAGTTTTTATCTGCCGACCGGCCTTGCCATTTCCACTATGAAGGACATCAGTGGAGGAGGTAGCCCCTTGCTCTACCAGCATTTGTTCTGGTTTTTAGGACACCCTGAAGTCTATGTGCTTATTCTTCCTGCCATGGGCGTGGTGTCAGAGATCATTGCCAACAATACAAGGAAACCTCTTTGGGGTTACAAATCCTTGGTTTACTCCACTCTCGTATTGGGCTTTCTCTCCTTCATTGTCTGGGCTCATCACATGTATTTGACTGGGATGGGAACCAAGATATCGACTTTCTTCCAGACGACAACAATGATCATTTCGATTCCCTCCGTGATCATTCTAACCTGTTTGTTTATCTCCTTGTGGGGAGGATCGATTCGATTCAACACACCTATGTTGTTTGCCCTCGCCTTCCTTCCCATGTTCGGTATAGGTGGACTGACTGGATTGCCCTTAGGCTTCAATTACAGCGATATTCTTCTTCACGACACTTATTACGTCATTGGTCACTTCCATTATGTGGTGGCTCCCGGGACAATATTCGGCTTGATAGCAGGAATCTATTTCTGGTATCCGAAGATGACAGGAAGGTATATGAACGAATTCTGGGGGAAAGTGCATTTCTGGGGTTCCTTTATTTTCATGAACCTCACCTTCCAACCGATGTTTGCTCAAGGTATGGCTGGTATGCTGCGTCGAATGGCTGACGGAGGAGTTGGATATTCAATTGCCAACAATCCGGATGCTGTGGGTGGACTTGCCGATCAATTTGTGAAGCTCAATGCCAATATCACACTGGCCGCGTATGCTCTAGGCCTGGCACAAATCCCTTTCATCATTAATCTGTTCTACAGCATTTCCAAGGGTAAGAAGGTTGAATCCGACAACCCCTGGCACAGCACCACTTTGGAATGGCAAACTCCTACGCCTCCACCTCACGGTAATTTTACCACACCTCCAACGGTCACTGGTGGTCCTTACGAGTATAGTGTACCGGGGTCCTCCCAAGATTACATTCCTCAAAACCAGAAAGCTTAATCGTTAATCTAAAAGTCAAATTTCATGGAAGTTCCATATACAGTTGAAAACAGGCCTGACACAGGTCTTTACAATGCCAAGGTGGGGATCTGGTTGTTTCTCGCATCTGAAGTCATGCTTTTTGGTGCCTTATTTTCCTCATACATCCTTTTGAGAGTCGGTGCTCTCGAGGGGCACTGGCCCACCGAATTGCTGAACGTGCCCATCGGTACCGTGAACACCATGGTATTGATTCTTTCCAGCGTAACTGTGGTCATGGCCTGGGCTTCTTTGAAACTGAATGATTTCAAGAAGTTCAAGATGTATCAGCTGGCTACGGTGATCTGTGCTTGCATGTTCGTTCTCATCAAATCATACGAGTATCGAGATAAACTCACGCACCATGATGTCGTTCTTGCTGATGGTATGCGTGTGGACGGCCATCTTGTTGAAGAGACCGACGAGTATATTATCCTGAGCCATCCGGTGTCTTACCCAGCAGTGAAAGGAATTGGCTATCGTCCGACAGCAATCAAGGAAGCCGAGCACGGCGATGACCATCATCATGCCGAGGATCGAAAGATCATGCTTGCAGATATCGTCAAGCGCACGACCTGGGGGCCTTGGGCGAACACTTACTTTGCGATCTATTTCACACTAACCGGACTGCACGCCTTGCATGTGATTGCAGGTGCCTTGGTTATTGCCTATTATTGGGGGCCCGGAAGCAAAATGTGGAAAACGAATCCAGAGCAGTTCACAAATCGTATTGAAGTCTCAGGACTCTTCTGGCATTTCGTAGATTTAGTTTGGATCTTCCTATTTCCAATTTTGTATTTGTTATAACCTTCAAAGTAAAGTTTTTGAATCATGAGCGGACACGGTCCAGAAGAAATTAAGAAGACAATCAGAACCTACTTGAAGGTTCTGGGAGTATTGGTCGTCGGCACTATCGCTACTGTAGGCGCCAGCTACCTTCATTTCGATAGCATGGCAATGACTGTAGGTCTGGCTCTGCTGATTGCGTCGGTGAAAGCTGGTTTTGTAGCTCTCTACTTCATGCATCTCATTGACGAGCAAAAGATCATTTACAAGTTGCTGGGTCTGACAACCTTCTTTTTCCTTGGGTTAATGGTACTCATCATCTGGGCATCTGGAGACAAGCCCATGAATACAGTCATGCCCTGATCCGAAAGAAAATAAACTCTCTATGTCACTGAAAGCATTCCACCTTATTTTTGTTACTGCAACGACGTTGTTCAGTCTCTTCTTCGGACTGTGGAGTCTGAACCAATACCGCAACATTGATCCAAGCGCCCTTAATTTGACATTCGTTTTTCTAGCCTTTGTCATGTTGATTGCATTGCCAATTTACGGTTACTACTTCCTTAAAAAACTGAAAGACGTGAGTTTTTTGTGATGATGATTCATTTGAAGAAAATTGTTCCTGCGATACTTATTACGCTCGCCAGCTCCGAAAAAGCTCAAGCCTGCGCCACCTGCTTTGGTCAAAGTGATTCCAAATTGGCAGATGGCATGAGCTGGGGAATTCTGACGCTCATCGTTGTTGCCTATTCGGTCCTTTTTGGAATCGGGGCATTTTTTGCTTATCTCGTCTACCGGGGCAATCGTATGGCTTCCCAGATGGAGATGACGGCTGATGCGGAATCCAATTCGAATCCATAAACATCTTTCAATTACAACAAACTCAAGCTCGTTATGTTTCAAGAACTGTTAAGTATGCCCGTTGTTGCTTCCGAACATGGTCAGGATGTAGACAACTTCATTATCTACATTCACTGGTTGATGCTGGCTCTGTTCATAGGATGGACCTCTTACTATCTTTATGCCCTGTTTCGTTTTCGAGAATCAAAAAACAAGAAAGCTGATTATGTAGGCTCGCGCACCCAATTTACCAGTTGGTTGGAATTGCTCGTTGCGGGTGTGGAAGCTATTCTTCTGTTGGGGTTTGCCATTCCTCTTTGGGCCAAGGTGGTTGAGTCCCTGCCTCCTGCTGATCAATCTACAGAAGTACGCGTGATGGCCCAGCAATTCGGTTGGAACTTCATGCATCCTGGTGCGGATGGAACATTTGGCAAGCAACAGTTTGAATTGGTTTCCGAAGATAACAAATTTGGGCGTGACCTTGAGGATCCATTTGGCAAGGACGACATTTTCACCCTCAACGAAATCCACATTCCGGTAGACAAGCCTGTCATTTTTCATATTTCTTCACTTGATGTGATTCACTCATTCAAGATCATCGCTCTAAGGATTTGTCAGGATGCTGTTCCTGGAATGAGCATACCTTCGTGGTGCATACCCAATAAGACAGGACGCTATCAGATCAATTGCGCTCAGCTTTGTGGTAACGGCCATTCCGCCATGACATCGGGATTCCTTTCCATCGATTCCACTGAAGATTATGACAGCTGGTTAGTTCAGAACACTCCAGCTGACGGTGAAGGTGGCGGAATGAGCTTTGAGTGATCGGTTGAACGTATATTTCAGTCTCTATTTGAAGTATCAGGCGATCCTCGCATTCGCGTTTAGTTACAAATGGATCTAGAAGAGCAGCGACGTAAAAATGCCTATCGCAGGCTGGCAGGATCAGGAGCTGTTTTAATAGTCCTTTTCATTGCCTACATTATCTTAATTCGTAGTCTGGACACTGCTCCTGCGGCCCAGACCAGTCCTCAGGAAATTGATTCGCGGCTCCCTGTCCTTCACACTTTGGGATCGCTCAGTCTGACTAATCAACTTGGCGAGCCTGTGGGGTTGGAAACTTTTCGTGGCAAACCATGGTTTGCCAATATTATTTTTACACGCTGCCCTGGCCCTTGTGCTCGCATGACGCGTCAATTGAGCTTCCTTCAGACAAAACTTCCGGAGGGATCAAAGGCGCAGTTGGTCTCCATCAGTACTGACCCTGAATTTGATACCGTCCAGGTGCTTCAAAAATATGCTCGAAAATTTGAAGCAAACACCGAATCATGGAGTTTCCTGACAGGCACCAAAGAGGAAATTTTTCGTGTATCCAGCGATGAATTATTGTTGGTTTTGATCGAAAAAGAAGAGGAACAGCGGGAATCTGAGAATGATATTTTTCTGCACAGCACGCTCACTGTTCTGGTCGATGGCGTGGGGCAAATTCGAGGTTCCTATGAAATCCTCGAAGAAGGTGCTCTCGAAGACGCACTCAACGACTTACAGCGACTGGAATCTGGTATAAATTAGTCATCATCATGCAGCTTCAAGACCTTCCATTAATCAACGCAATCCTAAATTCATGCAGCGCCATACTGCTTGCTTTTGGCTTTGCTGCTATCAAAAAAGACAACAAGGAGCTTCATAAAAAATGCATGGTTGGAGCGCTTGTTACCTCTTCCCTTTTCCTTACATGTTATGTTACATATCATGTTGGCATGCAGCGTGTTTATGGGGCTGCACATACCAAGTTCATGGACCCATCATGGTTCAGGCCTTACTATTTAACGCTTCTTGTGTCTCACCTTATCCTCGCCATTGCCATTGTTCCGATGGTGATCCTCACTGTGCTGCATGCTATCAAGCAAAGGTGGGAAAAGCACCGAAGGATTGCGAAATGGACATGGCCTTGTTGGATGTATGTATCAGTCACCGGCGTTCTGATTTACCTTTTGCTTTATCAGATCTTTCCTCAAACGCCGCCGCCCCTGCCTTGATTGGATTCAAAGTCCGGAGGGTAACCACTGCCCATCAAGGTCGCATGGGGAAGAGGCTTGATGCGATCAAAGTCAACAGCAGACCGGCAATGGAAATGACGGCAAGACTAGCGGACCATGTCTTGAGCGTTTCTCTTTCAGTCATCCCGCTCAATTTGCACACCACCCAGAAGCCGGAATCATTCATCCACGAAACCATGCCTGACCCGCACCCTATGGCCAGAAAGACGTAAACTGGGTGATATGCAAGGGTGCTGCCATCACCGATGACGGATGCCATCATTCCGGTCGTCGTAATCATCGACACCGTGCCTGACCCCTGTGCTGTTTTCATGAGGGCAGCCATCATCCATCCAAGGAGAATATGGCTCAATCCCAAGGTGGTGGATAAGCCGGCAATGGCGCCACCAATGCCCGCCAATTTGATCATTGCTCCAAACGCTCCACCTGCGGCGGTGATCAGGATAATGACGCCCGCTGTTTCAAGTGCGTGATTCAATTTTGAACTCATCACTTCCTTACTCAGGGAGGTCTGTCTTATCAGAACAATGACGGCAGCCGCAGTTGCCAATGTCATCGCCATGAGTTTGTTTCCCAGCACCATGAATACACCCGAAAAAGCACCCAAATATGTTGCGAGTTCAAAAGCTTCCACAATGGAGGCCGAGCCAATAAGAACGACAGGAAGAGCGACGGGCAAGAGGCTCCCAAACAATGAAGGCAGTTCAGCCTCCTGAGCGTTCATCAAGCTGCCCGTGCTTTCGCTTGCCTGAGAAATCCCATTGTGGGGTGAGATATGCAATCCATGATTGATCCGCTCTGCTGCGATCATTGAGATGGCGGCAACAGGAACCCCGATCAGGATTCCCCAAAGCATTCCGGTCCCCAAGTGTATGTTTAAATTGACGGCCATGAATAGTGGCCCAGGAGTTGGCGGAACCAACGTGTGGGTGATCACTGCGCCACTGCAAATGGCCATGATATAAAGCGCATAATTTTTTCCGGTCTTCAAACTCAATCCTCTCGCAAGGGGGATCAACAGGAAAAAAACCGTGTCAAAGAAGACTGGAATGCCGAGGATGAAACCGCAAATCAAAAGAGCCCATGCTGCTCTCGCTTCACCGAGCATGCTTACCATGACTCTTACGACTTTTTCGGCAGCACCGCTTTCCATCATGCAAATGCCAATGATGGATGCCAGTGCAATGACCCATGCGATCTTACCCGCCGTCGACCCCATTTCCAGCATGGGTTGTTCCAGGGCGTTGATCCATGCCTGGGTAACTTGTCCTTTGCCAGTGCCAAAAAGATTGAGGATCCCAACTACCATCGCTGCCAGCATCAGGGAAAGGAAGGCGTGGATTTTCAACCACGTGATCGACATGATCACCGTTATCATTCCAGCCGCCAGGCAGACAAACGGCCAAGCAGTCCAATCCGTGTTACTGGAAATCTGGGCAAGATTCAGGATCATGAGTGTCGGTTTCGGAATGAAAATGACACTACCTGAAGCTCACCCGATATCCAAGCCAAATTCAGATCATGCGCTCTTCAACTGCTTCTGAATGAACGATCGTTGCTGTCTGAATCGACTGACACTCGAAAATTTATTTTTCGGACAAGTTACTCATGAATGCTTCCATTCCCGCGCAAGAACACACAGGGTTTCTGTCTCCGTAAACATTGTCGATGCGTCCGACGCGTGGCCAAAACTTGTGTTCCTGCTGGCTCTCCAGTGGGAACCCTGCATCCATCCGGGAGTAAGGGTGGCTCCAATGTTCGACCGCCACCGAATCTGCTGTGTGTGGCGCGTTTTTCAGTAGGTTGTCTTTTGAATCGATGGAACCTTCTTCAATCGCTTTTATCTCAGCGTGGATTTGAATCATGGCTTCACAAAATCGATCTATTTCTGCCATGCATTCACTTTCAGTAGGTTCAATCATCATGGTCCCCGCCACAGGCCAGGATACGGTTGGTGCATGAAATCCATAATCCATCAACCGTTTGGCGACGTCTTCGACAGTGACTTTCTTGAATTGCCTCAAATCGATAATGCATTCGTGAGCTACCATCTTGTTTTTTCCTCTGTAAAGCACAGGGAAAAACGGATCGAGGCGATTCGCAATGTAGTTGGCGTTCAGGATGGCGACTTGAGTTGCTTTGCGCAGTCCCTGCGCTCCCATTGCTCGTATGTAAACCCACGAGATGGTGACAATGCTTGCACTGCCCCATGGTGCTGCGGCAACAGGCCCCACTCTGTCTTCTCCCGGCAGTGGAATCACCGAATGCCCCGGTAAGAACGGGGTCAAGTGAGATGCAACGGCAATAGGGCCAACTCCCGGACCACCTCCTCCATGAGGGATGCAAAAGGTTTTGTGGAGATTCAAATGACAGACATCAGCTCCATAGTCACCAGGTCTGCAGACTCCCACTTGAGCATTCATATTGGCACCGTCAAGATACACCTGCCCTCCGTGTTGGTGGATCAAATCGCAGATGGCTCGAATACCTTCTTCGAAAACACCATGGGTCGAAGGGTAGGTAATCATGAGCGCAGCGAGTGCGTCAGCGTGTTGCTCCGCCTTGGCTTTTAAATCTTCGAAATCTATATTTCCCTGATCATCGCATCGCACCCCGACAACGTCCATGCCTGCCATCACTGCACTTGCTGGATTGGTGCCGTGGGCCGATTGAGGAATGATGCAAATCCGCCGTTGGTTTTCCCCTCGGCTTTCCAAGTATTGACGGATGACCAGGAGTCCCGCGTATTCTCCCTGGGCCCCCGCATTAGGTTGAAGGCTGACACTGTGAAATCCGGTGATGTCTGACAGCCACTGCTCAAGGTCACTGAAAATCTGTTGATATCCCCGAGCTTGCTCCAATGGAACAAAGGGGTGGATTGCAGCAATTTCAGGCCAGCTGATGGCAAGCATTTCAATGGTGGCATTCAGCTTCATTGTGCAGGAGCCGAGCGGGATCATGGAGGTGGTCAATGACAGATCCCTTGACTCCAGACGCCGCAGATACCTGAGCATCTCAGTTTCTGAATGGTATTTGTGGAAAACCTCGTGTGTT
Organism: Verrucomicrobia bacterium SCGC AAA164-E04; assembly: GCA_000383715.1. Lineage (GTDB taxonomy): Bacteria > Verrucomicrobiota > Verrucomicrobiia > Limisphaerales > AAA164-E04 > AAA164-E04. Next base: position 88,514 of record KB911950.1, read on the forward strand.
AAATAGGGAGTTGTTCGGATCAAATCATCTGGAATCGAAAAGCCCTCTTTGGCACTCTTCACACGTTCACTACCAAACAAATTGCACAGCTCTTCCACATCTTTCTCAGTCGCCGTTTCATCCAGTGAAATGCCGATTGTCTGTCGATCAATTTTTCGGAGGTTGATTCCCAGAGCCCTGGCTTTTTCCAGTAAAGAATCCGCATTGCCCGAGCTGAGCTCGACACGCAGTGTGTCGAAAAAATCAGCATGCACGATGCGTTGTCCATTGGCATCCAGGCCGGCTGCCAGAGTGGACGTTAATTGGTGCACATAGGTGGCGATTTTCTTTAACTGCGCTGGGCCGTGATAGATCGCATACATTGCCGACATATTTGCCAGCAAAGCCTGCGCTGTGCAGATGTTACTGGTGGCTTTCTCACGACGTATATGTTGTTCGCGGGTCTGAAGTGCGAGGCGATAAGCTACTTTTCCACGAGAGTCTCTTGACACGCCCACGATGCGTCCGGGTATTTTACGCTTGAACGCATTGCGCGTGGCAAAAAAGGCTGCATGAGGTCCCCCGTATCCCATGGGAACTCCAAATCGCTGCGAGGAGCCGATGACAATATCGGCTTTCATTTCGCCTGGAGACTTAAGCAGGGTCATGGCGAGCAGGTCTGTCGCCACGATAGCCAGGGCATCGGCATTGTGTGTTTCCTGAATCAGAGATTCCGGTGAAAGGATGTTCCCGTCTGTGCCTGGATACTGCATCAGCACCGCGAACGTTTTTGAGCAGGGTTTCAGTTGCCGTGCCTCTTCGACCCTGACATTGATACCCAACGGAAGCGCGCGGGTTCGAAGCACAGATATTGTTTGAGGATGGCAATCCGCAGACACCTTGATGATGTGACGCTCATCGGATCCTTTTGCCCCATAACTCAATGCCATGGCTTCAGCTGCGGCAGTACCCTCATCGAGCAGGGACGCATTGGCAATATCCATGCCCGCCAGATCGCACACCATCGTCTGGAAGTAAAAAAGGCATTCCAGGCGGCCCTGTGCTATTTCTGCCTGGTAGGGAGTGTATTGAGTATACCACCCTGGGTTTTCAAGCAATTTACGTTGGATTACCGGAGGCACGATGCAGTTGTGATACCCCATACCGATGTAGGAACGGAAAACTTTATTACGTTCAGCCACCTGCCTGAGAGAATGGATGACTTCGTGCTCATGCAGCGGGGCTGGAAGCTTGAGGTTATTCTCCAGACGTATATCGGCAGGAACGGTTGCCTCCGTCATTGCCGTCAAATCTCCTTGGCCGATGTATTTCAGCATGGATTCGATATCTGAATCCGATGGACCAATATGACGTTCCGAAAATAAGTCAGGATGTTTTAACATAGAATGCATTCAATATGGCTTTGGAGTCGGGGTAATTGCCTGATTGAGATACAGCTGATGCTCAGGCTTGGATCCTCTTCAACCTAAATTTAGTGTATCGTAAGCAGCTTTGGTTTCAAGTTAGTTTCTGACGTATCATGATAAGTCGATATGAAAAGTTATGGCGTTCTGTTTTTTGATCTTTTGCAATCCCTTCGTTTTTGTGAGACTAGGTGCTTCCAAGCAACCGGGCTTGGACGGAATTCAGAGTTTATGAAAAAAAAGACAAGTTCCAGCAAACCTAAAGCTGCAAAGCTCAAGCAGGATTTAAATCGCAAATATTCGGCCATGATCGTCGACGGTCCGGAGCGGGCCGCAAGTCGCGCCATGCTGCATGCGGTTGGTTTTGAGCGCAAAGATTTTAAGAAATCTCAGATCGGTGTTGCTTCGACGTGGGGAATGGTCACCCCTTGCAATATGCACATCAACAAACTGTCCGACCATGTGACTCAAGGGGTTGATTCGAATGGTGGTAAAGGGGTTGTCTTCAACACGATCACTATTTCCGATGGTATTTCCATGGGCACCGAGGGCATGAAGTATTCACTTGTCTCTCGAGAAGTGATTGACGACTCGATTGAAACGGTTGTGGGTTGTGAGGGCTTTGACGGGGTAGTTGCCGTTGGTGGTTGCGACAAGAACATGCCGGGTTGCCTGATGGGATTGGCCAGATTGAATCGCCCCAGTGTTTTCGTCTATGGGGGTACAATTTTACCCGGTTGTTTTCAAAAGAAAGATGTGGACATTATTTCCGTTTTCGAGGCGGTTGGTAAGCATGCTAACAATCAGATGACGGATCGACAACTGGCCAACCTGGAAGCGTGTGCGATTCCCGGGGCTGGTTCTTGCGGTGGGATGTATACGGCCAATACGATGGCATCCGGTATCGAGGCATTGGGGATGTCTCTTCCAAACAGCTCGGCGCAAGCAGCGGTATCTGCTGAAAAACGGTCGGATTGCGAACAGGCAGGCCAAGCGGTGATGAAGCTTCTCAAGCTAGGGATTCGTCCTCGTGACATCATGACAAAGAAGGCGTTTGAAAATGCCATCACCGTCATCACTGCACTGGGTGGTTCAACCAACGCCGTGCTTCATTTGCTAGGTATGGCCCATTCTGCAGGGGTGAAGTTGAGCATCGACGATTTCACGCGCATAGGTAAGAAAGTACCCGTTTTGGCGGATCTCAAACCCAGCGGAAAATACGTCATGGCGGAACTTGTCAGGATCGGTGGATTGACCCCGCTTATGAAAATACTTCTCGATAAAGGGCTTCTTCATGGTGATTGCCTTACCGTGACGGGAAAAACTGTTGCAGAAAATTTGGCTGATGTGAAACCATACCCCAAAGGCCAGGACGTTATTCGCGGTTTTGATAATCCAGTCAAGAAAGACGGTCACCTCGTCATCCTTTATGGAAACTTGGCAGAAACCGGTGCGGTAGCCAAGATTAGCGGTAAAGAAGGGCTGCGATTTGAGGGTAAAGCCAAAGTTTATGACTCTGAGGAGAAAGCCTTGCAGGCTATTCTAAACGATAAAATCAAGAAAGGTGATGTGATCGTCATTCGTTACGAGGGACCGAAAGGTGGCCCAGGTATGCGAGAAATGTTATCTCCTACCTCTGCGATCATGGGCAAAGGACTTGGAAAAGAAGTTGCTCTCATCACGGATGGACGTTTTTCGGGGGGAAGTCACGGTTTTGTCGTGGGGCATGTGACTCCAGAGGCAGCTGAGGGAGGATTGTTAGGATTGGTGAAGAGTGGAGATAAAATTGTCATCGATGCTGAAAATCGAACACTCGATCTCAAAGTGCCAAAGACCGAAATCAACAAACGACGAAAAAAATGGAAAGCACCCAAGCCTCAATACAAGCGTGGAGTGCTGGCCAAATATGCAAAACTTGTCAACTCTGCTCACTTGGGAGCTGTCACCGATGCTTAATCATACCGTGATAAAATTGATTTGACACAGCTGGAGGTTCTTTCGAATCTCCAGCTTTCTTGCACTTTCCTTGCTACCCTACTCTACCATGCTCCAATCATACCACCGACAAGTCTGGCAGCTTCTGGCCTGCTCATGTTTGCTGGCCCTTTTTGCCGGTTGCTCCGTCAAGAAGATGGCGATTCGACAGGTCGGCAATGCCTTTGCCGGCACCGGGACAAGTTTTGCCTCCGATAATGATCCTGAACTCATCCGTGAGGCCCTGCCTTTTTCACTCAAACTCATGGACAGTTTGTTGGCTGAAATTCCGGATCATCAACCGCTGTTGCTGGCAACCTCCAGTGCATATGCTCAGTATGCCTATGCTTTTCTGCAAATGGATGCGGACCGGTTGGAGGACTTGGATTTCAGGCAGTCTCAGGCTTTGCGCAAAAGGGCTGCGAACTTATTTGTCCGAGCACGTGACTATGGTTTACAAGGCCTCGAAGTCGATCATTCAGGATTCGCTGTTTTATTACGTGCAGATCCCAAAAGTGCGGTTTTGAACCTCAGGAAAGAACAGGTTCCCTTGATGTATTGGACGGCAGCCGCTTGGGCTGGGGCTGTCAACCTTTCCAAAGAAAATCCGTATCTAATTGCCGAGATACCTCAACTTGAGGCACTCATGGATCAGGCCTTGGTTTTAGATCCTGTCTGGAATGATGGAGCCATTCACAGTTTCATGATCACCTATGCCATGGCGCGTCAGGGTATGAACAGTGATCCGGTGGAAGAGTCGAAGAAACATTTTGAGAAGGCTCTAGAGTGTTCGAGAGGGCAGCAAGTGGCTCCTTATGTGTCTTATGCTGAATCAGTTGCTGTTCAAGAGCAGGATATGGAATTGTTTGAATCTCTGTTGAGTCAGGCTTTGAGCATTGATACAGATGAATATTTGCAGTACCGATTGGTCAATATAATCATGCAGAAACGTGCTCGATGGCTTCTGGAAAGAAAGGATGATTTGATCCTGCCTCCGCTTGATGCCATCGATTAGAAATCTCGATGTGTTCGAGGTGTATACTCAGTAAAATTTTTTAGTTACAACCCATATGAATGATTCTACATTAAAATGCATGAAGTCAGCGATGCGAGCGGGAATCTTTTTCTTTGCTCTGGCTGCATTTAGCTGGTGCTTAAACATGGATGCCGCAACGCGTCTTCGGTTAGGCACTTTGGTGCCGAAGGGGTCTTCCTACTACTACCACCTCAAACAAATGGAGAGTGCCTGGAAAGCAGCTCCTGGGGGTGGCGCTTCATTGGCAATTTATCCTGATGGCCGCCTGGGGGGAGAGGCCGAAATGGTGCGGCGCATGCGGTCCGGGCAATTGCAGGTAGGATTACTTACCGTGGTTGGTCTTTCTGAAATTGAGCCCAAGGTGACCGGTCTGCAAGACATTCCCATGATGTTTCATTCGCTCGATGAAGTGGAATATGTCGCAAAGGAGTTAGGTCAAGATCTTTCGGATCTAATGGCTGCTAAAGGTTTCATCGTTCTGAGCTGGTCACATGCAGGCTGGATACACTTTTTTGCTAAGGAACCTATCCGAACCATTGATGATGTTCGAAACACTAAAATTTTTTCATGGGCAGGCAACCCTGGCACGGTGAAGGTCCTTCAAAAAAATGGTTTTCACCCTGTGCCGCTTGAGACAAAAGACATTGTTCCCGGACTTCAAACGGGCATGATCACTTCTGTCACCATGCCACCCTTGGCGGCCAATTTCAGTCAGATAGATACTCGTGCTCCTTACATGCTCAAAATTAACTGGGGGGCTCTGGCTGGTGGTTTGGTGATCACTAAAAAAGCTTGGGATAAACTTTCACCCGCACAACAATCGCACATGAAGGAAGCTGCTGAGAAGGCAGGGAAAGGGATCCAGCTTGATGGTCGTACGGAGGCAAGGGAGTCCATTGAAGCCATGAAAAAGCGAGGTTTGAAGGTGATTGAACCAACCCCCGCAGAATTGGAAGAATGGCGCAAGGAAACAGAAAAAGCATATCCTGACATCAAGAAGCTCCTAGTCGATGAGTCCATGTTTGATAAGGTGAAGTCATTATTGGAGCGTTACCGCAAACAGTAGTCCGATTTTGAATCTACATAAATCACTGAATCATATGATCCAACTCCTACATCTATTGCGCGTAAACGGTCGAGCCAGTTTTACAAAAGATATTCCTGATGGCAGGTAGTGTTCCGCAAAACTCTGAATCCGCTTCCTTTGAATCGCCAGTGCGCCCGGGCTGGGTTCGGTGGCTTTGCGGTATTGAAAACAGCATCCTTATTGTCTGTCTCTTCGCCTTGATTTTCCTGCCTTTGCTCGAACGAGTCATGCGCGGTTTTTTCAATACCGGCATCGAAGGCGAAGCTGAATTTGTACTCCACTTTTCTCTGGTGATCGGGATGGTTGGTGGCGCTATCGCAGCGCGTGAAAAACGGTTGCTTGGAATCTCTACGATTGCACACTTCCTCAAGGGGCCATGGAAAATAGCTGCGGATGTTTTTGCAAATTCGTGGGCAGCGGTTGTGACAGGCGTGCTGGGATATGCCGGATATCTATTTTTGCTGGATGAGCGAGGTGCTGGAAATGAAATTGCCTACGGGGTTGCACGTTGGTGGATTCAGTCAATGTTGCCGATCGGTTTTGGTTTAATAGCGATTCGGTTAGTATGGAACAGCGGGCCACAATGGTGGGTGAGGCTTCTCTCATCTACGGTGGTTTTGTTGGCTAGCTGGATTCTTTGGGAAGGGTGGATACCTGTCGATCGAATATTGCTTCCAGGAGTGATTATGCTGATCACAGCCATGTTACTGGGAGCTCCTATTTTTTCAGTCCTGGGCGGGGCGACCTTGTTATACCTGTGGCGGGAGGATTTTCCCATAGCTGGAGTGGCTACCAGTCATTACTCCATGTCCACAGAAGCACTCATACCAACGATCCCCCTGTTCACACTTGCTGGTTACTTCATGGCTGAAAGCAAAGCATCTCAACGTTTGGTTCGGGTGTTTCAGTCCTTCGTCGGGCAATTCAGAGCAGGGCCGGCCATTGTTACCATTTTTGTCTGTGCATTTTTTACGGCCTTCACCGGAGGCTCCGGTGTGACCATTCTGGCTTTGGGGCCACTTTTAATGCCCGTGCTGACCTCTGCAAAGTATGGTGACAAACCTTCACTTGGACTTATCACAGGTGCGGGTGCTCTAGGAATTCTTTTTCCTCCTTCCTTGCCCATCATCCTTTATTTCATTGTCGCTAATGCTAATGTCCAAACGGGGATAAGCCTTGAACATATGTTTCTGGGTGGATTGATTCCCGGCATCCTAATGGTCGGCATGATGACGCTCTACAGTCGCAGACTCATTTCGAAAGAAGCCGTTGCTGGAAAAAAGTTCGATTGGGTGGAATCAAGGTGTGCGGTTTGGGAAGCAAAATGGGAATTGATGATTCCTGTGGTGGCTATCACTGCCTTGTTCAGCGGTGTTTTCAGCACTCCTGTTGCAGCTGCAGCATTGACCGCTCTCTATGCCTTGTTTGTTGAGCTTGTTATCCATCGAGAATTACGTCCTTTCAAGGATCTCCCCCGCGTTATGACAGAGTGCGGACTGCTGGTTGGTGGTGTCCTACTTATTCTTGGAGTTGCCATGAGTTTCACCAAGGACTTTCTAGTATTTGCCATGATACCAGATCTGGCCATTGAATGGGGAACTGCCAATATTGAATCCAAGTATGTTTTTTTGCTTGCGTTAAATTGCTTTCTGCTGCTCGTGGGCTGCCTGATGGATATATACTCAGCCATTGTGGTAGTCGTTCCATTACTGCTCCCCCTGGGGGCGGCATTTGGTATTGATCCTATCCATCTTGGCATCATCTTTCTGGCAAACCTTGAGCTGGGTTATCTCACTCCGCCTGTTGGTTTAAATTTGTTCTTGTCAGCTTACCGCTTCAAGCGACCTGTGATGGAGGTTGCCAAGGCATCCCTACCGATGCTTATCGTATTGGCAATCAGTGTCCTTTTAATTACCTATATCCCTTTTCTTACGACCTTTTTACCGAATTTGATCCTTGGTCGTTCCGGTCCGTGATCTACCCCTTCTCAGGCTATCGCATTGACCCCGTCACTCATTGAGATGGCATTCATAAGATATTTTTCTCAAGACCATGTCTGATTCTCTGGCAATGCAGGCGATCTTGTTTGCATAGCTTGAGAAACGTTCATGATGACTTCGGTTTGGGCTCCAGATTCTTTTTAACCGCTGCTTGGATTGATATGAGATTGTCGAGTGCCAGTTTGCAAAATTGTATTCTTCAAAGTAAATAAATGACATAAATTACACCCGCTTACTTAAGTGGCGTCCCCAAAAGATTCCTTGTAGATGCAGGCTTTTTCAAAAATCGACTGAGACGAGGCCACGCTTCGTCGTTGTTTCGATCAAACTTTTTCTGAAACAGGGTCGGACGAATTATGGCTTTTGGTCCATAGATCCCATACGAACACCCAAGCTGACATCAATCAGTAATCGGTTCAGTTATTGTCGATCTTGTTTCAGTTGTTGAATCTGGTTGGGGGAAATGCCGCTAATCAAATCAACAGGTTGCGTGCAATCTTCTCTGGGCGGAAAAGCTATCTCCAGTTCCAGAGTACACACTATTGAGTCCTCACCGGCAGGTAACGATGAAGCCCCCTTTCTTCGGATCCTCTCTGCGCTAAAGGTCTATATTGTCATTACCTCACATCCCATTGAATCGAAAACGCCAGCATTCTGGAGCAACAGCGGGACTTGTATGTCTGCTTGTTCCATATGGAAAACAATGCTTACAGCGATTCGCATCCTGCCCTGACTCTGGGTGATATCAAGGATATCCTTGAGCGTTCATGGAGGACCGGTGAAATGCCTGTAGAAAAGCCTGACCTGACTTCGGAGCATAAAAAAATCTATCTCAAAAACAAGCTTCCTAAAGTCTTGCATCTGCATGATCGGAAAATGCTGCAGACGATGGAATAGACTGGAGTTTATCAGAATATGATCCTCACGAGTCGTTTGCTGCCGGAATTAAAGTTTGCATGTGGGTAGGGGGGGATTTCTAATATCAGCATGGCGCGTCATGTTTTGATCTCTTGATCGTCCATGTTCATTGCCTGCGGTCAGCGCACAATTGGATAATTCAAAAATGTAATCAATAAGCTTAATTTGCTGTTTCAAAAATGATTCTTCTCAAAGATGACTGAGCTTTATCAGCTCTCAGTCCTTGAATGGTTTTCATGTTCGTGCTGCCAGGCTCACCAATCATGACCGTGTAAGTGCCGATGGCAAAAACTTTGGGACGAAAGATTTGTCCCTCCATGCGGACGGCATAAATGCATTCATCTGTTAAAGCGTCCCATACCTGCACGACAGGGGAGATTAGACCTTCCACAAGTAAGGTTGGAAGCCAGGCAACCGCCTCTCGACCGTAGTTGTCTTTTTGTGAGATTTCGATGGGCCAGCCCGGGTATTGTTTGGCGTCTTGTTGCGACGGATCTTCCCAGCGTGGCCAGCATTCAATTTTGATTTTACGATTCGTTCTATTGAATTTTGCGACGCCATAACCAGGTGCACGGTCATAAAGGTCTGCAGGTTTTCTTCCTGAGATCATGGGGTTTGAAACGGCTTCCACTGAAACGCGATTACCCCAGCCATCCAGAAAATCTCCCGTATATTCTGGGGCTCCGGGTTTTACGTTTTTTCCAGGTTCCTTTGGATACCAACGACGCGGCCAGGTGTTGGCAACGGAGGGAACACAAAGCGCGTAGCCCGCATCTCCCCACTGGTCGATTCCGTATTGAATGGTGGATCCCAGATGTTGATCTCCGGCGATATGAAATGCAAACCCCTTGCGCATTGCTTTGAGGGCGAGATTGCGCCCTGTTTGTGGCCAGCCGTTGGAATCACCGTCCGCGACTGGATGATCATTTTCAGGATATTCACCGGGCCCGAAATAGCGCAGGTTTGGCACAATGGCATCCGAATTGGCGCCGCCGGGTAGTGTGGCAACATTTGCAAAAAGCGTTTGTGAAAGCACCACCTTCATCCATGCCTGATCCGACCAATCCGTTGCCCAGTAATTGAGGAAATCCAGTTGACGTTTACCTAATAAAGTAGCTCCTGTCACATCACCTTGCGTGGCCGGATTGAATGCCGGGTTCTGCGCCCATCCATTGTCGAATTGTGCTTCGGGTAGTGCAACTGTGGGTGATGATTTGAACATGCGATCTGCGATGACTGCAAAGCTGACGCCTCCGTATTCGACTCGACCGTGATAGGTAGAGATTCCTTGAAGGATGCTTGCCTTGTCGGCACGCGGTGGCAGGTGAGAAACCTGAGTACGGTGAACACTATTAACAAAACTGGCAGGCATTCGATACCCGCCACTGTTCTGCCGGTCATTATTGCTTCCCATTTCCGATGTCGCTTTTCCGCCGGCGCCCCATATGTTACCGTGATAGACGTCATGGTCATCTGGAATGGTGACTGCGGGGCGATTGCGCGTAAGATCTTTAAAGGCCCAGCACCATCGATACCATTTATAGAGGTAATCCAGCATGGCCTTGTTCAACGGCTCGTAAACGGCGGGTGTCATGTCGCCTTCATAAATTTGATCTCCAGAGAAAAATAGAAAATCAGGGTCATGATGTTGTACTGCATCAAGGATATCATTGTGCGGAAACCAGACTCCGTGGTGATTCCACTTCAATCCTCCCGTGAAAATCTTGTGTCCTGTGAATGCAGCTACGACGAGTTCTTCTTTTTCCGTTGGGTTTTTCCGAATAGTGCCCTCAAAGAAAGTTCGCTCTGAATCTGTCGGGGATGTCTCCAGATCATATACAATTCGATAAGGTGTGTCTCGCGTATCATCCCAATCTTCGATTCGAAAAGGGAACGTGTAGCTCATCGGCTTTAATTCGCTGTAAGCAATCGGACGCCATCGACTCTGGTTTTCATCATAAATTTCAAGCGCAGCTCTTTGCGTGTCTGCAGCACTCAATGGGCCTGCTTGAGCTGTCAGGCTGAGAACATTGCGGCTTAAAGTGTATTGCGTGGTCAAGATGGGGCCAAAATGTCTGTCGTAGTCGTGATCGAACCTGTCTCCTTCAATCGACCATCGATTGAAGCCAAATCCCTTATCGGATGAATCAGGTGATAGATGTGAAACAAGGGCCACACCTCCATCGGTGAAAGCTTCGGGTGTGGACCAGAGGGTCAGCCTGCTGATTAATGAGCCAGTTCCTGAGTTCCTTGATTCCAAATCCGTCCGCAGGCCATGTTTCGTCTTTTGGATATTCAGAGTGAGCGTCAGTTTGTTCCATACAGCAGCATCGATATCAACATCGGGCCGGTTACCCTGGGCGATCATTGGTAAATCCTTAGCCGCAATACTGCCACTGATAGACCAGAGGTTGTCTTTTCCAATAGGTTTTGAATGGTCAAATAGGAACACCCTTCCCTCCATGTTCACCACAGCAAGCATGCCACCGTCCTCCGCAGGCCGGTGATGGGTCAATGCTGAGAGGCGATAATCAACGTGCGATCCGCCACTGCCGATAAGGAAACCAGCCAGCGCCTGTGACGCCTTCGATGGCTTTTCTGAATGAATTTCAACGGCTAATTTCAATGAATCTCCTTTGAGAGTGGTAGATCCCGTGATGAGGCTCAAGGTGCGAAGTGGGGCCTTTTTTGAACTCTCAACGCACTGAACGAAGCCGTTTTTAATTTCCCAGTCCTGCAGTCGATTCGCCCAGAATTCCGGCCCAATCCAGGTTCGATTGATATGTGAGGTCCAGTCTTTTTGAAATGCGTCAGCTGATAATGAGGACTGCGAACAAACCCAGGTAAAGGTGCCGAAAATGAGAAGAGAAAAGAAGCAAGGTTTCAATCGCCTTGGTTGCACTTTTTGCGAAATATCCGATGGGGTCATGGCATGTATTCTGAACATCCTGTTAGATTGGATCAAGCTTACATGAGGAATGGAGACGGAAGATGGCAAGTCTCGCTACAATGGACATTCTTATGAGCTTATCGCCTTCCGGGTATGCAATGGTTACTGTTTGCTCCATTCAAGATAACTGAGCGACACGGACGTGCACGTATACAATCCGTAGTGTGTCCTCAAGCAAAGCGGATGTCAGGTGATGATCCAGACCGCTTCCAATTGCGCGTGAGCGCAAAGCAAAGAGGACTTCAGGATGTCTTGCCGAAAGGATCTACATGCAGTCGTTTGGCGTGCAAGGGACCTCACACATTTGGATAGGACCAGGGCTTACGGTAATTCCTGCGCAGCAGTGCTTGAGCTTCGGAGTCCTGGGGGAATGATTCGGAAGATCCATCCCACTGAATGCTTCGCCCTAACTTGTAGGATATCATGCCGAGCATGGGCAGGACACTGGAGCGATGAGCGACTTCCATGTTGGCCACGGTTGATCCTCCGTTGTCAGCCGCATCGAGAAAATCTTTCCATAAAGGAGTGATATTGTGGCCATCACGTTCGTTATCAAATTGTGGATCTTCGTGGATTTCCTGTTTGCTTTTGTCTTTGGGATGAAAAGTCCAGCCGTCGCGCCATCCCATATGAAAGACGCCTTTGGTTCCGTAGAAATAAGCTCCCAAACGATGTTTTTCCTGTGCTGATCCACCATACTTACGGTGCTCCCAAATGGCTGTGAATGATTCGAAATCGTAAGTCACAGTCTGTGTATCGGGGGCATCCGTTGTGGATCCCTTTTCGTTACTGAAGACGGCTGGCCCCAAGATGGGCCTTCCGCCTGTTGAATAAATGTTTTTGGGATATTTCTCTTCGGTCCACCATAGTAACTGGTCCAACCAGTGAACGCCCCAATCACCTAGCGTTCCATTGGCGTAATCCAGAAAATTGCGCCAGCCACCTGGAGTCAGTTTTTGGCAGTATGGACGCAGGGGGGCAGGTCCGCACCACATGTCCCAGTCCATTCCTGTGGGAGCCTTGCCATGTGGCGATGGAGATTCGGGGCCTGATCCTCCTCCTGTGACAAACATTTTGACCATACCGATTTTTCCGACCTGACCGGATCTCAAGAAGTCCATTCCCGAGCGATGGTGCGGGCCAATGCGTCGATGTAAACCAACTTGGACAGCACGATTTGCCGCCTCTGCCGCATGAAGCATGGAGCGGCTTTCATCAATGGTATGACTTGTTGGTTTTTCCACATAAACGTGTGCGCCTATTTTTAATGCATCGATACAGGGTAAGGCGTGCCAGTGGTCGGGGGTGGCAATAATGACAATTTCGGGGTGCTCTTTTTTCAGTAGTTCGCGGTAATCCTTGTAGATATTGGGTGTGTCTCCTGTTAACTGATTGACCTCATCCTGTGAAACCAGAAGAGGGCGTTCATACACATCAGATAAACCCACCACTTTGGCACGATTAGCCGCCATGGCCTCACGCAAAATGTTCATCCCCCACCATCCACAACCGATCAATGCCGTGCGATATTTTGTGGGTGTTGCTGCTTTTACATACGGAGCTATTCCATACAGCAATCCAGCCTGAAGCCCCTTTGTCATGAAGGATCGCCTCGTGTGTTGTTGAACGATAGGGAAGCGGGTCAATTTCATTTTAAACGCGTCATTTTTTGGATTTGGTTAAGATCTTACATCCAGGCAGATTAATCTTCCCTTTGAATTCCTTACATAAATCAAGCCGTTGGCAATGACAGGCACAGTCCAGCATTTACCATCCATTACCTTGGAACGTGCAGAGGGTTGGAATCCGCTGGGTGATGCTGGGGCGATGATGAGTTCGCCCTGAGCCGTCATGATGATGAGCTGACCTCCAGCTGCTGCTACTGATCCGTATTTAAATTCATCAGCCTCCCAAACCACTTTGCCGCTTGAGCGTTCAATACATTTCAAGGGGGCTCGTGAACCTCCATCTCCATCGAATCCATATAAATGATCGTCGATGAGTACAGGAGAATTCTGTTGAGAGCGCATTTCTCGATTGGTCCATTTGACCTTCGCCTCGCTGTCTTCGAATGTATAGAGTCCCTGTCCTTTTCCGTAGCCTGAACCGATCCACACCTCATTGCCAGCAATGATGGGGTCGGCAGCATTGACTCCGTATCGTGTGGGCCATTGGATTTCCCAGCTCTTTTTTCCTGTTTTTAAATCAGCTGCCAGGAAGCTGTTACCAGAGCTTAGTGCGACATACTGATTTCCATCATGCATGAAGGGGAGGGGGGTTGAGTATCCAGCCTCTTCTTCATTGGATAACCAAATGGTTTTGCCATCGTTTTTGTTCACGGCCATGCCTGCTCCACCTGCATTAAGCACGAGCATATTTCCGGCAACCAACGGAGAACCATTGAAACCCCAGTCAGGTAATTTCAGTCCCTCTTCCTCAGCTAATTGTCGTTGCCAATAGATGTCCCCAGTTTTTGTATTCAAGCAAAAAAGATCACCCCACCGGCTAAGTATAAAAACTTTATCTCCATCAATGGTTGGAGTAGAGCCGGGGCCTCCCTCATAGAATTTTGCACCGAGTTTGCTGTCGTAAGAATGCTTCCAAAGTTGTTTGCCAGTGATGGCATCGAATGCAAAGAGAGTGTCCTTCTTACCCTTATTGCCAAGTGTGAACACGCGGCCGTCAGCGGTGCTCACTGAAGAAAATCCTATGCCAACCTCCGCTTCCCAGATTTTGCCAGGGCCAGATTCCTTCCAAGTTTTTTTCCAGGCAGTTTCAGTTGAGATGCCATTGTGATCGGGCCCTCTGAACATGGTCCAGTCCGACGCACTCAAAAGCTGGGGTAAGCACAGAAAGTGGATAATACAGCAGAGTAATCGTGTCATAATTTTTAGCCTCTCAGGTAATCTCCCGAAACATTACACCCACATGAGGCAATCGTTCAAGATGTCAATCCACCAAGCCTAAAATGCCCTCCAGATAATGTTCGCAGCAAACAGACTGGCCATGGCTATCGCACAGATGAATTTCCCCAAGGTGCCCGCAACGATACCTAACAGAGCTCCAAAACCTGCTTTGGATGCCTCTTCGAACTGTCGTCCTCCCATCATTTCAAATGTCAAAGCCCCGATAAAAGGACCAATCAGTATCCCCCAAGGGCCAAGAAAAAGGCCCAAAATTCCTCCGATCAATGCTCCTGCGACACCTCTCCAAGTAGCCCCCAATTTGCGTGCTCCCACCAGGCTGGCGATGTAATCCATGACCAACGAAAAGAGAGTTATTATTCCCAGGATGGCAAGTATTAGATAGCTGATGCTGTTGTCTCCGAAGTAAATCTTATGCCCCAGGGCAGCAAGGAACACCACTGGCGTGCTTGGAATGGCAGGCAACATGCTGCCGACAGCTCCAATGACCATGAATCCTTCTGCAATAATGAATCCGATAATTTCTTGAGTTGTCATTTCCTAATTCTCAATGTCATGCCCATGGAGATATCTCTTTGTTTCAAATTATTGGAGAAAAACTTCAGAAATTCAGGCTTTCTATGAGGCGTCATCCATTACAAGCGGTTGGAATGCTGTAAAAATAGAGGGACGGTGATCATTTACCGCGCATGTTAAGTGCAAAATTCAAGCGGATTTCCTCTCGTATTTTTGAATCATAGTATTCTACTGGATTGTAATTATCGGTAAGAATAATGCCACTTTCGGGATTTGCTTCGATGGTGTTTTTCCAGGCAGTTTCCACAAATGGTATCAGCTTGGGATGGACTTCGCTCATGTCCATCGAACGGTGGGGCTCCAATCCTTCCTTTTTGGATGCGACGAAAAAGACATTGCCCCGCGTGCCATCATGAATGTGGACAGACTTAAAGACCGCTCGCAAAGTCTTGTCCAGTGACGCCATGAAAAAATCCTCACCCTCAGAAAAATGACCAAATGCGTTAATGACCAGGACGGCATCGGTTTTCATTCGCTGGTTCATACTTTCGAAGCACTCCCGGCTCATGAGATGAGAGGGGGATGAATCTCCAAGAAATGCATCTAGAATGACAACGTCGTATTCTTCCTTGGAGGCGTTCAAAAAATAGCGACCATCTTCCAGGTGGAGGTTGAATTCACTTTTATCCAGCCCAAAGAATTTTTCGCCGATTTCCACAACTCCTGGATTGATTTCGACGACATCAATTGTGCTTCCCTCTTTGGCGAGTTGCATGGGTACGATCCCAACTCCCAATCCAATGCAAAGAACTTTTTCTGGACTTGGATGATAGGCATGGGTCAGTCCGCGCAGCATGTAAGTAAAAACAGTCAGACTTTTATCTTCCTTGGGGTCAAAGATGTTTTGTGTCAGATAGTCATTGAGATAATATCGAACATCTCCCGAAGGGGAATCCACAACCTGCATCAATCCGAAATTTGAATTCTTTCGAAACAATTCTTTTCCGATACTAGGACTTTTTACAGCTTCAACCCGCCCAGCAATACCACAAATAACCAGACCAGCCAGGATGCCCGGGAGCACTCCAGGTGTTTGCTTGAATCCTTTTTCAAAAACGAGGAAATAGACTGCCACCAGGACGATTTCCAGCGCGACCACCATGATCATCGTGTATGTGTTTGGAGCCAAAGGGATCAATAGATAGCTTATCAAAAGCGTGCCTATCACACTTCCAACCGTACTGATAGCCGAAAGGCGCCCGACCTGTAATCCAACACTTTGCGTTGTTTCTGTCGTTATTCGTGCCAGAAACGGGATGGTGACAGCCAGCAAAGTGAGTGGAGGAAAAAATAGAAACAGAGCCATCAGAATGGACCCCATCGCAAGTTTGAATTTCAAAAAGAAATACGCCACGGGTTCCAGCGCCAGGGTTGCAAAGGCCAAATATAATGCCGCGCAGAGCATGCAATAATAGAGACGGGAAAGATTGGGCTTTTTGTCGGCAATCCACCCCCCGTAGTAGTATCCACAAGCAAGTGAAATAAGGGTTGCAGTAATTTGTGCCGTCCAGACAAAGTGTGAAGTTCCAAAGAAAGGCGAGAGCATCTTTGCCCCTAAAATTTCAACGATCAGAATGACGCCGCCGTTGATGGCTGCCGTCAAATAGAGGAAAGGGGCTAGTTTGGTCGTGAGTTTCTGGTTTTCAGGCTCTTGCTTGTTCTTTTTCACCGAGCTGTTCTAAGGCTTGCATCCTTAAAAATCAAGAAAGCACCATCACTCAATCTTAGTTGTTCCAGAGAGCCGTTGAGATGTACGAATACTCACCAGGCAAGGCTTGCCGGGCTGGAGTATAGTCGAAAACGCTTGCCTGCTGGTCCTTGATTACGATTACTGTTGATTCAATGCTTAGATGAAAATTTTTTCGTATACCATATTCGACACGCTGCGGCAGAGATTAGATCAGCATCTTGCTGTCGATCTAAGGTCGCTTGCAATGTTTCGAGTTGGGCTTGGGTTAACCCTTTTAGCGGATTTATTCATTCGTTATCTTGATGTTGAATCCCTTTATTCAGGATCAGGGGTGCTTCCTCTGGAGGCTCTGGCTAAGCTGCCGCACCTGACCTGGGACTGGTGGTTGTCCATCAACGCAATTTCCGACGCCGTCGTTTGGCAGCAACTATGCTTTTTCAGTGGGATGGTTTTTGCTGCACTATTAATGATCGGCTGGAAAACCCGTTGGATCGCACCGGTGATGTTGCTCCTGCTGCATTCCATTCAAGCGCGGAATCCCTGGGTTAATTATGCTGCAGACAGATTACTTTTCCTTTTGCTTCTGTGGAGTTGCTTTCTTCCGCTTGACCGCCATTGGGCAGTTTCGAAATCGCCTTCAGTCTCAATTCAGAAAGGTCCTGAACGCCTGAGCAGTTGGGGGGGCTGGGGTTTAAGATTGCTTCCTTGTGTCATGTATTTGTTTTCGGTGCTGCGGAAAAGTGGTTCCACCTGGTTAGATGGAACGGCATTGCGATACGTTTTGGAGATTGACCAATTTGCTGCACCCTTCGGCATCTGGTTGAAAACCATGCCTGTTTTTTTGCTTCAATGCCTGACTTGGTCTGCACTGGCGATAGAGTTATTCGCTCCCTTCCTGCTGTTGATGAGAGGAGTAAAATGGCGATGGCTTGGGATAGGCCTTTTGCTGGTCTTTCAGTGCTTACTCTGGTGTAGTCTGGATCTGGGAATCTTTCCTTGGGTGTCCATACTTGCCTTGCTACCGCATGTACCTTTTCCATCGCGGCGATCTTCTGCCAAACAAGGAGCCGAATCCATCCTGACCTCGGAAATATCCAACTTGAAAGGAGGGCATCGCTTGGTTGGCTGGTTACTTGTTTTCATGTTGATCTGGAACGTGCTGATGACCTGGAACTATCCCGATTCGCTCAAGGCTCAAATGCCGCGATGGGTTGCGAACGGCATCAGTCTTTCCCGTATGGATCAGTATTGGGGGATGTTTTCACCTGATCCGATGACCCTCGACGGCTGGTATGTCATTGCCGCCGAAATGGATGATGGCAGCATGGTGGACTTGCTGGATTGGGATCGTAAGGACACATGGGGCAAACCTGCGAATGTCATCGAAGCCTTTCCCGGAGATCGGTGGAAGGAATTTACCATGCGCCTGTTTGATTACCCTGATCAAGCCAAACTTTGGGAAGGAGTGATCCGCCACTTTCAAAACCGATGGGAATCTGACCAGAGCAATACATCGCGCGTGCAATCGGCGACCGTCTACTACATGCTCGAGAAAACGACCGAAGAAGGGGTGCTGCCTTTAGAGAGGGAGCAGCTTTGGCCTGAATTAGACGAATTTCCCCAACACCCTGATCAGCTTTAAGCCAATTTCTGTGTGCGTGATCAAGCCGGTTGCAAAGTGAATCTAAGCGTGTCGATAGTTGAGACCGACCCCTAATAGGGAATGCAAATGTTGCTCAGAGGATATTTTTGATGTAGGTTCGGCTTAGTCAACATTACACTCATTGAAAAGATTTATTTAAGATCGAAGTATGAACCTTTCATTCAAAATTTGTTCGATGTTCAGAGCTGCGTTTGTTCTTGCTGCACTGTATGTAGCTCCAGCCAAGGCCGAGTCTGTTAACCTTTGGATCAGCTCCTTTCAGGACAAGGCCTACTACGAGAAAATGGTTGAGCAGTATAGAGTGAAGGTGGACCAGGATTTTTCCGCCAACATCCAAGCTTTCGGATTCCGCGAGATGCCCGACAAACTCGCGATTGCCATCAAGACAGGTACCAACCCACCGGATATTGTGCAGCTCGATGAGGTGCTCTTTGGCTCTTATCTTGCCGGTGAGGTTCCCTTCGTGGATGTTGCCGAGCGAGTGAAAAAAGCAGAACTCGACAAGGGAATCGTTCCTCAACGCTTGAAGCTGTTTGCACAAGGCGATGCCATTTACGGGATCCCTCAATCTCTCAGTGCCATGGTCCTCTATTATCGCACGGACCTGTTCAAGGAACATGGGATCGCTCCCGAGGACATCGCTACCTGGGATGATTTCGTAGACAAAGGGCGTGAACTAGCCAAGAAAAATCAAGCGCTCATCGCTCTGGATCCCACTTATTTTGAAATTCTTTTGCGACAAAAAGGCAGTGACTGGTTCGATCGGGCCGGAAAAATGTTCCCCTCTGAGTCCGAAGCCGAGTCCGTCATGGATTGGCTTTACTCACTCAATGATGAGGGGATCGGGCTTATTCCAGAGCGTGCCAGCATTTTCGATCCCGTTTTTTTCAGTAGCATGGTTAATTACGGTGAAGTGCTCACCATCATCGGAGCCGATTGGTATGGTTTAGATATGATTCAGCAATTCTCACCTGAACTCAAAGGCAAGTGGGGAGCGATGCCTTTACCTGCCTGGAAGGACCGCTTTGGAGTTCCCGGGCGTCGTACATCGACTTTTGCCGGACAGGGGTTATTGATTTACAAGAACAGCAAGAAAGTGGATGCCGCTTGGAAATTCATTGAATGGGTGATGAAAGACAATGAAGCCAATGTTGAACGCTTTGTGGGTGGAAACAGTTTTCCAGCTTACCAGCCAGCCTGGGAAGATGAGCGACTCCACCAGCCCACCGAATACTTCAGCAACCAGAAGTTTGGTGATTTACTTTCTCGGCTGGCTCCTGAGGTACCCGAAGTGGTGATGCATCCCAAACGCCCGCAAGCTGTCTTTCTATTCCAGGAAAACTTCTTCAGTTCTCTGATGTATGGACAAATCAGTCCCAAAGAAACGATTCGTCAGATGCGGGTGATGTTGAAGGAATAGCTTTTTCTTGGTCGGATCATCAAATCCTAGGTTATCAGAGTCTCATGAAATTTCTCAGGCGTCACGCAGTGTATGGACTGCTGGCGCCTTTTTTTCTTTTCTTTGCCTTCTTCTGGGTTGCCCCGCTTCTGGAGGGATTACGTATGAGTTTCTTTTCCAATGAACTTTTTGGAGAAGCCAGCTTTGTCGGAGGAGAGAATTACCGGGATATTTTAAAGGATTCCAGATATTACAAAGCCCTCAGGAACACGGCCGTTTATACGCTCTCTTCATTGGTGCTTATTCTCCCTGTCGCCATGATCCTGGCGCATGGTTTAAAATCAGTTTTTGGGAAACTGCGTCCTGCATTTCAGTTCCTTCTCCTACTCCCGGGCTTAACTCCTCCCGCAGTCCTTGCACTCCTGTTTCTACTAGTCTTTCATGGCAGGCAGGGGCTCTTGAATCAATGGTTTGTTCTCCCTTTTGGATGGAAATACGTGAACTGGCTCAAAGATCCGGATTTCATCTTGTTTGCCTTGGTGCTTCAATGCGTATGGAGATGGGTTGGATTTATTAGTTTTTTTCTTCTATCTGGGATGGAGGCCATCCCCAAGATGTATTACGAGGCGCTTCAAGTGGAATCCGCCCGTTCATGGCATCGGTTCCGTTGGGTTACTTTTCCATTTTTACGGCATGTGATCTTGTTTTGTATAGTGTATTTGATTGTGGATGCATTCGCACTATTCAGTGGAGCCTACGTCTTACTCGGCGGATCGGGAGGAACCGCTGACGCAGGATTGCTGATGGTTTCTTATACTTACCAAACGGCTTTTACATTTGGGAATTTCGGGACCGCAGCAGCCATGAGTGTCTTGATGGCCCCGTTTTTGTTATTCCTGCTATGGGCTTGTTTCTGGGGATACAAGCGATTGAGCAGAGAGTCACCAGCCAAGGAGTGAAAGGTATGAAATGGCAATGAAAAGGAGAAACAGAACCATTTTACGTAAAACTTTTTCATCCCTCTGGGTAGGGGGGCTAGGCTTGCTCTTTGCCTACCCTTTTGCATGGATGGCCGTTTCTTCATTCAAAGAAAACAGCCAGATTTTTTTGCCTTTGAAATTCTGGCCCGAGTTCTGGGATTTGTCTTTTTTTCAGCAATTGTTGAGCTCGGAATGGTTTTCTTTTGGTAAGGTTCTTTTGAATTCATTGCTGATTTCCCTTGGGCAATCCGTCGGTGCCGTTCTGTTTACTTCGCTTGCAGGTTTCGCCTTTGCCAAACATTCCTTTCGTGGTCGAGGTCTGCTTTTTGCGGCCTGTTTGTGTCTGATTGTTTTACCGCGTCAAATGATCGCTGTTCCGCTCTTTCAGTGGGTGCATACCTTGGGGCTGTACGATTCCATTTGGGGAGTCATGTTGCCCGGGATGACGAGTGGTCTGGGAGTCTTATATTTCACTCAGGTATTCAAATTAATCCCGAATGCCTATCTGGAAGCGGCGCGCATTGAAGGTGCAGGAGAGTGGCGGACATATCGATTGGTATTGCCGATGTTGGGTTCCTCTTTATTAAGTTACGGGCTCATTCATTTCATCCTTGCCTGGAATGAACATCTGGTGCCCATGTTGATATTAAACAGTCCAGATCATCAGACCTTGCCCCTTGCCTTGAGCAGTTTGTATGGGAGCAGCCTTAGATTCCCATTTGCCGTTCTTATGGCGGGTTCTTTTTTAGCGATGATTCCAACTTCGCTGTTTTTCCTGATCAGTTACAAGCGTTTTAAAAACTCACTTTCGAACGTGATGATGTCCTGAATAGAGCAGGGTATGGGTTGGTTTTTTTTCGCCACGCCCGCTTCGCTCGAGTGACGAAAAATACAAAGTTTTCCAAATGTTGATTCGGTCCTGTGAGACTTGGTGTCTCATTCTTGGATTGCCTCGTTTGCGACTTTCCTTCATCGTCGAGCTTGATCCAGAAAATATACTTAAAGAAAGATCCATATCATGGGGACAGGTCTGCTTGCCTTACTTTCGTTTTTGCCAATTTTGGTGGTGATGGTATTTTTGGTCATCCTTCGATGGCCTGCCAGTCGAGCGATGCCACTTTCGTATATAACTGCTGCCGGACTTGCATTGGCGGTTTGGAAGATCAGTGCTGTGCAGGTTGCCGCAGCCACAGTCAAAGGACTGATTGTCGCGTTGAGTTTGCTGTACATCATCTTTGGGGCCATCCTTCTCTTGAACACTCTACAAGAGAGTGGAGCAATACGATCGATTCGTGACGGCTTTACTTCCATTTCACCAGATCGAAGGATACAGGCTATCATTATTGCATGGTTGTTCGGTTCGTTTATTGAAGGTTCCGCCGGGTTTGGAACGCCCGCGGCTGTTGCCGTGCCTTTGCTGGTAGGTCTTGGATTTCCAGCCATGGCAGCCGTTGTTGCTGGAATGATCATTCAGAGCACGCCGGTATCTTTCGGCGCTTTGGGGACTCCGATACTGGTTGGCGTGCAAACGGGGTTGACGGGTGATGCTGCCGTTGCCGATTGGGCCATAGCTCAGGGATTTGTCCAGAACGACGGCAGTTTCGATTCCTATGCGTTGATGTTTCAAATCGGATGGCGAGTGGCATTCTTGCATGCAGTGACTGGCGCCCTGATTCCTTTGATCATGGTCAGCTTGTTGACTCGATTCTTTGGTCCAGACCGATCATTGCGTCATGGCTTGAAGTGTTGGCGCTTTGCCATTGCCTCTTCCTTTGCGATGACGGTGCCTTATTTTCTGGTTGCAAGATTCTTGGGCCCTGAATTTCCTTCGTTGCTTGGATCGCTCGTTGGACTTGCCATCATGGTGACTGTGGCACGTCGAGGGTGGTTGATGCCAGACAAGGAAAAGCCCTGGGGCTTTGGGGCTCCTGAAAAATGGGAACCGGAGTGGAAGGGGCTGGTTGAAGTTAAAGATCAACCTGCATCAGAAACCAACCCAATGGTTCTTTGGAAAGCTTGGATGCCATACCTTCTGGTAGCAGTGTTATTGGTTTTGACGCGTTTGAAATTTTTGCCGATTGTTGGATGGTTGCGTTCCGTCAAACTCGAGTGGACGCAGATTTTCGGAAGTCAAATTACCGCTTCGGTTGAACCTCTTTACCTTCCCGGTACGATTTTCATCATCGTTTCTCTATCCACTCTCTTCTTGCATGAAATGACATGGAAGAGCTATCGAGATGCATGGGGACGATCTGTTGGAACGGTGATCAAAGCCTCGATTGCCTTAATCTTCACAGTACCGATGGTTCAGGTTTTTCTGAATTCCCACGAAGGGTTGGCTGGGTTCGCAAAAATGCCCAATGCTCTTGCTGAAGGCATTGCTCAAATAGCCGGAGGTACCTGGCCATTATTTGCTCCCCTGATAGGGGGTTTTGGTGCCTTTGTTGCGGGCAGCAACACGGTGAGCAATATGACATTCAGCCTTTTTCAATTCGGTGTGGGACAGCGTATAGGTGTTGACCCCATGTGGATCATTGCGCTTCAGGCGGTGGGGGGTGCAGCCGGCAATATCATTTGTGTTCACAATGTGGTGGCCGCGTCGGCAGTTGTCGGACTATTGGGCAAAGAGGGCGTCGTGATTCGAAAAACACTGCCTGCTTTTATCTATTACGCGTTTTTACCCGGAGCGCTTGGTTATGCAATTGTCTGGCAGACTCAAAAAGGTTGGTTGAATCTCGGAAGTTTGATCACCGTGCTGATTTGGTCATTGCTGATTGGAGTTGCCGTCAAGCATTTGCGGACGAGCAATCATTAGCTACTCAGCGATGAATTTGGTTCGATTTTTTCTCGGAGAGATCGCATCCACATCCCCCCGAACAAGCTCCTGACCGTCGCTTCAGGAAATAGCGTATAAGAAACGCCAATGCCGTCGTCGCAACAATGCCCAGGGTCAGGATAGATTGGTGGTCTTGGTCCATCAATTCGCGATTTTAAGCGTAACCCAGCATGCCACCTATTTGATAAACGAGCAAGGCTCCCACACATGCGGTAATTGTCATGTAGGCAATCTGGAACAACGGCCACTTCCAGCCATTGGTTTCTCGTTTGACCACGGCCACTGTACTCAGGCATTGCATGGCAAAAACGTAAAACACCATAAGACTCAAACAGACCCTTGCTGTGTAAACGGGAGTACCATCCGCTTTTCTTTCTGAACGCAATCGGTCCCTGAGAGGTTCAATTCCTTCACTCTCCTCCACCGAATAGATGATGGACATGGTACTCACAAATACCTCACGTGCCGCAAATGAAGCAATCAAACCAATGCCTATTTTCCAATCATACCCCATGGGCTGAATGACAGGTTCTATCATTTTTCCTACTTTGCCCGCCAAGCTGTATTCCATGGCCACAGATGGATCTGGATTATCAGACTTAGGGTAAGTTACAGCGAACCAAAGAAGTATGGAAATGCCAAGGATTACCGTTCCCGCCCTTCGAACGAAGATGCGCGTGCGTTCCCACACATGCCATAAAACAGCAGTGAAAGCTGGTTTTTTGTAAGCGGGCAGTTCAAGGATCATTGGGGCACCATCACCTTTAAGGAGTCGTTTATGGAAAATCCATGCAAAGAAAAAGGCACCACCGATGCCTAATCCGTACATCAGTAGCAGAAAGAAAACTTTGGTCAGAAGGGGTATCTCGTCTGATGGAACAAGGACAGCGATCATCAACAAATAAACAGGTAAGCGCGCTGAACAACCTGCCAAAGGTGAGACAAGGATGGTGATAAGTCGATCTTTCGGGTTGTCAATGGTACGAGTTGCCATCACTCCAGGAACAGCACAGGCATGCGAGCTTAACAAGGGGAGGAAGGATTTTCCGTTCAATCCTACTCTGCTCATCAATCGGTCCATCATGAACGCGATTCTAGCCATGTAACCTGTGTCTTCCATCATCCCAATAAAGAAGAACAGGATCAGGATCTGAGGCAGAAATATGACAACTCCGCCAACTCCGGCGATCACACCATCTACGATCAAGTCGCGCAAATCACCTTCATTCATTTGCCCGGTGACCCATTCTCCAGCCCAGGCGAAAAGCGATTCAATCCATCCCATGGGACCA
The DNA here is from genome assembly GCA_000383715.1 of Verrucomicrobia bacterium SCGC AAA164-E04. GTDB lineage: Bacteria > Verrucomicrobiota > Verrucomicrobiia > Limisphaerales > AAA164-E04 > AAA164-E04. The sequence goes on from KB911950.1 coordinate 113,242, forward strand.
TCTGCGACCTTGAATATCAGTCCAAATAGCAGGCCAAGGATGAGTAAGAGAGCTGCCCAGCCCCAGACGGGGTGGAGAAAAACGGCATCCAGCTTGTCCGTGAATGTACTCTCTATTTCATCGGGTCGGCGAATCGCTTTCTGTGTGATGTCATGGATGGCGTCATAGCGTGCAGCCACCAATTTATCCTCCCAGCCAGGGAATTGGTTTGCCAGTTTGTTCTGACAATCGTGAATGGCATCCATTTGCTTGTTTTTGATGCCGTAATGTGTCGGATCATGATCCGACAAAAGATAGAGAGGTTCCAGGAGTGACCCTTCGTTCGCCAAAACGCCGGATGTCTTCAATTCATTCCAGGAAGATTTAAGTCCTGATTTGATTTCCTCCGGAAAAGGAACCCGAAATTCGGATGCCGGCACCTCTGCCTGAGCCATGCTTTGCTTGAGTTCTGTGATGCCCTTGCGTTTGCTTGCCTCCATTGGAATCACAGGGATGCCACCGAAGGATTCCGACAAGGCTTGAAAGTCGATCACCAAGTCCCGATCGTGGGCTACATCCATCATGTTCAGGGCAAGGATGCACGGGATACCTAACTCCAGAATCTGTGTCGCGAGATACAGATGCCGTTCGAGATTGCTTGCATCCAGAACGATGATCACACGCTCAAGTTTTGGGGTGTCCTTTCGACGGCCCAGAAGAACGTCTCTCAGGACAGCCTCATCGGGGGATCGTGCATTCAGGCTGTAGGCCCCGGGTAGATCAATAATCCTGACTTTTTCCCCATGTGTCAGAAAGCATTCGCCCTCCTTGCGTTCAACAGTCACACCCGGATAATTGCCGACCTTTTGTTTGAGGCCCGTGAGGGCGTTGAAGAGAGTGGTCTTTCCGCAATTGGGGTTTCCAACCAGTGCGAATATCATTCCTTCACTGGATTTGGAAGAGGGCGTATTTGAATCCTCAGAGCTCTTATCAGGCATGAATATCGATCAGGACAAATTGATTTTGATGAGGTCTGCTTCTTTTTTCCGGATTGAAATCAGGGACCCGCGCACAGAGATTTCAATCGGATCTCCCAAAGGCGCTCGTCGTATCAACTGGATACGTGTATTGGGTAACAAACCAAGTTCACGCAATCGCGTCATGGATGCGTCACCACTGGGGATGGATCCAATGACAGCAAAAGCGCCCTGTTCTAAATCGCTCAAGCAGGATGAAGACGACATCAGGAGGCAGTGGGTTCTACTAGGATTGAATCGGCGATTTGTCGACTCAGGCAAACTTTGGAGCCGCATACCAGGCAAAGCATTGCGCTGCTGTTATTGAGGATACGCACCTCAGAATCTTCGCAAAACCCCATTTCACGCAAACGATTGCAAACAGACTCATGACCTTCGAGTTTCTGAACGCGAACCTTCTGCCCTTTGCCCATCTGTGGTAAGGGTAACCAGGATTCCGAACGGTTGCTATCTACTGCTGATTCCATGATCGTAACTTGAATGCAATCTATTGAGAATGTGTCTCAATTGCAATTAAAAAAATGGGTTTTGAATGCACAATCGTAATTTGTGAGAATGAGAGTGTCATAGCTCAAATTCCAGCTGAGCTATCTTTGTTCTTTCCTAGCATCATAGATCGGGGAATTTTTCAGCCAGCTCGAGTATTTGCAGAGCTAATCGTCAACTGACGGCTTGTAAAGCCCCGAAGAAACGTGATGGGGTGACTTTGCTGGAACGATATCCCTCCTCTCTGACAAAGATCAACAGTCAAAATTGAATACCAACAAAGTTGGTGTGCAGAATTACTTTTTAAATAAAATAACTTTGGATTAAAAAGTAAAAAGAGTGGACACACCCTTTTGGTTTGGGGTTTCATTCAACCATTCATGAAATTTAAGTTTATCCTGCCATCGCTACTTGAAGCTGAGAGTCCTCTGTGGCGACCAATAAAGTATTCGTTGTTTCCTCCGTTAGGGTTGGCGACCTTGGCCGCTTACCTTCCTGATGGGGATGAAGCTGTCATTGTGGACCAGCACGTTCAAAAGCTTGATCTTGATGATGATCCCGACGTGGTCGCTATTCAGGTATACATTACCAATGCCAAACGAGCTTATGCGATTGCGGATCAGTACAGGCAGCGAGGCGTCAAAGTATTGCTCGGCGGCCTCCATGTAACCGCCTTACCCGAGGAAGCTGCAAAACATGCCGATGTGATTTTCACTGGTCCCGCGGAAGAATCCTTTCCAAGATTTTTGGAAGATCTGCGTCAGGGGCGTATGCAGCGTGTCTACGCATCCCAGACGCGGTCCATTCAAAAAATCCCACCTATCCGCCGAGAACTCATCCAGAGACGGCTTTATCTGGTTCCCAATTCAATTGTCGTCTCACGTGGATGCCCTCACCATTGTGAATTCTGTTACAAGGATGCTTTTTTCAAAAACGGTCGATCATTTTATACCCAGTAGGTGGATGACGCACTTGCCGAGATCGATCGATTACCCGGTCGACATCTTTATTTTCTGGATGATCACCTGCTCGGGCACAAACGTTTTGCAAGTGATTTATTCAATGGGATGAAAGCCATGGGACGCGTCTTTCAGGGGGCAGCAACGGTGGATTCAATATTGGATGGGGATCTGATTGAAAAGGCAGCAGATGCCGGGTTGCGAAGTATTTTTGTTGGATTTGAAAGTCTTGATACAGCCAACCTGAAACAGAGCAACAAAAACCAAAACCTTGGCAGGGACTACAATAGGGTGATTGAAAGGCTTCATGATTTGGGCATCATGATCAACGGTAGCTTCGTTTTTGGTTTGGACGGTGATGATGCCTCCGTCTTCTCGCGAACCGTTGACTGGGCAGTAGAGCAGGGGATTACGACTTCCACGTATCATATTGCTACCCCTTATCCCGGGACTTTGTTTTACGAAAAAATGAAAAAGGGGGGCAGATTGCTGACGGATGACTGGGATCGATACGATACGCGCCAAGTGGTTTTTGAGCCTCAATGCATGTCCATAGATGAATTGAAAAATGGATACGATCAAGCCTACCGCGACTTTTATTCCTGGAGGAATGTTTTTCATGGCAGCTTGGCTCATGGGACGCGCAAACATCAGTTGAAACATTTTTTTTACACGAGCGGGTGGAAAAAGTTTGAGCCACTGTGGAATTTGGCCATTCAGATGCGCCAACTCAATGGGATGACGCATTTACTTGAAAGCGTATTGTCGAAAGTGACTGGTAATTTCAAAAATGCTGCGGCATTTAACACTCATACTGAAGGCACTCCTGAGATGTCACCTGATCAACTATCCGATATTAATTCTCAGATAACATGACATTTGCTTTCGCTTTCTAACAAGTTGATGTGCAAAGTGCTCTGCGGAAATTAGCGTATTGGTAAATTGAGATCAACCAACCCGCCAGGCAACTTTTGCTCCAGAGACTGTTATGCAAATCATTTTGGACCGAGTCCCGAATCTGGAAAAAATTGGATTCCACCTCAACCCTAGGTTAGCGAAGGCTGCATTCAAGTTACGTTGCGCATGGGTAGCAGCAAGTTTCTGAAAGGTCGACATCGCATACGGATGTCAGCCGTGTTATCATCTGCCCTTGACCGGTCTTCCTGCACAAACTAGATTCCATCTGTCAGGGGAGTGAACCATGATGCATCTACAGATGTATCAAGAATTGCTGAGAGTTTCGTTTTGGAATACGAATGACCCATTGAACCTGTGCGGATAATGCCGACGAAGGGAGTGCTTGCCCATCCTCTTCGACACTTTTGGCACTTCAGCTCAAGAAATTTTATCAATAACCCATATCATGATAGCCAATAAAGATCAGACCGAGCCGTCGAGCAATCAACCTTTGCCTAATTCCAGTAAAATTTACGTTGAAGGCCAGATTCACGCAGATCTCAAAGTGCCAATGCGTGAAATACGGTTGCATCCAACCCACAGCGTCTCCGGTGAGACCATTGAAAACGAACCCGTTCAAGTTTACGATACGAGTGGACCCTGGGGGGATCCCTCCTTCCAAGGAAAGGTGAGCGAAGGTTTGCCAGCATTGCGGCGTGATTGGATCCTTCAACGTGATGACGTTGAGTCCTATGATGGTCGTGAAGTCTTGCCTTTGGACAATGGTTATTTGTCCGGCAAACATGAGGAGTTATCTCACCGCAGTGAAGATGGGGCAACACTCAAGCAATTTCCCGGATTGAAACGTAAGCCTGTGCGTGCCTCCAAGGGACACCCTGTGACCCAATTGTGGTACGCTCGTCAGGGTATCATCACTCCTGAAATGGAATACATTGCCATCCGCGAAAACATGGGGCGAGCCAAGGCTATTGAAGATGCGGCTAAAAAGCCCAAAAACTCTCTGGATCATCAGCATCCGGGGCAGCCATGGGGGGCTCAGATCCCCAATCAAATCACAGCTGAATTCGTACGCGATGAAGTTGCTCGTGGTCGGGCTATTATCCCCAGCAATATCAACCATCCAGAATTGGAACCGATGATTATTGGTCGGAATTTTCTGGTGAAGATTAATGCTAATATCGGTAATTCTGCGGTGGCTTCGAGTATCGAGGAAGAAGTTGAAAAGATGCGTTGGGCCGCAAAATGGGGAGCTGACACCGTTATGGACCTTTCCACGGGAAAAAACATTCATGCGACTCGCGAATGGATCCTTCGTAATTCGCCTGTGCCGATTGGGACAGTTCCCATCTATCAGGCGCTTGAGAAAGTCAATGGACGTGCCGAAGACCTCACTTGGGAAATTTATCGAGATACCTTGATCGAACAAGCTGAGCAGGGTGTGGATTATTTCACCATTCATGCCGGCGTTTTGTTGAGGTTTGTGCCCATGACCGCTGCAAGAGCAACGGGTATAGTCTCAAGAGGCGGTTCGATCATGGCCAAGTGGTGTTTATCGCATCACAAAGAAAACTTCCTTTACACTCATTGGGATGAAATCTGTGAGATCATGGCAGCGTATGATATCAGCTTCAGTATCGGAGATGGGCTGCGTCCAGGATCAATAGCTGATGCGAATGACGAAGCACAATTTGCAGAGCTGAAAATACAGGGTGAATTAACCAAGCGTGCTTGGGAACTTGGGGTGCAAGTCATGAACGAAGGCCCGGGGCATGTCCCCATGCACATGATTCAGGAAAATATGACCAAACAGCTTGAATGGTGTGATGAAGCACCGTTCTACACTCTGGGCCCCCTCACAACCGATATCGCTCCCGGCTATGATCATATTACCAGCGGTATCGGCGCAGCCATGATCGGTTGGTATGGGTGTGCCATGTTGTGTTACGTGACTCCTAAGGAACATCTGGGTTTACCCAACAAGAAGGATGTCAAGGAGGGTGTGATCACATACAAGATTGCGGCACACGCAGCAGACTTGGCCAAAGGCCATCCGTCGGCTCAGTATCGCGACAATGCCTTGAGCAAATCACGTTTTGAATTTCGCTGGGAAGACCAATTCAATCTCGGTCTGGATCCCGAAACTGCTCGAGATTATCACGATGAAACCTTGCCTCAGGACGGCGCCAAGACAGCACATTTCTGTTCCATGTGTGGGCCGCATTTTTGCGCAATGAAGATCACCGAAGATGTGAGGGAATATGCACGCAAACAGGGGCTCAGTGAAGATGAGGCCCTCAAGCAAGGTATGGATGAAAAGTCCAAAGAGTTCGCGGACAAAGGTGCCGATGTCTACCAGAAGAGTTGATATTATTGACAATCAATTGAGAGGTATTCATTGATGATTCAGAAAAGATCCCGCATTTGTGAAAAATGCGGGATCTTTTCATTTTTCATGTTGATTTCTACAGAATTAAAGGGATTTGATAGGAATATCCTCTGCAATGCAATGGCTTGGAATGGAGTGTTGCTGCGCCTGATTCTTGTGCTCTGAAGAGGAATATGCCTTTTCATGGAAACGGAAAAAAGCTGGTTTGATTTGTGACTGGAAATTTTGTGCATGCGATGTAAAATTCAAATATTCCTCATAAAGATGACTTGCCACATGACATCGCACAAGGGATCCATTCGCACATCGCGTATTTTTGTTTTTGCAGTCTTAGTCTTGCTGCAGCTCACCTTGTCTCTGGTCTCGGGGCAGACCGATGAGGCCATGCCTTGGTCCTTTCGCTCCATGGAAAGGCTTGGCTCTGGTTCGGTCGATGCATTTATCGAAGCTCAATTAACAAAGCAAAACCTAAAGCCTAACGCAAAGGCAGATCGCTATACTCTGATAAGGCGAGCTACCTTCGATTTGACTGGTTTACCTCCCTTGCCCAATGAAATTCTGTCATTTGTAAATGATCCTTTGCCTGATGCCTATGACCGACTGATTGATCGTCTGCTTGCGTCACCAAGATACGGGGAGCGTTGGGGAAGATATTGGCTGGATCTGGCAAGGTATGCGGACACCAACGGTGCTGATGAAAATATGGTCTATCCCAATGCATGGCGTTACCGGGACTATGTGATCCGGTCCTTTAATCAGGACAAGCCTTACGATCAATTTATTCTCGAACAATTAGCTGGGGACTTGCTGCCTGAGGCCTCCGATTACCAGCAGGATGCCGATCATATCATTGCGACGGGATTTCTGGTGATGGGGCCCAAGATGTTGGCCGAGCAGGATAAAGAGAAGCTATTGATGGATGTGGTCGATGAGCAAATTGACGTTGTTTCCCGCACTTTCATGGGCATGAGCGTGGCTTGTGCACGATGTCATGACCATAAATTTGATCCTATTGAACAGGCTGACTACTACGCGCTTGCGGGTGTGTTCAGAAGCACTGCAACCATGGCGAATACCGATCATGTTTCACGTTGGGTGGAAAGGGTGCTGCCTCATCCGGATAACTCCGGAAGGAGAGCACGATTCGATGCTAAGAAAGAAGCCCTGGAGTCTGCAATTCTCGCACTGAAAAGTGCTGCAGTATCCGAGCAAGCAAAGAAAGATCTCAAGCAATTGCAGACCGAGTTGAATGCTTTGAGTGAAACCGGGGCGGGTTTACCTCAGGCAATGGCGGTTCAGGATGGTGAAATCCAAGACCTGCCGTTACATTTTCGAGGTAACCACCTTACCCCTTCGAAAGAGCGGGTGCGCCGTGACACATTCGGTGTGCTCGATCCTGTCGTTCCAATGCCGCAGATGGAAAAACATAGATCCGGTCGACTTGTTTTGGCCGAATGGTTGTGTCACCCTGATCATCCACTGACAGCTCGTGTGATGGTGAACCGGATATGGAAGGGGCATTTTGGAAGCGGTCTGGTCAGTACACCCTCCACCTTCGGAAGACGAGGCGCCCTGCCAACGCATTCTCAATTGCTTGATTGGCTGGCCCGTACCTTCATCGACGAGGGCTGGTCGATCAAGGCGATGCATCGGTTGATCATGAAATCTACTGCCTATCAAAGAGATTCCTTCGCCCATTCTCATCAGTCAGATCTGGATCCAGAGAATCGCTACCTATGGAGGCAGAATCGAAGACGACTTGAGGTGGAGCCGATGCGAGATGCCCTGTTGCAAGCAGGGCGTATGCTGGATCTGAGAAACGGGGATGCTTTGACCGAGGCGATCAAAGGTAATAAGTCCTATTACAGTGGAAAGGATGAGATTTTTAATTCTCCTGTGCGTTCAGTTTATTTGCCAGTGTTGAGAAGCCGGGTGTTTGACATGTTTGCGATCTTTGATTTCCCGGATGCGTCAGCTCATTTGGAGAAACGTTCTGAGACAGTGATGCCTCAACAGGCACTTTTTTACATGAACAATGAGCTGATCGATCAAGTAGCTCGATCAATGGTTCAGGCGACTGAAGGGGAGTCTTCGACCAGTCTCAATGAAAAACTGAAGCATTGGTATCTGACTCTTTTTGCGCGCTACCCTTCAGTCGAAGAACGCGCGCTGGCACTCGATTATGTGCAAAAAGATGGCCATTCTATGCGCAATGGGTTGGAACAAGACCGCTTGCGGCGGTGGATTCGCATTTTACTTGCCTCCAATGAATTTACTTATCTGGATTGATAATCTTCCCCAATGATATCGAAACTTTGCCAACGCCGAATGCCATTGCCACTGAGTCGCCGTCAGATGCTGATGGGAGCTGCGACTGGATTTGGAAGCTTGGCCTTGAGGTCTATCATGGCGGAGGAAGCCATGGCCAATACCCATGATTCACAAAACGGATTGCCACATTTTGTCTCCAGAGCCAAAAGGGTGATTTTTTTATTCATGCACGGGGGGCCTTCGCACATTGATACTTTTGATCATAAGCCACTGCTGAAGCGAGATCATGGTAAACCCTTGCCATTTGCAAAACCCAGAGTGCAGTTTGCGAAGACAGGGAACCTTTTGGCCAGTCCCTGGGAATTCAAGCAGCATGGACAAAGCGGTCACTGGGTAAGTGAACTTTTTCCTGAAGTAGCAAAACAGTCCGATAAGTTGTGTTTGCTTAAGTCCATTCACGGTTCTAATGAAGCGCATGGGGGAGCATTGCTTAAAATGCATACAGGATCGGATACCTTTGTCCGGCCGAGCATGGGGGCTTGGATCAGTTATGGCTTAGGAACGGAAAATAAGAATTTGCCTGCATTTATCACCTTGCAACCAACACTTGGTCACGGAGGTGTGCAAAATTTCGGTACGGCTTTTTTACCGTCAAAACACCAGGGAGTCCGGATGGGGCATCGTGACGCATCAATATCGGATGTTGGGATTCCAGATTTGATTTCATCCTTTTCGGATACAGTAGAGCAAGAGCGCGATCTTTTCTACCTTCGGAAAATCAATCAGTTAAGACTCGATCAGACAGGTTCTGATGCAGATCTGGAGGCAAGAATCGAATCATTTGAATTGGCTTTTCGAATGCAGATGGAAGCTCCCCCACTTTTTGATGTGGCCAAAGAAACTCAAGCTACCAAATCACTTTACGGGATTGATGATGAACGGACTGCTTCCTTTGGGCGGCAATGCCTTCTGGCGGCACGCATGTCGGAAGCCGGAGTAAGGTTTGTTCAGTGTACTCACGGCTATTGGGATCAGCACAGTAACCTGGCCAAGCAGCATTCGAAGCTGGCTCACGAGGTCGATCTCCCGATCGCTGGACTGCTGCAGGATCTACAGGGTCGAGGTTTGCTGGATGAAACACTTGTAATATGGGGGGGGGAATTTGGGCGGACACCTACTGCTCAAGGGAAAGATGGTAGAGATCATAATCCTCATGCATTTACTTGGTGGATGGCTGGAGGAGGTGTGCGCCCTGGCTTCAGCTATGGTGTGACGGATGATTATGGATATTATACGACCCGTCAAAAGGTTCATGTTCATGATTTACATGCAACCATTTTACATCTGCTGGGAGTTGATCATGAAAGGCTGACTTACCGATATGGTGGGCGTGATTTCCGGCTTACTGACGTAGCTGGTGACGTGGTAAGTCCTGTTGTCTCTCTCCAAGCTTAATCGACAGCTCGTTTCTGATCTTTTTCAAACAAAGGCAATTCCTTACCCACTCAAAACGACTTGCTGTAGTATCTAGAGGAACCTCTCAGATAAAAAATGCTGCAATCTACGCTGAAGAATAGCTTAAATAGATGCTTCGACCATACTGAATCGGATTTTTTAATCTCAGTAAAAGTCCTTTATTCTCATTCATTCACAAAATCGTCGGGAAACGTAATGATCGTTTCTTTGATGCTACTAGCATCTTGCACGACGGTGTTATTGATTAGGATACGGTAAAATCTAATGTCTTGCTCAGCAGCATCTTTATCCTGAACCGTAATGGGGCGCGACTGGAAGGCTAGCGAAAAGACATCCTCCCAGGACTCAAAATCTGCAGATGCCTGCACCGTGAAAGGTAAACCACGAGGTCCAGAGACACTCAGCCTTGTTTTTTTATTTGGCAGAATTTTGAAATTACTCAATTCAATGGGGGAGCCATTGGTGAGAGCAGCTCTGTAATACCTCGGCCTTTCGGGGGCAGCATGTTCGTCCAATAGAGTGAACCGGCGCTCTTCGAGTAACTGAAGTGCAATTGGCTCCCATTCCTTCAAATCGTTCGATGCCCAAACGATGACTGTTTGTCCGCGCGGCCCCTGGATCGTCAGCAAAGGCATATTGTCTTCGTTTCTTTCGAGGGCTGCAAAGGTAACTGAAAGGTCATACTCGGAGGTAGCCTTGCATGCAAAGTTAGCTATAGGATCTCCCTTGAACCTCCATGTACCCCACCCATTGCCAAATCGAACCCAAAAATCATCAAAGCTTTTTCCAATACTAGCTGGATCCCTCAACACAAGAGCAGCTCGATCCTTGCTGAAACCAGTAAGGCCATCGAATTTAACGGTCCAGGTAAACTTATCTGGGACTTCCACGCTGATGCCTTGTAGTACGGCTGTGTTGTAACCGGGGAACAAAGTGAAAGGCTGACTTTCGTATATGAGCGTTCCTGGAGCCTTGTCATCAAGAATCAATGCTTCACCATCGTTCCTGTAGAACCTCAAAATGCATGTTTCATCGCCATCAGCTTCAAATTTCCCAAAATATTCGAATTCAAATCGGATGATTTTGCGGTTGTCGCCAGCCAGAATGATTTCGTCACCAAATTCCTCCAGTCTTGCGTGCGTCGCGCTCACGTCCTCTTGTGAATTTTCATAGACAATCTCCGTGGGGACGAATTGAGCAATCGCAACATGTGGCGTAATGGCAAATGCAATTACAAAAAGCAAAATCAATAAACTTGGCATAACTGGTGTGGGTGTTTCAAAAACATTTTTCCATCCTTATCTCGCTTTAACACGAACGAAAACCAATTCATGGCCTTACTTTCTGGACAGATTCTCCGGTGCTTTGACAAGAAGCTGAGTTACCGTCAAAATATAATTTGGTCCTGATCGATTGGTTTGTCAAATAACAAGCACAAGTAGTGCCAAAATCATTTTTAAGAATTTTCGGGCAAGTCTTCTACAATTGTTCTGGGTGCGTCATCAATTCATTGATACGCGTCAGCAAGCGCCCTGCGGCGCCTCCATCCAAAACTCGGTGATCAAAGCTAAGTGTCAATTGGGATTCGATTACAGGCACAAAACTACCTTTTTCCTCATCCCAGAGCGGGGCTTTCCTTCCTGCCCCCAGTCCCAGCACAAGAGTTTGTTCGGGGAGAGGAATAGGCGTGGCCCATGTGAGCCCGAATGTGCCAAAATTAGTCACTGTCGCAATTGATCCACCTGTCGCATTTGCCGGCAGTTTTCGTTGGCGCGCGGAGATGACCAGTTGGTTGTAAGTTTCTACCAAGGAAGTAACTGGGGTTTTGTCGACGTTTCGTATGACAGGAACCAGCACACCGTCCTCCGCTTCCACGGCAAACCCAATGTCAATGGAGGCTGGGTGAGCAATCTTGTTGCCAATCAATCGTCCAGCCACAGCGCTGTTCTCCGAAAGCGCAATGGCCAGAGCTCGACTTGCAAATAACGCAGGACCTGGTTTCGGGTCGAGTTGCGCGCGATGGTCGAGCAGGGTATCTAATTGAACTGGGCGTCCGACTGTCGCCAGAGGTCGGGTCCAGCTGCGTCGCATTGCATCGGCTACCGCCACCCGCATGGATGAGGCCTTGGTCAACCTTGCATGCTCAAGTTGGGTTAGGAATTTTTCAAAATCCTGAATCGTCAATCGCCCGCCAGCACCACTACCTGCAATGCCTGCAAGATCCGCTTCCCGTAATCCCAGTTCATACATCCGAGCCTTCATTCGTGGAGACATATACTGTGCCCCCACGAATTGTGCAGGAACCGGAAGCCCTTTGATGGTCGGTTTGACAACTGAAAAACTACCTCCACTTCCAACTTCAGCGGGTTTGCTAGTCGAGGTTGAATGTGAAAAGTCAGCAGCCTTTGAAGGGGGAGCAGCAGGAACTGGTGAGTTGGGCTTCAAAGCTGGGCGTGCGGTCTCTTTTTCACCTTCTGCTTGAACTTGTCCGAGGACGTCCCCCACAGCGTAGCTTTCGCCGACTTCTACGGTGTATTTACCGATGACACCATCACAGGGCGCGGTGACGTTCATTGTTGCTTTCTGGGTCTCCACTTCAATGATATCCTGACCTTCCGTGACCGAATCTCCTTCGGCAACAAGCAGGTCAATGATAGTGGCCTCAGCGATGGATTCTCCGAGCTGGGGCATGATGATAGGCGTTGCAGACATGTAATGAAATTCAGCTTTAAAAGGTTTGATTTTGCTAGTTCCTCAATAATTGACGAGCCGTCGCCACAATACTTTGTGCCGTTGGCCGGTGAACAGACCAAAGGTCAGGGTGGTAAGGTATAGGGGTGTCTTTGGCATTGATGCGCTGTGGCGGTGCATCCAGCAGGTTGAAACCCTCCGCTACCACCCGGCTGATTACTTCGGCATTGACCCCCCCCCACGGCCATTCCTCAGCCACACACAAAAGTCGTCCTGTTCTTGCGACGGATGCGATAATGGTATCTGTGTCGATGGGTTTGACTGTTCTCAGATCGACTACTTCAATTTCAGCCCCATCCTGAGCCATTTCTGCAGCGGCTTCAAGGCACTCATGCAGCATGGCGCTGTAAGTAACGATTGTCATATCACGCCCCTCGCGCGCAATACGGGCTTTGCCGATGGGTAACGCTTCCTGAGGGAGCGAATCCGCTTTTAAATGAAAATAAAGGTATTTATGCTCACAAAAGATGACAGGGTCATTGAGCATGACAGATTCAATTAACATGCTGTATGCATCTTCAACGGTGGCAGGAGTGCAAACTATCAAGCCTGGAAAGCGAGCATAAATCGACTCCAGACATTGGCTGTGAAAAGGGCCTCCCCCCGACGTCCCTCCACTCGGTAAACGCAGAGTGAGTGGGCAAGGTACTTCAGTTCGCCAGAAAAGCGTTGCAGCTTGATTGACTACTTGATTGAAGCCAACCGTCGAAAAATCCGCAAACTGCATTTCGATGATGGGGCGCATGCCTTCTATGGCAGCACCTACCGCCGAGCCAACCATGGCATCCTCGCTTATTGGTGCATCGATGACTCTGCCCGGAAACTCTTTGGCTAGATTCTTGGTGGCTTTGAATGCGCCTCCAAAAGCACCGACATCCTGACCATATATATAGACACTTGGATCATTCCGAAGAAGATATGCCTGTGCTTCCCTAATTGCCTCCAGATAAGTAATACTCATTGCTCAGTGATTGGTAGTCTTATATCTGTGAGAATTTAGAGCGTCGAACTGCCCAGAGGCTCGCAAAGTTCACGTGTTGCCAGTGCTTTCCAGTTATGAGTGAAAGGGTCAGGTCCACCTTCTTGCTGCACCTGACGAATGGCTTGGTTGATTTCGTCAGTGGTTTCGGTAGTCCACTGATCCAGATCTTTTTCAGGGTATTGATATTCTTTCAATAAAGTTTTCTTGGCTTCATCCATGCAATCACGCCCTACTTTGGAAGCTTTTATCTTTGGACTTATATATTGGGCATCATCATGTTCTCCATGGCCGCACAATCGCAGAAGTTCCGCGACGATGAGTTGAGGGCCTTCTCCAGCTCGTGCCAATGCAGCCGCTTTCTCAAGGGTTGTCATGCAGGCTTTCAGGTCAGTTCCATCCACATCATGAGTGCTCACACCATATCCTTGCGCTTTTAAGCTTAGCTCCTTGCATGCAAATTGCGCACTTGTTGGAGTCGAATAGGCATATTGATTGTTTGCGATGACCAGCAAGAGTGGGAGTTTTTCGATGGCGGCCTGGTTCAGGGCTTCATGGAACGCGCCTGTTGAAGTGGCTCCATCTCCGATGCAGGCTGCGCCTATCTGCTTCGTTTCTCCCTTCATGCGTTTGGCCATCAGAGCACCATTGACGACAGAGATGTTGGCCCCGAGATGACTGATCATGGGGATATAGCCCTCGCGTGGTTTACCCCGGTGAACATTACCATCGCGAGCCCTCATAGGGCCCAATGGAGACCCCAGGCAATTTCTGAGTGCATCAAGGATGGTTTCCCCAAAAGCCAGGCGTCCGGCACCATCGCGAATCAAAGGGGCAAATACATCGCCTTTGTCCAGTGATATCCCGACTGAGACACTCAATGCTTCCTGACCTTTCCCTAGAAAGACACCGCCATAAACGTTGCCGCCACGATACAGTTGAGCCAGTCTTTCGTCTAGAATACGAGCGGTCAGCATGTAGCGATAGGCTCGTTCAAACCTTTTCCTGTCAATTTGGTGATTCATTATTCAAGATAGCCTCCCTCGGTGCCATCGTAATTGCATATTTATCTTAAGAGCTTACCCTTTAAAGAGGCAATTGTTTATATTCTGCAGGAAATATCGTTCAGTTATGTAGAATCTGAAACAGATCTCCATTTAAGCCACTCTATTCTTCCGTATCGGGGCTATCTTCAAAAAAGATTGAACTCTTCACCATATTGAAGCGTCCATTCTCCCAACTGGTGGTATTTTTGGCGAAGATTTGTCGCTTGCCTCGACGCTCGTAACTCATAAACTAGACCTATGTTGAAAAAAATTGCTCTGTATTTGTTCCTTCTTTGTTGCACTGCTCAAGGTGTGCAAGGCCAGGTGGATGTATCCCTTGAATTTAAAAAGGAATTTTACCTGGCCCATGAATCCATTATGGCTGAAGTTAAAATTGTCAATTTTTCTGGCAAAACTCTCAATTTCGGCACGGACAAAAACTGGCTTCAATTTACGATCGAATCACGCGGTGAATTTCCTGTAGAAAAGGTTGGGGATTTGAATGTAGTCGAGCAATTTAAGGTGCCCAACGCGAGCCGGGCCATCCGTCGTGTTCATTTGATTCCTGCATACAAGATTGATCATCCTGGTCGATACCGGGTGGCTGCCTATATCAGCATTCCTGAACTTAATACGCAGCTTGTGACGACTCCTGTTGAGATTGGTATTCTTTCTGCATCTGTTGTGTGGGATCGTGAAATAGGCCTTGTAAAAGATAAAAATGACCCTTCTGCTCCTATCGAAATCAGGAAATACAGTTTAATGCGGGCGGTCAATAAGAAGCAGATTGACCTGTATGTGAAAGTAACAGACAAGTATCAGAGGTATATATATGGCGTTTATTCTCTGGGGAATATCGTTTCCTTCGGGGAACCTGAAAGGCAAGTGGACCGTTTCAGTAACCTGCATGTTTTGATGCAAAATGGTGCACGCTCCTTCAGGTATACGATTGTGAAACCCGATGGTAAGATACTCCTAAGACAGCGCCATGACTACACCGCCAGCAGGCCTAAGCTGATCATGGATAAAACCGGTTTGATTCAAGTCTTTGGAGGTAAGCGAAAGGCAAATTTTGATGATATTCCCAGTCCTGAAAAAATGAATGAGGTGGAGAATCAAAAGACCACAGTTTTACCTGAAAATAACTCAGGTGAGCTTCAGAGTGGTTCAACGGAGTGAATCGTGGGAGTAACTCCATTCATTCTGGCGAACGCAATACGAGGAAACTGTTCCGGCAAGCAAAAACTACCAGCTAGCCAACCATCATGACATTCTGGTTGCGGTGCAGGAAGGTGATTTTATCTTCTATTTCCTTGAACGAATGCATTAAGTAATCACGGTGACCGTTACCAACCCAAGGTGAATCGATCATCACTGAGACACAGCCCAACAGCTGCGCTGCGGCAGCGTCCTGCCATTTATCGCTAATGATAAAGGAATGGTCCATATCGATCCTGTATTGATGCTCGAGTTCCTTGAATAATCCCGTTTCCGGTTTCGCGCACGGGCATGGATCTGATGTTTCGTGCGGGCAAATCAATACATCATCAATATTCAATTTTGACCGCATAATGAGATGCATACGGTTAAGTTCCCTCCGATCCAGCTCCCCTGTAGCCAGCAGAGGCTGATGAGTCGTTACAAATATCATCAAACCGATTGATCGCAGTTTTGTAATCAAGGCTCCGACTTCAGGGTGAATCTGAAATTCTTCCACTGAAAGGGGAGGCAATGGCTTGCTTTGTCCCCGTTGATATTGGTTGATAATACCGTCCCGTTCAAAGAATACCGCAGATTTCATATAATATTATACTATAGCAGAAAATTTGCCGATTTTCAAAAATAAGAAAGATAAAGCTAGATTAATATTTATTGAAATAGTCTATATACAAATAGCCTAAATGGTATTTTAGTTGGGTTTTTTTCTAAAAGAAAAAGAGCCGTTTATCACGGTTTTGGCGTAGATACCGGGTAAATATGCATGCTACATGGAATCTCGTCCAAGCGGGTTTATAACTTTAATTCGTTTTAAAATTGTCCGAATCCAGCATCACCAATGTACAATCCTCGACCACCTGAATGCCATTTTCTTGGAGTGTTGAGTAGCATTCAGGAGATTCAGTTCCGGGATTGAAGATGATCCGGCTTGGTTTCAGTTCAATAATCGACTTTAAATGGCCCTTGAAGCGTTCTGAATTGACATAAACAGTGACGGTTTCTGCCCGCAAAGGTGCCTCCAAAAGGTTAGTGTAGCATGGTTTACCCAATATATTCTTTTTGTAAGGGTTAATCAGTAAGATTTCAAAACCTTTGCATTTCAGGGATTCTGCCGCCAAAAAAGCATATCTATCTGGATTGTCACTTGCGCCAATAATTCCAACTACCTGACTCATGGCGAATATCATAATCATATTTTTGCTATCGTCAGTCCTTTTATGGAACCGCTTCCCGGATGATTTTGTTAAGTTCGAAGGCAAATACAGGTTGGCATGGTTCGAATCTTTTGTGTTAGTTTTCAGTCTACATGATTTACCTATCTCAATTTTTGGCCCTGCTCAGGCTTGCATTGATCGCTGGTCTTTTAACTCAACTCAATGATCATGTCCTCGGAGCTGAAGCCAGTCGTGTGGATGTCTGGATTGGAACAGGCAGTGCTTGGCCCAGCAGAGGGATTTATCATACTCATTTGAATGTAGAGACAGGTAAATTGTCGCGGCCTTCACTTGTAGCCGAGGTCCAAGGGCCAGGCTTTTTAGCAATGCACCCAAAGGAAACCCACCTGTATGCCGTTGGAACGATTGATGGCAAAGGTTCGGTTATTTGTTACGCAATTCAGCGTGAAGGCAATAAGGCGGAGCTTTCTTTGCTGAATTCAGTTGAAATTGGAGATGGTGGAGGCACTCATGTATCGGTGCATTCCAGTGGACAGTTTTTACTGACTGCTCAATATGGGGGAGGGTCGGTTGGCGTTTTCGCATTGAATTCCAACGGCAGCATTAAGGGAAGAAATCAATTGATAGAGCATTCCGGTGCTTCGCGAGTTACTGGTAAAAGACAGGATGCACCACACCCACATTGGACGGGTTTTTCACCTGATGGACGGTTTGCCTTTGTTCCTGATTTAGGCCTGGACAAGGTTGTCATTTACAAAGTCGACGCAGCGAATGCACGCATCGACATGCAAGGCTATGCAGCCACACCTCCGGGAGGAGGACCGCGACACATGAAGTTTCATCCCAATGGAAAGTGGGCTTACGTCCTTAATGAGCTATCACTGAGCGTGACTGTCTTTGATTATGATGATCGCAACGGAAGTATGACAGCGAAACAAACCATTCCCTCGGTTCCCCGGGAACAATTGATTCTGGAACACTTCACAAGTGCCTCTGAAATTCGAGTCCATCCAAGTGGTGATTTTGTGTATTCAGCCAACCGCGGGCATGACACGATAACTGCTTATCGAGTGGCTGATGAAACAGGCGAACTCACCGTTATCGAACGTGAGCATGTCCGTGGAGCTACCCCCAGAAATTTCAATATTGAACCCGCAGGCAAGTGGCTGCTTGCTGCCGGGCAGGATTCGCATACGCTGGCCTCTTTTGGGATTGATCAGCATACGGGAGCGTTGACCTACAATCGCAATGTTGTTCATGCGCCATCGGCTATCTGTGTTCTTTTCTCCCATGAATAATTTGGTTTTTTCCTCAACTTCTTAAATGTGTTTAATATGAAATATCTGTTCACTGTCGCTTTCATCCTCTGTTCGTTTCTGGTTCCAGCGAAAGCCCAGCAACCCAACATAGTTTTCTTCTTCACTGATGATCAGACAACTTCGACACTCGGTTGCTATGGCAATAATGTAGTGAAAACTCCTAATATCGATGGATTAGCCTCTCGTGGAACGCGCTTTGCCAACGCCTTTGTCAGCCATTCAATTTGTTGGGTCAGCCGAACGACTATTCTGACGGGTTTGACTGGGCGGGGGTATGGGACATCGGGCGCGCCAGATCAGGCAAGGCCAGATGCGGTTGAAACCTTGTATTCGGATCTACTTCGAGAGCAGGGATACCGGACTGGCTACTTTGGTAAGTGGCATGCGAAAATGCCCAAGGGTTACGACCCCAAAGAACACTTTGATGTCTTCGAGGCAATTGGTCGCAACCCCTTTTACAAAAAGCTTCCGGATGGAACCTTGCGGCATGAAACCGAATTGATTGTCGACCGAGGAATCGACTTCATTCGTCAACAGCCCAAGGACAAACCCTTTGCTCTGAATATGTGGTTTAACGCGTGTCATGCGGAAGACAGCGACCGCCGGCCTGGTATAGGCCATTTCCCGTGGCCACGTGCCGTGGATGGAATGTACGAAGAAATTGAAATGGATCCTCCTCGATTAAATGATCCTGCCATTTTCAATGATCAGCCTGAGTTTTTGAAAACGACGATCAATCGAGAACGCTTTTTCTGGCGGTGGAATACAGATGCTAAATACCAGGCGAACATGCGTGCCTATTATCGTATGGTCAGTGGCATTGATGGAGCTATTGGTCGTTTCATGGAAGCGCTGGATGAGGCGGGGATCGCTGAGAACACCATTATTATCTACACCGCGGATAATGGTTATCACATGGGAAACAGAGGATTTGCGGGTAAATGGTCTCATTATGAAGAATCCCTGAGGGTGCCACTGATTGTGATGGACCCTCGTGTGAGTCAGGACCAGCGGGGAAAAGTCACAGATGCTCTTGCCCTGAACCTAGACCTGCCTTCCACTTTTCTTGACTGGGCGAATATTGAAATTCCTGAGCGATATCAGGGGAAAAGTCTGAGACAGGTGATTCAGTCTGGCAAGCCATCCGATTGGCGAAAAGACACATTTCATGAACATTTTGCCGTGCGCCACCGAATACCCGCATTCGAGGGTATTCGTAATCAGCAATTTAAATATGTTCGATATGTAGATCATGATAGTCTTGAATTTCTACATGACCTGAAGAATGATCCGGACGAATTGGTTAATTTGGCAACAGATCCTAGCTATGCCGACACTTTAGTGACAATGCGTACAAGGACTGATACTCGAGTTGAAGAGTTAGGAGGCCCTCTGAAACCTTTGAAAACAAGATTTGCAGCCTCCACTGAGCCGCACCCTCAGGCCTCTGCTGCTGTTTCGCATCAAGCAGGTAAGGATGGGTTCATCCAACTGTTAGGTAAGCGTGGACTTGGACAATGGTCCGGTGACTCCAAATTTTGGTCTGTCGAAGATGGGGTGTTGACTGGGATTGCAGATGGCTCGCTGAAGATGAACCGTTTCATCACATGGAAAGGATCCACTATCCGGAATTTTGATTTGCGAGTCAAAGTCAAGATCAGTGCGGGAGGGAACAGTGGTATCCAGTATCGGGGTTTATCGCGCCCTGACATTGGACTTGATATTGTTGCCGGTTATCAGTGCGACGTGGTGGCCAGAAATCCCAATTACAAC
The DNA here is from genome assembly GCA_000383715.1 of Verrucomicrobia bacterium SCGC AAA164-E04. Lineage (GTDB taxonomy): Bacteria > Verrucomicrobiota > Verrucomicrobiia > Limisphaerales > AAA164-E04 > AAA164-E04. The sequence continues at coordinate 133,015 of KB911950.1, forward strand.
GGAATGCTATATGAAGAAAAAGGGCGGCGCATCTTATCGCACACGGGCGAAAAAGTGCTTATTGATGCGAAAGGGCAGTCATGGGTCATCGGGGAATTTCCACTAAAAGAGTTTGCTTCTGATGAGTGGCATGACTACCGGGTGCTTGTTCGCGGTAATCATCACCAGCATTGGATTGATGGTCACCCAACCACTGACTTGATTGATTTTGACGCCAAAGGAAGGGCACTGGAAGGTGTGTTGGCCGTTCAGGTGCATGTCGGGCCGCCCATGCGAGTTCAATACAAGGATTTTAAAATAAAGCATCTGCCTGATGATTTGCCCTTGGAAAAGGCAGGGAATCATTCCATTCCCAGTTCAGCCTATGGAGTTCGACCTCAAGGAAGATTGCCTGAGGGGTGGAAGCCTCCCATCTATGGTGATCGATGAGAACAAGGGTGGAAACTGCTGACTCAATATGCGCTACAGCCTTATGTTGATGATGCACGACAGATTTTTTGAGGGTGTTTCTAAAAGAAGATCCGGCAGCTGAGTGGATCCAAAGATGCAGCTGCCGGACGATGATAAAATCCCTCATCTCAAGCAGGACACCGTATATCCCGGTGCGTAGTAAGCCTAAGTAGTTGGGTTTCTTTCGCATTGAGTGCGAGAGAGGTAAGGTCACGGGACAGCCAAATTAATTGCTCTCACGTGTGATCCACATTTTAAAATAGCATGTTTTGTACCATGTGCAAATTTTAATAAATTTGTTTCACTGGCCCGGTTTTTAACATCTTTTTGCTAAAATACGTTTTGTTTGAGTCAAAATGGAGCATCCTTGTGGTTTTTTATGACTCTTGAAGTGATAAAGATGAGCCAAAATGCGCCATTTTGTCAGTGGAGAAAAAGAAAAATGCCAGTCTTGAGAAGACTGGCATTCCTAGTGAATTTAGATAACTACTAAAAGATCATTACTCGCTCAGCGAACTGCATTTATGAGTCGAGTGCTTCTCTCCTGCATCCACAACACATCTTCGTTGTTTGGTGAAGGAACATTCAGCGGAATATTGCTTTTCGACAGGCTTGGAATCGTGCGAGGATTTGTCCATCGGTGAATTTCCGAATGCCCGTCGGCGAACGCAAAGGTAGCTGCACCGTTGTGGTAACTGGCAGGGTAATCCACAATCTTCCAGCTTGCTCCTCTGTCCGGAAAGCCTTGCATATCAACGACAAAATAGCCATCGTTGATGCTGTCTTCCCTCTCATCAATCAGCACAAACGTTTGACTGGGACCAGGCGCTGTCATGTCGGAGTCTTTAGTGTAAACCTTCCATCCATTGCCCGATGAGGACCATGAGGGGCCGCCCACCCAATTGTTCATCGACATGCTTCGGATGCGGGGCACCCGCTGACCTGCCGGATTGATCCCGTAGGCCCTGTCCGAAGGGCATTTCCAGATTTTTTCACTTCCCCCCGTATAATTCCAAAGAGGGCTGCGGTGCGTGAACTGAGCGTGGTTCCAGTTGTTGGGGTCCTTGGGGTTACTCAACGTGAGCCAGCTCCCTCCTGTCCAGTTGGGAACTTCACGCCCCGACTTGCTCCAACCTGCTGCTCCCACTAGTTTGTCTTCGTTGTCGTCGCTGTAATACTTCCAGGCAAGCATCATTTGTTTGTTGTTGTTCATGCACAAGATGCCTTGGGCCTTCGTTTTTGCCTTGCTCAGGGCTGGCAGCAACATGCCAGCCAGAATTGCAATGATGGCGATGACAACCAGAAGTTCGATCAAAGTGAAGCCCTTTTGAGACATTCGATCGTTTGTTTTCCGGGGCTGATTTTTGATAATTATATTCATACTAGAATGCGTCTTAGCTTTACCTGAATGATCCCTTTTAAATGAAGGATCACTTAATTACAAGACATCCGACTTATTATTTCAGTGCGTTTGGGGGCACAATTTAATTTTGGTGCATTGAAAGAATTAGGTATCAAGGCGTTTTGGTTTAGTGTGCTTTCAGAATTTCTTTGTGTAGGTGAGGCTGAACAAATGTACTGCAAAGTCAAAGTTACCATCGTACATTCCTCCTTGATTGATTGTGCGCTCATCGTAAATCACCAATCCATAACCAAGATCGATGGAATAGTTGTCAGTGCCATAGCCTATACCTGCCGTCAGGACATTTTGATTTGAATCAGGAATAGTAGGGGAGAGGGTTGCATTCGGGACAGGGCTTTCAAAAAATTGATAACTTGCCCGCATGATCCAGTTTTCAGCAAATTTCCAATCACCTCCTATGCCGATGGTATAAGTATCATGCCAATCCTGATTTAATGACGTGGGTAACCCGGGCAATGGAACTCCCGTTTGGGTAGGCAGGGTGTCAAAATTTGAAAACTCAAGAAATTCAACGTCTGCCTCCAATCGAATGGTGTCGGTCAATTCAATGCCGTATCCGAGATGTAACTGAGTAGGGAATTCAATTTCAGAAGAAAAACTTGTATTCACATTCAGGCCGGCGGCGGGAACATTCATATTAAAATCACCATCATAATCAACCGTGATGGGGGAACGCGCCGTGAAGGCCAGCCGATGGCGATCTGTTATTTTCCACGTCATACCCAGGTTGGCCCCCGCACCGATTCCATCCGATTCCGCAACGAAGCGACCATTCGGAAACACGTGTTGTTTGAAAGTCAATTGAGACCACTGAATATCAAGGCCAAGTCCCATCGAGACCTTTTCACTTACATCGAATGCCACTGTTGGATTGACAAGGATTGTTTGCAACTCGCTGAAATGAGGAGTGGTGTACCTCAAAGACCCCTGGTTCGCTGTATCCGCAAACCCACCTGCATTCTTCCATTCGTTTGATAATCCATAAGGGCTGGTGATACCTAGACCGATGACATACTTATCATCTAGAATTGGCATGGATGCATACGCCGCGGGCAGAAACTTCCATGCATTTTCAGTCTCGGCCGTTGCACCGGAAGCGTTCTGATGTTCGACACTGATATAGACAGGATTGAAACTCACTGTGACTTCAGGCCGCTTTAAGTCCATCAAGTTGGCAGGGTTTTGAGTGATTGCACTGGCATTATCAACATGGGCGATTCTTCCACCAGACCTGCCAAGATTGATGGCACCCGAGGTTGGATTGCGAAATCCTTCGGCAAGGGAATTCGGGGAATTCACGATGGCAAGCATTGCCACGACAAGAGTCAGTTTAAGCGGTTTATTGTTCATGTATTCTTGGTTCAGATTTTTAAATGATCAAGCCTCACAAGTATGGATTCCATTGATGATGCAATGATCCTCCAAGTCTGATCATCTTAAGATCGTTTTGATTTGCCCACATTGCTGCATTCTTGGCAATATTCTTTTCAACAAGGTTCCCAATGGACGATTGGCGCTTTAAACGTTGTCATTGGGGCAGTTTAGGCCAAAATCGGTGTTGAACCATGGACATAACCACATGAAACCTGTTTTTGTTATCTTAATACTCATCGTAGGCATCATCTCTTTTATGGGAGGGCGCATGCTAATTGCTCCCAAACTCAAGATTGCTCAGAAAATGGTTACCCAGTTGGAAGCTGAAAAACGTCAAATGGTAGAAGAACTGGAAACGCTCCGCACCAAACAACTTTCTGACTCTGAAAGAAAGCGTATTGAACGAGAACGTATGGAACTCGCCAGTCTGCGAGGAGAGGTGTCCAAACTACGCACTAAAATAGAAGATTTGCAACGCCCCAAGCCCGATTTTGAGGAACAGAAGCGTGCAGCAATAGAAGAAGGTAAGGAGGAGGAGCAATTTGAGAAAGCTGATTATTATGCGGCCGCTGTTAATGTCGAAGTAGAGAAAGGAATGACATTGATTACCGGTGGATGGCTGACTGCTCCTGGAAGGCGGACTTTCGTCTTCATGACTCCCACAAGTAATACAGCGCCGGATGGAGAGGTTTACATTCAAATCAACAGCAAGGTTGCTGATCTGGCTGACGAGAGTCTGTCTCAGCTTCAACTCCAAAACATGCGCGCGAGCAGTAATGAAACTGACAATGCTGGTGGTTTCGAGGCGGAGGAAGCTCGCATGTTATTTAAAAACATCCAAAAGATTGAGGGAGCAGTGATGCTTGCTTCGCCAAGTATCGTTGCGATGGACGGACGTGAAGCGGTGGTTCGTACTTCAGTGACGTTCCCCCGAAATGGAGCAGCGGCTCCAGGTCAGTTTGAAATCGGTGTCATCCCCGTTTTGACCGAAAATGGAGCTATTCAAATGACGGTGGCATCTACGATCACTATCGATATTCCCGAAGAGGAGTAGCTTTACCTTGTTTGACTCCCTGGGAATAAGGCAACGGCTCTCAATCGGTAGATAGCATAGGGTCATGCTATCATGAAGCTTGTAAAACTTGCTCTATGAAAAACTGTTCATTGAACAGTCAGGTGATTTCCCCCGTGCACCTTACATTCACTTCGGAGGCCCTGCCATCTTTCTCCTGATTATTCCATGAAGTATTCTTACTTTGGTTTCCGGTCGCATCTTCGAGCCAGATATTTACGGGTCGCCAATGGTCCATGATCTGGCTTTTTTCTTGATTTCAAAAGTAGCAACAACTTTCTCATTCCAGTCCCTCCAGTCGAATCGTAAAAGCCACTTCCCTGCCAGGGTATTTGCGTATTTCATACCCGAGCCAGATTTCTCCAGAAGGATTACCCGTCGGTGAATTACCATGGTAAATCCAGTCGTTGACCTTGCTCTTGTAATCGGCTTGATCAAGCACTGTTTCCTGCCCAAACCAGCGAGTGGTCTTCCCTTTCCACCTGAACCATGCAACCAGGGAATTTTCTGATGAGGGATGTTTATGATTTTTGGCTACACCGAGTCGTTGTTGGATGAAAGGGGGAATGCTTTGATCGCATAGATTGCCGTGATGACGACGGTTGAAAGGCAGAGGGAAACGGCAAGCGTGGTTGTTAAATGCTTCATACCGGGTTCTTAATTAGTATGAGCATCAATAAAGTGTTTTGCGCAACACAAGTTGTGTCCAGATGCCGCATGAAATTCAGTAACTCGACCGGGGTTTAGCTTATCATTTCCCGGACGACTTCCCCAAAGACATCTGTCAGCCTGAAATCCCTGCCTGCGTATCGATACGTCAGTTTTTCGTGATCAAAGCCCAGTAAATGCAGCATGGTGGCATGCAGGTCATGAATGGAAACCGGGTTTTCAATTGCTTTGAAGCCGAATTCATCCGTGGCGCCATAAGTGGTGCCGCCTTTGATCCCTCCACCCGCCATCCATAAGCTAAAGCCCCAATGATTGTGATCACGGCCTTGTGCGGCTCCACCGCCGCCTTGATCCATTTCAACGGAGGGTGTTCGCCCGAATTCACCCGTACATAAAATCAGCGTTTCATCCAATAAGCCTCGTTGTTTCAAATCGATGATTAAAGCAGCGAGCCCCTGATCGCATTGGTTGGCGACGGTTCGATGTGTGTCTTTGATATTGCTGTGGCTATCCCATGGTTGCATGTTTCCATGCCACGTTTGCACGAATCGAACCCCGCGTTCAACAAGCCTTCGAGCCATCAGCAGTTGTCTGTTCTGGGGGCCCTCGCCATAGAGTTTCAGGATGTGATCCGGTTCCTTCGAAACATCAAACGCATCTGTTGCTTCAAACTGCATGCGGTAGGCGAGTTCGAAAGACTGTATGCGTGCTTCCAAAGACTGCTCGTTCGGTCGCAGTTCAGCGTGTCTGCGATTCATGGCTTGTAGTAAATCAAAATGTTTCCGTTGCTCCTGATGCGTCAACCGTGTGTTGGTGGCGTTTGAGATCAGTTCGCGTGGATTTGTTTTGGAAGTGTCTATGTGGGTTCCCTGATAAACTCCTGGAAGAAAGGCGCTGCGCCAATTCCCAGCTCCACCGACAGGCATACCGCCTGGACAAAGTGCAATGAAACCAGGCAGGTTTTCGTTGCCAGAACCCATACCCCAGGTCAACCAGGAGCCCATGCTTGGCCACACCAGACGCTGGGTGCCCGTGTTCATCAGCATCAGCGAAAGTTCATGGCTTGGCAGCTCGGCGTACATCGAGCGGATCACGGCCATGTCGTCGACACATTTTGAAAGATGTGGAAAAAGATCACTGACAGGTATGCCGCTGACGCCATGTTGCTTGAACTCAAAGGGTGAAGGCAGTGCGACACCTGTTCGACGTTCTGTCTGAAGGTTGTCGAATGGCAGCATTTGACCACCGCGTTTGGTCAGTTCAGGTTTGGGGTCAAAGGTGTCCACCTGTGACATGCCTCCGTTAAGAAAGACATGGATCACGTGTTTGGCTTTGCCTGGGAAATGAGTTTCTGCCTGTTGAGCCGCCAATGAATCTTTGGAAAGCAGGCTGTTGAGGGCTATGCTTCCGAAACCCATTCCCGAGCGTTTCAGGAAAGACCTGCGTGTATTGGGTGTTTGAAATTGCATCGTCATTAGTCCACGAAAATAAATTCATTGGAGGCAAGCAACGCATGCGCCAGTTGATGCCAGGGGTCACTTTTTGATTCGGATGTGACACCATGAACATGCTCGAGCGCCATGGCGATTTCTTCGGGTTCTGGGAGTCGAGAAAGCGTTTGTTGATAAAGAAGACGAACTTTGAGTTCTTCTGTTTTGGCCTCCTCGATACCGGGTAATTGAATCAAAGCCTTGGCTCGATCCTGGATGAAGTTTGAGTTAAGTGCGAACAGAGTTTGCTGGGGAACAGTTGTTTCTGGTCGCTTCGCCGTGCACGCGCTGGGGTTGGCTCCGTCAAATGTCGTCAACAGGGTGGAGGGAACGTCCCGATTGATAAACCCATAGACGCTGCGTCGAGGTACTACAGGTTTCGTCATCATGTCGAATGGACGTCCATTCATGGTTGTATTCAGTTCGCCCGATACCTTCAACATGGCATCTCGCATGGCCTCCATGGCCAAACGGTGACGAGGCATGCGCCAGATCGTTTGATTATCAGGATCCTTTTCTCTAGCTTTCGGATCTTCAACGGATACTTGTCGATATGCTTTGGTAAGTAGAATGCGCTTATGCATTTTTTTGATCGACCAATCATTTTCCAAAAAAGTGGACGCCAGATAATCCAGGAGTTTTAAGTGCGTGGGCCGTGCTCCGCGTGTACCAAAATCATCTGGAGTTCTCACGAGTCCCCGACCGAAATGATGTCTCCAGATCCAATTAACAGTTACTCTTGCTGTGAGAGGGTTGCTTTCTGATGTGATGGACTGTGCCAAAGATAATCGTTGCTTTCTGGGTGGATAATGTTTGGCAGTGCCATTACCAACCACAGATAAGAAACGAGGTTGAACCCGCTTGCCGCGATTCAATGGATTCCCTCGACGAAATACATGAAACCCCTTTTTTTCAGCATCAGGATTCTCTGCCAGCACCATGGATCTGGGGGGGGAACCTTTCTCGTTCAAGTGCAGATTGTGAATGGCGTTTCTCCTTCCGTTCAACTGATCGCTGACAGTACGGTTGAGCAGCCGTGATGCCAATTTCTCCGGTAATGCCGTTGGACTTTCATCTGCATACAAGTGACTTCGTAACTGTCTAAGGATAGCGCTATTGATCTTGCGATGGCGTTGATCCTGATCAGGAATGGTGGTTCCATCGGGTAAGGCTTCTTCTGCGGATTGAACCTGAGCCAGGGTCCAGTCACGATGTGTTTCTGCAAAAAGAGTTCCATATGCTTCAGCAAGTGCTTCCATTGAACTGGGGGCGGACATTTTAATAGCATTCAATATCAGAGGGTTCCAGACAGGTGCCTTGGCACTCAAGTTTTCCATCGGCGTCAGTTTGGAAATATCTCCATTTTCTTTTTCCCATTGTTCCATCAATGCTACGCGTTGCGCTGGGAAAGTTGCATTTGCAAAGCGGGCCAATTGTTTCCATGGACCAAACACCGGGTCGTTTGGAGGTATTTGCTTTAAATAATCCCGCCACCGTTCCAATACATGAGGACGGATGTCCTCTGTTCTGAAGGAAAGAAAAGAAACGGACAGATCTTGCTCAGGAGTGTCACGTGCCAATTCTTTCAGATAAATTCCTACTTGCATGCGGAGTCGTCCTTTAAGAATCTCCGATTGTTCTCGTGCCATGTCGCCATACTCTATTTTCAACGTTTGTAATTTTTTTTCATAGGCAAGATAGGATTCCGTTTCGCTTGGTTCCCCAATCATCGGTAATAGTTCCGGTTCAGAGCTGCTGGCGAGTGTTGCATACAAAGAGTAGTAATCTGTCGTGGGAATGGGATCGAATTTATGATCGTGACAACGTGCACACGTGACTGTCAGACCCATGATGCCGCGAGTGATGACATCGATTCGATCGTCTATAATATCGTGCGGTGAGCGAAAACGCTGGCCAATGGTGAGGAAGCCTAATGCCGCCAATGAAGGATCGTTTTCGGGTAATTCCAGTTGATCTGCCGCCAATTGTTCGGTGATGAAACGGTCAAAAGGCACATCTTCATTCAATGCTCCTATCACATAATCACGGTAAGTGTAGGAAAAAGGGAATTTCGTGAACCCAATGGCACTGCCTCCATGCGTGTCGGCATAACGTGCAATATCCAGCCAATGCCGTCCCCAACGTTCTCCATAGCGCGGCGACTCCAGTAATCGATCAATCACTTTTTCCTCGGCCTCAGGCGATGGATCAAAGACATAAGCTTCTACCTCCTTCCAGGTTGGAGGAAGTCCTGTCAGGTCAAACGTGACACGACGAATCCACTTCGATCGAGAAACGGGTGGAGACATGCTCAGATTTGACGCTTCCAGTTCGGCCAACACAAACTTATCAATGCTCGACCAGTTGTCAGAGCCTGCATCCGGAGTGGGTGGTTTTCGGATAGGTTCAAATGCCCAGTGTTTTTCGTAAAATGCTCCTTCATCGATCCAACGATTGAGTGTTTGTATCTCAAGTTCAGACAATCCAGAGCTTTCTTCGGGTGGGGGCATGCGCTCCTCAGGATCTGTTGTAAGGACGCGTTTGATCAGTGGGCTTTTTTTAGAGTCACCTTCTACAATCGCATGTTGCTTGGCGTCGGATTCAAGATCCAGTCTCAGTTTGCCTTTGCGCGAATCTGAGTCAGGCCCGTGACAGTGAAGGCAATGCTCGGCAAGGATCGGGCGGATGTCTCTATTGAAACGCATTGTTTCTGCCTTCAGCGAAATTAAAGTGGCGCCAAAGAACAGGAGTAGGTACCCGCAGGCTAACCAATAAAATGGATCATACCGGGAGTTTGTCATGGTTCTAAACTTTGGCAGTTTTTTCATGGATTGATCATGACGATATTATTGTCATCACTCAGCTTGTCCAGATTGTTTGGTGCTATTCTTGATTGCTGAATGATTTTAACCGCTCTCATATTTGCATTGCGCATTTTTGTATGTTTGAGCGATGATTCCCCACATCATGAGATACTTTTATAAGTCCTTTTCTGTGGCGTTGATTTTTATGTCCATGGGGCTCAATCAGCGTTTGCAAGGAGCCGCTTCGCAACCAGAGCTAAGCGCTTGGATCACGACCATTCGCGCCGTATCCATCGAAGGGCTTGGAAATCGTGATGCTTCAGCAGCATCGCATTCGCTTGGTAAACAGACCCCTGACACTCTTGTCACGATATTGACAGGCATGAAGGGAGCCTCTCCTTTGGCTCAGAATTGGCTTCGGTCTTCCATTGAAAGCATTGTTCACCTTGCATTCAAGACGGATTCGTCTCTTCCTTTGATGGATTTGACCGAATTTCTGCTGAATGATGAGAATGCGCCCAGAGCACGATCTTTGTGTTTCGAACTAATTCAAAACAGTGATACCAAAGCAGGAGAAATCTTGCTTCGTGGGATGTTGAATGATCCGTCAAATGACCTGAGAGAAAAGGCGGTTGATCAGTGGATTGCTTCAGGTAACGAGGCCTTGTCTGACAATCAAGCTTCCACAGCAAAAGTGATCTTTCGGCAGGCGCTCCAATATGCTCGTGATGTTATACAGATCAGAGCTTTGGCTGATGAACTTGAAAAAATGGAATACACTGTTGATATCCCTGATTTGCTGGGGTTCATCACCGATTGGAAAGTTGTCGGTCCTTTCCATAATCTGGATCGAGGTGGCTTTGAAACTGTTTTCCCTCCTGAAAAAGAATTGCGGCTGGATGGTGCATTTGAAGGGAAAAGTGGTGAGGTGTCCTGGGAATTGTTGAATAGCGATGATCGATTTGGGATGGTTGATATCAATGATGCCTATGCAGGTTATCAGAAAGAAGTCACCGCCTATGCGCATCATGCCTTTATTTCTGATCAGGAGCGGCCTGTGCAGTTAAGGTTGGGTTGTAAAAATGCCTGGAAGATATGGCTCAACGGCGAGCTTCTTTTTGGGCGCGATGAATATCATCGCGGAATGAAGATTGATCAATACATCATGGATGCCGGCCTCCGTGCGGGACGGAATGACATCGTGGTTAAAATCTGTCAAAACGAGCAGGTAGAAGATTGGACTATTGAATGGGAATTCCAGCTTCGCGTGTGTGATGAAACGGGTAAAGCCATCCACTCCCTTGCTCGTCAGTAAGTCACGAGCAGGGTTTCCCGCGCATCCCATCAAGGGACTGGTTGTTCCCAGTCCCTTGATGACTTTGACGATCGTCTGTAAACTCAAAGGCTGGCTCTTGGATCTCCTTTGAAATGAAAGGGTTTGTCTCCCAGTAGCTGATCAGACGTGACAGTTGGGCAGACGTACTTTTCGATGTGCTCCACTATCAACTCGGTGCCTTGAAAATGATCCACGTAGGGCCACATTTTCGGGTTGTACATCGTATCTGTCATGTCGCGCATGAGGACGACATTTTTACCATTCTTTGCCATTTGCCTTAAACCGAATGGACGCCCCAGAACACACATGTTGGTATGCACTCCCAGAAGGATGACATTTTTGATCTTGTGCTGTTCCAATAAATTCCACACCTCCTTGCCATCGTCAGTGATGGCATCGCTTGAGTCGATTTGCAATGTGTCCACCTGACGGATCCACGGGGCTCCGGGATTCCTGCCGATGCTCTCCAGGTATTTCGCCCATGCTTCGTGCTCAACAGGATCGTCATCCTCACCGCCATCTGATTGATCAATGGGGTAAACTCCTTGCTCTTCTTCGGGGATGACGTAGCACCAAGCTCCAATGTCTTCCGGGAGGTTGGGTGCAGTAGGAGCATTTTTAGCTTTCAGCCTACCTGGATGCCCTTCGTAAAAATCCATGCAACTGCTGGGAGAGTGAATGATAAGCACTCCTGCTTTCCTTGCTTTGAACAGTAATTCATTCATTCGCGGTGACATCTCACCCACGCGGGTCACTGCATTTTTACAATGATGCAAATCCCACATGTCGCAAACAATAATCGCGGTCTCTCTTGATTTCCATGTTTGTTGGATATTATTGACCTGGTAACCAGAATTGGTGTCTGAAGATTTAACCCGCTTACGCAGGGTCATATCAAATGCGGAACTGGCAGCTTGAACGTGTGTCATGAGAATCAACAATGATGCCCCAGCCAAAAGAGCCAGACGGTATGACTTCCTGCGGAGTTTTGAAATGATGGGATGCATAAGTATTCACAAGTAAACCAGAGCGTGAAATTGTTCAATCTGAAACTAAGCTTGTGTTTGTTTACAGTGACATTCAGACCAAGTGGGAAATTAAATTTGCATAGGTCTGCTTCCGCAGGTCCGTGAGTATCCTTATCATTAACTTACCCTGTTGCATATGGGTGTGTTTTGGCCGCGCAGCATCGCCGCCCTACTGAACGACAGACAATAGAGAAGACTTCCTTATCCCACTTGATCCATACCATTAATTAAGGTTATTTGAAAGACTTTAAGGCATGACTGTTATTTGGGTTCAAGGGAATGAACAGGCAGATTTGGCAGGCCTGCGATGCCAAGCTGAAGCTGTTATCGTGCGATCAAATAGATTACCAAATATTGGGCTTTCAGGGAAGTTGAGGGAGTGTGTTTTTCTGCTGTTACTTAAATGTCTTGAATATAGATTTCCTCGCAATTGCTATCTTCTCCAAACCCATGAGAAAACTTAAATTCCACTGTAAGCGTAAAAAAGGTAAGTCTTGCATCATTCCGTTGACTCACATCTGCAAGCAGGCTTTGATGTCAATGTGAACCCTATGATGAAAACCAAATCTGTCTTAACGGTTTTGTGCTCGCTCTTAATTTGTGATGCCTTGCATGCTCAGAGCTCTGAGCGCCCGAACATTCTCTTCATTTTTCTTGATGATTTTGGTTGGAAAGACACCAGCTACATGGGGTCCGATTTTTACGAAACACCCCATCTCGATCGATTGGCGCGCGAGGGCATGATATTCACACAAGCCTACTCCGCAGCTGCCAATTGCGCCCCGGCAAGGGCAAGTTTGTTAAGTGGTCAGTACACCCCTCGACATCAAGTTTTCAATGTGGGGACCCGCCCCAGAGGGAAGGCGAAGCACCGGCGACTGAATCACATTCCGGGAACTGACACACTACGCACCGATATTCAGACCTGGGCTCATCGCATTCAAAAAGCAGGTTATCGCACGGCTACCATGGGGAAGTGGCATTTGTCTGATGATCCGATACCTTACGGGTTCGATGTGAACGTAGGCGGCACGCACTCTGGAGGGCCGCCACGTGGTTACTATCCACCGCATGGTAAAGTCCCGGGATTGCAGGACGTGCCCGAGGATGAATTTGTGACTACCACACTATCCAGAAGAGCCGTTTCTTTTATTGAGTCCAGCAAGGACCAGCCCTGGTTTTTATATCTCACGATGTTTGCGGTTCACACACCGATTCAGGCAAAAAAAGATCTCCTGGACAAATACGAATCCAAGACCCCGGGCAGACTTCATCATAATGCTAAAATGGCAACCATGATACAGGCTGTGGACGATGGAGTAGGGCGCATCGTAACGAAATTGGAGGAACTGGGCTTGACCAATCAAACAGCGATTGTTTTCTTTTCCGATAACGGTGGATACGGGCCGGCAACGGACATGGCTCCATTGAAAGGATACAAAGGTGCCTATTACGAAGGCGGCATCCGTGAGCCATTTTTCGTCAAATGGCCGGGAGTCGTAGAGGCTGGCACGATCAATGAGACTCACATTATTGGAGTGGATTTGTATCCCACATTTCTTGAGATGACCGGTGCGACTGCCAAGGACGGTCAGGTTCAGGATGGACTCAATCTTGTTCCCTTGTTCAAGGGAGGAACATTTTCCGAGCGTTCCTTGTTCTGGCATTTTCCTGCTTATTTACAGAGTTATGGAGGCAAAGGCCCGTTCGAACAAAGAGATCCTTTGTTTCGATCGCGACCCGTCGGAGTCGTTCGGCATGGTGACTGGAAATTGATGGAGTTTTTTGAATCAGGTGACTTGGAATTGTACAACCTCAAGCAAGACATTGGTGAATCCAGGAACCTGGCGGATGCGCACCCTGAAACACTGCGGAAACTGCATGGGATCATGAAAGAATGGCGTCAAAAAACAGGAGCCCCCATTCCCTCAGATCGTAATCCCTCATTTGATCCCGTTGCAGAAAAACAGGCCATTGAGAAAGCACTGGCCTTAAGAAAGTCATTTCCGTGATTTCAAACGTGTCTTATCGATTCTTTGAGTCCTTATTTGGAAGGGTAGCTCTTTTAGCTTTGGCTCTGATTGCAATGCCGGATATCAGAGCCACCCCCCCGAATGTACTATTCATTGCGGTGGACGATTTAAATGATTGGATTGGGTGTATGAATGGACACCCTCAGGCTCAAACACCGAATATGGATAGGCTCGCCGAGCGAGGGGTGTTGTTTACGAATGCCCATTGCGTCGCTCCTGCCTGTCGCCCATCACGTTCAGCTGTGTTCACCGGAAAACGACCACAACAGACGGGTGCATGGTCCAATCAAAGTCGGGACATCATCAATGACTATCCGCGAAGCGATCTCTTACCACAATATATTGCCGATCAAGGCTACAAAACGTTTGGAACGGGGAAGCTTTTCCATGGAGGCGGCACGGAATATTTCCAGCACGCATTTGAAATACACCAACGATGGAGTCCATTCTCATCCAGGCAGGCTAGCTATACCGCATTGGAATTACCAAGCAAAGGAAGTGAGCATCCAAAGCACGTCATTCAACAAGGTCCAGGAGGGCATGATTATGTGCTGCCTTTGAACGGACTTCCAAGTGAACGCAATCCCTCCAAAGCATCAGGAGAGTCATTTGATTGGGGTCCTTTTGATGTTGAGGATCGGGAAATGGGGGACACGCAGATCACCGATTGGGCGATGTCACAATTGAAATCAGAACATGATCAGCCCTTTTTCATGGGAGTCGGCTACTACCGCCCTCATATACCGCTCTTTGCACCTCAGCAGGATTTTGATGTTTACCCTTCTGCTGATCAGATTCAGCTACCGTCCGTGTTGGCAAAAGACTTGGGGGACATGGGAGCTGCAGGCAAACAATGGGCGCTGGAACCGATCACTGCAGGTTCTCACGAGATTGTAGAAAAATCGGACCAATGGCGTGAGGCCGTGCGAGCTTATCTTGCCTGTATGACCTACGTGGATCGTCAGCTCGGGAGACTCCTGGATCAACTTGAACAATCCAAACACGCCGAGAATACCTGGGTCATTTTGTGGAGTGACCACGGTTGGCATTTAGGTGAAAAACGTCATTGGGGTAAATGGACCGGTTGGCGTGAGTCGACACGTGTCCCTTTGATCATTGTCCCTCCCCTCAATGAAAAACAAGCGATTCGAGGGGAGTCATGTGATGAGCCCGTGAGTTTGCTTGACCTTTATCCCACGTTGATAGAAATCTGCCAGCTTCCCGAGAAGAAGGGACTCGGTGGCCAATCCCTCATGCCACTCATACGTGCACCCAGAACCGAAATTAACCGTCATGTGTTTACCATGTTCAATCCCGGTAACGTAGCCATCACTGGGCATCAGTGGAAATACATCCGCTACTCCGGCGGAGAAGAAGAACTCTACAACATCAAAAACGATCCAAATGAATGGCTCAATCTCGCGAGCCAGAAGGATCAAGAAAAAAGACTCCGTCAGTTTCGAGCGAGGCTTGCAGGAAATTAAACCAGTTCCAGTACTTGCCAGATTGAGGTTTCTGATTTCGTTAATCTTTTCTCTGCAATTGTTTGGGTTTTCCGAAGAAGCGGTCGATGAGAGATGCATCGAGGGGTTTCGTTATTTTTGAGACAAGGAGCGCAAAGAAGGTGGACCCGATGATGTCCCAGAGAAAGGGTTGGATGTTGAGGAAGGAGTAGACTTTGAACTCCTGATGGATAACGTAGCCAGCAATGTAGAGCACCAGGTGGGTGATGCATCCTCCAAGCATGCTGGCAATGATTCCAGCTCTTGTGATCCCCGGCCAATAAAGTGCCAGTGCCATGGGCATGAGGAAACAACCTGCGAGTCCTCCGGTAGCAAACACGATCAAGTTCTGTAAATATTGTGGCGGATTCAAAACCGCCATGACGGCTGCCACGCCGATGACTGCTGTGACAATATAAGTCAACCACTTGACTCTCTTCTCAGAGGCGTTGGGGTTGAGATGATGATGGTAAACGTCGCGGACAACGCCCGAGGATACCATCAATAAGAAACTATCCACACTGCTCATGACGGCTGCAAAAGGTGCGGCAACGATAAGCCCAGTCAGCCAGGGCATGCCTGCATTTTCGGACAATGTGCGTGCCAGTGCCGGCATGATACGATCGGGTTCGATTTCCATGCCGGGCAGAATAACCCGAGCACAGCAGAAAATAATGATCAATGGGAAATAAATGGCGGTGTAGTAAACGGAGACAAGTACGATAGAACGTTTCAAAACGCGACTGTCAGTGAAGGCCATTTGACGCACCATATTACTTGGTTGGCCGGCCCCTCCGAAAGCCCAGAAAACAAAAAAGCTAAAAGCCATGCCCAGTGACAAAAAACCCATATCCTCGTTTTTGCTTGGCCCCGGGGGCGTGACATAGACCCCTTTTTGTCCGTCACCACGCGCATAAGGAAGGGTAGAAGTGATGTTCACGCGACCCCACTCGGAAAGGTTCAGTGCTTTGTCTTTCACTTTCTGGCCTGGGTCGGGTTGTATGAGCACTTCAAGCTCGGGAGTTGTTGGTGTGTCGGGCTCTATCACGACATGGTTGGCAATTCGGACGATACGTAGATCGTCGGTATGCATCCAGGTGCCTTTTTGAATGGAGAGTTTTTCCGTCAACGAAGACTTCCACTGAATGGTGATCGTTCCCATTTGGGGAGGCTTCATTTCGGCAAGTTGCTCGGTTGCCTTGCTCAGCCCCCCGACCTGACTCAAGGCCAGCACGAGCATGACCATAACGCCTATCACCATGACCAGCCCTTGCATGACATCAGTCCAAACCACCGCACGGAATCCTCCATAAGTCGTGTAAACAATGACTGTAGTGGCAAAAAGCATCAGGCAAAGGAGATAATCAGGTTCCGTGGATTGAGTTAAAAAGAAATTTCCTTTCCAGCCTGCAACCCAGGTCACTGCGGATTGAAAAAAATCTAAATCTTCAAGTAAGGTTGCGAGAATGACGCTCCCTCCCTTGAACTGCGCCAAGAGATAAAAGAACATGAAAAAGGTCAGTAAGGATGTCGCTACCAAACCGACAGATGCGCTTCCGAATCTGGCTCGCAGAATGTCTGGCACCGTGACCGCATTGGCTTTGCGCGAAACCTGATTGAGACGTTTGGCAAGCAAACCAGTGGTGACCAGAGGGACGATCATGTAACCTGCAATCCAAAGAGCGAGGACCCAGCCGTGCGTATAAATCAATGCAGGAAACCCCATGAAGCTACCTCCGGATGCATTGGTGGCAGCGAAGGTGAGCGCAAAAGCCCAAACCCCCAAGCCGCGGCTCCCAAGAAAATACTCACTGACGAATTCTTTTTTGCTGCGAATCCTTCCGGCCAGCCAGGCCAGGGCAAAAACGAAGAGCATGTAAATTGCGAAGCTGATTAAAGCTGCATTCTGGCCCTGACCTTTTGCGCTGGCGTCAGCAATTAAATTTTGGAGAGATTCCATGGATTGTATTGTTTCAGGTATGGGGTCTTTCAGCTGCAGGGCTGCGAGTTACGTTCGCCTCCTATCGCCTCATTTTATTGGCCATTGGCTTGTTGGGGATCGAGTGCATGCTGCAAAAATGGCCTAGCAATCAACTGGATTGATTCGATGAATCTCTTGCAGCTCCATCACTCAGTGGATCATCCTTCATGACTTTACTGGCAAAATAGAAAATGATGATATTTGCTCCTAACCAGGGAATAGCGACTCCCCAGAATACCCAGGCAGGAAATCCGAATACTGTTTTTACTGGCGTATCAGGGTCATGACCAAAACCCAACCAACCCGAGACACCCACGACCCACAAAGCAAAGGCGGCCCAAATGAGGAGGATCCAGAACGTTTCACGCCTTGAATTTTGGTAAACGGGGTCGGTTCCAACAGGGTGTTTGCTCATCATGAAACCATGCGTTCAGGGTTTCCAGCAAGACTTGCTTGCATCGTAAGCCATATTTGCGAATGCCGGTTGCATGGTCGCAAGATCTTTTAGCTCCATTTCTTGTAATGCTCGGATCACATTTCCCCAAAGGAGGGTGCGTTTCTCAGAGAATGCATTCTCGCCATCAATCAAAAAAGAGGTGATCCTGTCCATCATACGACTGAACTGGTGATCATTAGGTTTTGGGGGGCGATAAAATTGAGCTGAAAGAGTATCTCCAGCCTTGGTGCGTGCTGCAAAATTATCATCGTTCAAGATTCCGTCCACTGTGATGATAGTGGATTTAAGACCATCGTTATGTTTGAAAATCCAGGCGCGAGTATCTTTAGCTAATTTAGGAACCATGCCCAGTCCAACAATATCCTGTGTTCGGCCGTCGATGGTGGCGTCGCCTTGTTTACTGTTGGTGCGTGAAGCCGCTGCTGAAAAAAGATCCCAGGAAAAATGCCCCTCTCTGGCAGCCTTCCAAACATCATTGCCTCTGAATCTTTCAATATTTGAGATGCCGCTTTCGCCTCCCTTGCGATGAGAGGTCAGCGTCAGCAATGCATCCACGGCTTCCTTCTCAGCTGATGGGAAAGTACCGCGAATCAGTATCACAGTCTCCTCCAGTTCTGCTCCTGACGGCGTGTCCACTTCGGGAAGACGCCAGGTCAGACCGAGTGGGGTGCTTGCTTGAATGCGTGTCTTTTGCTCGAGGATCATTTGTTCCAGTCCATCAGTTGCCAAATTCTCTGGAAGCCCCACTACAAATCCTCGAGTGGATTCGGAACTCTGCTTGATGGCGGCTTCGAGTTGTTGCGAACTGCATGTCCAATCGTCGTTTGCTCCAGCAGCCAGTATCCATGCATCGGCGTCAGCGATGGCTTTCTCGAATGTATCAGCAATCGTCAAGTTGGGATGATCCTGGCGACGCTTCAGCGTTTGATTCATGGGAGCTCCGTAGACAGCAATGTCTTCAAACGGACTTTCGATGAATCGTCCCTCCGATGGCCATCCCATCAGGCAACGGTCAACAAGATGCTGGGCAGGCGAACCGCCTTCAAATTGGGTAGTGAAAAATGCCAGTTTTTTCATTGGATCGACTTGGTTTTTTTCTGCGAAATCATCCTCGCCAGTAAGTTGACAGGGGTTCCACTTGATAGGGCACTGTGAGTTCCGGAGTCAGGAGTTTCGCTGAACCTCGATACAATGATTCGACTCCAAAAAGGGTCATGCCGGACGTCAGTAAAGTGCGTTCGGGTGGGTAAACAGCATGTCCCGATTTGATGGATTCCTCTATCCGATGCGAAAGTGGGTTGAAAAAGTCTGCCGTGGTGGTTTGTCGTGGTGGCATGGGGAGGTGCATCTGGCAACTCGTGATTTTACCACTGTCATGCATGCCGGCGTAGGTGAAATCCAGGACCAGTCCATTCAGCATGAAGAGGGTAGTCAAAAATCCATCATTGTGTTCGATGAAGTATGCAACCACTCCGGGGCTTGCCTGCTGAACCCAATCAAGCGTGGGTGGCATGAAAGACCATTGATCTGGTGCCTTGCACTGGTGACTGCGTGCAAGTGCGGCCATCAACAGTTCTCGAGTTGAATCTCTTTTTTTCAGCATGGACCAAACCTCATTTCCACGCACGGCGTGAACCGATTTGACACCTGATTCGCCACCTGCACGGCGTTCGGACATACATTGAGCAGTTTCCAGCCCATGAATGTCATAAGAATCAACACCCCCATAGCAAACACTGACGCTTTCTCTTAAATTCGCGTTCCAGGGAATATCTACTGCTGGTATGCGCCAGGTGACGGGAAGAGATGAGCCGGCAAGGAATGCAAAATTCAACCGCTTCGCATCGTCCACCATTTCCACGCATTCATTCCAGTCTGTCGACAAATGCTTGTCATTGAAGACAGGCACTGATCGCCCGCTGGATTCAAAAACCTCCACCATTTCCTTGAAGAAATCATAGCGAGGATATCGTTTCTGCCCTTTGGCATTCCTGGGGTAATCCCCATGTTCAGCAATGATGATTACGCCATCGACATCCAGGGCCTTGCCACCTCGTGTCAGAGCCTCTGAGATGGTCGGGTAAATGGGGACTCCGTGACGGCGTTCCCGGTCGCGCGCAAGATCTTTTTCAGGGAATTGATCCACATACATTGAAACCAATTTGATCTTCGGAAAATAATGTTGCCCATGCCATCCATAGCCTTCCAATAGGCGGTCAATAAAATGCTGAGCATGACTGTGGCGTCGCACTTCAGTTGCCAGTAGAGCAACCGTTGGGGGGCGGTCGGCATCAGGGTTCCTGAAATGGAGAGCGGCGGATAACTGGCCACATGCGGTGGCGATGCCGGACATTGAAAGCGATTTGAGGAAATGCCGTCTAGTCCAAACACCCTGGGGATCTGACTTTGAAAATATCAATTCATTCATGCACCACTGGGTTTGAAATTCTACTTGGGATGGATCTAATATGCCTGTATGGACGCGAACCGTCAATGGCAATAGGCTTGCAATGGGAGGAAGAAAAAGGCTTCAGCCTCCTGGCGCTTACCTTCCCAGTGCCTAAGACTTCAACCTCCATTTAAAGCGTGCGCTGCCGCCGGGATCGAAGCAAGAAAGTAGACGGATCAACTCTGTTTTCCTTGACGCCATTTATCAAGTCCCACGGCAAGAATGATCACGATACCGATGATGATTTCCTGCATGTAGGTAGGCCAGTTCATTTGACTGGATCCACTCTTCAATACCCCCATGATCAACGCGCCCAGCATGGTGCCTGTGATACTTCCAGAGCCACCACTCAAGCTGGCTCCACCAATGACAACTGCGGCAATGATTTCAAGTTCGAGTCCAATCGCGACGGTGGGATCTCCTTGCGTAAGTCGGGAATACTGCATGACCCCGGCAAGACCAAAGAAAAGCCCGGCAAGGGTGTAAATCATGATTTTATTTGTTCGGACGCGGATGCCACAAAGCCTTGCGGTGTCTTCATTGGAGCCAATCGCAAATACATAGCGCCCAAAGACCGAATACTTCATGACAAAGATCATCACAATGGCCAACGCAATCGTGATCCAGACGCCCATGGGAAGTGGCCACAGGTTCTGCGGTGCGATGGGTTCCATGATCCCGTTCAAGGCATTTTCCTCAGGATTGACCGTTTTGTTGCCCGCCAGCCATTTGGCAGTGCCACGAGCAATTCCCATCATTCCAAGTGTCACAATGAAAGGAACCATCCTGAAACCAGCGATGATGGTTCCATTGATGGCTCCAATGCATCCACCCGCAAGGACGGTCAGGATGAGCGCGGATGCAGGCGACCAGTCCTGGAGTAACAATGTTGCAGCCACGACACTGCTCAATGCAACAAGTGAGCCGGCGCTCAAGTCAATGCCGCCACTCACGATAATGAGCGTCATCCCCAAAGCCCCTGTTGCTACGATCACTGTTTGAGTCAATATGAGTTTTGCATTCCCACCGGTGAAAAACGTAGGTCGGAGCTCTGCGCTCAAGGAAAAGAGTCCGATCACCAGGAGAAGTCCCAGCAAGGGGCCAAATGAATTCAGGAATTGTTTCCAATTAAACGAGTCTTTGGAATGTGGGTCGGTTGCCATGAGGTGTTGAGTAAAAGATACCAGGTGATTTAAGATTCGGTTGTGTCAATAGCTTGAGATTCTGGCGTGTCGCTCGTCTGCCCGACGGCGACACTGATCAATTCATGCTCGCTCCATTCTGAAGCAGGTCGGCTTGCTTTGATTTCTCCCCGGCACATGACTCCAATGGTGTCGCAGATGCCGAGTAACTCGGGCAAATACGAGCTGACAAAAAGGATCGCCTTTCCTTGTTTCGCAAGTTCGCAGATCAGACTGTAAATCTGTGCTTTGCTTCCAATGTCGATGCCGCGCGTAGGTTCATCCAGCAGGAAAATATCTGCTTCATGGTGGAGTAATCGGCCAATGGCTATTTTTTGCTGATTACCACCCGACAACTCACCGATGGTTTGTTTCGCGCTGCGCGTCTTGACCTTCAGTTTATCTATCCAATGTTCGGCTGCTTCCAATTGTTTTTTTCGAGGAATGAAACCAAATTTCGAGAAAGATCCAAACTTTGTCAGGGTTAGGTTGTCCGCAAGATCCCTGTTCAGCAATAATCCTTCTTCTTTTCTGTTTTCGCTCAGCAGGCCCATCCCTTGTGCCAGGCGCTTGGTAGGTGTGGAGTGCGTGCTTTCCCGTTCCATCACCAACACTCTCCCGGAATCAACTCGATCCAGACCAAAACATGCTCTGAGTGTTTCAGTGCGCCCGGCGCCTACAAGACCGGCGACCCCGTAGATCTCGCCTTTGCGCAGTCGAAAGGATGCAGACCTGGGCTTGATGCGGCCACGCAGGCCTTTAACTTCAAGTGCCGGTTTTCCGACACTATGCTCTTTCCGAGGGTATATATCCTTCATTTCCCGGCCCACCATTTGATGGATGATATCTTGAATATCAGCCTTTTTCATATCGCCTGTGCCTACGGATTCGCCATCTCTCAGAACCGTATAACGGTCACTGATAGTCTGGCATTCTTCCAGGAAATGGCTGATGTAGACGACACTGACTCCCGATGCCTTCAGCAGATTGATGACACGAAATAGATTTTGAACATCCACCTGCGTCAGGCTACTGGTCGGCTCATCCATGATCAAAACCTTCGGTTTACCGATCAGCGCCCGGGCGATTTCGACGACCTGCTGTTCGGCAATACTCAAGCGGTTGACCGGGATGTCGAGAGGTAATTGTTCGTGCTCAAGTTGCTGAAGCGCTTCAGTGGCGCGTGCTTTCTGTTCGGAAATGCGTCGCCACCCCAAAGCGCTGGGTTCATCCCCAAGCGTGATGTTCTCCATCACAGACAAATCAGGCGCGAGATTCAACTCCTGGTATATCATGGCAATGCCACACATGCGCGCATGATGAGGATTACTGGGATTGAAAGGAGATCCGTCGAGAAGAATCGATCCCTCGTCTGGTTTGTGCACGCCACTCAGGATTTTCATGAGTGTACTTTTGCCCGCACCGTTTTCGCCAATCAGCGTATGCACTTCAGACGGCCCTACCTCGAAGCTCACTCCGCGCAATGCGTGTGTGGCTCCAAAGCGTTTTCGAACGCCTTCCATTTTCAGGCGCTTGGTTGGGGTGGTCGTCATGAAAATTCTGAGTCCAAGTTTGCTTCAATGCATCATCGGACACGATTGATCTGTGTCATTGGTTCAGATACTCATCAAGGGGAGGATTCAGCAATCTTTGTGATTCTTCTTCATTGAGATTTTCGGGGCTGATCATGACGACGCCGGTATCAATGCGCTTCTCGACCTTTTTGCCATCTAGATGTGCAGCCAAGGTCATGACGCCTTCGTAACCCATCTTTACTGGATCCTGAACCACCAGTCCTTGCACATCTCCGCTCTCCATGTCTTTGATAGATTGTGATCCCGCATCGAAACCGATCATTTTAACCTCTCCATTTCCACGGCCGATTTCGCGCAACGCTTTGGTCATTCCGATGGTTGAGTTCTCGTTCACACAAAAAATAGCATCTACTTCCTTGCCGAAGCGATTCAGCAAGTTCTGCGAATTCTGATAGGCAGTCTCCCTTGTGGGACCCGCATACAGATCGGAAGAGATGAGTTCAATATCAGGATATTTCGCCAGCGCCTTCAGGAAACCATTTTCGCGGTTCTCGGTGCTGGCTGAGCCAACGGCATACCGCAAGAGGATGACTTTACCTCGGTTTTCCAATTGCTGGGCCATATAGTCTCCAGCCATTTCACCGCCCTTGAGATTGTCTGTTGCGACAAAACTGACGTAATTGGTTGTCTCCAGACCGGAATCGATGATAACCACAGGAATGCCTGATTTTTGAGCGCTTTCAACCGGGCGAACGAGTGCTTTGGCGTCAAGAGGAGCTAACACGATACCGTCCACACCTTTGACAGTAAAACTCTCAACCAGTCCCATTTGTTGATCTCGGTCATCTTCCTTGAGTGGGCCCTTCCAGATGATTTCCACCGATTTGCCTTGTGCGGTAAGTTCCTTTTCGGCTTTTCGAGCCCCGGCATGAATGGATTGCCAGAACTCGTGAGTGGTTCCTTTGGGGATGACCGCAATTCGAATAGTGTCGTCCTTGGCAGCGGGACCGCAACCTACCAGCCAAAGACTGCACAAACCCGCGAAAAAAGATTTCCAGTGAATATTCATAACGCGAGCTTAGTCACTTCAGTGGGTTTTTCAATGATTTTGGTGATGACTCGCCCTTGTTTTCCTGAGGCTGAGTTTAAAAAATCAATTTCAAACATTCATTCACTGGAATAAGATTGCCACATGGACATCTTAAGAGGCTACCGTTTCAGCTGCTTGGAATTTAATGTCAGAAGCCTGATTTTTGGATTGCTGGTTTTTGCGAACATCATCCATTCCATTGGAGCCGAGGACCGTAGACCCAATATCGTCCTCATCCTTTGTGATGACCATCGCTACGACGCCATGGGGTTCATGGGGCACCCTTTCATTGAGACCCCTCACATGGATCGCTTAGCGGCAGATGGGGTGCATTTTGAAAATGCGTTCGTCACGACATCGCTGTGCAGTCCGAGCCGGGCGTCCATCCTGACTGGTATGTATGCTCATCGCCATGGAGTGATTGATAATTACAATCCTGTGAGCGAAGAGTTGACCTTTTTTCCGCAATTACTTCAGGAATCGGGTTACGAAACGGCTTTCATAGGTAAATGGCACATGGGGGGCAACATAGATGATCCCCAACGCGGATTTGACCATTGGTTGAGTTTCAAAGGACAGGGTGTTTACTGGACCGATCCTTCGAAATCCTCCGTTAAGGGCCGATATGTTCCACAAGCAAGTCGGGATGGATACAATGTGAATGGAAAGGACCGAGTTGAGCAGGAAGGATACATCACCGACGAGTTGTCTCAATTCACTCTGGAATGGTTGAATCAACGCAAATCGGAGAAGCCCTTCTTTCTTTATGTTTCCCACAAGGCAGCACATGCAGATTTCATTCCTGCGGAAAGACATGCTTATCGATATAAAGACCAGAAACTCCCTGTTCACAAGGATTGGAAAGGCAATAAAGTAATCGAACAAGGAAAGCCCTTATGGGTTCAAAACCAACGAAACAGTCGGCACGGTATCGAATATGCCTACTACACTCACTTGGATATGGAGCAATATTACCAGCGTTATTGCGAAACATTGTTGGCTGTGGATGACAGTGTAGGTGAGCTGATGCATTGGCTCGATGAATCGGGGGAATCAGAGAACACGCTGGTTCTCTACATGGGTGATAATGGATTTTTATTTGGTGAACATGGGTTGATTGATAAACGTAATGCCTATGAAGAATCCATGCGCATCCCTCTGATGGTAAAGTTTCCTGCTGTGGTTTCAAAGGGGCTCAAAGTGTCATCCATGGTGGCCAATATCGACATTGCTCCCACCTTGTTGGACGTGGCTGGCGTCAGGATTCCTGAGCACATGGACGGAAGATCGTTTTCTCCAATGCTGAAAGGAAAAAACACGCCTTGGCGGCAATATTTACTGTATGAGTATTTCTGGGAAAGGAATTATCCGCAAACCCCGACCACGCATTCTCTGCGAGGGGATCGTTTCAAGTACATCCGCTATCATGGAATATGGGACAAGGATGAACTATATGATTTGGAATCAGATCCTGATGAATTACAAAACTTAATCAGAGAACCTCAACATCAATCCAGAATCAAAGATATGAATCGAGTGCTTTTTGACATGCTGGAATTGAGTAAGGGGAGAGAGATTCCGTTGCAGCGAGACCGCGGAACACAGTTTTTCCATCGAGCTGCAGGCGGGTCCCCAGCATCTGGCTTTACTTCTGACTTTTACCAATAATCCTTTACTGAAGAGTTGTTTTTCAATAAGCCTTAAAATCCCTTTCTCCAACACTTCAATCTCACCAGCAAAGGAGAATAAGTTTGGTGGATTGAAACCTAAGGTTCCTTGGGAGGTCATCAGAACTTTCATGCCCAACGGGTTCGGTTTTTCGTGGGCTGAACTCACGTCCTCGGTGTTGATGCAGTGGTTTCACTGGTTTCTTTCAGCCAATGATCATGGCGCCCTTTTTGGCAACAGGGGGTACAATTACCTGCATTCCTCTCAGAATCTGTTTTTTTCCAATAAAACAGGTGTAATACCCGCTCGTATTCTTCCAGGAAGTTCCGAAGTGTGACCTTTCCGAACGCATCCTTTGAATGGCTTGGACAGCAATAAAGCATGATATTTTTGCCCAATCATCTTTTTCTCACCCCGTAATCTCCTTGCACAACAGGCTGAGCTTTAATTAAAAGGTCTATGTGCTTAAAACACGTGTCATCGCTGTTGCGAATCAAAAAGGAGGGGTTGGGAAAACCACAACCACAGTGAACCTGGCCGCTTGCCTGGCGGCTGATGGGTTCCGTGTTCTCCTGATTGATGTGGATTCACAGGCGAATGCAACCAGTGGCTTAGGTCTTGAGAAGGAAGAGGGCGCAAGTGCTTATCGCCCTTTGTTGGGCGAAGGGACCTTGTCGGAGAAAATTAAATCCACCTCATATGAAGGTTTGGACATTATCCCCTCTGAAGTCGACCTCTGTGGGGCCGAGATTGAATTGGCTCAAAGTGAGCGTCACCTCCATCGTTTTCGCGAAGCGCTTCAATCCATTGTTGATTCCAAAAGGTACGATGCTGTACTTATCGACTGTCCGCCTTCACTGGCTGTTATTACGCTGAACGCTTTTTGTGCTGCCGATTACCTCCTGGTCCCGCTTCAATGTGAGTACTACGCATTAGAGGGGGTTGCGATGCTCACGCGAGTGATGAACCAGCTCAAGGAGTCAGGTGCCAATTCGGAGCTTAAATTACTTGGTGTGTTGATGACCATGTTTGATGCGCGCACTCGTTTGTCGCACCAAGTTGTGGAAGAGGTGCGAGGCTATTTTGATGAAGATGTTTTTGATACGGTGATCCCCAGAACAACCCGTCTTGCCGAGGCGCCCAGCCACGGTAAAGCCATCATTGATTACGATCCTTACAGTGCCGGAGCTGCAGCTTATGAAGTCTTGACCAGAGAAGTGGTCTCCAAACTCCAGTTGGAACATCCAAGTAAATTCCAAGCACCCGCTTCAGACGCGTCGGACAACCTTTGATTAAGACTGGTGGGACTAGTGCGTTGCACTCTTGAATCAGGGCGGTGTTATCCCTGTGGACTTTTTATCAAGCATTTGAAAGACTCACTCCAACTGATTGTGATATTAGAAGCCCCCTCCCGATGATGAAAATTTCTCATCTGCGCACGCTATGTTGTTTGCAAGCAGCTTGCTTGTTTTTTTGTTTCTCAGGGGATGCTGCTGGCTCCGCGCAGGGAAGTGCTCTGCTCAAGACAGATATTCTCGGGGTTTTTGCGCATCCAGATGATGAAACAGGCGTGGCCTCAACCCTGGCTCACTATGCGCTGGGTGAGGGGAAAACGATTGTAAACACCTACTGCACTCGCGGTGAGGGCGGGGGCAACATGGTCGGTAATCAATACGGTCCATCGCTTGGCGTCCTGCGGGAAATTGAGTTACGCGATTGCCTGACTCAGCTGGGTGTAAGGCATTGGTATTTTCTGGAGCAGGTTGATTTTGCATATACCGAAAGTATCTGGGCTACTTTGAAACGTTGGAACAAAGAGGAAGCTCTCGAGAGACTGGTGCGGATCATACGCAACCATCGGCCTGAAATTCTCGTGACCATGAACCCTGCTCCTCGGCCCGGGCAACATGGCCATCATCAGGCTGCCGGTGTGCTGGCAACCGAAGCCTTTCGACTGGCGGCTGATCCCTCTGCATTTCCAAAACAAATCGAACGCGAAGGCATACATCCCTGGCAAGTGCGCAAATTGTATTACGGAGGTTCCATGGGGGATCATCAAGCTGTGATCGAATCCACCACCGCCATCCAGGACGGTCTCTCGGCGGGTCAAGTGGCAGGTGAGGCTCTTTCGAATCATCGTTCCCAGGGTTTTGCCCGCATGAAGGGAGCGATATGGCTTCAACGGCCACTGACTTTTTCACTCGTTCATTCAGTCGTTCCGTTCATGATTGAAGAAAGGGATTTGTTCAGGGGCTTGCCGTTCAAGAGTGATGACTTGACGCCGCCGCTGATTTTATCACCAGCAACCAAGCTTCTGCGCGCTGCCCCTTTGAAACTTCGGTTTGTGACGCGTCCGGGGATTGAGCGTTACAAGGCATGGGCACGGGAGCAGTTCATTGCACATCTTTCCCAGCAATTCGATCCGGATGTTCCTTTAGTGGCAGGTGAATGGAATGATGTAGTTTTAGCAATAGGTAATCCAGGCAAGGACCACGTCGAAGGTGAAGTGAGGTTTCACTTGCCGAAGGACTGGCGTGTTGATCCCGTCGTTTTACCTTATTCGCTCAAGGGGCATCTCGACATTGAAACATCGGTCAGAGTGAAACCTCCAGCAGGCTTTCCAGCGGATGGAAGCATCCGTATGAGGTCCGAAGTAAACGGAATTTCCGTCACCACAGAGGCCAATCTTCACCCTGTCCCCAGGGGGGAAATATCGAGGATGCCCGATGGAGGTCTGGATTGGGATAGTCCTTTCTGGGCCAGAGTAAAGCCACTGCGTATTCTACCCGAACACAAGATTCAAGGGAAAGCAGACGGTCCACAGGACAGCAGCGCTCTGGTGAAGTTGGCTCACGACCGAGCCTTTGTTTACATCGAAGCTGATGTCATGGATGATCGAGTTGTTTCGAATATCGAACCCAATGATATCCGGGGGCACTGGCGGAGTGATTCAGTGGAGGTTTGCCTGGATCCGGTGGGGGGGGCTGAGGATAGTTTTTCAACATTCAAAATAGGGATCTTTCCCTTTGATACCGTCGGGCAGGTGCGAGCCGCTCGCGACGCTGATGCCAATCAGGGGCCTGTCGAAGAAACCGCACCGGGAACTGAACTCATTTCACTGCGAACAGATCATGGTTATTTGATCAGGGTGAAAATTCCGTTCAATGAGATCGGAGATGACATTGTCTCCGGCAGTCGTCTGGGTTTTAATATCATCATCTACGATGGGGATAAAACGGATGCTGAGCCTGGTGAAAATATCAATGAATCGCGACTGGCCTGGGCTCCTCGGTCTGGCGTGCAGGGGCGGCCTGAAGATTGGGGTCGGGTCGACCTCGAGTAACTGCTTTCAATCCAACCATGTTGCGGCTTCACAATATCAATGATACAGAGTGCCCTGAATTGGCTCCGTATCGTTCCATGCGCAAAATGAGCGACCAGCTGGGTCAAGGGCTTTTTGTGGCTGAGGGGCTAAAGGTCGTCACTCGTCTGCTGGAAACGGACCTTAACATTCACTCACTGCTGCTTACTCAACACTGGTTCGACTCACTGAGAGAAAAACTTGAGAAGCGTCAGGAATCCATGGATGTTTTTATCACGGATAAAAAAGGAATCGAAAAACTGACCGGTTTCGGTTGCTTTCAGGCTATCAAAGCCGTTGCAAATGTCCCGGCTTCTCCTGATCTCGGCGCGCTTTTTCAATCTTCCATTCCTCCTCGTTTTTTTGTTGCCATTGACGGGCTTAGCAGTGCTGAAAATGTGGGAGCACTGGTTCGTAGCGCCGTCGGATTTGGTGCTCAAGCGATCATTGTCGGGCAAAATTCCTGCAGTCCCTACATTCGGCGAGCGGTGCATGCCAGTATGGGAACGGTCTTTAAAATACCTGTGTTTCATTCCAGTAATTTGACAGAAACTCTTGATTTCCTGCGTCAGAAGAGGGTCAGGATCGTTGCAGCTCATCCTCACACGGATAAAGTGGCATTGCATCAAGCAAATTTCAATCAGGACGTCTGCGTGATTCTTGGAAGCGAGGGGGATGGGCTTTCAGAAGAAATCCTGGCCTGCTGTGATGACCAGGTGTTGATTCCGATGGCTCATGATACGGATTCGCTGAACGTGGCGAGTGCCGCTTCTGTTTTCTTTTACGAGGTGATGCGGCAGAGAATCTCCTGATCAAATTTGACTGCTGTCACTTCCTGAAGCCAGTCTTGACGTCGATTTGAATTTTTAGTGACGGAAGTTGCAAATTGGTAGTTTCCGCGTTATCTCTAAGTGGAAATTAAGCTCATTTCATGCCTGGTTTGAGACCAGCAGATAACCTGATTTATTAAATTTTTCTTATGTTTTGGATCGTTCTCATTGGAACTTTGGTGATTGGATTTTGGGCGCAGGTCAAGGTCAAACGCTGTTTTGCACACTACAGCCAAATTCGGGCACACAACGGCTATAGCGGGGGCGAGGTTGCCGCCCAGATCCTTCGGTCTGCTGGGATACATGATGTCGGTATACATGTCCAACGCGGACAGCTCAACGATCATTACGATCCTATTCGCAAACGGCTGGTTCTTTCTGATCAAAATTACCACGGCACATCCATTTCTGCGATTGCTGTTGCAGCCCATGAATGCGGTCATGCCTTGCAGCACCAACAGTCCTATGGCCCTCTCAAGTTTAGGATGGCATCTGTTGGGATCACCTCTCTTGCCAATGGCATGCTTACCTGGATCATGATTGGCGGGTTATTCCTTGGTTTAATCCCGTTTCAAATCGCGCTGCCAATACTGGCTCTATGCTGGGGAGTCATTATGGCTTTCAATCTGGTCACGCTTCCCGTTGAATTCGATGCCTCTCGAAGGGCTAAAGTGGTCCTCAACCAAATGGGTTTTACATCTACATCCACTGAAGATGAAGGCGTTTCCAAGGTGCTCAACGCGGCTGCGTTTACTTATGTAGCAGCCTTTGTTTCCAGTTTGGGTTGGTTTCTTTACTACATCCTTCCTTTCGTGACGGGCGGTAGCGACGATTAAGCAGCAATTTAACAGTCACTAGACACCATGTCCTGGTCCTTCAGAATTTTCCAGATTGCAGGCGTAGGCGTTTATTTACATGTAACCTTCATCCTTTTATTGGCGGTTGTTGGTTTCGCTGAGGTGAGTGCCTCGGACTCCGTTCTTACGGCATTCATCGGTATCTTCTCCTTCCTTGCTCTGTTTGCATGCGTGCTGGCGCATGAATTCGGTCACATCCTGATGGCACGCCATTTTGGAGTTGGGACCCGTGATGTCACGCTGCTGCCCATAGGTGGAGTCGCCCGTCTGGAAAAAATTCCAGAGAAACCTTCTCAGGAATTATGGGTAGCTCTGGCCGGCCCTGCCGTCAACGTCGTGATTGTCTGTCTGCTATTCATCTGGATTCTATTGGTAGAGGGAGTAAGCGCAGATTTTCAAGCTATCTTCGCTCACGGGGAGGGCGTCAATCTAATGACGGTCAATCTGATCATGATAGGATTCAATCTACTACCGGCGTTCCCCATGGATGGGGGGAGGGTCCTGAGGGCTTTTCTGGCATCACGGATGGATTATGCAAAAGCCACACGGATTGCTGCTTCATTGGGGCGTTTGATGGCCCTTCTTTTCGTTTTTGCTGGTTTATTCTGGGTCAAGAATCCATTTCTTATCTTCATTGCACTTGTGGTTTGGTTTGGTGCCGGGCAAGAAGCACGATGGGCTGTTTCGAAGCATCAACGGCAGGGAAATACAGTCAGACATTTCATGATACGCGACTTTTACACAGCTCACACCACCTGCACCTTGCTGCAAATAGCTGATCGGATTCTTGCGGGCAAGCAGACTGAGTTTCCAGTGACGAATGATCGTGATGAATTGGTGGGAATGATAGGAATTCACAATGTTCTCGATGGATTAAAAAATCATCCATCATCCACGCATGTCGATACCATCATGGCAACCGAACTCAAAACAGTAGAGGTAAATCATTCTTTGGAGTCAATCATGACCCAATACCAGAGGCATCCGGGCATGCTCCTGCCTGTGCTGGATCAGACTCGGCTTGTCGGCTTGTTGCCGCTGGGAAACATTTCTGACCTGAGCTTAGTTCGTCGCGTATTCGTGGAGGAGCTTGCCCTGTTAAATCTGCGATAAATTCCCGTTGATTAATGGTGATTGATATCGGCAAACTTAAACTGTGAATAAGAAGCATTCTAAATCATGTCCGCTTTCTTCTTTCCCCCGATTAAATCCAGGGGGAATCAGTAAAAATATGAAAGTTGCTGATCTTATTGATGAAACATTTCTAGCATACAATGGGGGGCGCTTAAGAGAAGCTGCTCGACTTTTGACGGACAAAATGTTGCCTGAAAATGGTTACGTTGGGATGAGTCTTACAGGGGCATTGACACCGGCCGGATTGGGGAAGTCCTGCCTGATTCCATGGATGAAGGCTGGTTTCGTTGACTGGGTAGTATCCACAGGAGCCAATTTATATCATGATCTTCACTACGGTCTGGACCTTTCCCTTCATCAAGGATCACCGTTTTTAGACGATGTGGACTTGCACCAACATGGCGTGATTCGCATCTACGATGTGATTTTTGATTATAATGTTCTTCTCGATACCGATGCCTTTGTGAGAAGTGTCATTCAAGGGCCGGAGTTTCAACGTTCTCTTGGAACAGACGAATTTCATTATCTGCTGGGCAAGTATGTTGATGCCAGAGCCAAGGCATTGAATCTGAAGGATACATCTGTGCTGGCCACAGCTTACAGGTATGGGATTCCGATTTTTACAAGCAGTCCGGGAGACAGTTCGATCGGAATGAACGTGGCGGCCATGTCGTTACGAGACCTGGCTGTTAGTTTCGATACAAACCGCGATGTCAATCAGACCGCGTCCATTGTTTATGCAGCGAAATCGACAGGTCATACATCTTCCGTTTTTATTTTAGGAGGTGGGTCTCCAAAGAATTTCATGTTGCAGACTGAACCTCAGATTCAGGAAATCATGGGGATTGAAGAGAAAGGGCATGATTACTTTCTTCAATGTACAGATGCTCGGCCTGATACAGGCGGCCTGAGTGGGGCGACTCCTGCAGAGGCGGTGAGCTGGGGGAAAGTGGACCCGGCGACGCTGCCTGACTGTGTCGTGGCCTATGTGGATACAACGGTCTCGCTGCCACTGCTCACTGCTTATTGCCTTTCCAGAAGTCCAAGGAGAAAACATAAGCGGCTCTATAACCATCGTGATAGCATGTTGAATACGTTGAAATCTGCGTATCTGAAAGTGGGATCTGTATCCAAAACAAGCATCGGAAGGAAAGGGGTCCAAAAAGCCAATGACATTGGGAAGAAACACAAAGCCAAATAAAAGGTTGGCAGCGTTTTTTCCGGGATTTACTTTCCTCTCATCACCCAAGTCAAACGATCTTCTCAATATGAATACACGCATCTTTTCTTTTCTCTTTTTATTCGTGTCGCTTCTGGTGGCTGCCGAAGAAACCCGTTCATTGCGGATCATGACCTACAATATTCATCACGCCGAAGGGGTGGACGGGAAAGTGGACTACGAACGCATCGCAGCCATTATCCGTAAAGCCGACCCTCACATCGTTGCCTTGCAGGAAGTTGATCGTGAGACCTCACGCACCCAGCAGGTGGATCAAGCCAAGCGACTGGCCGATCTCTTGAACTATCAGGTTGTTTTTGGAAAGGCGTTGAATTTTCAAGGAGGCGCCTATGGGCTCGCCATCATGGCCCGCGGGAACATCCATTCAAAATGCACGTTCGCCCTTCCTTATCGCATCGGTCAAGAGCCACGGATCGTGCTGGAAGCAAAGATTGAATTAGGCGACGATTGGCCTTTGATTCAGTTATTCAACGCTCATCTCTGTCATTTAAGCGCCGAGACTCGTTTGGAGCAGGTTCAGCGCATGATTCAGATCATCCCCAAGTATACAGAGAACCTCACGCTGCTTGCGGGTGACTTTAATGCACGGCCCCAGACCGCACCCATGGATTTACTCTGGAAACAAGGATGGAATGATTGTCTTGAAACCCATGACGGGATCGATTACCTGCTTTCATCACCCGGCGCCAAGGTCCAGCTCAAATCATCTCGCATCATACAGGCTCCTTCAGCTTCGGATCATAATCCAGTTTTTGCCGAGCTGATTTTGAACGAAGATTTCAAATAGAGGCGGATTTCAGAGGAGAGCATTCGAGTGCGTTGGGTAATTTGTTCAATATGAAAAGTCGTTGATTTCAATCAATACACCTCCAGTAAGACCAGCCGCTCAACTGACAAACAACCACGCCTTACAATCTGTTTTTGGAAAAATGCTGCTCCTTCTCAATGATTTGCGTTGGTCGAATCACCTTTGATTATTAATGCAATAAATCTACCCTCAAAAACGGAGTATCATCATTCAATCACTCTCGTTTCATCAATGTTTCCCAGAAATAATAGTTGCCTTCAGGAAGAGGTATCAGAATTGCCAGTATTTGGATCTCACCTTGTTACGGTTTAGGCAACGACCGAATTAGGAAGAAATAAACTTTTATAACTCAGCTGATTTTTTCGCTGGTGGATTTGTGCCTCTCAAACAATGTAATTGCTTGAGCTTCATAAGTGATCCCAATTGTTCATTTACATGCAGGACCCCAAGTTTAATCAAACGGTCTACGAGTGGGTTTGGACCAAGTCGGTCAGATCCTTCTCTGCACATTTAATTTCGCGCTGGATAACTTTGATCAACACCTCCAAATCTTGCTCTTTGAGATCTTTGGCAGAATATTCAAGTTCAGCAGTCAATTCTGCAAGTTCCTGAAGTCCGTTCATGCGGCAAATACTTTTCATGCTGTGTCCAAATCTGGAAATGGCCTCCCGCGCATCAGTTTCAAAAAATTGTTCCAGTTCCTGACGTTTGCTTGGCAGCATTTTGATCAGTGCTTGAGTCAGAGTCAGTGCAGCCTCCAAGCTTAGCTCACTGCAGAGTTTTTTAAATGCAGACTCTGCATCCAATGGATATTTATTGGTTTGATTTGAGTTTAAGTTTGACTTCGATACTCCTGGTTTTTCGTTTTTAAGTGCGGCTTTCAGAGTGTCGATGACATCCTTTTTATAAACGGGTTTGCTGATGTAGTTGTTCATACCCGCCTCCAGGCACTTTTCACGATCTCCTTTAAGCGCAAAAGCGGTAATTGCGATGATGTAAGGGTTTTTAACCAATAAACCTTTCGAGTAGAGCTTTCGGATTTCTCGCGTGGCCTCCATTCCGTCCATGACCGGCATCTGGCAGTCCATCAACAACACATCGTAAACCTTTTTCTTCACTGCCTCCACCGCCTCTAATCCGTTTCTTGCAATATCAGGAATAATACCCAGACGCTTCAGCAATATAGTCATTTGCTGAATATTAATCGGGTGATCTTCCACAAGCAAAACAATGATGCTTTTGTCAAAGGGTTTTGATTGTTTGGTAATGCCGCCTGATAGACTTTTCTGACTATCAGGAATTTCTGGAGCCCCCATTGCTCGATGTATTCCTCCTGAGGCCTCATAAGTTAGTGGGCGGTAAAGGATTTCGTAATAAAAAGGGTAATTCTGGTTCTTAGCGGCCTTTGATGTAGCTCGGGCGATGACGATGACTTGAAATGTTTCGTTTTGTTCCCTGGCTTGCTTGAAGATCTCCTCGATATTGCTCCCTTCTGAGTGAACCAGTAAATTCTCGGAGAGCATGAAATACTTGATTTCTTCCTTCATTTGAATGGCTTCCCGAAGGCAGTCAAACCCTTCTTTGGGGTTTTCAAAAGATCTGCATTTCATCCCTTTCGTTTTTAGATGGTTTTCAATCACTTCCCTCTCCATTGAGTCTGGTATGACCGTGATGGCTTTTTTATCAAAGATAGAGGATTCGGGCTTGGGTCGCTTCTTCGTATCAATCTCAAAAGGCACTTCCACTCTGAATCTGGTTCCTTGGCCATATGTGGACTCAACCTCAATCTTGCCATGCATCATATTGATCAACTGGCTGCAAATGGAAAGCCCCAGACCGGTTCCTTGCTGATTGTGACTGCCAAATCTTTCCAGCTGAGTGAATGGTTTAAAAATGTCATTCAAACGTTCCGAGGGAATTCCGATACCTGTATCCGAAACTTCGAAATACACGATGGGGGACTCCTCGGATGATTCGTCTGTTGTTCCAACTCTAACCTCAACTGAGCCTTCTTCGGTGAATTTGATGGCATTACCCACCAGATTGATAAGGATTTGGCGTAAGCGTGAACCATCTCCAATCCAATTGTTTGGTAATTCCGTATGCACCAAGATTTCAAAATCCAGTTTTTTCTTGGTCGCTGCAAAGGACATTAGCAAAACGACTTCATCAGTAAGTTTTCTCAATTCAAATGGCTTTACCTCAAGTTCGAATCGATCGGATTGGATTTTGGAAAGATCTAAGACATCATTGATGATTTTTACTAGCGATTCGGAGCTGACCCTGATCATTGATATATAATTTCGCTGATCTCTTTCGAGGTTGGTATCCATCAGGATTTCAAGCATGCCAATGATTCCGTTCATCGGTGTGCGAATCTCATGGCTCACAGTAGCCAGGAATTCACTCATGGCAGCATTGGCCAGCTCAGCCTTGACTTTGGCCGCATTCAACCTCTCCTCGGTAAGTTTTTGTGCGGTAATATCTGTTTCAACTGCAATAAAATTAGTCAATGTTGACTTTTTATCAAATATGGGTTGGACCTCAATTTGAATCCAATACTTTTTTCCAGACTTCGAATAGTTGACGATTTCTACATTGA
Source organism: Verrucomicrobia bacterium SCGC AAA164-E04 (assembly GCA_000383715.1). Classification (GTDB taxonomy): domain Bacteria; phylum Verrucomicrobiota; class Verrucomicrobiia; order Limisphaerales; family AAA164-E04; genus AAA164-E04. The sequence continues at coordinate 169,389 of KB911950.1, forward strand.
ACCCCTCATGATTTTTGAGGCTTTCGTTCATTTGGGTTACGGTTTCCTGATCTGTATCAGGTCCCTGAAGGAACCTTCCCGGGGGGATTCCCTTGACTTCGTCCAAATTGAATTCGGTGAGTTTCTCAAAACTTTTATTGACCCATTCAGTTTCTCCCCGATCGTTGGTGATGACCACGGCATTGTCAGTGCGGCTTGCCACGTGCGCCAGCTTCCTTGCTTCCGAGGCTTGTTTCTCCAACTCCTGCTGTGTCTTCAGCACCGTTCGGTTTTGTTCCTCGAGAGAATGGTTGGCTTCCTTGAGGGATGCTTTCTGCTGTGAAAGTTTGTTAACCAGAGCTTTGATCTCTCCACTTGCCATGCGCTCAGATTGAATTACGTTCAGCAAATCCAAAATCGGGTCATGCACGGCAAAATCTGCAAAATCAAGTTCAAGCGAAACTAGGTTGTCCGGTGATTGCACCCAAGGAGATGCGGCAAGAAAAAAACTCCCGTCAGGCATTTCTGTCAGTTGCCCACGAAGGGTCAAATCCTTTTCAACTGACTTTAAAAGATACAGTTTTTTATCCAAATTCGGTAAGCTGAGATCAATGGGTAAAAACCTGCTTCGTTCTTTTACGAAGAGGCTGTTTACATTGATTCCAAGCTTTAATTCGGGTAGTAATTTCCTGATTGAAGGACCTAAAGAAACGATTCGGTAATCCGAACCAAACCGAATGTTGAAAGGGAAAAATCTTTCCAGGACATCAAATGGAATGTTTGATTCACTCTTCATGAAACCGATTCCCAATCAATAATGAACAACGTCTGGTTGAGCCCCTCAACGGGTTCATCATTTTCGAGTTTACTTTGATCGATCTTTATTTTGATTTTGTGGCGCTTGGCCAATCCTTCCAGAATACCAACGACAAACATTTCAAGACCATTACGAGTTGATTCGTAGATCAAATGTAAACTATTCTTTTCTTCCTTCAAAATACTAAAACTGGGTGGCTCAAGGTTTGGGAAGATCATGGCGACTCGGCGATGAAAATTAGGCAGGTTTTTCATGAACTCAACAAAACTATTTCCACCTGCATCCATCATTGATCCATAATGTTGAACCGCAATCTCAGTGATCCAGTAATTTCCTAACAATCTGAGTAACTCTGATGCTGGCTGATTGACAATTTCCGAAGCTGCCACCAGTAGGTCGTAGGTCATGCTATCACTGTAAGATTCATTACTGATGAACATTTCCACGTCGACATTGGCTCGCATCTTTATCTTGTCCCAAGTTTCTTCGCCGTAGTTTTCTATTATGAGACCCTGAACTGCTTTATTTACCAAACCATACATATCGATATTTATACGCTAAGATGAACGATGTTTCGAAAGGAGGTAATCCTTTAAATAATTTTTATAAAATTACCACTTGGTTTTCTTATTGCATAGTCATAAGGGGCCATTTTTTGAAAAATCTCTCTGATTCCGCTGTTTCTCGGGGGCATCAAAATTCAACTCACAGATCACTCTCCCTTTTTTCTGGCTAGTTCTTCCAGTTTTTTTGGCATTGTCAGATGGGATGCAAGCAGGTTGGTCTTTGATTTAGTTTATTGCCATGCAAAGTCATCAATGAACTTTTCTCGTCATTCAGTAAACATTCCAATTCCTGCTTTCTTGCTAAATTCAACCCCAATTTGCTCCGTCATGCTTGACCCATTGAGAAATATGAAGAGTTTTTGGAGCATTTTTTCAAAAAAAATTGACGCTACTATGTTTGCTTCCATAGATTCTCTCTTGGATTAAAGTAAGTTGAGTTAAAATTTGAGCAGATTGAGTGATTCAATATGAGTAGTGACGCGACAAAAGGACTTGAAGGAATTGTAGCCGCCAAAACATATCTGAGTGATGTGCGAGGTGATGTGGGGGAATTGATTTACAGGGGGTATGACATCAATGAGCTTGCAGGAAACATAGGTTATGAGGAAACGGTTTATCTATTGCATTATGGCAAGCTTCCGAACCAATCTGAACTGAATACTTTGAAAGCTAAGCTTGTAAGCTACCGTGAACTACCCCAAGGTGTTATAGATTTAATACAATCCTTGCCCAAGGACACTGTTCCGATGAATGCTCTCAGGACTGGTATATCTGCCCTTGGATGTTTCGACTCCTCATCCGAGGACAACTCTCCGGAATCACTTCAGGAAAAAGCTCTAAAGATCATTGCTCAAATCCCTATTGTCACAGCTTACTTTCACCTGCATCGGCAGGGGAAATCCATGGTTGAGTCCAGACCTGATTTAAATGAAGCTGCCAATTTTCTCTATCTCATAAATGGCGGCACGGAAGCTGAAAAGGATAGCGTTGACACCTTGGACATGTGTTACGTGCTTCACGCTGATCATGGAATGAACGCTTCCACTTTTGCTTCAAGGGTAACTGTCGCAACGCTTTCTGATATTTATTCTGCCGTAACAAGTGCTATTGGGACGCTCAAGGGTCCATTGCATGGTGGAGCCAACGAAGCTGTCATTCGAATGTTGCAGGAAATAGGTAGCCTCGAAAATGTGGATGCTTTCATCGCTGATTGTCTAGAAAACAAAAAGAAAGTCATGGGCATCGGGCATAGAGTTTACAAAGTGCTGGATCCCAGAGCAGTGAAATTGCGCAAGATGGTTCTGAAGATGGGGGAGAAGATCTCGGAACCCAAATGGATCCAGATGAGTGACAAAATCGCGGAAATCATGCTCAATAAAAAAGGCCTTCACGCCAATGTGGATTTTTACTCTGCTAGCGTTTACTACTCCTTGGATATACCAATCGATTTGTTTACACCCATTTTCGCGATCGCACGAACCTCAGGGTGGACGGCACATGTGTTGGAGCAGATGGCTGACAACCGTTTGATCCGACCACAAAGCGATTACATTGGTCCAGAGGGATTGACCGTGACGCCCATTGACCAGCGATAAGCCTCAATGCATGTCTTTCTGCAAGCCGTCTGCCCGATTATTTCCATTGAGTTGCCTACTGCAATCTTGTTTTACCCTGCTTTTTAAGCGATCGATTTCATGAATATTCACGAATACCAAGCCAAAGAATTATTAGCACGCAACGGCGTCAACGTCCCTTCAGGCAAGGCCTGCAAAAGCATCGAAGAAGCTCAAACTGCTGCACAAGCTCTTTTTGACGCTGGGCAGAGCATGCTAGTGATCAAATCGCAGATCCATGCAGGTGGACGCGGCAAGGGGACCTTCAAGAGTGGCTTTCAAGGGGGAGTGCATCTTTGCAAGAGCGTGGAAGAGACGGTTGAGACGGCAAAAGCCATGTTAGGCGAAGTATTGGTTACCAAGCAAACAGGTCCTGAGGGGCGCGAGGTGAAAACCCTGCTGGTAGCTAGCGCTGAAAAAATTGTTAAAGAATTGTATCTTGCTGTATTGCTTGACCGCAATACTTCCAAGCCCATCGTCATGGCAAGCACTGAGGGGGGAGTGGATATTGAGGAGGTCGCCGAAAAAACGCCTGAAAAGATTGTCAAGGAAACGATAGACCCAGCGATGGGGATGATGCCTTATCAAGCTCGTAAAATAGCTGCTGCATTGAATCTTCCTTCGTCCCTCACAGGGCAAGCGACCAAACTGCTCATGGGCGTCTACAAAACTTTCTGGAGTTGTGATGCCTCTATGGTTGAAATCAATCCACTTTGTATTGTTGAAAATGTGGATGAGACTCAGGGGATTGCTGCGGTCGATGCAAAAATCTCTCTCGATGATAACGCGCTTTATCGCCACAAGGACATTTTGGAAATGCGGGATCTTGCTGAGGAGGCGCCTCTTGAAATTGAAGCAGGCAAATTTGATCTCAATTATATTAAACTCCACGGTAATATAGCTTGTCTTGTCAATGGTGCAGGCTTGGCCATGGCGACGATGGACATCATCAAGCATTATGGTGGGGACCCAGCTAATTTCCTCGATGTAGGCGGCGGAGCTTCGCGCGAACAGGTCACTGCCGCATTCAAAATCATCCTGAGTGATCCGAATGTGAAAGGTATCCTGGTCAATATCTTCGGGGGAATCATGCAGTGCGATGTGATTGCTGAGGGTGTGGTATCTGCCGCCAAAGAAACCAACTTATCGATTCCACTTGTTGTGCGTCTGGAAGGTAACAATGTTGAGATTGGTAAAAAAATTCTCAACGAATCTGGACTGGAGCTAATCAGTGGAGACTCGATGGCTGATGCAGCTAAGAAAATTGTGGCTGTTGTCTGAAACTGAGCCATTACGCACCCTCTTCATAAAAAATTTCAAAACAAGAATCGAATATGGCAATTTTAGTCACTCCCGAAACAAAAGTTTTAGTCCAAGGCATTACAGGTTCGTTTGGTGGACGGCACGCACAACTGAGCCTGGAATACGGCTCGCAAATCGTGGCAGGGGTGACCCCTGGTAAAGGCGGGCAAACCTTCGAAGACAAAGTCCCAGTGTTTGACACGGTTGCTCAAGCGGTAGCTGAAACAGGAACAACTACTTCTGCGGTTTTTGTTCCACCGCCATTTGCCGCTGATGCCATTCTTGAGGGTGTGGACGCGGGACTTGATCTTGTAGTCTGCATCACCGAAGGAATACCTGTTAATGACATGGTGAAGGTGAAACGTGCACTGGAGGGAAGTAAAACCCGACTGATAGGTCCCAACTGCCCAGGCATAGTCACTCCAGGCGACGGTAAACAGTCCTCTGGAGGATGTCGCATTGGTATTGCGCCGGGGTATATCCATAAAAAAGGTAATATCGGCGTTGTTTCTCGCAGTGGAACTTTAACTTACGAAGCCGTCTGGCAGTTGACTTGCCGGGGAGTGGGGCAATCGACTTGCGTGGGTATCGGAGGAGATCCGGTCAATGGTACTTCACATCTTGATGTGATCAAGATGTTCAACGATGACCCTGATACACACGGTATCATTATGATCGGTGAAATTGGTGGTTCAGCGGAGGAAGAAGCGGCTGCTTGGATCCGTGACAACTGCAAAAAGCCAGTCGCAGGATTCATTGCGGGAACGACGGCACCTCCCGGGCGACGCATGGGCCACGCTGGAGCAATTGTCAGCGGTGGGAAAGGAACGGCAGAAGCAAAAATTGAAGCCTTCCGTGAAGCGGGGATTCAAGTAGCTCAAACACCCTCAGAAATGGCTGACGTCCTGCTCAAGGTGATGTAATCGCTATCTCATTTCACATCCTTGTATTTCAGGGCCATCGGATTGATTTCTGGTGGCCCTTTTTGTTCAAATTAACCACTGATCCATCATTCCCAAATCAAATGGAATCTGTTACACCGTTTATCGGATGCAGATCATTGACTTCATTCTTAATATAGCAGCCTGGATACTATGGGTGAATGGGTGGATGCAACTCCACAACCCGACCGAGATTCAGCGCCCATTGACCCTATTGGGAACTTTGGTGGGGCCTTCTCGTCGCATCGGGAGCGCATGGATATATTTTGGTGGCTTCCTTTTGATTTTGCTGGTCAAAGCCCTGCTGCTGCATTACCTGGGAGCCCCCATTGATCCAACCCTGTCAATGAATTTCATGTTGCTGATGGTTTATTTCAAGACAGCAAGTTTGAGTTCGATGTTTTGGATGGCAGTGGCCAGTTTTCTGAAATTCGCAATGATTGCCTATATCTGGCTCTGGTTCTTATCACGTGTCAGCCCCAGAAATGGTGCCGAAAATATCGTTAACGGTCTGGGGGCTTCACTGGGATTCCTTCAAAGCAAACACTGGCTGATACAGGTTTTGGTTCTCCTCACCTTCGGTTTCATAGGATGGGTTTTTCTAGCTGTGGTTTTTGGCTGGTTGGGTATTTTGCCAGCGGTCAGCGATGTTCCACATTTGTTATGGCAAGCCCTTTGTATTTCCATCAGCGCCTGGCTTGGCCTTTACTATCTCATCATCCTCTTGATGTTGCTTTACCTCATCCATAGTTACGTGCACTTGGGCAATTGGGAAGGCTGGGAATGGATTGATGAGGTAGCCGGGAAATTGTTGTCGCCTCTGTCCCGTTTCCCTTTCCAATGGGCCCGTATTGATTTTGCACCTCTGGTGATCTTGTTGCTCAACTGGTGCATTTACCTCTCTTGTGATTATCTTATCCTTTTGGTCTATCAAGGGTGATGACATAGGTCTCCATCTCATGAGTCGGCCCTGTTGACCTCGTGTTATTACTTCGTCATGACGACAAATCTTTCAAGTTCGCCAAACATGGCTTTCTGGTTTTGATTGGTTACTGTTTCCTCCAGATTCAATTGGCCATCGTTCGCTTTTGAGACTTTGAATTGGCGCCTGCGGGATGCTCCTTCTTCGTATTTAAAAGTCTGTCCATCGTCTTCATAGAGGTCGCCTATGCCTGGTTCAGTGCCATACCATCGTACCTCCAGTGAATGACCAATGGCACGCTTGACCTGATTGACGGAATCGCTCAGCATCGGGATCACTGCGCCATCTTTGACAAACAGCGGGATACGATCACCAAGTTCAGCGGCAGTCACTGAAATAGTCTCACCATTGCCTGCGAAATTACCCGAATAAAAATGATACCAATTTCCATGAGGTAGCTGAACCTCACGTCTGGTTGCCTGGTTTTCATAAAACGGTGCAACCAAAATGGAAGGACCGAACATATATTGATCAGTCTTCTCGACGCGGCGATCCATCGCGTAAGGATTCATTTCACTATCAAGTTTTCCTTCAATTACTGTCTCATTTCCACCTGCAAATCCATCTTCTAATATCATTGCTCGGACCGGTGGGATGCCTCTGAAATGGTAATCGGCAAAAGCGGTGTAAAGGTAGGGTAGCAAGCGCATGCGAAGCTGAATGACATCTCTGACCGCATTCGTCACCTTTTCGTAACTCCATGGCTTTTTTCCCGATGACCAAGCGTTTAATTGAGCCATGGCAGAGAAACAGACGGTTTGCATTCGGTTCAACCATTCGCGATCACTTCGAGCCGAACGGGCCTCAGGGGTCCATAATATTCCGCAGAGACTTGAAGTTGAAATTCCTGTCAGATATTCACGATGGTTGTAGGCGTCGCTGTAGATGACGAATGGATACCCCGATGCGGCGCCATTGCCGGCTCTCACCAGGCCGTATGTGCGCACATTGCGTTTTTTGAAGAGGTCCGTATAGAGCATGTTCTGCATGAGTAATCCATATGATTGCCGCATCGCTTCACCGGAGACGCCCGAAGGGAAGGTTGCATGGTCCGGCCAGAGCCAGAAATCGTACCCGTCCACTTCATCGATTTTGTAACCGCTGACACCAATGCTGATATGATCCTCGTGATGTTGATCGGTCAACAGGCGCCGTGCCTGTGGGAGGGTGTAGTCAGGCACCAGCCCAAGCCAAACCAGATGGGAGCCTGAAAGTGGATACATAGATTCGTAGAGACGGCTGCTCTTGGAAATATAAGGGTTCTCCCACAGGTTCAAACGAATCCCCTTGTCCAGTAATTCACGTGTAAATGTTGCGGGATCAGGAAAGCGTTTTTTTTGCCATTCGAAGGTGCAAGGATAAGATTTTGTCATCCATCCAGGCTCCAGCCCGACAACATCGATGGGGAAGTTGCGTTCCTCAAAGTCCTCCAGTTCCTCTTTCACCTGATCCGCGTTGAAAGTTGCATGCACGCGATGCCAGAACCCCAGTCCCCATAGAGGGGGAAGGGCCCCGCCGCCATGGAACAGGTTATACCGCTGAACGACTTCCAATATTGAGTTGCCGGAAAAGACAATCAACTCAAGTCCCGGACTGTTTACCTGAGCCTCCACGGCATCCCCTGGTGGTTGAGCCAACCATGGTCCCGGTTGAGGTTCGTCGGACGGAGGATTTCGATCTACCTCCGGCGGATTACGCAGGGAATCTTTTCGATTGCCCACTTGATTGTAAATTTTCAGGAATCTGGCTGTATTGAAGAACACTCCGTAACCTTTGCTGGAAATGTAAAAAGGTACCGGCGCATGCGTCCGGCCGCCGCCTTTGCTCCAGTGATCCACGTTGAGGGTCATGACCTTGCGCGAATGCTTGATGCCATCGAGTTGAAGTCCGAATCCATAAAGAGTTTCATCTTCATCGGTCGGGATCCGGACCATTACCTTTTCGCTCGAGTCCAGATGAAACGAAATGGTCTTTGAGGAAAATGGAAACGCAGCATCGGAGAGCGCATTCAATGCATTGAGTCTCGGGGGAGCGGCTGCGAGATCCGAATAGCGGATTTCATTCTCCAGATTGCCTATTTCAGCTCGCCACACACCGCGTGCGACCTTATTCCAGGAAGTGAGTGGGGAAAGATCACCGAGATCTGCGGCATGGTGGGAGCTGTGCCCGAGGAAAATCACTGCGCCAATGATGATGGAGGCGATTGGAGGGGTTTTCATGATCATGGTGTCCTTAATAATAACGCGCTTGCCGATTGCTGTTAAGCGCATTTTGTTTTCATTACCACAAAACCGTCCCTACATGGTTCCTTGAATCGTTAAATTGCGAGGGTTAGTATCTAAAATACAACCATGATAAAGATGATCAATTTTTCCATGGTGGTTTGTTTTTTGTTGGCAATTCAAGTCAGCGCTGCCAGCCGCCATGAGCCGGATGTGCTTCCATTGGGACGTGCATACTTTGATCTTCGGGATGGACTGCAGAACTGCCACTTTCAATTTGATCGAAAGAAAGCGGGTCGCATTGCTTTTCTTGGAGGATCGATTACCGCCGGCGGTGGTTGGCGTGATCATACAATGAACTATTTTCGGAAACGGTTTCCCGAGACTGAATTTGAGTTCATCGGAGCCGGAATCAGTTCGATGGGATCCGTCCCACACGCATTTCGCTTGGAGCGTGACGTCTTCTTGAACGGGCCAGTGGACTTATTGTTTGTAGAGGCGGCGGTTAATGATACTTCAAACACCTCGGAGATATTGCATATGTTGCGCGGTATGGAGGGTGTCGTAAGGCACGCACGCTCGATCAATCCATTGACCGATATCGTACATCTTCATTTTGTCATGCCTGCGCACATGGTCGATTACAAGAAAGGCAAGACCCCTGATTCAATCGAGCAGCATGAAAAAGTCGCTTCGGCTTACGGCAACCCGACATTGAACCTATCTCTGGAGGTCACTGACCGCATTCAGGCGGGTGAATTCACTTGGAATGAAGATTTCAAAAACCTGCACCCATCTCCCTTCGGCCATCGGCTTTATGCCAACAGCATCGCGCGTATGTTCAATATCGCCTTTCAAAAGCCTTTGTCCAGTGTGGTAAAACCGCATGCACTACCAGACTTTGTGGATAGAAAAAGCTATGTCAATGGGCGTTTAGGGAGTATTTCCAGCGTGCATCATCTCAAAGGTTTTACATGGAACCCGACATGGAAGCCTATTGACAAGAAAGGTACTCGGGCTGGCTTTGTTCATGTTCCCGCCCTTGTTTCTACACAAACGGGAGCCAGTTTTGAATTTGATTTCAATGGCACTGGGGTGGGGTTGTTCATTACCTCAGGTCCCGATGCCGGGCGCGTTGAATTCAACATCGACAACGCCGGATTTCGTCCATTGGAGACATTCACACGCTGGAGTCGAAGTCTCCACCTCCCCTGGGCTGTGATACTCGACGATGGGCTGGAGAACGGTCCGCATCATGTCAGGATACGTATTGCCGAAGAACACCATCCGGATTCGAACGGAACGGCGCTGCGGGTGTTTCATCTCCTGTTGAATTAAGCTTTGTATTGATGGGGGTTTTTCCTGTTCAGAGTCTTTAGCTTGTTCGCAGAGCACTCTCATTCTAACCTTTCAAACATGTCATTGTTGAAAATTTCAGGCCTCTCCTTGCTCTGGTGCTGTCATTGCCTTTTTGCTCAGGACGAAATCTTAAAAGATCGGAATGTGGTGACTGGTGACGGAGATGGTTTTGAAGCACTCGTCAATGATTACTTCGACGAATTGGCCCGGCTTTCACCCGTCTGGGCAACGGGCATTGGAGATCATCGGTATGACGCATTCATAGATGATGTCAGTGAGCAAGGCCGCGAACGAAGACGGCAGTTGCAATTGGATCTTTTACAGCGAATCGAGACTCTTTCCAGAGGGAGGCTTTCGAGAGCTGAGCAAGTTGATCTTGCGATACTGCGGCATCATTTAAAAACGTCTGTATGGCGTCATGACATCTTGCAGGAATGGGCTTGGAATCCGCTGCGTTATTCGGGACTGGCGGGGGATGCTGTTTACGGTCTGATGGCGCGTGAGTTTGCGCCTTTACCGGATCGGCTTCGTTCCGCCACCTCCAGGCTTTTGCAACTGCCTGCGCTCCTGGAGCAGGCCCGGTCCGTACTCATCCCTTCTCGCGTGCCGCGTGCTCATGCTGAAACCGCTATTGGACAGAATCGCGGTATATTAGCAATCATCAAAAACACCATTCAACCGCACCGCTCAGCATTGAAGCCAAAGGACAGGCGAGATCTCACCGGGGCCATTGAGGTGGCTCGTCAGGCGGTTGAGGAACATCAACAATGGCTGGAGAATCACTTGTTACCCAAGGCGGCAGGGAACTATCGACTGGGGGCGACCTTATATGATCAAAAACTTGAGCAAACGCTGCAGTCTTCTTTGACACGGCAACAGATCAAGGAGCGGGGTAAAAAGCAAATACGTGCATTGCATGATCGTATGTTCGAGATTGCCAGAAACGTGTATTTAAAGCGTTTTCCCTACACACAGTTTCCAAGGCGACCGTCACGGGCTTACAAAAAATCAATCATTCGAGCCTGCCTTGAGTTAGCCTGTCAGGACAGGCCAAGTGCCGAAGGCGTGGTGGCTGCCGTCAATGAATCTGTTCGATTGACCCGTCAATTCCTGACTGAAAACGACATTGTCACCTTGCCTGAGGATCCCATGGAAATTATTGTCATGCCGGAATTTCGTCGTGGAGTTTCACTCGCCTATTGTGATTCCCCTGGCCCTTTAGAAAAAGGGTTGAAGACCTTCTATGCCGTTTCTCCACCACCGGCTTCCTGGACAGAAGAACAGGTTGCCTCCCATCTGCGTGAGTACAATCGTCGGTCGTTGCATAATCTCACGGTCCATGAAGCCATGCCTGGTCATTTCGTTCAACTCGCCCATGCCAATCGAAACCCCCGCAGGATTCGATCGGTTCTGGGGTCGGGTACCTTTGTAGAAGGATGGGCAGTTTACAGTGAGTGGATGATGTGTGAGGAAGGTTTCCTCAAGGATGATCCCTTGATGCGCTTGGTCGTTCTGAAATGGTACTTGAGAGATGTGACCAACGCCTTACTTGACCAGGCAATACACGTTGACGGAATCGAAAAGCAAGAGGCGATGCGCCTGATGATGGAAGATGCGTTTCAAGAGGAGCGTGAAGCGGACGGAAAATGGCGAAGAGCTCAATTGACCTCAGCTCAATTATCTACCTATTTCGTCGGTTATCTGGAACATGTGGATCTTCGCTCTGAAGTGGAAGCCGAGTGGGATGGTCATTTCGTGCTGAAGGAATACCATGATCAGTTATTATCCTTCGGTTCCATTGCTATAAAATACGTCCGCGCCCTCATGCTGGATTCAGGAATTCCAAAGGGATGATCCAGAGACATGTCTTCTTCCTGAAGCACAACCCTCAAGTGCTGGATGCTTGATTGTCTCTCAGCGTGACAATAACAATTTGAATCGACAGCCTCTCCCCCTTGCTGAGATGGGGGCATCACCAAAGAACTTGGTTTCATGGTGAATCAATATTCGACCCGCAAAAGGTATTCTACTGATTGTCCTTTTTCCACAGCTCGGCGTCGGCCTTTTTTTGCTCAGGCGATGTATAATCAGTATTGTTGATGCCCTTGGGCTGTGTGGGCGGAGGAGGGGTGATGCCGGAGGCAAGCAAGACCTCATGAATGGATGCGATGGTTTCGAAAGAAGGTTTGAAGTTGCCAGGACGAAATCCTTCGGCGATGAGCAGGGGCGTCCACCCATGTTGATTAGCTTTATTCCATACTTCAATATCAGCGCCATGACCTGCCATGAATTCAATGACTCTGGGCAGGTTCTTGTAAGCAGCCGCGTGCATGACAGTTTCTCCTTTTGTGCTCACGGCATTGATGTTCATACCTTTTTCCAGCAGCCAATGGACTGTTTCCATTACTTCCTCTTCAGTGCCTGCAACTTCACCCGCTGCGACGGTGCCTAAACCGGCAGCAGCAATGAGGGGGGTGACTTCGTCCTCGTTTAAGATGGTGGGATCTGCCCCGGATTGGTGGAGCAATTTCAATAAGTTCAGATCAGCTGTTTTCGCCGCCATGAGGAATGGAGTTGCTCCTTGCCGGCTGAATTTGCCTGCGCCGCCATGGCCATTTGGGATGCGAATATTTACATCGGCTCCAAGGGAAAGGATGTTTTTCACAAACTCCAAAGAGGTCAAGTTCCCTGAACCATCTGGAGGCGGCAAGCCGTTGACTCCTTCACCGCTATCGGGTTTACGCACCCAGGTGATGGCGTGTAAGGCTGCATAGCCAGGCCGTAAGTCGTCAGGATCTGCGCCTGCTCTAACGAGTTCAATGGCCAGTTCAAAATGTCCATTTTCTACCGCCATCAACAAAGGGGTCATGCCTGTTTGAGGCCCTCGACTGGCTCGACGCTCTGGATCCATGGCTTCATGGATATCGATGCCCGCTTCAATCAAGGTTTGCACCACCTCGTGCCGCCCCTCACGAATGGCAAAGAACAGGGGAGTGAATCCGCTTTTGAGTGGAGATCTAAAATCCGCGCCAGCTTCGATCAGCCACGCGACCACATCCGCATGCCCTTCGGCAGAGGCCCACATGATTGCGGTTTGACCTCGATTCTCTCTGGTATTCAGTTCGGCACCCTGATTTGCCAAGGCCTGAACCGATTCCAGACTGCCCGCTCTGGCAGCCATCATCAAAGCGGATTGTTTTCCGTGGGATATCTGATCAACAACAGCGCCAGCCTTCAACAGGGTCTTCACCATAGATGCATTGCCGTTTTGACAGGCAAGCCATAATGGAGTGATTCCATAGTCCGTCACCACGGATGGATTTGCTTTTCCTTCCAGCAGCATTCTCACGCATTTGAGATCATCCTGAAGAGCAGCCTGATGCAATGCGGTCATTCCGTTTGCAACTGTCGCGTTCAAATCCCTCTGTGCTTCAATCAATGATTGCAGCCTTGAGTGGTCGGATTGCCGGACGGCTTCAAGAACGGGACTTTGCCCATACAGGGAAAGTGTCGATACCAGAAAGACGAGCAGGAGGTGTTTCATCAGACTGATAATGGAAATAATTCTTCCATTTTGCCTGTGCTGTCAGCGAATGAATCCAGATGCACGCCGGCTTTGTCGAGCAGCGTCAAGTGAAGATTCGACAAAGGAGTGGGCTTTTTGTAACGCACGTGGCGGCCTCCCTTCAGGCCGGTTGCACTGCCACCTGCCACCAGAACTGGCAGGTTGGTGTGGTCATGAATATTGGGGTTGCCTATCCCGCTTCCATAAAGCAACAAGGTTTGATCCAGTAATGATCCCTCTCCCTCCGGCGTATCTTGCAGCTTTTGCACATACTCTGCGAAAAGGGAGACATGGAATTGGTTGATTTTAGACATTCTCGCGATTTTTTCCGGATCGTTGCCGTGGTGCGACAGTGGATGATGCGGATCAGGTACCCCGATTTCAGGGTAAGTGCGATTACTTGTTTCTCTCGCCAACTGGAAGGTGGTGACCCGAGTGACATCTCCCTGAAAGGCGAGTAACTGCAAATCAAACATCAATCGTGCATGCTCGGCATAGGATTCGGGGACGCCCACCGGGCGGTCCAGGTCGGGAAGCGGATTATCTTCCGCATTTGCCTCGGCCCGCTGGATGCGTCGTTCCACTTCCCTCACGGTTTCGAGGTAATCATCCATGCGAACGCGATCCCCGGTCCCCAGTTGTCGTTTCAATCGAGCGATGTCGTGATTGAAAGCATCCAGCAAGCTAGCACGCCTGCGAAGCGCTGACTTCCGCTCTGCGGTCGTTCCTCCGTCGCCGAACAATGCCTCGAATACGATTCGAGGGTGGGCCTCCGCGGGTAAAGGGGTGGTAGGGGTGGACCATGAAAGGTTGTTCTGGTAAACGCAGGCATAACCATTGTCACACTGGCCGACCGTCTGCATCAAATCCATGGACAATTCAAGGGAGGGCAATGGCGAGGTATGTCCAAAATGCTGGGCGGCTACCTGGTCGACGGTTGTCCCCAGGTAGTAATCGTTTCCTTCCGTATGTCTGGCTTTCGCTGCACTCAGGAAGGACGAGTTGGAAGTAGCATGTGAACCTGGATAGGCGTTGGCCAGTTCCATGTTTTGCAATACGTTGACCTGATGTTTGACGGGTTCCAGTGAACTCAAAATAGGTGATAGCTTTTCGAGCGCGCCTTCCTTCTCCGGAAACCATCGGGACTGGTCGCAGCCCATGGGCATGAAAATAAAACCCAGACGTTTGGTTCTGCCGAGTGATGTTTTTGAGGAAGCTGTTGCCGCGGGTATCATGGCGTCCAGCAAGGGGAGTGCCATGGAAGCTCCCACGCTTCTGAGAAACGTGCGTCGAGGTAATGCTTTCTTTGTAATGATCATGGTAACGTTTTTCTCATTTGGAACGGCTGACTCCGGACCACTCCAAGGATAATCGAACTCAATCGGAAATCATCCTCTTCTGCGTGTCGAATGATGCGGCGAACAGCGGGAGCATCATACGTTTCAATGCCTCGGCCCAGGGCGTAGGTCAGCAATTTTTCGGAAAGTGTTTGTACGAAAAGTTTGGGGCGCCTGAGTATCGCTTCCTCGAGTGCTTCCACCCCCTCAAACTGGCTGCCATCTGAAAATCCTCCTGATGCATCCACGGAGCGCCCATTTTCCATGTCACGCCAACGACCGACTGCATCAAAATTTTCCAAAACAAACCCTACCGGATCCAGCACGTCATGGCACCTTGCACATGCTGCATTGGCACGATGTTCAGCAAACCGCTCCCTGACGGATAAACTTGCATCGACAGATGTTTCCTCAAGTGCGGGTATGTTCGGTGGAGGAGGTGGTGGTGGTGATCCCAGCAGGTTTCCCAATATCCAGTGCCCCCGGATGACAGGCGAAGTGCGAGTGGCATAGGAAGTCACTGCAAGGATACTTCCGTGTCGAAGAACCCCGCCGCGATGCATCTCCGGTTTCAAGGCAACCTTTCGAAAATGCGATCCATGAATCCCGGGGACGCTGTAGTGTCTGGCCAGGCGTTCATTCAGGAAGGTGTAATTGCATTGCAGCAATTCGAGGACACTCCGGTCCTCTTTCAAAATGTGCCCGAAAAGCATTTCAGTTTCTTTTCGTAACGCCTTTCGCAGATTCTCGTCGAAATCCGGGAACAAGCGTGCGTCAGGTGTGAGCGAGTCGAGATTTCTCAAGTAAAGCCATTGGTCGGCGAAATTGGTTACCAGGCTCTTTGCTCGTGGGTCCCTGAGCATCCTCTTTGTTTGCCGTGTCAGTTCATCGCCTTTGCTGAGTGCGCCATGTGAGGCCAGATCAAGCAGAGTTTCATCAGGAATGCTGCTCCAAAGGAAAAAGGAAAGTCGCGTGGCTAATTCCAGATCGGACACCTTGTAGGGAGTGTCGGGCAACACATCATGTGGTTCGTTTTCAATTCGCAACAGAAACTGAGGGCTGATCAGGATCGCACTCAAGGCAGTCTCTATGCCTGCCTCGAATCCTTCCTTGGCATATTCTTGACGATAGAACCTCAGAGGTTGAATTAAATCCTCCGATGTGATCGGGCGTCGATAGGCGCGGCGCATCAAGTGGGAAAGGATGCGTTTGGCGCATTGATCCTCCTCAGCAGGCGTCTGGGGTTTTTCTATGAATATTTTTGCCCGGCTTGCCGTTTCTCCGGAACCCTGAATCTTAAAAGGGCCGTTGATGCTTACCTGATAGATGGAAGGACTGAGCCTGGGGTGTCGGTGCATGTTAAAAGCTACCCTGTAAGGTTGACGCTTTCGTTCCAGCAGCGCGTCGGAATGATCGGCAAAGGTGACTCCTACCCGACGCAAGCCAGCCTTGACAGGAACGCGAATCGACAACTTCCCATCCACGCTGTCGTAATCTCCTTTGGTTTTCGGAGGTCCCACCTTGAAGCGTCGGATACGTTGATCATCCATCAATATATCCAGTTCATACGAACCATTCAGCCCCTCAATGACTTCATTCCTGTCCCGCGCCAGTCTTACTCGAATTTCGTATTCCGCATCGTGGGTGAACTTGTGGGGGATCAACAGCCCTCCCCGCGTACCCAGAGGTAGCCCTTCAACATGAGATTCCTGAGTGACATCTGCCGGGATTCGATAAGTCTGGCCTCCCGGTTTGACATGGCTTGCACCGACTGCCAGTCGACTGATTTTCTGTGCTGCCGAGATGTAGCGATTCAGGAGGGTAGGGGAAAGGTTGCCGACAGTGATATTATCAAAGCCATGACTGGCCTCATCCTTTGGCAACAGTGCCTTGGTGTCGACTCGGACGGCAAGGAGGTCCCGGATGGCATTTTGATATTCCGTGCGGGTCAAGCGTCGAATGGTCTCGGTCCTGCCGGGGTTGGGATGAAGGGTTGCCCATTGATCGAGCGAAACAGCGAGGTCGGAGGTAATTTCTTCAAAAAGATCTTCGCTTGGTCGTTCATTTCCAATGGGGGGCATTTGCCGTGCATCCATTTTTCGCAAGACTTTCTCCCAGATGCTTCCATGTTCTGCGATCGAACCCTTTTGAGTGCGTTCCAAATCGAGATTCCCTTTCGTCGAATCACCGTCGTGGCATTCGTAGCAATAAGTCTCAATGAAAGAAGGGGGTATTGGAGATTCGCCTGAAGCGCATTCCCATTGAAGGAGGCATGCCAAGCTTAAACTGACGGTTTTTGGATGCATGGTTTGTATTAATACAATCAAATACCATGCGCTTACTGTCAATGTTGATGTAGGGGTCGATTTCCTCGGATCGATGTTCCTTGAATTGTTTCCCAATTAAATACCACTTCATCCGTCTGGTTCAAACAGCTGTGAAAAACGAGAACTTCTGAATTTCTTGAAAAAGTATTGGCAATCTCATTGTCTTCGACCATTTTGATTTTGAAGACGTGAGTATTTCATGAGTAAATCTTTTTATCTAACGACTGCCATCGATTATGTGAATGGGCATCCTCATTTGGGGCATGCCTACGAAAAAGTAATCACCGATGCCATTTGTCGAGTCCATCAGAGCTTTGGTGAATCCACTTATTTCCTTACTGGATTGGATGAACATGGACAGAAAGTCCAGAAGGCTGCAATGGAACAAGGCAAGGAAAGCCAAAATTACTGTGACGAGCTGGCTGATAGCTGGCAATCCTTTGTCGGCGTTTTAGGGCTTTCCAATAATGATTTTATTCGCACGACGCAGGAGCGGCACAAACACGTGGTGCGCACCATCCTCAACAGACTTTACAAGGAAGATCATTTTTACAAAGCCACCTACGAGGGTTACTATTCTGCCAAACAGGAAACTTTTCTTACTGAAAAGGATCGTCGTGAAGACGGCTCTTTCGATGGGATTTATGGTGAGGTGGTTCGTCTTGTTGAAGATAATTATTATTTCAAGCTTGGAAGGCATCAGCAATGGTTGATCGATTACATCGAAGCAAATCCTGATTTCGTTTACCCGGATTATCGCCGCAACGAAGTGCTAGGTTTTCTCAAGAACAACAAGCTTGAGGATCTTTGTATTTCTCGGCCCAAGTCACGGCTCAACTGGGGGATTCCACTACCTTTCGACGAAAATTATGTGACCTACGTTTGGTTTGATGCCCTGACCAATTACGTGACGGTACCGGCTTCCATGGGGGATCCCTCCCTGCCTGGTTTTGACATCGAAACGGACTCGCAAACCAGCCTCTGGCCTGCCGATGTGCATGTGATTGGTAAAGATATTTTGAAATTCCATGCCGTCTATTGGCCCATCATGCTGAAGGCCGCAGGGATCCCATTGCCCAGACAAGTCTGTGTGCATGGCTGGTGGCAAAAGGATGGTCAAAAAATGAGCAAGACCACCGGTAATGTGGTTGACCCCATTGCCGTCATTGATGAATGGGGAATCGATGCTTTTCGGTATTACATGCTGCGTGAACTTGATATAGGTCCCGACGGCAATTGGACCAACGGCGGTTTTGAAACGCGTTACGCGGCTGAGTTGGCCAATGGGATCGGCAATCTGGTCAATCGTTCACTATCGATGTTGAATCGATACCGTCAGGGGGCTGTCCCCGCGATCTGCAATGAACTCGAAGCAGAGGTAAATGAAGCCTCCAAAGAGGTCATCGAATTGTCCCGTAGCCACAAGCTGCAAGGCGCCCTGAGGAGAATCTGGGAATTGATTGCCAGAATAAACCAATACATCGACCAGACGGCTCCTTTCAAATTGGCGAAAGATCCGGAGCAATCAGGTCGACTGGGGGAGATCCTTTACTCGCTGGTTGAATCATGCCGTGTGATTGCTGTTTTGTTGAATCCTTACTTACCCGGCACATCTCAGAAAATCTATGATCAACTCGGTCTGGAGGATAAACCTGATCTGTTCAGGAAATCAGTCTGGGGAGGCATGGCCGCCGATCATGTCGTAGGGAAACCCCAGCCTCTGTTTCCAAGAAAAGATCTTCCTCCTAAAAAGTAGCTTCACTATCGCATGCGAGCGCCACGATAGAAGTACCTTCTGGTTTCAATCGGCTCCTGGTCCTAAAAGCCATTGATTTCATTTGGCGTATCATTGTCTGATATGGGGAAATCGAAGTAAGCATCGGGATACGGCTCGTTTTTCAAAGTGAAGTGCCACCATTCGACCGGATAATTCCTAAATCCGTGCTTCTCCATCAAGGTTTTCAAGAGCAAGCGATTGGCCCTTTGCTGGGCAGGGATTCCCTTGAACTCTGTTCCTGCTTCTTTCCCGAAGAAATCGAAAGGTGTTCCCATATCAAGTGGTGACACTTCTCCCCTTTCATTGACCTCGCAAAGGGTCAGATCGATGGTGCTCCCTCGGGTATGTCCTGATTTATCAGCAATGTAACCTTTCGGGAAGAGCTCGGACTTTTTCAGATTTGGAAAATATTTATCTTTTTCCTCTTTTGACGTGCCGGATTTCTTGGCCCATTCCACAAATGAATCCACAGCCCGTTGGGGACGAAAGGCATCAAAGACGAGTAAGGACAAGTTCATCTGTTGAACATCCTT
This sequence comes from Verrucomicrobia bacterium SCGC AAA164-E04, assembly GCA_000383715.1. Classification (GTDB taxonomy): domain Bacteria; phylum Verrucomicrobiota; class Verrucomicrobiia; order Limisphaerales; family AAA164-E04; genus AAA164-E04. The sequence continues at coordinate 188,709 of KB911950.1, forward strand.
TTGCACTTTGCCCAGGGCAGTGGCCGCCTCTTTTGTGATCCAACACTTGCCGTCCTCGTATCCGCTGACCACGTTGCCTGTGAAATTGGATGCCGTGCCGTATCGTAACTGGATCTTGATCCCCGGGATATCTTGGTCAATAACAACGAAATTTTCAGGGCGAACCTCGGTTTCTGAATTCGAGTGTTCTGCTTTTGCGGAGACCAAAAGCGCGAGTCCTGCTGTCGCAAGCGTAACAGGCAGTCGTGGAAGCGCGAAGGTGAACTTTAGCAGGAATGATAAATGCATGATGCTGGAACTGTATTTGAATCTTGCCCGAGGGCGCAAGTTGATCTTACGCCCGCATGTTTGAATGTTGGTGTGTGGCGTCTCATCAGCCTTCCCGTATGGTAACTTTTAACGCTTAGTTGGCGTGTAACTTGCTATTTTCAGCAGGATGTAGGTCGCCTCTTGCATCCTGCAACAAAAATGTCATGAAACAACAATCTGAACGTACCTTGATATTGGCGGGAAGCCTGTTTCTGGTAGGTCTCATCATTGCAGATGTCCTTACTCAACACCTCAATCAGCTTGAGTTATTCAATGAGGAAACGAAATCTGCGTTGCTATTTTCCAGTTTCAATCATGCAGATGCGCATCCGGCTGCACAAAAAAATAAATACGAAAAGCAGTCGGAAAATAAATTGGATACGCGCTACAGAGACAAATTCACGACCGATACAGTGAACACATCAAATTCGGGTTTAATGAGTTACGGGAAAAAAAAGACATTCTTAGCCGAGATTACGCCGCCGCCGCCAGTCCAGTCCAACAATCCCGCCAATGACAATGAACTTCCATTTGATCAGGTAGGATTGGAGGGGAAATATGAATGCGTCACATCCGATATTCGACAAATGCAGTTCCATCTTTTTCACAACGCGTTAAATCCACACGGCCGCTGGTTCAGGCACTCCAAATTTGGTACATGTTGGATTCCTCAAGAGAGTCAGAAGAACCCTCAATGGCGCCCTTTTCTGAATAAAGGTAAATGGACCTACACAAAGCTTGGGTGGTTCTGGCATTCAGATTATGATTGGGGGGCCTATCCGTTTCATTATGGTCGATGGTTTCATACATCAAAGGGCTGGGCATGGAAGCCGGAGGGAAGCTGGAGCACGGCCTGGGTCACTTGGCGCAATGCGAGTGAATATTGTGGTTGGGCTCCTCTACCCCCGATTCAAAAGAATCCTCAGCCAGCAAGTCCCAACAAAGAAAACTTAAAACCCAATTCCGCTGTTTTTTCGACTTCCTTAAGTGAAAAGTATTTCGTTTTCCTTCCCAAGAAACATCTGCTCGAAACATCACTGCATGCTAAAATTCTGAATGCCGAAAAGGCGCGTCTGGTGTTTCAATATTCTAAGCCTGCCGACAGATTTGCGCGTGGTAAGGATCAACGGATTGGTAACCATGGAATCCCTGCGAACAAACTCCTTCCATGGATGCAAACGGGATTCCGACATCAAACAGTCGACCAAAAAGTGTCCGCCGCATATCAAACCAATCATGGCCCCAATGTTTCCTCTCCCAATGCAGGTAGAGCCACATATCAAAAGCGTTTATGGACTCAATCACCCTCATTGCAAGGTCCTGCAACTCCTGACCAGATCCCTGCCAATTTTCAATCTACCCCGCAAGGTCGGATGAATAACATGAAACAGGCCGAACAAAAATGAAGCGTCCAACAGTTCCCGACAAGTTTCATATGCCGCTCAAGGACCCACAACTCAGATAAAAGTCAACATTGATTACCCATGCGGAGTCGTAATTCGGATAGGAACGCTCCATGCTGGTCAGTCCTTTAATGTCATTGTTTCGATCCACTCAGGGGACATCAGGTTGTTCACTATCATTTCCAGCGAATTTGGAATTTCAGAAACCTGATAAACCGAGGGGGTAATTCCGCTTCATTCACCCGTTGGATTTTACCAAATCCATAACCAAGGTATCCTTTTGAAAAAATGTCAAAAATGCAAAAGACATACGAAAATCATGACAATGCGACATTAAATTACATATCCAAGATGAAGTTTTAAGCATGAAAAAACAGGATTGGTTTTAAATCGAGGATTGTTTTCCTGAGCCGGTAAGGTTAAGAAATTCCAATGCACAAAGTTGGATCCATCATGAACAATCTCCAATGGCCCCGCTTAACATTGAACCTAAGTCTGATTGCAATGTGCTTTCCGTCAGGTATCGGGATTTTGTTATCTGCCCAAATCCCAAATGATTGGGCTAACAAAGAGGGGCGTGATGAGATGGTTTTGATCTATGACGGGAAAACGGATGAGGCCATCAAGCTCTATCAGAAGCGGTTGGTCGATGACCCAAATCGTCAGGAAGCTCTTTTTGGTTTGGCTGTGGCTCATGCAAAAAAAGGGGAAGGTGAGCAGGCGATGACTTTTGTAACGCGTGCTTTGGGTGCGGGATTACCTTTTGAGCGTTTCACCGCAGGTCCGCGTGAGATGCTTGAGTCACTTCATGGTTTATCTGCATTTAAATCGTTAAAAAATGAAAAAAATAAACTATGGATACATGGCCCTATTCTGGGGGCGGTAACGGATTCTTCCGCCAGTTTCTGGGTTCGAACGGAACGGCAAGCTTCGTTTGCCGTGGAGTTGTATCCCGTCCAGCAGGGCCGACGTTCCAAAACGATACTCTCAGAAGCAGTCTTGACCAAGGTTGAGGATGATTTCACAGCCACGGTTCAGGTGGGGAAGCTTAAAGCGAATCAAACCTACCGATATCGACTTATTCTGGATGGGGAAAAGACTTCGGATGTATTTCAGTTTCGGACTTTCCCCAAACAGAATCGATCCGCCATTTTTAAAGTAGCATTTGGTGGTGGGGCGGCTTACACCCCGGAATTTGAACGTGTTTTCACAACCATCAAAAGTCATCAACCCGTTGCCTTTCTCCAATTGGGCGACAATATTTATGTAGACCAACCCGAAAAACGGGCCATCCAGCGTTATTGCTACTACCGCCGTCAATCTTCCATTCCTTACCGAGCATTAGCGTCCTCAGTCTCAATTGCATCCATTTGGGACGATCACGATTTTGGTGATAATGATTGTTGGTATGGAGACGATCCTGATAGTCCGGCATGGAAGCCTACGGTCCTCAAGACCTTTCAAGAGAATTGGAACAATCATGCTTATGGGAGTGGAGTAGAAGCCCCGGGCTGCTATCATGATTTTTACGTAGGTGACGTCCATTTCCTCATGCTGGATTGTCGTTATTACCGAACCAACCCAAAAGTCGACGAGGGCCGCACCATGCTGGGAATTCCTCAGAAAAAGTGGTTGTATCAAACCCTTCGTAATTCCAAGGGTATCTTCAAGATTATTGCTTCATCGGTTCCCTTTGCCTCTGGAGTCAAGCCGCGCAGTCGTGATCCATGGGATGGTTATCCAGAAGAAAGGGAAGAGATCTTTTCATTTCTTCAACAAAACCGGATTGAAGGGGTGGCCTTGATTGCTGCTGATCGTCACCGCTCTGACATATGGAAAATAGAGAGACCGGATGCTTATCCATTATATGAGTTCATGTCCTCTCGATTAACAAACATACATGTTCACAAGGTAATGGAAAAAAGTCTCTTCGGTTACAATGCCAAACGATCCTTTGGCATATTGAGCTTTGATACCACCTCCAAAGATCCTGCGCTCACTTATCATATTCAAACCGTCGATGATGAACCCATCTATCAGCGGACAGTCAAGCTTAGCGAATTGCGCTTCTAGTATGAGGATTGAGCCCGTTCAACTTGGTTTTCTACCGTCTGGTCTGGAGCCTCAATGCTCAATGCATTGACTCGTATACTGGATGACCGTTAAATGTCTAGACGCTCAGCGGTGTCGACCCGGCTGTGATATCACGACCATGTTTGGTTCAAAAAAAAATAAAGAGGAGCATCGGTATTACCTTCTTCCAGGAATGGGACGAAGCAATCGTCAACGCCATGCCCAGTTCCTGCGATGGGCTTTGGTCGTTGGAATTCTGGTTTCCGGGTTGGTAGCGTTTTTTATCTACTATATGAATCGCATTTGATTGCGCTCTTCTCTCGAATGTCTTGCGCGTCAATTTCTGGTGTATATACCTGAAAACCTATTGTCACAGTGTCATCTCATCCTATGAATACAAATCCCAGATCTGAGAAATCCCCCAATCGAAGAACCTTTATGGCTCAACTTGGGGCACTACTCGGATCAGCTGCCGTTGGGGCTGAATTGAATGCGCAAACGGCGAGCAATCCCTTCACTGTCCCTGTTCCTATTTCAACAAATCGCCCCATCTACAATTCCGATGTAGGGTCCATGTGGCCATTGATCCAAAACCAGGCTAAAAGAGCTTACTTTCCTTATTCCTTCACCCGGGAAAACTATACAAATTTAAAAACCTGGAAGCATGTTACGAGGAATCGACTCGTCGATCTGCTGCATCATACTCCAGTGCAATGGCCCCCCAAGCCTACCAAACTCAAAGAAACCGATGCTGGAGATTTCATGATTGAAGAAATCACATTCAGCACTACCAAGGATACTCGAGTTCCCGCTTACGTGCTCGTTCCTAAAAATGCCGTCAAACGAGGAACGCCAGCTGTCATTTTAATGCATGACCACGGTGGTTTTTACATGTGGGGAAAGGAAAAGTTAGTCAAATTGCCTGATGAACACACGATCCTTACCGAATACAGGCAACGTTATTATGAAGGCCAATCGCTGGGGGCGGATCTGGCGCGTCAGGGTTATCTGGTGGTCGTCATCGATATGCTTTACTGGGGTAATCGACGTTATATGATGGATGGGGATCCAGATGCATGGTGGGATCGTCCTGACGACCTGGCACCCGATCAAGTCAATTCATTCAATATACGTGCGTCCACCTACGAACACTTGCTGGATCGCACCCTGCTGGCAGCGGGAACAACTTGGGCAGGGATAGCCGCCTGGGATGATATTCGTACGGTGGATTATCTCTGGAGTCGCCCTGAAGTCGATCGTAGCCGTATTGGTTGTGTTGGGTTTTCGACTGGGGGTATGCGTGCCATGATGCTATCTGCATTGGATGATCGCATCAAGGCGACCGTGAACGCCTGCTGGATGACCTCCATGCCATACCAACTACAAAACAATATCAAGTTCACCATGGGGTATTCCATACTTATTCCGGGTATGTCACGTTACATGGATTTTTCGGATCTAGCAGCTTTGTCCATGCCTGGTGCTCTGATGGTGTTGGGTGGGGGTAAGGATAGCTTCTTTAATCAAGAAGGAGTCAACGCAGCCTACAAGCAAATCAATCAATCTTTCTCCAAAGGTGGATTCGATGACCGACTCTATATTCAGGAACACGACACAGGACATATCTTTAATCGGCAAATGCAAGAAACCGCCTGGAGCTTTTTGAAAAAGCATTTGATGGATCTGACCTAGTCTACTGCCGGATGCCTGGCTGGTTCAGGGTTTAGAATATTTATGGATTGTCTATCATCAATTTTCGCCCACCGATGAGTTCACTTCGTTCCAAAATGCGCTTTCTCTTTGTGAGCCAGTATTGAACTAATCAGCAGGATAGCCTGCAGCTAGGCTGTCTTGGGCTTCTGGTATTTGCCTGGAAAACCACCCCCAGTTTTTTGATTTGAGCTGCAGGCAGTCTGAGATTTGGCTGCAGGGCCGTTCATCCAGTCTTTGCGATCCATGGTGCGCGCTGTAAGCATTGATCAATGCTTACCTGCTGAAAATAAGATTTGTTATCTAGCCTAAATTTTAAAGGTGGTGCCAATGACAAGAGTAGAGGCATTTCCAGTGGGGAGATGATCGCGCTTTAGATGTTCAAGTATTTGCAATGGTTCATTGCTTTCCCTTAGACTGATCTCATGAGAATTACAATCTACCTCCACGCTTTGTCTTTGAGGGTGCTGGTATCTTTTATCAGTTTTGCCTGTCTCGCAGAGGAACACTTTACTCCCGATCATCTTGCATCGACCTATCGTGACAGCGCGGAATCTTTGATCCGAAAAGCTTTGGACAGTGATCATGGGTTTGAACGGCTTGCTGAGATGTGCGATCGGTTTGGTCCGCGTTTCAGCGGGTCTGCAACCTTGGAGCAGGCAATTGATTGGGCCTTGGAAGAAATGGAAAAGGATGGGTTCTCCAAAGTAAGAGGCGAGCCTGTGATGGTTCCTCGATGGGTGCGGGGAAAAGAATCGCTATCGATCATAAGCCCATTGGAAAAATCATGTCGAATGCTTGGGCTTGGAGGAAGTGTAGGTACTGGGCCTGATGGTGTCGTAGCTGAGGTTCTGGTCGTTCAAAGTTTTGAAGAGTTGAAAGCGAATCAGGTGCAGGCCAAGGGGAAGATTGTTTTGTTCAACGCGCCTTTCACGGATTACGGAGCCACCGTCGTCTTTCGGGTACGCGGTGCCATTGAAGCGGCGAAGGCTGGTGCAGTTGCAAGTTTGATTCGATCGGTCGGCCCTTTTTCCATGCAGACTCCTCACACGGGCATGATGGTATATGACGATGCTGTGCCTCGTATTCCTCATGCGGCGATTACCTTGGAAGATGCCATGCTTCTTGAACGTATGCAGGAACGTGGGGATTTGTTGAAGGTTGAGCTTCACATGGAAGCCCAAAACATGGAACCGAGCCTTTCACGCAATGTCGTGGCTGAAATCCCAGGCCTTGAATCTCCCGAAGAAATCGTGCTCATCAGTGGTCATATTGACTCCTGGGATGTGGGGCAAGGTGCCATGGATGATGGCGGAGGCTGCCTCGCAATGTGGGAAGCGGCGCGACTGATTCTCAAAGCGGGCTTACGTCCACGACGCACCATACGTGTTGTTCTGTGGACGAATGAAGAAAACGGCATGGCCGGTGTGCGCACTTACAGAGACCAACACAAAGAGGCATTGGAGCATCACGTCCTGGCGATCGAATCAGATGCAGGCACCTTCAAGCCTCAAGGGTTCAGCTTCACCGGCAGCGAAAAAGCGATGCCTTATCTTGAAGCCATTGGCAGCTTATTAGGTCCCATTGAGGCGCAGCGACTGAAGTGGGGTGCGGGTGCTTCCGACATCATGCGCTTGGTGCCGGATGGGGTTCCAGTGATGGGGCTGGATGTGGATCGAACGAAATACTTCTGGTATCACCATACGGACGCGGACACGATCGATAAGCTGGACGTGAAAGAATTCAATCAATGCGTGGCCGCCTCCGCGGTAATGACGTGGATTGTTGCCGATATGCCATTGAGTCTACCTCGATAGCTACGTGGTTTTCTGGTTCTGAAACCTGTTTTTAAAAAAGTAATCAAGTGAATTGGTCAACTTGTAAGCATCAATGGGCCTTGCAGGGAGTTCCCAAGGTGATGGGCATATTGAATGTCACGCCCGATTCTTTTTCTGATGGAGGATCTTATGTCGATGTCCCCAAAGCTGTGGATCGTGGTTTGGAGATGGTGGAAGAGGGGGTGGATCTGGTCGATATAGGGGGTGAATCGACCCGTCCAAACGCTGCAGATGTTGATGTTGCCGAAGAATTGCGGCGTGTCGTGCCTGTTGTGGAAGCCTTGGTCGCTCAATCATCGATTCCGTTGAGTATTGATACTCGCAAGGTTCGGGTAGCCAGAGAAGCAGTCCAGGCAGGAGCGGTGATCATCAATGATGTGGAAGCCAATCGCCAGGATCCTTCCATGTGGGAATGGGTGGCGGAATCCGGGGCAGGTTATGTCGCCATGCACATGCAGGGGAGTCCGGGGACAATGCAAAAGAACCCGCAATATGATGATGTGGTAGAAGACGTGATTGAGTTTTTTGGGAATCAACTCGATCTTATTTTCCTCTCAGGAGTAAAAAAGGAACAGGTTATGCTCGATGTTGGGATTGGTTTCGGTAAAACCTTGGATCATAACATCAAATTGTTACGCTCCTTGAGATCACTTCAATCCCTTGGTCATCCCCTGCTTTTGGGGGTTTCCAGAAAGTCGATGTTTCAAACTTTGCTGGGAGTTGAGTCTCCCGGAAAACGTACGCCTGCGGGCTTGGCTTGTGCCTGTTGGGCCATGCAACAAGGAGTTGGAATGATCAGAACACATGATGTTAGCGAGACAGTGCAGGCGCTTAAAATGTGGGATGCCTTGCAGTCCTGATATACGAAATGATCTTTGATGCCTCATGGGAAACGCTCTGGAGGCCAGTGGTAGAGATATCTATTCTGGCTGTGGGTATCTATTTTGTACTCATGTTCGTGAGGCGGACGCATGGCTGGGGAGTTTTTATCGGTTTCCTCGTGCTTCTTGGGTTTCTTGTGGTCACGACAGCGCTTCAACTAACAGTGCTCAATTGGATATTACTACAGTTGTTCAGCTTTTCAGCCTACGCGATCCTGATTCTTTTTCATCCTGAAATCCGTAGGCTACTGTCACGACTCGGGAATCTCCCCAATTTCTCCTTGATCCGTGAACAACGTGAAACGATTGAGGTGATCGTTCAAGCTGTTGACCGACTTTCTGATGTCAAGATTGGAGCTTTGATTGCGGTCGAGCAAAGCCACGACCTCTCTCAAGTGCTTGAACTGGGAGTTCCTATCGATTGTGAAGCCACGCCTGAAATGTTGGAGACCATTTTTTTCCCAAACAATGCCATACACGATGGTGGCGTGTTGATTGAGGGAGATCGCATCTCTCACGCTGCATGTATCCTTCCGCTGACACGTCGTCAGGATCTTCAGAAATCGCTTGGTACCCGACATCGAGCTGCGATTGGATTGAGTGAGGAAACAGATGCTGTGGTGGTATTGGTTTCGGAAGAGACCGGCATGATTTCTTACGCGCATCAAGGCCAATTGGTGAGAGGTTTGTCTGTTGAGGAATTGCGTTCCATTCTCAGTACCTTGATTGTAAAAGGAGCAAAATCTGAAAAACGAGTTGAAGAGCAAAAGGACCTTCATAAAATTTTGAACAAGAAAACAGTGACCTGAGCCATGGCATCGATGAAGATCATATTCGCTCAAGTATTTTCCAACCTTACCTGGAAAATGGCGTCGCTGATGATGGCCATTGGCCTATGGGTGGTCATTCGTGTGGCGGTTGTGGAGGAAAATGAGGCCAGTCGTGCCGATCAAGGGCTACTCGCAAGTCGAGAGTTTACCGAGGTTCCGATCATTGTTCAAACGTCATCCACGGACACCAATCGATATGTCATCGAGCCTCAAACCGTTCGAATCAAAGTGGAAGGGCAGGCCAAACTGCTGGAATCAGCGGATGCCAGCAGGATGAGGGTTGTTGCGGATTTTACCCATCAATCAGGTGAAAACGAATTTGCAGTAACGTTGGCAGTTGAAATTCCACCTGAATTTGAGCTCAAGCATTGCGAACCTCAAAGCATTCGCGTCGAAAAAGCGGATTAAAGTGGACATTCAGCGACCTTAAGCAAGTTCCGTAGAACCTCTCTCCATAAGCAAGGAAGCCAATCGCCAACGTTTTTGCTTAGCCTCGGAGAAATGGGTTTCATTCCTTAGCCCACCTCAGGTTAATGAGCCCAACAATAAATCGCCAGAAGCCCTTGGTTACCAAAGATTTTTTAACTTCGCAATGAGCTCGCGCGTGTCGTTTCTCACGCAAATGTTACCTATGGGGATGAACTCTGTGTATCACTTCACTCAATGAGACAGGGGCTATCTGGTCTTCTTTTTACTTGTCTGCTAGTTGCACTGCCAACTGAATCGCGCTGAACAGGCTGCTGGGACTGGCTTTTCCCTGCCAGGCAATGTCCAATGCTGTGCCATGATCAACGCTGGTGCGGATGATCGAGAGTCCTAGAGTTGTGTTCACCGCGCAATCGAACGCGAGAGCTTTCACTGGAATATGGCCCTGATCGTGATACATGCAGACGAAGACATCGGTTGATTTGCGTTTCCATGGAAGGAATGCAGTGTCCGGGGGCAAAGGACCTTCAACATCGATACCCTTCTGGCGTGCCATCTCAATGGCAGGTAGAATGATTTCCTCTTCTTCGTGATTACCGAATAAGCCATGTTCACCCGCGTGAGGGTTCAATCCGCAAACAACAATCTTAGGATGACGTTGGCGAATGCGCTGAAGGTTTTCAGCCGAGAGTTCAATCACTTCAAGAATGCGTTCTTTGGTCAATAATTTCGGCACTTCTGCATAGCCCACGTGAACTGTTACGAAAGTACAGGTAATGGCTTCCGAGTATTGCATCATGCACCATCTCTCAGAGCCTGCTCTGGCAGCGAACATTTCTGTGTGACCAGGATAGGGGATGGATGCCTTATGAAGTGCTTCTTTGTTGATAGGGGCAGTGGTTACTGCTGCGACACTGCCACCCAGAGCCGCATCCATTGCTTTCTGTATGTATTGGTAGCTGGCTTGCCCTGTTCGAGCATTCACTTTGGCCGGTTGGAAATATTGTTGGTCCATACCTGCAACATGGAGAATGCAAGGATCTTGAACTAATTTCAAACTTGTTAAGTTTGTGTCACTGATCACCGGGTAAGTGCATTTTTCACCCAATGCCTCTGCGCATCGGCTTAAAATATCAGCATCACCAAAAATGACCGGAACACAGCTTTTCAGGACGCCTGGGTCTTTCAATGCTTGCAGGCAGATTTCCGGCCCTACTCCTGCAGGGTCTCCCATGGTGATTGCGATGACAGGCTTACTCATGACCATTGAAGCCAAACTACTGCGCTCTTTTCAGTTTGTCAGGTTAATTGAAATCCTTTATCAGAGTTGCATGTCGAAATTTTGGATCACCTGCCTATTTATAATTATCGCGACTTTTAAGCCTGTCATCGCAGCAGAAACCATATCCCTCTGGAAAGATGGCGCACCTGGCGCTTTGGGAAATGCCGACCATGACAATCCCACCCTGACTCTTTACCTGCCGGACGAGGATAAAGCCACGGGAGCGGCGATTGTCATTTTTCCAGGTGGTGGCTATGGAGGCTTGGCGCAGCATGAAGGCAAAGGTTATGCTGAATGGCTTGCAGAGCATGGTATTGCTGGTCTGGTTCTGAAATACCGCCTGGGTTCCAAGGGATATCGTCACCCTGTGATGTTGAGCGATGCTTCCCGAGCGGTGCGACTGGCGAAATATCATTCCACTGAATGGGGGATTGACTCGAATCGAATCGGTATCATGGGGTCATCGGCAGGTGGACACCTGGCGTCCACCCTCGTTACACATTTTGACGGAGGCGATGCATCTGCCAGAGATCCTATTGATCGGCTTTCTTCCCGTCCTGCACTAGGGATTCTCTGTTACCCGGTGGTCACTTTAGGTGCATTCACCCATGAGGGATCAAAGCGCAATCTGCTTGGGCAAAACCCATCCAAAGATTTGGTGTGGTTGCTCTCCAATGAACTTCAGGTGTCTTCCGACACACCTCCATGCTTTGTCTGGCATACGTGGGAAGACAAAGCCGTACCCGTCGAAAACAGTCTTCAATTTGCAGATGCCCTGCGTAAGGCGGGGGGTGGCATTTGATCTGCATGTGTATCAGAAAGGGAGACATGGGATTGGGCTTGGAAATGGTCATCCGTGGACCAAGGATTGTCTTTTTTGGCTGCAAGAGCAGGGCTTCCTGGCTCAATGAACTTAAAAAGCAAGGTGATGAATTCCATTGTTGAAATTCGGAACTTAAGCAAAGCTTACAATCAAGGGGAAATTCAGGTTACTGCGCTTGATGATATTCATTTGAGCATAGACAGCTCCGATTTTCTGACACTGATGGGGCCATCGGGTTCTGGTAAGTCGACTTTACTTCATATCATTGCGGGTATCGATCGTCAGACCTCTGGAATTTGTAAAGTCCAGAACATTGATCTTTCGAACCTTAACGAATCAGCTCTGGCCGATTGGCGTAATCAAAATGTGGGTTTCATTTTTCAAAGCTTCAACCTTATCCCTGTCCTCACTGCTTTTGAAAACGTTGAACTTCCGCTGCTGTTGACTCGATTGGGCAGGAAAGAAAGGAAGGCCTTGGTCGCAGCTGCGCTCGAGTTGGTTGGCTTGGAAGACCGTTCTCATCATTTGCCAAAACAGCTCAGCGGTGGACAGGAACAGCGTGTTGCTATCGCACGGGCTCTGGTTACGGACCCTGCTCTGGTCGTCGCCGATGAACCCACCGGCAATTTGGATTCCCAATCGGCTCAACAAGTATTGGAAATCTTGCAATCGCTCAGTAACGATGCCGGTAAAACAGTCATCATGGTGACGCATGACCCAAAAGCCGCCGCCTTTGGTAAACGCATCATTCAACTTGAAAAGGGGCGGTTTGAAAAAGAAGAGCCCCTGGTTTCCTGAGACTTCTTCTCAAAGCCTGGGTTTTTCAATGTATCGTCCATTATTCGCATGACCACTGCATCCTTCATTTTGAGAAATGCTTTGCGCAACAAGCGTCGTGCCACGTTGTCCGCATTGAGTGTGGCGGTCAGTCTCTTTCTCTTCATTACCCTTCAAGTAACGCTGCGAGAATTGACCATCCCTCCAGAGGATGTGGGCGCCTCTTTGCGTATCGCCGTCCGCAATAAAGTTTCACTGGCTCAGCCTTTGCCGTTTCGTCAATTGCAGCAAATTGAAAAAATCAATGGAGTGGAAGCGATCACACCATTTACTTATTTCGGTGGCCTCTACCGCAATGAATCCTTTACTACTTTCGCTCAATTTGCTGTCGATCCGGTAAGATTTACCAACGTCTTTCTTGAGGCCAAAATAGCAGATGATCACCTCGAAGCATGGCTCAAGAATCGTGGTAGTTGCCTGGTTGGAGTCGACACAATAAAAAGGTACAATCTAGAAATTGGAGAAAAAATGCTCCTTTCCGGGACTTTTTATCCAGTGAATCTCGATATGGAGATTGTTGGAATCTATGAAGGAACGTTTGATGACCGGAATGTCTTTTTTCATCACAAGTATCTTGATGAAATGACGGATGATCCCGGCACGGTGGGGACCTGGTGGGTGAGGGCCGGTTCAGCCGAAGTCGCGCCCAATGTGGTCCATACGATCAATGAAACATTTGCGAATACCTCTGCGGAGGTCAGAGCAGAAAGTGAGCGAGCATTCCAAATGGGATTTGTTTCGATGTGGGGCAATATACAGATGCTCATTGATTCGATTTGCTCCGCCATTGTCTTTACTCTACTGCTGGTCACTGTAAGTACGATGAGTATGGCCATCCGTGAACGATTTCGAGAGTTAGCAATTTTAAAAGCCATAGGTTATCGTCGTCATGAGTTATTGGCATTCATTCTGGCGGAAAGTCTCCTCTTGTCTTTACTGGGTGCCGTCATCGGGGTCGGTGGAGCAGCATGGCTCTTCTCCACCATCGACATCCAACAATTATCGAGCGGCATGTTTGTTTTTTTTGAGGTAACGAACAAAATGCTGGGAACCGCCTTTTTGATTTCATTGGTATTGGGCGTTGTCGCAGGAATTGCTCCTGGCTGGTCGGTTTGCAGAATGAGTGTGGTGGACGGCCTGAAGACACTGGATTGATGGAACATGTTACCCGTTAAATACAATGCAGGAAATGTGGTGCTGCGGTGGCGCAGTACGCTGGCAACCATTCTGGGTATCTCCATGGTCGTAGCCGTTTATGTAATCGTTCAGGCTCTGGCAGTAGGGTTGCAAACAAGCAGCGCCAATACGGGCGATCCTCGCAATTTGCTCATTGTCCGCAAAGGTTCGCAATCAGAATCCAGCAGTGTAGTGAACCTAGAGCAATTTCGATCCCTCCGCTACTCTGAATGGATCGAACGCGATGCACAGAACCAGCCTATGATTTCGACGGATGTACTCACTTTGGTGAATCTCCCGCGCTTGAATGGTCAGGGGGAAGCAAACACCACGGTGCGCGGCATTGGTGGACAAGGCAGAGTATTACGCCCTCAGGTAAACCTAGTTGAGGGGCGTTGGTTTTCAAAAGGTAAACGCGAGGTTGTGGTCAGCCAGCGTCTGGCAGCTCGCTTCGAAAATTTTGGCATTGGTGATCAATTCAAGACCGGCCCTGACTGGTTGACGGTGGTGGGGTGGTTCGATGGCGGGAATAGTGCTTTTGATTCCGAAGTCTGGGCCGATGCGGATGAGGTGCGTTCACTGTTTGACCGGGAGTCTTACTCCAGCTTATTGATTCGCCCGGCAAGTGGTCAAGGGCGCGCCGCATTGGTAAAGCAAATCGAAGAGGACAAACGTCTGCAGCTTTTGGTCAAGAATGAGGTGGATTATTACAAAGAACAAACCATGACCGCGACACCGATCAAATGGATGGGTAATTTTCTAGCTACCGCCATGTCCCTTGGCGCGATTCTCGCCGCCATGAACACCATGTATGCTACCGTTGGTGCTCGAACACGAGAGATCGGAACTTTGCGGGTGCTCGGGTTCAGAAGGCGGACGATTGTGTTGGGATTGTTGATCGAAGGGATCCTTCTTTGTGCGGTCGGGGGTATACTTGGCTGTTTGCTTTCTTTGCCTCTGAACGGATACGCCACCGGCACGATTGGTATCGAATCCTTCAGTGAAACAGTCTTTGAATTTACGATCACCCCAAAACTAGCTTTTCAGGGTATCGTTTTTTCTGTGCTTATTGGCTTGTTTGGCACTTTGATACCCGCCATCAAGGCATCCAGAACCCCTGTCATCGACGCGCTTAAATCCTTATGAAGAAAGAGAATATTCAACGGCTCAAAATTCCTCAGCATGCCAGGCAAAGATCGCGTTCCGTTGTTGGCTTGATCTATGGCGTGATCGCTATCCTTTTGGCCGCAGCCAGCTGGTTTGCCTGGCCTCGTAGTGGTGATGATCAACGTATTCTTGGCGAAACGGGGGAGGGGCAGAGAAATGCCGCTGCAACAGGGATTACAAAATTTGATGAAACATCGGTCATGAATCAAAGACAAGGAGTGGCCTCAATTCAAGAGGATGTCTCAATGATTGAAGGTCAGGTAAATATTGAGTCGGTAAGCATTCAGGATTCGCTCCTAACCGTGAGTGGATACATCATCAACCGTGAACGTATCGAGCTGAGTCCGAGATTCATGGGAGTTGTTAAGGTCATCAATGTCAAGAAAGGCGATGCGGTTGAAAAAGGACAGATTGTTGCCACCCTGGATGATGCCGAATTTCAGGCGCAAATGCTCCAAGGCCGAGGTTCGATGGAATTTGCGCAGGTACAGGTCCAGCAAGCGGAGTTGGAATTACAGCGCGCCAGTCAACTGGTTGCTGAAAACGTTGAGATGAGGGCCACGCTGGAGGATGCTCAACTGAAGCTTGCGGGTGCGCAGGCTGAAGTCAAACGGCTGGAGGGTCAGCTTGCCTTGTTGACGACTTATCTGGAATGGACAATCATTCGTTCACCCATTGATGGCGTCGTTCTTGAAAAATTAGTTGATCCCAACGAACTGGTCACGCCTCAAAGTTTTGGTGGGGCAAGGGGCCCCAGCACGGCACTGATTTCCCTGGGTGACCCCAATGATTTACAAGTGGAGATTGAACTGAATGAATCCGATTTGTCTAAAATTCAACTCAATCAACCTTGTATGATCAGCCCTGAAGCTTATCTGGATCGCGTTTATGAGGGCAAAGTGGTGGAGATTGCCCCTGAAGCCAACCGCCAGAAAGGAACACTCCAGATTAAAGTCCAAATTGAAAACCCAGACTCCTACCTCACTCCGGAGTTAAGCGCCAAAGTGGATTTCCTGCCAATGTCACAAAGCAACATTGATTAGAAAAGTTAAAATTAACGCTTGCAGCCAGGCGACACTTCTCATAATTTTCAATCCCTTTGGCGCACCCGTAGCTCAATTGGATAGAGCGCTTGACTACGGATCAGGAGGTTTGGGGTTCGACTCCCTACGGGTGTACCATTTTTTTATAGCCGCTCCGATTGTTCGCTTCTTGTTGGTGGCCAGTTACATCAACATGAAATCATCCACTTAAATTACGCTATCCAAGCCTGGTAATACCTACTACGAGAAAAACGCCATTTTGGGCAAAGTTCAAACTGTCTCGACTGGTGTAAACTCAAAGCGATTTGCTGCAAAGATCGGGAGGATAAATTGATGCGATTACTTGAGCAGTCCGACAAGCTTTTGCGTGTAACATACCTTGTTTCCGAGTTTGTCCGAAACGCTTTTCATATCAGGCCCAAGGTAGCCAATCACCGAAAGCATACTATAAAATTAGTTCAAAATTATAAGGGCCAAAGGCATAGCCGCCACACAATAATGGGCTTATGAAATATCAAACGTTCTTTGCTTTACTCCTTGCTTTCATCTTCACCGGCTGTGGGCCTTCTGCGCCAAAAATATCCATACATGAAGCTGTTGAGCGAGGGGATGTCAAAACTCTGAAAGAACACCTTGAGTTTGGTAGTGATGTCAACGCCAGGAAAGACGGAAGGACATGCTTACATACGGCGGCATGGTTGGGACATACTGAATTAGCCAAGTTACTCATCGCCGGTGGCGCAGAGCTTGACTCAGTGGATGACGACGGAGTTTTTTCCCCTCTTCATGCAGCCATGGCTGAGGATCATTTTGAGATGGTGGAACTGCTCATCTCCGAGGGTGCAGATGTGAACGTCAGCACCCCCGCCAAGATGACATGCTTGCACTTGGCTGTTTCTGTTGGAGTGTTGGGTGAAATAGGCCACGATTATGCGAAAAACCCAGAGCTACGTGCAAAAAACCTTAACATAGTGAGAGGAGGACCAAATGTAAGGATAATGGAGCTTCTCATTGCCTCTGGAGCGGACGTCAATGCAAGAAGCAAAAAAGACCTTACCCCGCTGCACCTTGCTGCAGTCAATGGCATCGAGGAAGTATGCGAATTACTCATCTCTGAGGGGGCAGATCTTAAGGCAGTAACTGATAACGGCCATACAGCTTTGAGTCTCGCCACAGCTCAAGGCAATCGAGAGGTAGTTATTCTACTTCGGAGACATCTGATGAGCAGACGTTAAAAGAATTACCTGGAAGAAAAAGACTCAATCGTATCGAAATGATGTGCCACTCAAGCTAGTGAAACATCATAAACCATTTGTCTTTCTTAGCTCATGTAACCCCACGAGTTGTTTTTGTTGGGCCTTCTAAAATAGCAAAGTCCTTGGAAGCCGCATTCGCGAAGGCAGGATTGTTGGCAACCTGCGCAAACACTTCCGATTGAAGGTAATTTTCCATAGCTTCCCTGGACTCCCAAAAGTAGACGCCTCCGTAGGTGTTCGTGTCCTCGTTCGCAAGCCAGTGTTTTGAGATCAGCCCAGGGAGATCTGCAAAATTTTGTGCGATATCGTTGCAGGCTCTTGAATAATCCTCATGCGATAAGTCGTTGAGATTGAAGTTTATAATCTGTATGTGCATGACCATGGATATTGGTGTGCAGGCCGTCTTGGTCAAGTTTTATTGATGGGATGAGGCCTTCAATGGTCTCATTTTGTGTATCTATGAGGCAAAGAATGTAAGCGGTTTGATAGCGAAGCGACATGCATCCCCATACCTCATGAAAAATCTTCTGAAGCTGAAATCGACCCCAATCTGCAAACGCATCAATGGCCTGTTTTGTCTGTCGAATCCATGTTCATACTGATTGGTTGCTGCCGAGACTCGAAAGCATGCGACTGCCAACTTCAACATGCGCCTTCATTAATATCAGGGGAAGCGATTGATGACAAATCACAGGTAGGCAGTGGTTTAAGTTGTGGTTAATAGTCGCGGCAAAAATTAGCAGTGGGTAAATGCTGTGAAAAGAAGTCACAAGGATCCTTTTCTCCTTCAACTATCCTCGGAGGATACGGGTAAGGCATGAACATCCATGTGTAAAAAACAACATGTGATGGGGCGTTAGGCAGGATCGATCTACGGTCTAACAGCATTAAACACCAGGTGTGTACCTGTAGGTCCTTTTTCTTGTGTCTTTCATTTTGCCCTGACCCTCCCTTGGCTTTTGGATCTTCAGGAGAGGATTGTAAGCAGCATGATGTGACTACAAATCCAATATAAAATTATAATGGCCCTTTTGGGAGGTTCATGGCAATTGATGAGTATTACAGCTTGGCTTAATTACTATTACTGCATCAGCTGTGGTCGACCGTATTGTCAATCTGAAACAAAAGAAGGAGACTGGGTCACTACCGGTGATGCGGTTAGTGGTTTTCACTCAGTTCCCTGTATTACTTGCTACTTGCAGCAAAATGTTACACCAGCCTGGTCTTTTACCTCTTATCATTTGCTGGGTTGTTTGCGCAGGCGCATTTTTCGTAAGCCTTGCTCGGTGGATCTCGTCTGGTGAACAGATCGAACTGATGATCACTGTGTTCTGTGGAGTTGGTGGTCCCTTGGGATTACGGTCTACCCTCAAAAGTTCCAGCAAATACAAACATGTCTACGCCGACTGGGTTCAAAAGCACGGCACCAATCCGGATGACTGGCTAGAAACATCCCAGGCCTGAGTGAACTCTGCTGCTGGATACTCATAGAGGGGTTTTCTGTGTCAGGATTTGCACCACATCGGCGTTGTTTAATCTGAATAGGCCGTTGTTCATCGTTAGTGCGAAAGCGGTTCATACTTAATCAAACCCCACTGGCTTTGGCTGGTGGTTTTTTTCGAGGCGTTTATTTTGTATGTCAGAAAAACCGCGAACCAAACCTAGCAAAATTCACGACTTGTTGGCTGGTGGAATTCTCACCGCAATATCAGGATTCGCCATATACGCAGCAGTCAAGGACTACGAGAAAGTCGGATCCATACCCTCATTTGGCGGAGTCATGATTACGATTACGATTTGTGGATATGCTGTATACAGAAGGATTGTTAACGGCCGCTGGGATAGAAACCCCGGAGGTGACTAAACTTACCCACTACTTAAACAATCCCTTGCTTTCTTCACTGCTCAAACTCTTGCAGATGAAAGTCAGCGAACAGTGAACTCAAGGCAATTCTTGACCCTTCTAGGTTGTCCCTGTCAGCTATGGGACAACCATGACTGACACTTGACAAGTCATGCGCTATCCCCCTTGATTATCAGGTATCCTATCTCCCCTGAGGCAGTCGTTCTGCCAGGCGTTCAGGAAGACCGGCCTCCCGAATTTTCCTCATGGTGGTCTCCATGTCGTAGTCGAGGCGGCGAAGCTCGATAGTGCTTTCCTTGAGATCAAAAATCACGTAGGTCGCTTTAGGAACTCCATCGCGTGATTGGCCGACACTTCCTACATTCGCGAAGTATTTTTTGCCTGGTTCCACTTTGAACTTGGAGTAAGTGCCCCCTCTGATGGTTGCGTCCCGGACAAAGGCAACCGGCACGTGCGTGTGCCCGAAAAAGCAGACTTTAGTGTTTTGGTAGGTAAAGCTGGAGGCTGCTTCGAGTTTGTTGAAAACATACCCCCAGCGCTCAGGGGCATCGAGTGTGGCGTGGACAATGGAAAAGTTTGCAACCAGTCTGAAATACTTGAGCTCTCGCAGCCAGGTGCGGTCGTCCTCTGTGAGTCTGTCCTGGGTCCACTCGATCGCTGCTTTGGCGTGTGGATTGAAACCCTCCAGGTCACCCTCCATGGAGCAGTATTCGTCGTGGTTACCCTTGACGCATGGCATGCCCATTTTTCGAACAATATCCAAGCACTCCTTGGGGTTGGCATTATAGCCCACTACATCTCCAAGGCAGGCGTAATGCGTGCATTCGTTCTCTTCGGCATCTTTCAATACCGTTTGAAATGCTTCTAAATTCCCGTGAATGTCTGCGATAATCGCGTATTTCATTATCTATGATCCCAAAAATGCAGTCTATCGTATTATTTCAAATCCCCTAAGCTCTCCGCTTGATTCTGACCAGTGACAGCTTTCGTCCCGAATCAATGGCCCGAGTCCCGAATCTTGCACAGCTTCGATAAAGGCTTCCAGCTCTTCTCGTTCGCCTTCCAGAAGCAGTTCGACTCTTCCATCAGGAAGGTTTCTTACCGTCCCAGTTGCATCGTAACCCGGTGCCAGTGATTTCACTGCATACCTGAATCCAACACCTTGCACGCGGCCTGAATAATGAACCGTTGCCCGGCAACCATTTAGATCTGTCTTCATATTCACAAAACCCGAATAATATCCAAAAGGCAAGCCTAGGGTCCTTGTCGATTGACCGCAAGAATCAAGCCATATTTATGAGGTGTCAGGCAATGATTTTCTTCTAAAACCGAGTCTAATCTTCAAAAATTTGCCTTAAATGTTTCAAGTGTCAGGGCGTGAAGGCTCACGACTTGGGCTTATTCTTGCGTTTTGCCGCCAAAAGCCGGCTAGCCATCGAGTGGTTGTCCTTTTCTTGAGGGTCCATGGATGTTTCCTTTTCAGAATCAACTTGGTAGGCTTTATCCTGGCCTTCCGCTTCTGTTTTCAACGTTTTGTCCAAGACGATGGGGTCTTTATTTTCAACCTCAAACAGATCCTCTCTTGGCTCTGGAACTTTTTTTGTGTTTCTGTTCGCGCGTAATGCGTTGCGCCGACTGAGTAGGGCTTCCATGGCTTCATCTCGTTTGACCTCTGGTTTTTTGAATCCAATGAATAAAAGGTTGCGTCGTATCCACTCCCATACTTTTTTGAGCTCTTCGGGTTCCAGCTGTATACGGCGAATGCCAACATCAACAGGGAAGAACAATATCGCACTCATTAATAACCAGGGCCAAAGGTCGCGCGTTTGGAAAGTGCGCTTCCGATCTCTGTTAAAAGGATTGCCTGCAAGATTGCCCGGCTCAATCATGACACCTTTGCCTTCCTCTGCCATCTGGGAAAGGAGATGCATGTTGGTCTCACTGCTGAGATATTCGGGTGAAAAATTCACGCTTGCTCCGATGACCTGCATTGCCTTGGATTTTCCTGCCTCATATTCACTTAGGTTGACCGTGTAGGCACCGATTTCCCTGGCCGGGAATTTGGCTTCATATCTGCCAGGTGATGTCTGCTCAAGTCGAATATCCTGACTCTCACCGGTTGGGCTTACGACTTTAGCACGCAAATCGAGAAAATTGCGGAATTGTCCTTCCATATCAAGAGCTTCAACGCTGATGGATCCAACACCTTTGTCGACGGAAACCTCCGTTGTGAAATCACTGTTTTCGACTCGCCTCAAACTCCAGCGCGCGATTTGCGTCCAGAATTGGCGATACTTATCCCAAGTGACCCAGGAGGCTGCCCATTTTGACCGCGCATCCGAAGTAAAGGCTGCTGCCCGCCCCAGTCCATATTGCCAGTGAGCAAAGATAGGGTCTCCCTGATCAGACACGAGCGGCACTTCTGCGCGTGGTTTTGGAGAGCTTCCAACATAGCCCAGTAATTTAGGGTAAACTTCGGGAGCAATGCCTCTGACGGGTTCAGTGGAACGGGTCAGGATGGGTTTGAAAGGGGTTTCGATGATGGCACTTTTGAGAATCACAGCAGCCTCTTTCATGAAAATCTGAGGCAGCATGTTCGGGTTTTGCACTTCATAGAAACGACCTTGGCCATTTTCAGCGATCCACTGCATGGTATCCGGTCCTGCATGACCTGCGATCAGGATGGTTGTGACGGTGATCTTGTTTTTCACAAGCTCATCCAAAAGCGTCTTGGAGGGCGCTCCAGGATCCCCATCACTGAAAATAATCATGTGTTTGATGTTGGCATTGGATTCCTGCAGACCTTCAAAAGCCAACTCCATGATATTTTGGAAATCGGGCAAGTCTCCCTGATTCATCCCCATGATTTCCCGGCCCATTGCCTGTTTGTTCTTCACCGGAGTCAGGGGGAATAACCACTTTTCAGAGCCATCCCAAAGCACAATTCCCAACTCATCCTGTGCCGCCATGGTGTTCATGACCCCAACAGCGACCTGTCTTGCAATTTGATTTCCGTTGCTGAATTCCATGCCATGCATGACCATGGCCAACGCACCGTTGGGCAGGACTTTTTTACTGTTCAACTCCATCTCGAGTGGCAATACCGTTTCAAGAGGAGTGCCTCGGTAGCCTCCGGCAGCAAGGGATTGATCGCCGCCAATACAAACCAGCCCCACACCAAAATCGCGAACGGCACTTTGCAGCAAGCGCATTTGATCCATACTGAAATCACCAGCGGCCACATTGCTCAGAAAAATGGAATCAAAGCTCTGGAGTTCGGGTAATGTTTCTGGCAGCCCAGAGGGGGGGCGGATATCGACGTTCAATTGGGAGCTTTCAAGAGCATCCATCAGACTCGCATCCGCACTGAAACTCTCGGAGATAAGTAACAGTCTTGGATCCCCCCTGACGGTGGCAAAACCGATAGCTCGATTGTTTTGTGCGACGGAATCGCCATTGGCAACCAATTGCACATCATAAGTATAAAAGCCTGGTTCGTTCAGTATTTGAGGGACGGTAAAGAGGTTTTTGCCGGGCTTGAGTTGAACATCTTCCTCACCCATCAATTGATCATTGATAAATAACCTGAGGGTAGCTTTCTCAGGTTGATCTGCTGTAGCGAAAATCTTGGCATCAAAGGAGCTGCCGCTCTTGACGAGCGAAGGCACACCGATGCGTTGAACGGAGACATCCTGCCCTCGCTGGGCCCCCATTGGGTAAACATCTATCGTGACTCCCAGCGGAACGGCACCTCTGAGCGCCGGTAGAGATTCCCCAAGGTTTTCGTTACCATCAGAGAGCAACACAATGCGTTTTTGACCATTCTCAGGAAAGGCAGCGGTCGCCAGTCGGATGGCTGATGCTATGTCGGTGCGTGAGCTGTCGATGACAGATTGCACCGCAGGAAGCTCATTACGTCTCAATACTGGTAGTTCCAGAGCGGCCTCACTTCCAAATACCACCACGCCAGCCTGATCAACACTTTCCTTCAGATTGAGTGTCTTCTGAACGTATTGAAGGGCTTCTTCTTTCTGAGTGGGGGGGATGCTCTCTGACCGATCCAACAGGTAAATCAAATTCATGCCTTCCAGTGGGCGCAGCCATTGAAGACCAGCCATGGCAAGGATGATACAGGTGGTGATCAGAAATCTCAGGAAAAGTGCGAAACCTCGACGCCAAGGTCCAATCTGAACGTCTGAATGGTGAATCCAGTATGCAATCCATGGCAGCGCCACCAAAGCGCAAACGAGAAACCATGGATGTGTGAACTGAAAATTCATTCCTCAGATTGATATGTCAGGGCGATGGATTTCCGTCTTATTAGCTTCTGGACACGGTGGTTGGCGGAATCTGCCACGTATAAATCACCTTTTGAATCCATTGCGATGGACCATGGATTGTTGAATTCTCCAGGTGCATTGCCCGGTTCTCCCACCACTTCCATGGTTTTGTAATGACGGTCAAATATTTGTATCCTGCTGTTGCCGAATTCGCAAACAAAGAGAAGCCCCTCTCTGTCGGTGGCCAGATCATACGGATAACTCATTTGATCCGAGCCTTTTCCCGGTGATCCAAATGTATGAATCCAATTTCCTTCCGCATCAAGGATCTGAATGCGATGGTTGCAAGAGTCAGCTACAAAGATTTGGTCCCGAAGGTTTGTCACCAATCCTTCGGGACGGTTGAATTGAGCGTTTTTGTTCCCTGCCTCACCGGTTGCCCCCAGAAATATTGAACCGTCAGGGCTAAAGCGCTGAACTCGCTCGACGGTTTGGTATTCGCTTATGACCAGAGTTCCGTTCCTCAAGGTGGTTATTGCACGTGGAAATGTCAGTGCCCCTTCATCTGATCCTTTGGTGCCCCATTGGCGAACGAGTTGTCCATCTGGCGTGAAATGGTTGACGCGTGCGTAATGCGGTTCAACGACCACAATATTACCATCAGTATCCACGCACATGCCTTTCGGGCGACCACGTTCCAGTTCGGGCATCTGCCATTGGAGGATATACTGTCCGTCAGGATTAAATTTTTGAACGCGACCCGTCATATCCACCACATAAAGAAAGTCGTTGGCATCGACCGTCAAGGATCTTGGTTTGATGAAAAAACCAGGGCTGCGGCCCTGAGTGCCGATGACAATGACTGTTTCAAATATTCTGGAATCCAATGTGGCTTTCGTGGCTGTCTCTCTTGAGATTGGAGCACTGCAACCGGATGTCATCAGGCACAGAAGCCCGCCGGTCGTCAGGGAAGGGAGCAACGAATGATGATACTGTTTTGTGCAGATCTTTTTGATCAGTCTCCCTAGCTGCCATACGATATACGGTGTGACAGCAGAAAACATCATGAGAAGGGTGAGGCCGTTGACCTGGGCGTTATGGCCGTAGTGCAGTAAATTAAAAATTCTTAACGCCAATGTTTCTGCTCCCGGCGGAATGACAAAGATCAAAGTATCCGCATCCCACAAGCTCAATAAAAAGACCACATACCAACTTGCGCCGAGGACCCATCCTGTCTGAGGTAATTGAATCAGGCGGAACCTTTGGAGTGATGACGGGATGTCCATCTCTCCAGCGTCCCTGAGGTCTTTATCCAGCATACACTGCGCCAACCTGGCTCCAAGCCACCCCAGAACCCCGTAGCGAAGCGTCAGTGCGGTGACGGCAAGGACCCAGTGGGATCCCTTCAATGGAAACCATGCCTGCTGTGAAAGGCTCAGAAATGAGGCACCCCATACGCATCCGGGCAACAGGAAGAGTATCCAGAGTAATTTGCTCAATCGCCAGCGAGAAGTCAGCAGGCCAAGTGTGAGGCTGAGTGTTGCAGTTATCAGCCCAAATCCCAGACTGTGGAGCAGGGCGGATTGCCCAGCCGCCGCTGCTGTTGAAAGCTCTTGCCAAGTCCTTGTCGAAAAGACGAGGCTCAGACACGGCAGGATGGTTGCAATCAAAAGCCAAAGGACGGTCCAGCATTGCAGGAAAATGACCAAGCCAGGATGAAAAAAAGGTTTTAGCGTTTGAAAGCGATTGTTCACTGGGGCGGATGGCCAGGGGACATCGTTTCTGCGTATTATCATCAGGAAAAGCACAGAGCCTGTCACAATCCAAATTAGACTACCTTGGATTTCCTGCCATTCCAGAGTGGCACTGAAAGTGATGAACAAATCAGATGTCCACGTCCTGACTTGAAGCAGTGAGGGTATGTTGAATTGATTGAGTGTCAAAACAACCACGATACTCATGCTCACAAGCAGTGCAGGGCGGGCTGCAGGCCAAAGCAGATGACGACATAATTGAATATTTCTCAGCCCTGAATCGACTTCGAATATTTGGTGATTGATTCTTTGCAAACTGCCAAGGGCGGACAAGAAAGGCACAGGCCAGAATAAAAGAGTCGTGACCCAAATGGCTCCCGTCAGTGAGTAGAGATTCCAATCCACCCAGGGACGCAAAATACCAGTTTCCCCGAATAATCCAAGCCACCAGGAAAGGATCATCATTTGTGGGAGAACGAGGTGCAGTATGGACAAGATGACCAACCCTCGTCTGAATTGGCTTGACCCCATCAATGCTCCCAGAGCAGCCATGGATCCAGTCAACGTTGTCATGATTCCAACGCATGCCATGAGTGTGATGGTGTTGATGAGGAGCTGGAAATTCATTTCATCTGAGAAAGGTGTCTCTCAGGAAAGAGAAGCTTTCTTTTTCTTCAGCCAGAATTCCAGGCCAGAAGATGGACTGAAAAGCGTTTTCCTCAGGTGGAAGTTTGGCGCTGATCAGAGCGGAATTTTCCACCAAATCAGCAAGTATTTCTTCCCGTTGCACGTAATTTATAAATGACATGGCTCCCTCTGAATGAGGTGCATCCTTGACCATGGCTACCGTGTTAGGTATGGCGCAGAGTTCATTCTCCAATGGAATCGATGCCAGTGGTAATTGTTGGCTCAAGCCAACTGCCAGATCGTCTGAATCGGTCAAACCCAGCAAAGCCTCGCCCGCGCCCACAAGCCGAACCACCATGGAATTGCCATCTACAATTTTGGTTTTATTGGCGACCAATCCTTCACACCAGGATTCCCATATCTCTGAGCCCCATGCTTCCTTCAAGGCAAGGATATGTGTTGCAGTCGTCCCAAAAAGTGGATACGCCATGGCTACCTTGTTTTTCCATTTCCTTGAGACCAGATCCTTGATGGATTTGGGAGCTTCGCTGAGCTCGATTCGGTTTGTATTAACAATCAATACGCGTGAACGGTAGCCGAATTCCTCGAAATCAACGACTATACCCGCCACTGAGAGCTTCCTTGCCGCCATGGCTTCATTACTCCAAAAAACATCACAAACGGGTTGAGCTTGCTCCGCCATTAAACGTTTGATGAGTCCCATCGTTTTGACGGATTCATTGTCGAAAACGGCTTTGACCTCAATCCCTGTGTCTGCGGTGAACTTTTTGAAAATCTTTTCGGCGTATATTTGATCCTGCGAGGTGTAAACAACAATGAAGTTTTGTTGAAGGGCTACCTCTGGGTACGCGGGGAGGGCTGTTGATCCCCCACAAGTTCACCCACGATGCGGAATACGAAATTCGAGTAAGACTGGCGC